>JADFNS010000028.1 GCA_022563255.1 Pseudomonadota bacterium
CCAGGCCGCAATTGATATTGGGCAGCACGATTTCGTATGAAACTTGACCTGCCACGATCACCTGACTCAGCGCTTCCTGCACCGTGATGTCCACGCTATCGGTCGCGTTGTCCGTGCCGTCGTCGACGGTCAGCTGGAAAGTCAGCACTTGCGGCATTGTCGCATCCGGCGCTGTGAAGCTCGGCTGCGCAACGCTCGCATCCGTGAGCGTCACATTTGTGCCCGCCATCTGCAACCAGGCGTACGTGAACGCGTCGCCGTCGGGATCCATCGAACCCGTGCAGTCGAGGGTAACGATCGTGAGATTGCCCACGGTCTGATCGCCACCGGCGTTCGCCGTCGGCGCACTGTTGGCCCCCAAACCCACGTCGATCACGGTGACCGTCACCGTATCCGTGCTGCTGCGCGAACCGTCGCTGACTGCTAGCTGGAACGTCAGCATGTCGGGAGTGTTCACCGCGGTGACATCCGGAGCGTCGAAGCCGGCCTGCGCCGTACTGGCGTTCGTGATCGTGACGGTTGTGCCAGCGGTCTGCGTCCAGGCGTAGGTGAGCGTGTCGCCGGCATCGGCATCCGACGATGACCTGCCGTCCAGGATCACGGCCGCAAATTCGTCAACGGACTGATCCGCACCGGCCCTGGCAATGGGCGCATTGTTCGCGGGCGTGCCGGATCCGCCACCGCATCCGGCAAGAGTCAGCAGGCTGACAGCCACCGTGATTACCTTCAGTCTCGTTTTCGAAATCATAGAGTGCGGAGTTTAACCTTACATGCCTGCGGCGTGCGATATTGTTAGACTTTGTCCCCTTACCCGGCGATCGGTTCACAGTAAGAGAAAACATTGATGAAAAACAAACAGATACTGGTTACCGGTGGCGCCGGATACATTGGCAGCCACGTCGTCCGGCAGCTCGGACAGGCGGGCGAAAGCGTCATCACGCTCGACAACCTGTGCACGGGATTTGAGGCGGCGGTCACCTTTGGCGAACTCGTCATCGGCGACACCGGAGATCAGCAGCTGCTGGACAAAATATTCACAGACAACGACATCGACACGATCATGCATTTCGCGGCGCACACGATCGTGCCGGAATCGGTGGCGGATCCGCTGAAGTACTACCGCAACAACACGGCGTCCAGCCGCACGTTGCTGGAGTCCGCCGCACATCACGGCGTGAAGAACATCGTGTTCTCGTCGACGGCAGCGGTTTACGGCATCCCGGACGGCGGCAAAGCCTCGGAAGATTCCCCAACGCAGCCCATTAACCCTTATGGCACGTCCAAGCTGATGACGGAGTGGATGCTGCGTGACCTGTCAGCCGCGGGCGGCCCCGGCTACGTTGCACTGCGCTACTTTAACGTCGCCGGTTGCGAACCGACCGGGACCATCGGCCAGTCCACTCCCAACGCGACCTTGCTCGTCAAAGTCGCGTGCGAAGCCGCAACCGGAAGCCGGTCGGGTGTTGCTATCTACGGTACGGACTACCCAACGCCGGACGGCACGGGCCTGCGCGACTACATTCACGTTGAAGACCTGGCGATGGCCCACCTCGATGCGCTGACTTATCTGCGCAACGGCGGCGCATCGACCGTCCTCAACTGCGGCTACGGGCACGGATACAGCGTGCGCGAAGTGCTGGCGGCCGTCGAAAAAGCCAACGGCGAGCCATTGAACATAAGCGAGGAACCCAGGCGAGCCGGCGATCCGCCCGAACTGGTCGCCATTGCCACCCGCGTACGCGAGGTGTTGGGCTGGACGCCGAAATTCGACGATCTCGACACGATCGTACGCACCAGTCTCGAGTGGGAGCGCAAGATCGCGGCACAGGATCCAAGCGCCTATTGGGCCGCGTAAGGACTGCGGCCCGTCTTGCCCCGCGTTACCGCAGTGGTAGACTTTCTACCATGAGATTTCCTCGCCCAAGGTCGCTTAACGGACTCATTCTGGTCGGTTTCGGGGTGGTCGCCCTGCCGCTCCTGATCGCGGTGGTCTGGGCGCTGGTCAATCTCGACCGCGTTGCCGAGCAAAGCGAACAGCTCGTCTTCACGGGCGTGGCCGCTGCCGAGAACAATCGTCGCATCAACGAACAAATCAATTCGCTGGAGCGCGTCGCGCGGCAATATCAAATCCTGAAGAACCCGGACAGCCTGCAATTGATGCAGCAGGATTTGCAGGCGTTCGCGACCTTGCTCGAAGAAATGGCGCCGATGGTCGAGACGGCCGGCGCCACCTCACTGGCCGCACCGCTCGGTCAGGATGCGCGCCGGATCGTGGCGATACTGTCGAACGTGCATGCGGACGACGTACAGTTGCAAGCAGCGATCGGGATGTTCGTGCCGCTGCGCCAGCGTATCGGCCGACTGACCGGTCAATTGACCGCCCATGTTGACGCCACGCTGTCGGCGCTGCAGGAAACCGCGCGCAATGCGCAGCGCATCTCCACCTGGCAAGTCGCGGCGATCATACCCGGCACGTTCCTGCTCGTGCTGACTTTCACGCTGCTCGTCGCACGACCCATTCGGCAAATCGACCAGGCGATCCGTCAGCTCGGCGCGAGCGGTTTCTCGACACCGATAGAAATCAAGGGACCCACGGACTTGCAACGGCTCGGCCGGCAGCTCGACTGGTTGCGGCTGCGCTTGCTGGAACTGGCGCAGGAAAAAAACAGGTTTCTGCGGCACATGTCGCACGAATTGAAAACGCCGCTGGCCAATATTCGCGAAGGCACGGAGCTGTTGCTCGACGGGACCGTCGGGGAACTGGACGACTCGAAGCGAGAAGTGGCCAACATATTGCGCATGAACGGTCTGAAACTGCAGCAACTGATCGAAAATATTCTCAGTTTCAGCGCCTGGCAGACGAAAAGTGAAATTCTGACGCTGTCGGATTTCGAACTGCGTGCGCAAGTGATTTCGGTCGCAAAGGCCCAGCGACTGGCCTTGAAAGCGGCCAATATTCAGTTACGTCTGGAAATCGACGACATTATGGTCAATGCCGATAAGGAAAAAATTCGCACAGTGCTGGATAATCTCCTGTCGAATGCGGTCAAATTCACACCGCCCGGCGGCCTGATCACGATCCGCGCGCACCGCAAGAAATCGAGCCTGGTCATCGAATTTGGCGATACGGGCCCCGGCATTCCCGACGCAGACAGCTCGAGAATTTTTGAGGCATTTTTCCAGGGTCGCCAGGAAGCCGGGGGTCATTTGGACGGCACGGGTATCGGTCTGTCGGTCGTGCTTGAATGCATACAGGCACACAACGGATCGGTAGAATTGATCGACTCGGATGAATTTCCGGGTGCGCACTTCAGGGTGAATATCCCGCAACAGCGCAATGTCGCACAACCAAAAATGGCTGCAAATGGATAAGGGCAGGTGCACGGCAAAATGGGCTCAAATCGCGGCGACCGCAATGGTCGTGGCGACGCTGTCCACCTGCACGCAGACAACCGACTGGATCAAGGGCAGGATCGCCGCCAGCGCCAGCGAACCGGTGATCTTCGGGGCGCCGGACGCCGATGCGTACATCAAGGAACTGGGCAAACTCGCCGGCCACGATCCGGCCGCACAGGCTGAAATCTTTGCCGACGCCACAGCGGCAGCGCAGCTGACGCCAGGCCCGTCAGCAAACCTGCGCCTGGGGCTGGTGCTGGCCACGCCCGGACACCCCGGCTCCGATCCGGAAAAAGCGCAAGACCTGTTGCGCGAAGTGCTCGCGCAGGCGGTATTGTTGACGCCGGCCGAGATCGCTCTCGCTAAAATTCATCTGAACAGCGCCGAAAGCCAGGTCGTTGCGAAGGCCGAGACACGCCGGCTGCGAGCATCGTCGTCGCGCGCGCAGCAGACCGAGAATCAGGCCATCAGCCAGCGCCTGACTACGGTGGAAACCGAAAATCGCCGCCTGCGCAGCGAACTCGCGGTCGCTGAGCAAAAACTCGGGGCAATCACCTCAATAGAACGCTCCATAAGAGAACAGGAGTAGGAGCGCGCCTTGCGCGCGATGATTTCCAAAAATGGCAAACAACAAACCCAAAGCACACGGCAAGATTCTCCTCGTCGATGACGACCCGGGGCTCTTGCGCCTGTTAAGCATCCGGCTCCGTGCCGAGGGCTACGACGTCAAGGCCGTGGAGTCCGCGCAGAAGGCGCTGGGCACCCTGCACCGCTTCCGGCCAGACCTGGTCATCACCGACCTGCGCATGGACAAAATGGACGGTATCGGGCTGCTCAAGGAACTGCAGACTCGCTCGCCCGGGCTGCGCGTCGTCATCATCACGGCGCACGGCACGATTCCGGACGCGGTCACCGCGACGCAGCATGGCGCGTTCGGCTTCCTGACGAAGCCGATCGAAAAAGACGAACTGATGTCCCTGGTCGAGCGCGCACTGAAGATTTCCGGCACGCATGAGGTCAACGAGGGCTGGGCCGCCGCAATCATCACGCGGAATCAGGCGCTCAAAGAAATTATCGAACAGACCAAGATGGTCGCGGCGACGGATGCGCGCGTCCTGATCACGGGCGAGAGCGGCACGGGCAAAGAGCTGCTCGCCAAGGCGATTCACAATGCGAGCGAGCGGCACAACAAACCGTTCGTGGCGATCAGCTGCAGCGCGATGGCCGAGAACCTGCTGGAGTCCGAGCTGTTCGGCCACGAAAAAGGCGCGTTCACGGGCGCGATCCGCAAACACGAGGGACTGTTTCAGGCCGCCGACGGCGGCACTTTGATGCTGGACGAAATTGGCGACATGCCGATGCGGCTGCAGGTCAAATTGCTGCGCGTGTTGCAGGAGAATCAGATACGTCCTGTCGGCAGTACCACCGCAAAGGAGATCGACGTACGGGTTGTTTCGGCAACACACAGAGACTTGCAGGACCTGATGAGCCGCGGCCTGTTTCGCGAAGACCTTTACTACCGGCTCAACGTCGTCAATATCAAGTTGCCCACGTTGAACGAACGCCGCGAAGATATTCCGCTGCTCGTCGCACACTTTTTGCAACTCATCGCGAAAGAAGCCGATCAGGAAAGAAAAGTTTACGCGCCGGAGGCCGTCGAGATGCTCGTGACCGCAGAATGGCCGGGCAACGTACGACAGCTGTTTAACGTCGTACGGCAAAATGTCGCGCTGTCGCGCTCGCCCGTGATCAGCGGCGAACTGGTGCAGCAGTCCCTGGGAAAACATGCCGGCAAGCTCGCATCGTTCACCGACGCCCGCGATGAATTTACGCGTAACTACCTGTCACAGATCCTGCAGATCACGGTGGGCAATGTCAGCCAGGCCGCCCGCCTGGCAAAGCGCAATCGCACCGACTTCTACAAACTCCTGGCCCGCCACGACCTGAACCCGGATACCTTCAAGACCCTGTAGGAGCGGACCTCGCACCGACACGAACATCTGAAACGGTGAGTTACTTGCTGGAAGCCGGATGCTCCCGGCAGGCAATTCACCTTCATCGTCGCAAGGTCGGTGGACGGCCATGTGCGAACAGGAGCGGACCTCGCGGGCGTGAACATCGTGCGTGTACGCCCGTCGGGGGCAAGGCCTGCTCTTACGGGGCGGCTTTCTTGGAATACGAATCCGCCGACAATCCGTATTTGTTCAGCAGGTCGTACAAGGTCGGGCGCGTGATCCCCAGCAGCTCGGCTGCCTTGGAGATATTGCCGTAGCTCCTGGTGAGCGCGACGCGAATGGCTTTTGACTCGGATCGCTGACGGACTTCGCGCAGATTGAGCGACTCGGGCTCCGCTTCGCTCGCCTCCAAACCGAGGTCTTGCGCTGAGAGCATCTTGCCGTCGGCCATGATGATGGCGCCTTTGATCTTGTTCTCGAGTTCGCGCACGTTACCCGGCCAACCGTAGGTTTCGATCGCGTGCAATGCGTCGTCGGCAAAACCGTTGATCGCGCGTTTTTGTAACTTCGTGTACTTGGAAAGCAAGCTGCGCGCCAGGATCAGGCGGCCCTCTTCGCGATCGCGAAACGGCGGAATATTGATCGTGATTTCACTGACGCGGTAGTACAGGTCTTCGCGAAACAGGCCTTCCTTGATCAGTTCCCCGAGGTCTTGATTCGTGGCGCAAATAACGCGCACGTCAACCGGTATTTCCTTACGACCGCCCACTCGCTCAATGACGCGCTCCTGCAGGAAACGCAACATCTTCGCCTGCAACGGCATCGGCATGTCGCCGATTTCATCCAGAAACAGCGTGCCACCACCGGCAGTTTCGACCTTGCCGATCGTTTGTTTGTGCGCGCCCGTGAACGAACCCTTCTCGTGGCCGAAAAGCTCGGACTCGAGAAGGTTCTCGGGAATCGCAGCACAGTTGATCGCAACAAAATTTTCGTCCACACGTGGACTCAGACGGTGCAACGCACGCGCGAGCAATTCCTTACCGGTACCACTTTCGCCGAGCAGCAAGGTGGTGACGTTGGTCGGCGCAACCTTTTCGATCATGCGACAGACGGCGAGCATGCCTTCACTCGCGGCGACGATGCCGTCGAGCGGCGACTCGTTGACCTGGCTCTGCAAACGCCGGTTCTCGCGCTCAAGTTCGGAAATATTGAACGCGCGATCGACCAGCAGTTTCAGTGTGTCGGTATCGACCGGCTTCTCGTAGAAATCGTAAGCGCCCTGCGCAATGGCGGTCAGTGCATTTTCCTGATCGCCGTTTCCTGTCACGACTATGACTTTGGTGTGCGGCGCAAGCTTGAGGGTTTCAGCCAGCGTTGCCAGTCCCTCCTCGACGCCTTCGGGGTTGGGCGGCAGGCCGAGATCCTGGAGGATAACGGTCGGCTCGTGGCGCCGCAGTTCGGCGATCGCCTGCTCACGGTTCTCGGCCGTATAAACGTCGTAGCCTTCGAAACACCATTTGAGTTGGCTCAGGAGACCGGGATCGTCCTCGACGATCAAAAGTTTGCGGGCGTGTTCGCTCATGCGCCGATGATGCCACGAAGCCAGCCGCGTTGGGAGTGGCTGGTTCACAGGTCGCTGCGGGTATATCGCGGGACCGTCGCGGCCAGGAGCCGCACCTACGTTTCGTGTACGTAGTTGTCGCAGTTGCGAATCATTCGCATTACCATTAAACTCGCAACCGCAATGGCCAAGCTAACTCACCTCTGTACGGGCATCGGTGGCGCCCTGCTGCTCTGTCCGCTGCTCGCGTTCGCCCAGGGCGATGCAAACGACGCGCAAGAGATTGATACGGTTACGATTATTGGCAAACGTGCCGATGCCGCCGATATCCCGGGCTCCGCCCATGTCATCGACAGCGAAGAACTCGCGGAATTTGGCCAGTCCGACGTCCTGCGCGTACTGCGTTCGGTGCCGGGGGTGTACGTGCAGGAAGAAGACGGCTTTGGCCTGCGGCCCAATATCGGCATTCGCGGCTCGGGCCTGGATCGCAGTGGACGTATCGCCCTGCTCGAGGACGGCGTGCTGATCGCGCCGGCGCCGTATGCCGCATCGTCCGCCTATTACTTTCCGACCCAGCGCCGTATGAGCGCGATAGAAGTCCTCAAGGGCCCGGCGGCCGTCACTGTCGGACCGCGTACCACGGGTGGCGCGATGAACATGATCTCGACGCCGATCCCGAAGGAAATGAGCGCCAACGCCGACTTGCGCCTGGGCAGTCACGAATTGCTGGACGCGCATGTCAACGTTGGCAATCGCGGCGACCGCTTCAGCTGGCTGCTCGAGACCGTGCAGGCGCAAAGCGCCGGCTTCAAAACCATTGACGGCCCGGTCGGCGGCGATACGGGCTTTAACATCAAGGACTATATCGCCAAACTGCAAGTCGACAGCGACCCGGCGAGCCGCGTGTACCAAAGCCTGAGAATCAAGCTCGGGCACACCAACCAGATCTCGGACGAGACCTATCTCGGGCTGACCGACGCCGATTTCGCCGCGAACCCCTACCACCGCTACGCGGCGTCGGCCAACGACATTTTCCAGAGCCGGCACCGGCAGTACCAGGCGACCTACGTTATCGACACGGCCAAAAACTGGCGCGGTGAAATGACCGTGTACCACAACGACTTCGCGCGTAACTGGTACAAGACGCAGTCAGTGAATGGCGTGAGCCTCAATGACGTCCTGATTGACCCGGCGACCTACGCCAGTGAATACGGTTACCTGACCGGCGCCACGAGCGCCGACGACGCGATCCAGATCCGGGCGAACAATCGCGAGTATTTCTCGAAAGGTGTGCAGGCGAAGATCGAGTGGGAGCTGGGCTTCGGCGAGACCGATATCTCGCTCAATACGGGCCTGAGACTGCACGCAGACAAGGAAGACCGCTTCCAGCATCAGGACGGCTATCGCATGGCAGATGGCCTGCTGGTCCTGACCACAGCGGCCGCAGGTGGATCGCAGACGAACCGGGTATCCACGGCGAAAGTGACGTCGTTGTATGTGGATTCCCAGATTCGCACGCGCGCCTGGATCTTCACGCCGGGAATCCGCTTCGAAGACATCGCGCTGACGCGTTACGACTACGCCACGACGGATCCGACCCGAGCGCAGGGCCCAACGCGGGTTCGCAGCAACTCGACGCAGGTGCTGATCCCCGGCGCCGGCGCGCTGTATCGGCTGAATGACGAGTGGCGGCTGCTGGCCGGCGTGCACAAGGGCTTTAACCCGCCGGCCCCGGGCAGCTCGGCACACGAAGAAAGCAGTATCAACCTCGAGGCAGGCGTGCGCTACAGCAGCGACGCGTTGAGCTTCGAAGCGATCTACTTCAGGAACGACTACGGCAATCTCGTCGGCACGGTCACGGACTCTACGGGCGGCGGCGGTCAGATTGGCGATCAATTTGACGGCGGCGAAGTGCTGGTCAGCGGCCTGGAACTGAGCGCGGACTACGCCATTGAAGCCGGCGCATTCAAGTTTCCGATCGGCATGAACTACACCTGGACCAACGCGGCCGAATTCAGGAACGCCTTCGACTCCGGTTTCGAGCCGTGGGGCCAGGTTGAGGTCGGCGACGCCCTGCCTTACATCCCCGAACATCAGCTGCGCGTGACGGCCGGCATCAAGCACGAGCGCTTTCGCACGACGCTGGCGGCAAACGTCGTCGGCCGGATGCGTACGAAAGCAGGACAAGGCGCGTACGACCCGCGGGAAACGATCGAGTCGCACGTCGTGTGGGACATGATCGCGACCTGGCGCTTCACAGAGCACCTCTCAACCTACCTCAAGATCGACAATCTGCTCAACGAGACTTATATCGCAGCCCGCCGCCCGGCGGGCGTGAGACCGGGGCTGCCGAGAACGGCGTATATCGGATTGACATACCAATTGTAAGTAACGGCGTATAGTCGAGTCATGATCAAACGTCTCTTTTTCGCGGCGCTCATTGGTCTGGCGCTGCCACCGACTATGGCCGCGGAGTTCTCCGGCTACGTTGCCATAAGCTCTGACTACGTCAGGCGTGGCGTTACTCAGAGCGACAGTGGCTCGGCACTGCAACTTGGCGGCGACGTCCTCTTCGATTCCGGTTGGTTTCTGGGAGTCTGGGGCTCCACGGTCGATATCGACAACGGCCCCACCCGGCACCGTGACCGCGAGCTCAATTCGTACCTGGGTTATGCATACGATATCTCCGAGGATTGGCGTGTGTATGTTCTCGCCGTCTCATACGAATATCCGCGGCAGACTGGAAGCGTCAATTACGACCATGTCGAGTTCTCGATAACTGCAAATTTCAACGATCTTGTCTGGATCGAGTACTCGCACTCTCCCGATCTCTACAATACAAGACAAGCCTCGCATAACTTCGAGGCCTTCGTAGAAACAGGATTGACCGACCATTGGATTATTGGCGGCGGCGCTGGCTATTACGATGTGTCGAATCTTGTCGGTAAAGGCTACGGCTATTGGCAACTCGGAGTGACCGGGAATTTTGCATACGCCGACTTCGATATTCGGTATCACGATACCAATCGCTCGGTGCCCATAATCAGTACCGACGCTCGTTCACAAGCGCGGCTCGCCGTCACCGTTATGTTCCCTTTTTGAATAAAGTTACTGTAACTGCCTGCATGCAATACTGGGATCTGAATATTTAAGCACTTCACAGGCGTTGACGGAGTAACGAGACGGACGGCCAATTTGGGACTGCAACAAAATACGGCGTACTGACTGTGTCGATTGATCGGGCGACAGCGAGAGCAATAGTGCGACCACACCGCTAACGTGCGCCGCGGCCAGTGAACTACCCGAGCGAAAATCGTACTGATTGCCAGGTACTGCCACCATGATTTCGTCCCCCGGTGCAAACAATTCATCACCGGGCGTAACTTTGTCGCCGCGATCGGCACTGCGAATACTACGACCTATGCCGATAACGCCCGTCATGCAGGATGGGAACTCGTTGCGTCGTCCGGTGATTGCAGGACTTGCCACTACGACAATCACCCCTGCCTCAATCGCTTTCTCCAGAAGCCGCCTCACCAGTGCGTCCTGCGGCCCGGTAAGGCTGAAATTCAGAATCTGCGGCGGATCCTCAAGAACTCGATCCAGGGCTTTGGACAACGAAAAACTATCGCAAATCACGGCATCGCTCTGCCTTGCTTGCCAACACGACACATACACATCAAGCGTTGCTTTCGGGGCAATCCCTACAATGCCCAGGGCGTTGTTTGAACGAGCGCCGATGACACTTGCAACCGCGGTGCCATGATGGGTATCGATCGTCTCGCGGGAATTTGAAAAGACCTCAATATGGCGGATCTGGCCTTGCAGATCTTCATGTTTGACGTCCGCGTGACTATCAATTATCGCGATACGAACGCCCGCACCACGCGTTTTGCGATGCGCAGCCGCAATATCCAGAACCTCCAATCCGTACTGCATTTTGGCGTATGGGTCGTTGTAGCCTTTGTAGGTGCCGGCCCGGGTCTCAAATTTTTGCAGCAACTGTGCCGACTCCACTCTCTCGTCGGCGTTTAGCTGCGCAACAATCCCGTCACGATCCACATCCTCGGGCACTCTGTATACGAAACAATAGACGGACAGCGAACCGATGGGCCAATGGTCGATCTTGACAAGGCCATACTCACGAGCGATCGCCGCCGAGTTGCGCCGCACTTTGCCGGTGAGCGTATAACGCTTGCGAAACTTGTACGGCGCACCTGCACCAACGCTGCCGGAAATGGCTCCAGTATTGTCGAACGTCACCAATATGTCCCGATTCGCATCGGTTGCAGCCGGCGCGGAAAATGTCACTGCCGACATTACGGACAGCATCGCTGCTGCTATGAATGCCCGGGAAATCACCGGTATCACCGCACCGGCAACTGTAATGCAATGATTTCAGCCGACACAATCTCATGCCGGGACTGAATCGCAGCGGCGTACTGTTCCAGTTCATGCAGCGATTTCGGTGGCAGGCGCACGATGATCTTGATCATGGCCTGGTCCCCATTCAGCATTGAGTGACCAACCCCAAGGTCCTCGACTATTGACGCGCGATCGCTGACCGATACCGCATCGGCGAAGCGCAGCAGCAGGACGTAGTCCACCGTCTCAACGCGACCCGATGTCGAGGCAGCATGAAACTGTTGATTGCTCGCATCAGTGACGACACCCGGGCCACCAGAATACAGTCCAAACAAAGCAACGAGCCCGAATGCCGCAGCAACGCTCCATCGTTGCCAGCTGGACCATTGCACTTGCCTGACATCGCGCTCCCGATCACCGTCGATTATGTGCGCCGCCCTCGTCGCAGGCAGGATCGGTACCGGTCCTTCCTGCTGGGCTGCTGCCCGCATACTCGCGCACCACAAAACACCGTCCCGACACTCGTCGCAAATATCCAGATGCGCCTGCACTCGCTTGTAACCCGCTTCACTCAACGTGCCATTGACGTACCACGGCAACAACATCTCGACTTGCGCATGGATCTTGCTGCCTGCCCCGTTACTCACGACCGTCCTCCGGTGACTGATGCCCCGCCGATTTTGAAAGATAGACTCGCAGCTTACGCCGCGCGTGGAACATTCGAGTTTTGACGCTGTTTACAGGCGAACCTGTGGCCGCAGCAGTCTCCTCGCACGTCAGCCCCAGATAGTAAACCAGCATGACGGTCAGCAGTTGCTTGGGCGGCAACAGTAAAATGCCGCGTTGCAACCAGTCCTCCTGTTCAACGCGCTGGTGCAGATTCTCGGCGTCGGCGATGTCGTCCGAAATGGGCACAGTCTTGTTCTTGCGCTTGCGCAGACGGCTCAAGGACTGCCGGTATGCAATTCCAAATATCCAGGTCGAAACCTTCGAGGCCCCACGGAATGCTCGCGCGCTTTGCCAGACGGTCAACAGGATGTCGTTGACAATCTCATCCGAAGTTTGGTACGACGCCGTCATTCGGAATACGAAGCGAAATAGGCGTGGATGATATTCCTTGAACAACTCGTCGAAAGCCTCGCGATCACCGTCCGCAATTCGCTCCAGGAGCCGTCGCTCCCGCCGGTCATCCTTCGCTTTTGTGTGGTCGAGGTGTACCTTCATGTTGGTAGGTAGCCACTACGGGGCCGAAAGGTTCAATCCATTTTGAACCAATTCACCCTATTCGACCACTTACGAGAAACACTCATTCCAACAATTTGGTGGCAGGGCATGAAATTATTCGAGTCTCGGGCGTCCGGTCTATTGGCATTGGCAACGTTCTGCTTGCCGGCGCTGGTGAGTTGCGGTGGTGGTGGCGGTGGTGGTGGCGACGCTGGGGGAGGAGGAATCGTGCCGCCGCCGACATTCGGACCGAATTTCTCCGAGATTCAGAGCAATGTCTTTACGCCGACTTGCGCAGTATCCGGTTGCCACCGGGGTTCTGGCGCACCACAAGGACTGCTCCTGGACGCGACCAACAGTTATGCCTTACTCGTCAACGTAGCGAGTTCCGAAGTTCCATCGATACTGCGAGTCGCGCCCGGTCATCCGAATGCCAGCTACCTTATTCAAAAGCTTGAAGGCAGCGCGGCTGTCGGCCAGAGAATGCCTCTCAATCAGTCCCCACTTGACCAAAGTGTCATAAATATCATCCGGCAATGGATCACGGACGGGGCCATCGACGACCGCGCACAGTCCGCGAATCCGATACGGGTAACTTCACTGGCTCCCGTGCCGAACAGCACGTTGAGTTCGCCGCCTGCAAATATCATTGCAATGTTTGACAGGGAACTCGATGTATCGACTGTCAACCTGAACACCTTCATCCTGGAAGCCAGTGGCGGCGACGGCAGCTTTAACGATGGCAACGAAGTAGCGATCACAGCAGCGTCTATTACTGCGGCTGCGGGCATGGCGCCAATGAGCGCCACATTCGATCTCAGCGGTGTGACGATGCCCGATGACACGTATCGCGTTCGCCTGCTCGGGTCCGGTGGCTCATTGATAATGGATATCGACGCAAACGCACTCGATGGCGAATTCTCCGGCAACTTCCCATCCGGCGACGGTACTGCAGGCGGTGATTTCGAGGCGATGTTCACGCTGACGACTGCGACAATGAGCCCGACGCTCGATTTCATACAGACCAGCGTCTTCGGGCCTACCTGCGCTCCGGGTTGCCACACCGGGCCGACGAGCGGTACTTTGCCCGGCGGCATGGATCTCAGCAGCGCCGATGCAAGTTTCGCGAATCTTGTCGGAGTTGCCAGTATCCAGCAGCCCGCCTTGTCGCGCGTCGCTGCATCCGATCCGGACAACAGCTATCTCGTGCAAAAGATCGAGGGAACCGCACCGGCCCCCAACGATTCAAGAATGCCGTTCGGCGGGCAAGCGTTGGATGCGGAAGTCATCAGCAATATCCGCCAATGGATCAGCGACGGCGCGAATCGCCAGTAAAAAGGGGTGAACAGCATGGGAATTGCGAAACGCATTGCCTGGGCAGTGTCAGTCGTGCCACTGATGCTTCTGGTTTTCGATACAGCGCTGGCGGAACCCTACCTCGCCATTTCAAAGGGAATGCAATGCTCCGGCTGTCACAGCCATCCGGCAGGTGGCGGCAAGCGCAACGTGTATGGCAACGCATTCGGTCAGTCCGAGCTACCTTCCGCACGGATCGGCGACAACGACATGTGGACCGGCGAGATCGCCAAATGGCTGTCGATTGGCGGCAACCTGCGAGCTGGCTACCGCTACATCGACACTCCGAACACACAAGAGACGTCGGAATTCGAGCTTAGCCGCGCCACGCTTTACATCGAGGCAAACCTGATTCCGGGCCGTCTGTCCGTCGTTATCGATCAACAAGTCGCGCCAAATGCGAGCATCAATCGTGAAGCCTATGTGCGCCTGAACAGCAACAACCGCAAGTTCTTTCTTTTGGCCGGACAGTTCTTCCTGCCGTACGGCCTGCGGCTGCAAGACGATTCCGCATTTGTGCGGCTCGCGACCGGCATCAACTTCACGAACCCGGACCGCGGCGTGCAAATCGGCTATGAGTCCGGTTCCTGGTCAACCATAGCGTCAATTACCAACGGCAATGGTGGCGGACCGGAGGTGGACACAGGCAAGCAATTGAGTGCAGTGAGCACGTTCGTGCAATCCCGATGGCGCACCGGAATCAGCGTCAACATTAACGATGCGGCCACGGGCGATCGCGAAATGTTCGGGCTGTTCGGCGGCCTGAAGACCGGCCCGATCGTCTGGCTGGCGGAACTAGATCGAATAATGGACGACATCGCGCCGGGGGTATCGCGAGACGCTTTCGCAGGCCTGCTGGAAGCGAACTGGATGCCGCGCAAGGGACATAACCTGAAAATCAGCTACGATGTCCTCGACCCGGATGACAACATTAGCGGCGACCGCCAGACGCGCATCAGTCTGATCTGGGAACACACGCCAGTGCAATTCCTGCAGGCACGAGTGGGTCTGCGAAGATACGCTGGAATCAAAGCAGTAAACGCACAAAACCGCGACATTTTCTTCGCGGAGCTGCACGGCTATTTCTAATCTTCAGGCGCTTGTCCCCTGCGCTGAACATGCTCCCCAATGGCCAGCGACGCCGTCAGCCCGGGCGAATCAATGCCGAACAGATGGACCAGCCCCGGCACACCGTGGACCTCTTCTCCCTGAATAACGAAGTCGGCCGGCGCGGCTCCCGGTCCGCATAATTTCGGCCGAATACCGGTGTACGCAGGTACTAACTTGCCGCTGTCCAGATCCGGAAAGTATTCCCGGATCGCGGCCAAAAAGCGTTCCCTGGTACTCTCGTCAAACGCATAGTCAATTGCATTTATCCACGTTGCATCAGGACCGAAACGAGCGGCTCCTGCCAGGTCGTTGGTCGCATGTATTCCAAGCCCGTCCCCACTGGGTAACGGATAAATCAAATGTTCGAACGGTGACTTACCCTGATAGGCGTAATAATGTGCTTTCGAAAAATAAAGTTGCGGAATTCCATTTCGCAGCAGCTTTTTGTCGTGGCGCCGGCCGTGGATCGATGCCGCAAGATCCTGCGCCCACAATCCCGCTGAATTAATCAAGGTTTTGCAAGTAATCGCCTCACTCTCAACGCCGGCAATCGTCAGGCGAAATCCTCCGTCTTCGATCGCAACTTTTGTAACTCTGCTGTTGCATACGACCACGCCGTGCTTCGCCTCGAGGTCTGCCTGCAACGCCAACATGAGTTCATGGGAATCGACAATGCCCGTTGACGGCGAGAGCAAAGCAGCCCGACATACGACATTTGGCTCAAGCTCGGCAACTTCCGCCGAATCCAGCCAACGCAAGTCGGTCACGCCATTCTTTCTCGCATTCTCGTCGATCGCACGAAGCTTTTGCAGATCCGTTTCAGATGTGGCAACGATGATCTTACCAAGACGTTTGCAAGCAATACGATGCTCCTCGCAATAGCGATACAACATCTCTCTACCAGTGACGCACAGTCGTGCCTTAAGAGAGCCTTCCGGATAGTAAATACCGGCATGCAGGACTTCCGAATTGCGGCTGCTCGCGTGCATGCCAATCCGGGATTCCGCCTCCAGCACAACCACTTCCCGCCGCGCGAACGCGAGCGATCTCGCCACAGCGAGACCAACAACCCCTGCGCCAACAACAACACAATCCAGCTCTTGGACCATTGGCTTACAACGTACTCTTGCAGCCCGTGATCCCGCCATCCACAGGGATCACAACGCCCGTCACATAACTCGCCGCCTTCGAACACAGGTAAATCGCCGTGCCCGCCATATCGCCGGCTTCGCCGATCCGGTGCAGCGGCACACCCGCCCGAATCTTGTCGCCCATCGTCTCCAGCGTATGCGCCATCATCTGGCTGGGAAAAGGCCCCGGAGCAATCGCGTTCGCCGTGATGTGGCGCTCCGCGAAATGCGCCGCAAAGGTCCTGGCCAGATGATGCACGGCGGCCTTGCTGGGACCGTAGGAAAAGGTCGGCATGGAATTCACGTTCAGGCCGTCGATCGAGCCAATCATGATGATGCGGGCCGGGTCTGCAGCGCTGGCCGCCTTCTCCAGCAGGGGCAACAGGGCCTGGGTCAGGAAAAACGGACTTTTGACGTTGATGTCCATGACCTTGTCCCAACCGGACTCCGGAAATTCCTCAATGGGCGCGCCCCAGGCCGCACCGGCGTTGTTCACCAGGATATCGAGCTGGCTCTCACGCTGGTTGATCTCGGCCACCAGCGAGGCAATGCCTTCGCTCGTTGACAGATCGGCCGGGATCGAGATGCACTCGCCCTGCTCCGACAAGCGCGCGGCGGTCGCATCGCAAACCTCAGCCTTGCGCGATGAGATATAAGTCTTCACGCCGTTGGCGACAAAGCCTGTGGCAATCATCTCGCCAATGCCGCGCGAACCGCCGGTCACCAGCGCGACCTTCCCGGAAATATCAAACAAGTTTTTCATACCCGTCCTTAATCTAATTGACAATCATTCGCATTTGAGATTAAATGCTATTAAATACGCTAAGTGACTGAATTTATGTACGTCTGCATCTGCAATGCTATCACCGACAAGCAAATCCGCAAGGCCGCCGAGGCCGGCGTGCAGGATTTATGGGGACTGCAGCGCGAGCTGGGCGTGGGCAGCAGCTGCGGAATGTGCAAGGAAATGGCGTCCGAAATTCTGGCGGAAAGCCGCCAAAAGCCCGGCAATCGAGCAGAACCGGTCCTGTACCGACCTGCCGCAGCCTGAAAAAGCCCCGGTGTCGGGGCTTTTTTATTACTATTGCTTATTACATTTGCAGTCAACCCAGTAATTCTCCCCTCTCCCGGAGCAGACCTATGAAAGGTGACGCAACAGTCATCGAGCACCTGAACAAAGTGCTCAAGAACGAACTCACCGCCATCAACCAGTACTTCCTGCACTCGCGGATGTTGAAGGACTGGGGACTCAACAAGCTGGCCGATTACGAGCATCAGGAATCGATCGACGAAATGAAGCACGCCGATACACTGATCGAGCGCACCTTGTTCCTCGAAGGGCTCCCCAACCTGCAGATGCTCGGCAAGCTGCGCATCGGCGAAGACGTTCCCGAGATGCTGCAATGCGACCTGGACATGGAACTGGATGCGATCCCGGATCTAAAAGCCGCAATTGCGTATTGCGAGGCGCACAAGGATTATGTGAGTCGTGACCTGTTTGATTCGATCCTGGTAGCCGAAGAGGAACACGTGGACTGGCTGGAAACCCAGCTTGATTTGATTGGGAAGATTGGCGTTCAGAATTACCTGCAGTCGCAGACCTGAAGCCAATAATTGGCAGGATATCGAGCGAACGCGCAGCCGAAGATCCACGACGAAACCTGCCGCGCCGATGCCACTATTGACCCTCCGCGTTGCATGAGGATGCAATATTGCCTAGCATTGTCAGTGGATTGAAACGGACATCGGAGAGTGCCACATGTCAGAGCAAGTGAAACGGCGAATTGAAAACGGCAATAAAATACCCCGAAGGCGGGTTACGTCATACGATGTGGCGGAATTGGCCGGCGTCTCTCAGTCGGCTGTATCGCGCGTTTTTCAAACAGGTGCAAGTGCGTCAAAAGACATGCGCGATCGCGTGTTTTCCGCCGCGAACAAGCTCGGCTATCGCCCGAACGCCATCGCACGAGGGTTGATCACGCAGCGCTCCAACATGGTCGCCGTGATCATTTCCAGACAAACCAATCTCTATTACCCGGAAGTCCTGGTACAGATTACTCAACGATTTTCCGAGCATGGCATCCGTGTCTTGTTGTTTGCTCTGGAACACGAACGGGATGTCAATTCGACACTCGACCAGGTGCTGCAGTACCGGGTCGACGGCGTGGTCACTGCCGTAACTCTTAGTCATGAGCAGCTCAAAACCCTCGAGCATGCCGAGATCCCGGTGATCTTCTACAACCGCACACATCCTGAATGGCTGATCAATTCTGTTCGTTGCGATCAGGAGGAAGGCGAGCGCTGGCTGGTGGGCCAACTGGTGGGAGCGGGGCATAAGCGCTTCGCCATCATCTCCGGTCCCGAAGATTCTCAGGTCAGTACGGACCGAACTCGCGGCGCATTGCAAAGACTCGGGGAACTGGATATCGAGGACATCTTGATCGTCACTGGCGATTACAGCTATGCCAGCGGACGTGCCGCGTTCGCGGAAATTATCCACAATATGGAGCCGCACCCTGAGGCAGTGATCGCTGCAAATGACATGATGGCGATTGGCTGTATTGATGAAGCAAGAGAAACGTTCCAGCTGCGCGTACCTGACGAAATTTCGGTCGTCGGCTTCGATGGTGTTGGTCCCGCACGTTTCGCAGCATATGACTTGAGCACGGTTCGACAGCCCGTCGGCCGGATGAGTGAAGCCGCAGTTTCCATGCTGATCGAGCGTATCGAAAATCCGGATCTGAGCCCCGAGAAACGCGTTTTTTCAGGTGAGCGGATTCGCGGCGGCTCGGCGCGATTTACTGACAGCAAGATTTGATTGCGGTCCTCTAATGGCAGCCAGAAACGTTTTGTTGCTGCCAGGCATGATGTGCGACGCGCGTATGTGGCAGGCACAGATCGATGCGCTGGACGTGCCGGTTCTTGTCCCGTACCTGGGCAACCACGACAACCTGGCAGACATGGCGGCCAGCGTACTCGCTGACGCGCCCGATGAATTTGCCATCGCCGGGCTGTCGATGGGCGGTATTCTTGCTTTCGAACTCTGGCGTCAGGCACCGCAGCGCGTGTCGCATCTTGCGCTGATCGATACCAACCCGTTCGCCGACGCTCCGCAAAGAAAATCACTGCGTCTGGAGCAGATCGAGCAGGTACTTGCTGGTGAGCTACGAAAACTCACCGTCGAGTCACTCAAACCACTGTATCTTGCGCAATGCAACCGCGACGACCACGAGTTGCTCGAAACAATCCTCGATATGGCCATGGATCTCGGGCCCGAAGTATTTCGCCGACAATCGCTCGCGCTCCAAAATCGTCAGGATAGCACTGCATTGCTAGCTGACATCCGCTGCCCCGCTGCCGTAATTTGTGGACGGGAGGACGCTCTTTGCCCGGTCGCTTATCACGAATACATGGCCGCGCGGATCCCCGGCGCCGACCTCTTGATCATCGACGACTGCGGCCACTTTGCCACTATGGAGCAACCCGCGGCCGTCACTAACGAACTTCTGCACTTGTTCGCACAGGAATCCCTTACAGGAGAAAATCATGCACAGCGGTCAGGATAGGATTCTTACGACGCACGTTGGCAGTCTGCCGAGATCGGCAGCAGTGACAGATGTTGTTTTCGCGCAGGAACAGGGCAAAAAACCGGATAACGCGAAGACGATTATTCGTGCAGCCGTGGACGATGTTGTCGCCAGGCAGGTTGAGTTCGGTGTCGACATTGTCAGTGATGGCGAAATGAGCAAGATCAGCTACGCCACGTACATCAAAGACCGTATTTCGGGTTTCAGCGGTGACAGTGATCGCCAGCCCCCCAGTGACCTTGAGGATTTTCCCGGCTTTCTTGAGCGCCAGTCAAGATCCGGCGGAACGCCAAGCTATCGGCGACCCTGCTGCGTTGGCGATATCAAGCTAAAGGACATGGAACCCGTGCAGGCCGATATCGACAACCTGCTGACCGCGTTTGGCAAACACCAGCCGGCTCAGTGCTTCATGAATGCTGCTTCACCGGGGGTCATCGCTCTGTTTCAGCCGAACAAGCACTACCCAACACATGCGGCTTATCTCGAAGCGCTGGCAGACGCAATGGCACACGAATACAAAGCGATTGTCGATGCAGGAATCATTTTGCAGCTCGATTCTCCTGACTTGGGGCTGGGTCGACATATGATGTTCAAGAACAAAAGTGACGAAGAATATCAAGCGCTGGCGGCTATGCATGTCGATGCGCTCAATCATGCACTGGCCGGAATTCCGAAGGACATGGTTCGCTTGCACGTTTGCTGGGGCAATTACGAAGGCCCGCACCATCATGACGCGCCGATGGAAATGGTCTTGCCAATCGCGTTGCGAGCAAACGTCGGTGCGCTCCTGTTTGAGTCGTCGAACCCGCGGCACGCTCACGAGTGGGTGACGTTCGCTGACACCGACCTGCCTGACGATCTGATTCTCGTGCCGGGCGTCATCGACTCAACCACGAACTTCATTGAGCATCCGAAACTCGTCGCGGAGCGCATATGCCGCTTTGCCGATATTGTGGGTCGTGATCGCGTAATAGCCGGAAGTGACTGCGGATTTTCGACCTTCGCAGGTTTTGGTGTGGTTGACGAAGATATCGTCTACGCCAAGTTGAAGTGCATGGCCGATGGCGCCGCTATCGCAAGCGAAAAACTCTGGGGATAAATTGATGGGCAAGAATTGTGATGAGTTTAAGAGTCGTCTTATTGGCGGGCAAACGATTGTGGGAACCTTCGTAAAAACCCCGGCGCCGATCGTCGCCGAGGTTCTGAGCCTTTCGGACCTCGACACTTTTTGCGTCGATGTCGAGCACGCGCCTTTTGGGCGGCTCGAAGTCGACCTCTCCGTCGCCGCATTTCGCGCCGCAGATCGACCCTGTATCGTGCGCACCGCGAACGACTCACCAACCGAGATCCGGAATGCGCTGGACAGCGGCGCAAGCGCTGTTCTCATCCCACATGTAACAACGGCAAAGCAAGCTCAAGACATCGTTAAGGCTGCACATTTTGGTGAAGGGGGACGTGGTTTTGCCGGTTCGACTCGCGCAGCGGAATTCACCACCAGGCGAATGCCGGATCACATCGCCCACAGCAAGCAACACACCGTTGTGATCGTTCAGATTGAGGATCTCGCCGCGTTGGACAACGTTACCGAAATCGCATCCGTCGAAGGTATTGACGCAATATTCATCGGGCGCGTCGACCTTGCCGTTGCGATGGGCAAGGCGCCGTCTGACGTGGAAGTTATCGACACCGTCCGGCGAATCTGCAAAGAGGCGTCAGCCGCCGGCACGACCGTCGGCATGTTTACAGCAGATCTGTCCGAGATTCCGAATTGGAAAAGCGCGGGAGTCAGCTTGTTTCTGCTGAGCTCGGACCAAAGCCTGATGCTCGCAGGCGCGAATGAACTGGCGAAGGTCGCGGGCTAAAAGCCGGCAAACCTACAGTCGGTAGAATTCTGCCGCTGTCTCCCTGAACAGGCGCACTTGCTCATCGTCCGAGTACTGGCGAGCAATTGCCAGGTACGCACGCCAGATATCGTCATAGGTTTTGTGCAACTTGTCGACCGGGAAATTGGAGCCAAACATGCAACGGTCGGGGCCGAAGATCTCGATGCAGGATTCAATGATGGGCCGAAGATCTGCCACGTCCCAGTCGTGATCGAACATGCTTAAGCCGGAAATCTTGCAATGAACATCGGCCAACTGAGCGAGCCTCTGCAGTCCCGCGCGCCAGCTCTTTAAACCCTGCTCTGACTGATCCCAGGGCGATCCACAATGGCACAACGCGACCTTCAGACCAGGCATTGATTCGAGGATTGCGGTGATCTTTCCCATCTGCTGTGGAATGAGCTGCAAATCAAAACTCAACTGCCGCTCACGCAGGCTTCCAAGATTCTCGCACCAGAGGGGATTATCGAGCAATGCATCACTGCCCGTGGCCGCGTCTTCTTCTGCCGAACGGCCGATGATCTGTCTTACTGCGCGCAGTCGCGAGGTCTTTGCATGCTCATCGAGTACTTGTTGCGCGTTGTCAGCGGACAGGTCGCAATACGCAACAATAGCGCTCGGCAGACCCTGCTCCTCTGCCACGGCCTCGAGCCAGCGCGTCTCTTTGACTTCGTCACCGGCAACAACGCCGACCTGCACATGCACCGAACCGACGAGATCGAAACATGCCGCGTCCTGGCGTAGCTCCGGGACCAGATAGTTGCGCTGAATCGGCGCGGGATCGCCGAAGAATCGCACCGTGCCCTTTTCCATGAGCCACGGGTAGTGGCAAGCGTTAAGATCCCACAAGTGATGGTGGGCATCGATGATGCTACGCGTCTCAGGCATGGTTACAGAAGCTGACTTAGCACTCCAAGGCTGTCAAAAACGGTCCACTCAACCGCAATGCGGCCGTCGATTATGCGGCGGTGTGTCACGCCCATGATGAATACGGGCTTGCCGGTGGCGGCAGCACCCAGGTACTCGCCGGAGTGAGTCGCACACACGGCCCAGCGCGAAGCCACATGAACAGCATTGCCGCCAGCTGACTGCACTGCAATGTGATCAACGCTCGCAGCGGAGCAAGCAAATGCGGCGCGCAAGGCGGCGTAGTGCTCGCCGATCGCGGTGCGGCCCGACACGATTTCGACAGGAGAACGGTGCATCACCGCGTAGGGCGCATACGCCGACTCCATGGTCGCCGAGTCGCCGCTCAGCCATAGAGCATTGAGAAGCTGCTGTGAGAATTTCTGCGGGTCAGCCGCGACACTGGCAAGCACCGAGTCGTCCGTCAACTTTGCTGTATTGCCAAGACGTTCGATCTCTGCGGCAATCCAGGCGCTCAGCTCTGGAGTACGATTGCCGGCGATGAGCCGCGCTGATTCTGTGATGTCAAAGTCAAGCTGGCGAACCAGCGCCAGATTATCTCGTGCAAGCCACTCCACAGTGATAACGCCATCTTTCACGATACAGTCAGCCATATTCATGATCCGGACATGCTTGCCGGTGGCCGGGCCGAACATGGAATCGCCCTTGTTGGTCATCGGGCTCAGGATACGATGCGAAGAAAAACCATCGTGGCAGTCGCCTTCGCCAATAACATCGTCGCAGAGCAAGAGTCTGTCGGGAAAAGCCGCCAACATGGCATGGGTCCCGTCAATCATGGCCTTGGACCCATGCGTGATGCCATCAAGGGCGTAGACCACCGTGTCAGCACTGTAGTATTGATCGATCAGATCGACGCCGCCCTGCTCCCAGATTTCAAAAGTGATGCCCAGGATATAGTCGACAAGATCGTCGGCGGCGCTGTAAGCGCCTGTGTTTGTGGCCGCCATGGTAGTCGCTTCCTGTATTCATTCGGACTCGAGCGCGCGAATTGTACTCCGAATGCAGTCCGTATTGCTACATAGTCTCTGATATATCACGGCTCTTGGTCCTGTTTCGCCGAGTGATCTTGAATTCGAATTGCATCCGAAGTACATTAAGCTGGATCGTTCAGTCGCAAATGCACGCTTCAGGAATACCGTCCTATGGACCCAACCGCGCAATCTGCAAATCAGCTAAGCAAAATGCTGGCGGACCGCCTTGTACGCTATGAGGACTTGCGGCCCTGCACCACGGCATTCATAGACGCCCGTACGCCTGGATGTGAGGAAAAAGAAAATTTTACGATTATTGGGCCTGGCGTTGCTGAGAATCCGGACCAACACGTGCACATCGACATTCCGCACGGATTCAATATCGGCGGTGCACGCCAGCTGCCAAACTGCATCAACTCGCAGCACAGCCATGAGACCGCTGAGGTGTTCATCATTCACAAGGGGACATGGGCCTTTTACCTCGGGCCCGATTGTGAGGACGGTGAAGTTGTACTGAGTCCCGGCGACACAATTTCGATTCCGACCCAGGTATTCCGGGGCTTCGAGAATGTCGGTGACGACGTGGGCTACATGTTCGCAATACTGGGTGGCGACAACCCCGGTCAGGTAACGTGGTCGCCATACGTGTTCGAATCGGCCGCGAAATATGGACTGATTCTCATGGAGGGCGGCAGCCTCATAGACACAACAAAGGGCGAGACTGTTCCCGATGGCAAGCAGCCGATGGTGGCGACAACCAAGGAAGATGTGGCCAGGCTGCGCCGGCTCACCGCCGACGAGATAGCGGGCTGCGTCGTTCTGCACAGCGAAGTGCGCGGCGAATCCGATTCTGAGCCCGCAATATCGGGCTTGAACGAATACCCGATTATTGGCGCGGCATCACCTGACGAGCGTCTTGGCGCCGGAAAGATGGTCTGGCCGCACGGATTCCAGGTGCGTCATCTCGCCGTTGAACCCGGCGCCGCAAGCAAGCGGCACGCTCGCGACGAAGAGGAGGTCATTCTTCTCCACGCTGGCCACCTGACCGTGCACTTTTTTGAAGGTGAAGTGGAAATGGGGCCTGGCGACGTCTTCACGGTCCCGATCGGGATGCCACACGCATTCTCAAATGAGCGGTCTGCACTCGCCGAAGCGTACATCGTACGCGGTGGAGATCATCCAAAACCGCCGCGCTTTGTCGACTGAAACAGCACCCGCCTGATTTATTGAGGAAAGCACCGTGATTAAGGTAATCAAATCAGGCATCAGCGCTGCAGCGGCTGCCGATATGGACGCCAAAGTAAAGGTGACCGTCGAGAACACTCTCAAAGACATCGAAACGCGCGGTGACGCCGCTGTTCGTGAACTGTCTGAGAAATTCGACAGCTGGTCACCCGAGTCTTTTCGACTAAGCAACGAAGAAGTCCAGGCAGCCATGGCGCGCTTACCGCCGCAGACGATTGATGACATCAAGTTCGCGCAGACCCAGATTCGAAAATTTGCCGAAATTCAGCTGGCCTCGCTGCACGAGGTCGAAGAAGAGACTTTGCCGGGTGTGACGCTGGGCCACAAGAACATTCCGGTCAACAGCGTCGGTTGCTACATACCGGGTGGCAAATACCCGATGGTTGCGAGCGCGCATATGAGTGTGCTGACGGCCAAAGTAGCTGGCGTGAAACGCGTTATCGCCTGTGCCCCGCCGCACTCCGGCGGTCCGAATGACGCGATTGTTGCGGCGATGCAGCTCGCCGGTGCTGACGAGATATATTGCCTGGGGGGGATCCAGGCAGTCGGTTCCATGGCGCTGGGCACGGAAACCATCGCACCGGTGGATATGTTGGTCGGCCCTGGCAATGTGTTCGTTGCCGAAGCAAAGCGTCAGCTCTACGGCCGGGTTGGTATCGATCTGTTTGCGGGTCCGACAGAAACATTGATTATTGCGGACGACACCTGCGACGGTGAAATGGTCGCCACGGATCTACTGGGCCAGGCAGAGCATGGCACTAACTCGCCAGCAATTCTGCTGACCAACTCGGCGAAGCTGGTTGCAGACACCCAAGAGCAAATAAAGTTGCAGCTCAAGACGCTGGCAACTGCGGATGTCGCAGGCCAGGCGTGGCGTGATTACGGACAGATTATTCTCTGCGAAACGGAAGAGGAACTGCTGGCTGAAGCGGACCGCATTTCAAGTGAACATGTACAGGTTATGACGCGCGACCCCAACTATTTCCTGGAGAACATGACCAACTATGGCGCACTGTTCCTCGGTCCCGAGACCAACGTTGCCTACGGTGACAAGGTCATCGGCACAAACCACACGCTGCCGACAAAGCGCGCTGCGCGTTACACAGGTGGGCTATGGGTCGGAAAATTCATCAAGACCTGCACCTATCAGCGCGTCACGCCTGAAGCAACGGCGACAATCGGTGAGGTTTGTTCACGATTGTGTGCCCTGGAAGGTTTTGCGGGACACAAAGCGCAGGCTGACATTCGCGTTGCTCGCTACAAGGAAAAAGCGCCGTAACCCGTCGGCCCGGACCAAAAAGCTCTTGAAGGGGCTCTTCTCTTATCTGCGCAGTTCGTTCAGTCGACCCAATACATCCAGGCCCTGCATAGACAGATAGTGCAGCAGATCGATGAAAACCCAGTTTTCGGCCAGCTTGTCGCCATCGCGACGATAAATGTCGACGACCCGCATATCGGCGCGAACGTCGTTTCCCGGCAGGCCGAGAAACCCGCCCGTTGGCGTATTTGTCAGGTTGGGCCAACCAAAGAAACCTGCGTAGTTGCCCTCGGCGAAACGCGCGATGTGTCCGTTGAATACTTTGTCTTTTAAATGCTGCCGAAACGGATATTGGTGCTGCTCCTGATAACGTGGAATGGTGTAAGTCGCGCCGATTCCTGTGGGCCCGTACCAGATCATATCGTCGTGCCAGGTTTTGGCGAGCAACTCTGGCGGACAGTCGTCATTAGCGCTTTTGTTCAAATCGCTGAGATCAGCGATCATGCGGTTCAAAAGGACCCTGGTACGCTCACCTTCCTCAGGCAACTGCGCATCGAGGAGGATACCGTCGTGCGTACGGGGACCCGGATACAGGCATACGGCACCGGTTTGCGGTGGTAAGGGATAGTGCCCTACCTGTTGCATGACGCTAATGACATCGCAGAAGAACGCCGATTCGACGATCTTGTTGTTTTCTACACGATCAAACTCCGCGTATCTCAAGAACACCATCTTGTTGTTGGCCGGAATGCCTAACCAGTCATGATCGAACAAGCCCATCATATGGCCCATACTGGCGACCCAGACGGTCTGACCACCGTCAACGTCGTTGCGACCTGCCATGAATACGTCTTCCCTTCGTTGCATGGATGTCAGCGACATTCGTAGCGGCAACCAGAAAATCTCAGCCACCGCTTGCGCACTATGTTGTTCATGGAAAGGGTGCATGCCCCGCCACAGGTAGTCCTCTGATGTGTGAGCGGCCAAAACGCCAGCCAAGTCCTCGTTGCTGGCAGCATCAAAGACCTCATGCAAGGTGCGAACAGTGCGCTTTGCGGCCTGCAGCATGTCGGTACTCATTCGGACGAGCCTGATTGCAGCCTAACGTCACGCCATACTATTGAATTTGACTTCGAACGCAATACATAATGGCGAGCAGCGATTACAAGCACCGAAGAGGCACAGCCATTTCGATCACCACAAGAAACAGCAAGACATTTTTCGGCGATTTTCGCGCTGCTCCTTGACGCTGTCCCCGACCTTGAGCGTCGGGACTACGTTGTGGCGGGTGCTGCCGATCGCGGTGAAGACTCAAAGATCGCAGCGATGCTTATGAAAGTGGAATTCAAACCGTTGCGATTCGGCAGCCCAAAACTGAAGTTGGAGGCGCCACAGCTAGTGCTGACCGTAAGCTCGGTCCGCAACCGTGCTTCTTGATCAGGGGCACATCGGTGATTCACTGCACCAGTCTCTTGTGAGTCGCTACCCCGAGGAAACACTTCCCGCCGAGTTGACTTCGAATGCAACCCATGACGGCCCCCATTGCAGGCCGTGCGATGTCCGCATTTATACGGAGTTGTTTTAATTGCGCTTATATTTTTTGCATCCGCAGTCATTCCGTTTATAATGATGACCTGATACGTGCGCTTCGTGGCAGGCGACGTAGTACCGTGCCATCCATTGAAGGAATGACAAGATATGACCAAAACTGCGGCCCCTTTGGAACGGCAACACATGCCGACGGACTATTCGATCTCACTGGCTGACTACACCGGTCGCGGCACCGATCATGAGATCAGAATTCCTGAGGATTTCGGACCTAAACAGAGCATGCGCGGATTTGAATCGACCTATCAGAACATCATTGACTACATCGTCCGCATCACTTACAAAATCTGGGAGGACCGCGATGTCGAATATATCCGCGACACCTATTCCGACACATCGCAGGTATACGACGATTACGGTCTGCAGTTAGGTTGCGAGAAAATCATCTCGGACACGCACGATACTACTGGTGCGTACTCGGACATCAAACTTATCGCTGACGAAATTGTTTGGGCTGGCAACGACGAGGTCGGTTATCACACATCGCATCGCACAATAATTCGTGGCACGAATGACGGCGACAGCAAATATGGGCCAGCGACTAACAAACCTATTGACGTTTTCGTGATCGCCAATTGCGTCGTTTTGGAAAACGAGATCTTTCTCGAACACGTCTTATACAACAACTCAAGTATGCTGCTGCAGCTTGGCCACGATCTGGGACAGATAGTTTCGACATTGGCCGCCTCGCCGCCACCAGGCTGGCCTCGCGACACTGCGACCTGGGACGGCTTGAGAAATGCAGCGAGCCCGGAAAAACCACTGTCTGTCATTTCACCGATTGCGGGATTCGATGTGGATCGCTTTGTCCGTGACAATCTGGATCAGCTATGGAACCGGCGCAACTACGATGTACTTTCGACCGCCTACGATGCCAACCTGGCATTTCAAGGTCCGACTGATAGAGCGTCCTTCGGAGTCCAGCCGTACCAGGAATTTCTGTCATCGATCGGAACCGCGTTTCCCGACCTCGTGCTGCAGATCGACGAGGTTTATTGGATGGGCAACGACAAAGACGGCTATCTGACCTCGGAACGCTGGAGCGCCACGGGCACACACAGCGGGCCCGGTGCTTACGGCGACCCGACGAATCGTCCGGTTGAGATCTGGGGCATCACCCAGCATGAGATCGTCGATGGTCGCATCGTTAAAGAGTGGATGTTATTCAACGAACTCGATTTAATGATGCAGATTGCTGCCGCCGGTAGCTAACCCGTTTAAACTATTCAAAGATACTCAATGGCTGATTATCAGGACAGCAAAGCACTGGTGCTGAATTTCTACGAGGAATTCGAATCCGCGTCTGCCGATCAAGCGGGTACCGTACTCAATCGATACACGAGCTCCGACTACCAATTTCGTGGCGTTCATCCGTTCAACGAACTCGACGGCGCCGATGCCGTTGCAGAAACCGTCTGGAAACCCTTGTTCAGCGCCTTTACCGCAATGCAACGCCGACAAGACATATTCATGGCCGGAACGAATAGCGAAGATGGCGACGAATGGGTAACCAGTATGGGCAATTTCATGGGCTTGTTCGACAATGACTGGCTGGGAATTCCTGCGACCGGCAAGATCACTTTTTTGCCCTATGTTGAGTTCAGTCGAATAGGCGACGGCAAAATACGCGAATCAGCATTCTTCTGCGACATCATACGTGTGATGCGGCAAGCAGGTGTGTCGCCGTTGCCCACCCAAACTGGCGCCGAGATCATCAATCCGGGCCCGCGAACACATGACGGGCTGCTGTTTGATATTCAGGACGAGGCAGAATCGGAAAAGACACTGGAACTTGTCAACCGAATGTGTGATGACCTGGTATCCGACGGACTGGAGTCGCCGTCCAGCAATCTACGAAAGACGTGGCATGAAGACATGGCCTGGTTTGGTCCGGGGGGCATCGGCGCGACATTCACAATCGACCGATATCAGGAACAGCACCAGGGACCGTTTGGCGCGGGCCTCGACAACATCGTTTTCAACGGGCACGTCTGCAACTATGCCGAGGGAAATTACGCCGGCTGGTTCGGCTGGCCGAACCTGACGATGACGTCAAGCGGTGGGTTCATGGGGCTGCCCGCGTCTGACCGGCGACTGCATATGCGTGTTGTGGACATGTACCGACGTGATGGCGACAAACTCGCGGAGAACTGGATATTCATCGACATGCTCTACTGGATGCTGCAGCAGGATGTGGATGTGCTTGAGCGCATGCGGAAAATTCTGCGTCGTTAGTTCGCGATGGTGTAAAGGAAAAGAAATTGCAGCAGAAAGAACGCCAGCAAGATAAAAGAGCGTTTCTCAAACTTGCCGGGTAGAATGTAGACACCATCTTCCTTGATCCGACCTTCTGCAATCAATTGTTTTCTTTGTCCTGCAAACGTGTATCCGGCAATGTCTTTTTTCTCCCACCCAGTCATCGAACTGACAATAAAAGCCACCAGGCAGGTAGTAACGAGCCCTATTGGGCTTTTCCAGCCCCAGTTGAAGTCGTATTGGGCGTCCATGTAGGCGACCGCGAAAATGCCGGCAATGAAACCAACGCATATGCCGATCTCATTGGTTTTCTTAGTGAACATCGCCATCACGAATACACCCAACATCGCGCCCGTCAAATACGACGTGTACTCGCCCATCAGTGCCACCAATGGGGACTTCGGATTGTCTCCCATGAAGAAGACGAAAATAGCCGTAAGAATGCCAAATACCAGGGTAACCAATCTCGAAACAGGAATCGTTGCCGTCTCGCCGCTGTTTTTTAGTATCCACCGTTCGTGGATATCTTTTATATACACGGTGGTCATGGAATTGAGCAGAGAATCGATGGCCGCCATAGAAGCCGCAAATATGGCGGAAACGATGACGCCAAAAATACCAACAGGCACATAGTTAATAATGAAATCGACCATGATCGTGTTGGAATCGGGAAACTCCCTGCCCTCGTA
>JADFNS010000002.1 GCA_022563255.1 Pseudomonadota bacterium
TGGCACCGGATACTTTACGCGGGCGATGGCTGGTATTGATATTGCACTTTGGGATATCGTCGGCAAGGCAGCTGGCATGCCCGTATATCAGTTGTTGGGTGGCAAGTTCCGTGATTCGATTCCGACCTATCAGGGTGTGGGAGGGGGTCCGCCGGAGGAGGTTCGCGAAAACTCCCAGGCACTGCTAGAACGCGGCTATCCGACTCAGAAGATGAGTTTGGCTAAGGGGCGGGGTGAAGAGGTCCGAGATGTAAACCGGGTGTTTGCGGCGGCCGACGTCCTCAAGGGCAAGGGGCAGATCTTGGTCGATTCGCTGGGTGGGTATACGCTCGCTGAGGCGACGCGTGTGGGCCGCAAGTTGGATACGATTGAAAATCTCGGCTGGTGGGAAGATGTGCTGATGCCGGAGGACTTTGGTGCCTTGAGTATCCTCGCCGACCGAATGGATGTTCCGATCTGTGCGGGTGAGCAGTACTCGAATCGTTTTCAGTTCAGGGAATTGTTTGAGCGGCGGGCGTGCGACATTTCCGCTTGCTGCGCAACATGCGCAGGAATATGTAATGCGCGGCATCGCCCTGATCGGCGATGCGGCGCACACCGTGCATCCGTTGGCGGGTCAGGGCGCGAATCTCGGCCTGCAGGATGCCAGAGAGCTTGCGAGCGTTATCGCAGCGGCACTGGACGCGGGCGAGCACCCTGCTGACCGGCCAGTCTTGCGTCGTTACGAGCGCGCACGCAAGTGCGCGAACGCGACGATGATGCATTTTATGACTGGTCTCAATCGACTGTTTGCTGCAGACTCCCCAGTCCTCAGCGAGCTCAGGCGGACCGGCATGCAGTTGTTCAATCGCAGCGGGCCGGTAAGAAAACACGTCGTCGGCGTTGCGCTGGGTGCCGGCAGGCCGTAGAGAGCTTGCGCGGCGGTATGGGGGGATACCATGAAGCAGAGATACGTCTTCGCACTTGCCTTATTGCTGACGGCCGTCGGCATGTCCGTGTTCGTTTACAAATGGCAAGTGCTGGGTTTTCCGTTGACCGAAGATCGGGAAACTCCGGTATGGACCATCGAGTCGGCAATCAGCTTCGACAGCGGGCCCGGTTCCATCAAGGTCAACCTGCTCATACCGACACTGACCCCCGGCTTTCGCAAGCTAAACGAAAATCCGATTTCGCGCGGTTATGGCTTTAGTCTGAATTACGGCAGCGGTGGTCGTGAGGCGCAGTGGGCCGTGCGGCGGGCAGACGGCCCGCAGACGATTTATTATCGAATATCGGTGTACGAGGACGCGCAAGCTGATCAGTTGGACACGACGCCACCGTTCCCGCCACCACCCGTTATCAATGAACCGTTCAAGACGGCTGTCGATGTGCTGGTCAACGACGTTCGCGATCAGTCGGCCGATGCGGAGTCTTTCACGTCGGAGCTCCTGCGCCGCATGAACGACCCGTCGCTAGGCCCAAACCTTGAGTTGTTGTTATCCAATGTATCGAGTAATTCGGAGTTCGTCGAAGTCGCAACGATGATGTTGGCGGCTGCACGAATTCCCGCCCGCAAGGTTCATGGTTTTTCGCTGTCAGGTCGACAACGACATGCACAACTCATCACCTGGCTGGAGATACACGACGGCGATCGTTGGCGATATTTTGATCCGGCCACGGGTGAGGAAAGCATGCCGGAACGATTCCTGGTCTGGTGGCGGGGCAACGAATCACTCGTGAGGGTTGAGGGCGGCAGCAATGTCGAGGTCGAATTTGCAGTGCAGCGAAATCATGTGGATGCGATCGCGATCGCAAGATCGCACGCCGGGCAGGACAGTACGCCGTTGATCGACTTTTCCTTGTACAGCCTGCCGATTCGAACGCAGGCGGTTTACGGCGTGTTGCTAATGATACCGATAGGCGCATTGATCATGGTGTTCATGCGTAACTTTATCGGCATCGATGCATTTGGCACGTTCATGCCGGTTCTAATCGCCCTCGCATTTCGCGAAACGAAGCTATTTTGGGGCGTCGTCCTGTTTACCTTGCTCGTCGCGCTCGGCTTGAGTATTCGATTCCTGTTGGAACGACTGCGACTCTTGCTCGTGCCAAGACTGAGCGCAGTTCTGATCGTCGTTGTGTTGTTGATGCTGGTCATCAGCTTGATGTCGCACAAGCTCGGCATTGAAACCGGCCTGTCGGTCGCGCTATTCCCGATGGTCATTATCGCCATGACGATTGAGCGCATGTCTGTTGTCTGGGAAGAGCGCGGTCCTGCGGATGCCCTGCGAGGCGCATTCGGTAGCTTGGTGATTGCGATCGCTGCCTATATCGCCATGGGCGTGACGTCGCTTGAGTATTTAATATTTACGTTCCCGGAGCTGTTGCTCGTCATTCTGGCCATCGTTGTGATGGCGGGCCGCTATACGGGTTATCGTTTGCTTGAGCTCAGGCGATTCAAAGCCCTGACAGGCGACTGATGTTCGGCGTCGCAAAAAAACTGCGTGCCGCAGGTGTGCTCGGACTTAACGAGCGCAATGCCGACTTTATAATGCGGCTGAATCCGCGACGCCTGTATCCGCGCGTCGATGACAAGATCATCACAAAAGAGCTCGCGCTACAGGCCGGCATGGCGGTGCCGGAGATGTACGGCGTCATCCGCAATCAGGGTGAGGTACGACGGTTTGGCGAGATTGTTGCGAATCGCGAGAGTTTCGTGGTCAAGCCGGCGCAGGGCAGCGGTGGCGATGGCATTTTGGTGGTGATCGGGCGCAGCACACACAAGCGCGAGCTTTTTCGGCTCAGTAACGGCATGCTGATCTCCACGGGCGAAATATTGCACCATATCTCGAACATTGTTGGTGGCCAGTACAGCCTCAGCGGCAATCGGGACAAAGCGCTGATCGAGTACTGCGTCCAGTTCGACCCGACATTTGCCGAGGTCAGTTATCAGGGTGTGCCCGATATCCGGGTCATCGTATATCGCGGCTATCCCGCAATGGCGATGGTGCGCTTGCCGACACGCGCTTCGGACGGCAAGGCCAATTTGCATCAGGGCGCTGTAGGCGCAGGCGTGGATCTGCGCACGGGCAAAACTTTGGCTGGCGTTTTGAACGATCTTGTAGTGGAGGAGCATCCCGATACCGGCGCACGGGTCGCGGGCCTGCAGATCCCGCAGTGGGACTTTATATTGCAGTCATCCGCGCGCGGGTATGACGTGACCGGCCTCGGATACCTGGGGGTCGATATGGTCATCGACCGTGATCTGGGCCCGCTCATTCTCGAGATGAATGCGCGACCCGGATTGAATATTCAGATTGCCAATTGCGCGGGTCTTACCGATCGTGTGGCGCGAATTGAAGAGATTTATGACAGCGCAGCAACGCCTGAAGAACGTGCCGCAGTCGCGCGTCGGGAATTTCCAGCTAGGGAACCTCTGAAACGACGGGCGCCGGATGCATGATGGAGCCAATGACACCTACATTGCTCTAAATGAAGCCAGCCAGGTGTCCATGCGTCGTTCCAGCAGATCGAGCGGTAGCGCGCCAGCTCCCAGAAGTTGATCGTGAAACGCCCGAATATCGAAGTCTGCGCCGAGCTCGCGCTCCGCGCGTGCGCGCAGCGTGAGTATTTTCAGCTGGCCGATCTTGTACGCCAGCGCTTGTCCCGGGTTGCCGATGTAGCGATCGATCTCGTTGACGATGTCATGTTCCGCTTTCGCCGCGTTGTTCTTGAAGAAATCGATGGCCTGTTGGCGAGTCCAGCCCTTGTAGTGCAGGCCGGTGTCAACGACCAGGCGGACCGCCCGCCACATATCGTAGGTGAGCTGTCCGAAACGTGAGTACGGGTCCTCGTAAAGTCCCAGGTCGTAACCGAGGCCTTCGCTGTACAGGCCCCAGCCCTCGACGAAGGCCGTAAAACCCGAAAAGCGCCGGAAGTCCGGCATGTCGCCGAGTTCCTGTTGCAGCGACAACTGCAGATGGTGACCGGGCATGGCCTCGTGCACGCTGAGCACTTCTATTTCGTACTTCGGGCGCACCTCTGGCCGGTACAGGTTTACCCAGTAAATACCGGCGCGACTGCCATCGGCAGCCGGTCGTGAGTAATACGCCGTCGTCGTGTCGGGCGCGATCGAAGCGGGAATTGGTCGCACGCCGTACGGCATGCGCGGTAGCAGGCCGAAAAGCTTCACGAGCTCGGGGTCGATGCGCTTGCACGTTGCAAGATAGGCGTTGTACAAGTCTTGCGGATCGTCAAAGTAGAACTGCGGATCGGTTCGCAGGAAAACGAGAAAGTCCTGGAAGCTGCCTTCGAACCCGACGTCGACGATGACCTTCTCCATCTCGTCGTGTATGCGTCGCACCTCTTCGAGCCCCAGGCGATGGATGTCATCCGGCGTCATGTGGGTCGTCGTGAACGAGCGCGCCAGATGTTCGTACCAGGCGCTGCCGTTTGCCAGCGCCGAGAGACCAACGCTGTCGCGAGTGGCTGGCAGGTATTTCCCGTTGAAGTAGCGATCGAGTTTTCGATACGCTGGCAGCACTTTATTTTCTATTGTTCGCAGCGCTGCGGCTCGTAAGCGCTCACGATCGGCGGCCGGGACGGATTCCGGCAGGTTCTCAAAGGATTTGAACATCGGACTGTCGGACGCGCGTTCGACGACTTGCATGGCGATCTGTTTCGGTACGCGTTGCATCAGTATTCTGGGCGGCATCAGGCCGGTTTTTCGGCCCTGTTCGGCGAGCGCTATGGTCTGATCAATAAGCTCATCAATGTTACCGAGTCGTGCCAGCCAGTCGTCAAAATCCCGCACGGTCACAAGCGGCAACCGGCTCGTGAGGTTGTCGAGGTTTTGCACGCCGCCACGGTGTGAGAACGGCATCAGGTGGCCGCGGAACCGGTGTCCGTCCACGTCCTTTTGCAGCTGGCGGCGGAAGAGCTCGTAGTTGAGACGATCGTCTGCGGACAATTCGTTTTTATTGATCGCGTACACGCGTCTGAGAAATTCTTTTCTGGCGTTATTGCGGCGCTCGATCGCCTTGAGGCTCTGATCGGTCCAGCGGTCGTTGTAGCGGCGATCACCGAGCATTGACGCTCGTACGGGCGACGACTTGAGCTGCCACTCCCATTGTTCTTCGAGAAGCTGCTCGAAATCCATTGTGGCGTCCGCAAACGATGCGCCAGCGAGCAAACCCAGCAAAACGGCCAGAAATATTCTTGATGTTGTCATACCGAGGTTTCCGATTCGATTGCCCGCCATTGTTACCGGCTGCGTCGTCGCTGGCAACCGGGCCCGCTCTTGGCTATGATTACGCGCACTGATCTATAGCGTGCTCAGGAGAGACCCCGTTCGACAGGGGCGCCGAAGGCGCAACACGCCCGGAAACGCTCAGGCAAAAGGACCGGGTACGCTGATCAGCTCTGGAGAGAGGCCGGAAAGGCCCGCCGAAGGGGTATGTGGCCACACGAGTGGCTATTGATCTCTCAGGTAACAAAGGACAGAGGGGCGGCAGACCGATTGCGTCTGCCGCCCTTTTTTTGTTACCGACACGAGACTAGCGCCAATGGGTTCCAAGACTCCACTGTTCGACCAACACCAGCAAGCCGGTGCCCGCATCGTCGACTTTGGTGGCTGGGACATGCCACTGCATTACGGTTCGCAAAAGGCTGAACATCACGCCGTACGTCAGAACGCGGGCGTTTTCGACGTCTCGCACATGACGATTGTCGACCTTGGTGGCGCCCGTGTGCGCGAGTTTCTGCAATACCTGGTCGCGAACGATGTGGCCAAGCTCAGGAACTACGGCAAGGCGCTGTATACCGCCATGCTCAACACAGACGGCGGCGTTATCGATGACCTGATCATTTACCTGATTGCCGACGACGAGTACCGCCTGATCGTCAACGCAGCCACGCGCGTCAAGGACCTGGCGTGGATCCGGGAGCAGGCTGGTCCCTACGAAGTGACTGTCAGAGAACGTGCCGAACTCGCGATGCTCGCCGTTCAGGGTCCCAACGCGCGCGGGCTCGCGGCGCCGTGCATCGATGCGGCGTATCGCGATGCTGCTTTGGCTCTCAAACCGTTCAATGGTTTGCAGGCTGGCGATGTGTTCATCGCGCGCACTGGCTATACGGGTGAGGACGGGTGGGAGATTTGCGTTCCAGCCGCGGATGCACCGGCCATCTGGGACCGGTTGCTGGCTGCGGGGGTTGAGCCCTGTGGACTGGGCGCCAGAGATACTTTGCGCCTCGAAGCCGCAATGAATCTCTACGGGACGGACATGGACGAGACGGTTTCGCCGCTGGAAGCCGGTCTCGGCTGGACAATTGCATGGGATCCCGCCGATCGGGATTTCATTGGTCGCGCTGCGACACAGGCGCTGCACGATTCCGTGGACAGAAAACGCTTCGTCGGCCTGTTGCTCGAAGACCCTGGTGTGTTGAGAAACCACCAGAAAGTCGTTGTCGAAGGCGTTGGCGAGGGCGAGGTTACCAGCGGCGGATTCTCGCCGACCATCGGAAAATCAATTGCGCTGGCAAGGGTGCCGGCCGGGGACTATGACCGCGCGCAGGTCGAAGTCAGGGGAAAAATGCTGAACGTACGCATCGTCAAGACGCCGTTCGTTCGCAATGGACAAATTCGAATCGATATTTGAAGGAGGGACGCTGTGAGTGAATTGCCTGGAGATCTTTTGTTTACGCAGGAACATGAGTGGCTGCGGCGCGAAGACGATGGAACGGTCACGGTAGGCATTACCGATCACGCGCAGAGCGCCCTGGGCGATCTTGTGTACATCGAATTGCCTGAAACCGGGCAAGACGTCGACGACGGCGGCGAAATGGCCGTGGTGGAGTCGGTCAAAGCGGCGTCTGACGTGTACGCACCGATGTCCGGAACCGTTGCCGCGATCAACGACGCTCTCGCCGACGATCCGGAGTTGATCAACTCCGATCCCTACGGCGACGGCTGGATCGTTCGCATACGACCCGCTGGTAGCATCGATGAGAGCGCCTTGATGTCACCGGACGCCTACCAGCAATTTATCGATAAGCTCGACGACTGAGCTTCTAATCACTGAGACCAGCCATGCCTTTCATACCCCACACCGAAAAAGATACGCGGGAAATGCTCGAGATTATCGGCGCCAGCGAAATCGACGATCTGTTCGACGAAATACCGACGGAGCTGCTGATCGGTGAGTTGCACGAAGTGCCCGAGGCGCTCAACGAGATGGAGATCTCACGACTGATGAGAGCGCGCGCGGCACTGGATGGCACGCCGTTGTGCTTCATTGGTGCAGGCGCTTACGAGCATCACATTCCGACCGCCGTCTGGGACATTGCGACGCGCGGCGAGTTCTACAGCTCCTATACGCCGTACCAGGCGGAGGCCAGTCAGGGCACGTTGCAGACGATTTACGAATACCAGACGATGATGACGCAACTCACGGCGCTCGATGTCAGCAACGCGTCCCTGTACGACGGTGCGTCGGCGCTGGCTGAGGCATCGCTGATGGCCGTGCGCAGCAATCGACGCGTCAGGACGGGCCGGATTTTGCTGGCGCCAGGCGTTAATCCGGTGTACGAGCAGGTTGCGGCGGCAATCGCCGGCGCGCAGGGGTTGACGTTCGAACGTCTGCCGCAGGAAGCGGCGTCTGGCAACGTGGATTTCGACCGGTTGCCTGCGCATCGAGAACCGGTTGCCGTGGTCATTCAGCAACCCTCGTTCCCCGGCACGCTTGAAGACGTCGATCGATTGACCGACTGGGCGCATTCACAGGGCGCGTTGGTCATCGGTATCGTGAATCCGATATCGCTGGCACTTTTGCAGGCGCCAGGTCACTGGGGCGGGCAGGGCGTCGAGATTGCTTGCGGTGAAGGTCAGCCTCTGGGAGTGCCGCTGTCATCCGGCGGGCCGTACTTCGGTTTCATGACCTGCAAGCAAAAGCATGTACGACAAATGCCCGGCCGAATCGTGGGACGCACGACCGATCTGGATGGCAATCCTGGATTTACTCTCACCTTGCAGGCAAGAGAGCAGCACATTCGTCGGTCCAGGGCGACCTCGAATATTTGCACCAACCAGGGCCTGATGGTGACCGCAGCCACGATTTACATGTCGTTACTGGGATTCGAGGGCTTGGTGCGGGTCGCGAGATCGTCGCACGCGAACACAACGGCGCTGATTGAAGGTCTGACGGCAATTAAGGGTGTGCGGCGGCTTTATGATGGGCCGTACTTTCACGAGGTCGCGCTGCGGCTTGATCGCCCGGTCGCGCCGTTGCTCACGGCATTGGCGGACAGCGATATTCTCGGCGGATTCGATCTGACGTCGTATGCGGGTACGGATGCGTTGCTCGTTTGCGCCACCGAAACCAAGACATCAGCCGACATTGAGACGTTCGTCGCGGCATTTGCCGGCCTCATGTCCAGCGGCGCCAGACAAGGAGGCGAGAATGGCAAAAATTAGGCACGACAATACGAGCTATCGCACGCACGGCGAATTGCCGGTCATAGGCAGTCGTGCGCCGGATGTTTCACTGGTGAACATAAAAATGCAAAACGTATCGTTCGCAAACTGGATGGGCAAGCGCAAAGTCCTGAATATTTTTGTGAGCATTGACACCGATGTGTGCGCGAAATCGGTCATCGAATTCGATCGTCTTGCGGCGGACATTGACGACGTCGCTATGTTGATGGTCTCGTACGATCTGCCGTTTGCACACAAGCGCTTTCAGGAAGAACACGAGTTGATGAATGTGATCGGCCTGTCCGCTATCAGGCACGCAGGTTTCGGAGAGAACTACGGTGTGCAGATTATTGACGGCCCGCTTGCAGGCATGTTTTCACGGGCGGTCGTCGTGCTGGACGAAAACAACACCGTCGTGCATCAGGAACATCTCGAAGACATCTCCTCAGAACCGGATTACGGCGCGGCGTTTCGCGCCCTTGGAATCGAAGTCGATGACTGACCTTATTTTCGAAATATCACGCTCGGGGCGGCGCGCATTTGCCCAGGCGCCGCTCGACACGGCATCGTTGGCGATACCCGAATCGATGCTCCGCACAGACAAACCGCGCCTGCCGGAAGCTTCGGAGCTCCAGACGGTGCGCCATTTTACGCGCTTGTCGCAAATGAATTTTTCGATCGACACGCAGTTTTACCCGCTGGGTTCCTGCACCATGAAATACAATCCGCGTGCGTGCAACGCGCTGGCGATGCTACCGGGATTCGCGGGACGTCATCCGCTGGGCCCGGTCAGTCACGGCCAGGGATTTTTACGTTGCATGTACGAATTGCAAGAGATGTTGATGGACATCACCGGAATGAAGGGCGTGTCGTTGACGCCGATGGCCGGTGCGCAGGGCGAGTTCGCCGGTGTCGCGATGATCAAGGCATACCATGAGGCCCGTGGTGACCATGAGCGCGTGGAAATCATTTGTCCGGACGCAGCTCATGGCACCAATCCAGCGACGGCGACCATGTGCGGCTGCGTCGTGAAAGAGGTGCCGACCGGAGCGGACGGCGATATCGATTTTGCTGCGCTGCAGGCCGCAGTGGGCCCGCAGACGGCCGGCATCATGTTGACGAATCCGTCAACGCTCGGCGTGTTCGAACGACGCATAAAAGAAGTTGCCAGGCTTGTCCACGACGCCGGTGGTTTGCTTTATTACGACGGTGCAAACCTGAACGCGATTCTGGGCAAAGTACGGCCAGGCGATATGGACTTCGATGTCATTCACATGAATTTGCACAAGACGTTTTCGACGCCGCACGGCGGCGGTGGCCCGGGATCCGGAGCTGTCGGGGTCAATGATCGCCTGTTGCCGTTCATGCCGATCCCGATTGTCGGCAAGCGCGAAACAGATGACGGAACCGTCTACGACTGGCTGGACGAGAAAGAGTTGCCGCAAAGCATTGGTCGCTTGTCCGGCTTCATGGGCAACTCCGGAGTTTTGCTGCGTGCATACGTCTATATTCGGATGCTGGGTCGCGACGGTATGGCGCGAGTGTCACAGTACGCCACGCTGAATGCGAATTATCTGGCAGTGCGCTTGCGCGACGCCGGCTTCGAGCTGGCGTATCCGGGGCGACGCGCCAGCCATGAGTTTATCGTGACGCTAAAAAAAGAAGCCAGGTCGGCCAACCTGACCGCCATGGATGTCGCCAAGGCGCTGCTCGATAAAAATTACCACGCGCCGACAACCTATTTTCCGCTGCTGGTACCGGAGTGTTTGCTCATAGAGCCCACGGAGACCGAGAGCAAGGAGACGCTGGACAACTTTGTGGCGGCCATGATCGAAATCGCGACTGCGGCGCGGGAAGAGGGCGTCGAATTCAAGGAGGCGCCATACACTATGCCGGTGCGACGCCTCGACGACGTCAAAGCCGCGCGGCAGCTGGACCTGGTCTATCGACCTGGCTAAATGTGACCCTTGTTGTCGCGCTGGCGCCCTGATTTTGTTGCAATAGGGAACGGTCGGACCCATTGTCGGTCGAGTATAGAACCGGTGGGCGTTCGGCCCGAAAATTGATCAGGAATGCTATGACGTACGGCAAGATTCTGGTGGCAGCAATTTCGTTGCTGGCGAGCATGACGGCGTTGGCCGCCGACGATACCGCATGGGCCGAAACTCTGGAGCGTATCTCCTCGGGAGTGGTGTCGATCCGCGTGGACAGCACGCGGGCGTTTGATACCGAGTGGAACTCGTCCAGCCAGGCGACGGGCTTCGTCGTCGACGCGGAGCGCGGCATTATTCTTACGAACCGCCACGTTGTAACGCCGGGTCCGGTCGTGGCCGAGGCCGTTTTCCGCAACAACGAAGAAGTGCGCCTGACGCCGATTTATCGCGATCCCGTCCACGATTTTGGATTTTTCCGCTACGACCCGTCAGAACTTCGCTATATCGTACCGGCGGAATTGCCCCTCGTGCCCGACGGCGCTGGCATCGGCAGCGAAATTCGGGTGATTGGCAACGATGCTGGCGAGCAATTGTCGATACTTGCGGGCACGATCGCGCGCCTGGACCGGAAGGCTCCCGATTACGGGCGCGGCAAGTACAACGATTTCAATACGTTTTATTTTCAAGCCGCATCCGGAACGTCCGGTGGTTCGTCGGGTTCTCCGGTGGTCAATATCGACGGCGAAGTCGTGGCGCTGAATGCTGGCGCGAACAGCTCGGCGGCCAGTAGTTTTTTCCTGCCGCTCGACCGTGTTGCGCGCGCGTTGCGGGATCTGCAGGCGGGCAAATTCGTGACTCGTGGCACTTTGCAGACGATGTTCCAGAGGGAGCCGTACGATGAGCTGCGGCGATTGGGCCTGACGCCCGAGTCGGAGCGACGGGCACGCTCCGAAAATCCCGAGCAAACGGGCATGCTGGCCGTCGACCAGGTCATTCCCGGGTCCCCGGCTGCCGGCAAACTGGCGCCAGGGGATATCCTCATAAGCATCAACGGAGAACTCATTACGGAGTTCGTGCCACTTGCGGTATTGCTCGACAGCCACGTTGACGAGGAAATCGAAGTCCGGGTTGAGCGCGGGGGCCGACCTTTGACTTACCAAATTCTGGTCGGTGATCTGCATGCGATTACTCCGGACGAGTACCTGGAGTTCGGGGATGCGGTGGTCAATGTGCTTTCTTACCAGCAGGCGCGCCACTACAACCGCAAGGCGGAAGGCGTCTACGTCGCCAATCCGGGATACTTGCTTTCAAAAGCGGCCATTCCACGTGGCGCCGTAATCGTTGAGATGGACGGAGAAGAAATATCCGATCTCGATGATTTTGAAGCGAAGCTGGAGCAACTTGCGGACGGTGCGCGAGCGTCGGTTCGTTACGTCACAATGGAGAACCCGCAAAACTCGGTCGTGCGACTTTTAGAGATGGATCGCGTCTGGTTTCCGGCGCGACGCTGCGTCCGTGACGATACGACGGGTTCGTGGCCTTGCCGCGACCTGGCGCCGGGCCCGGCGCCCATGCCGCCAGAGGTAGGCAGCACCCACCTGGCAAGCTACGACGATGCCAGCGTCAATGCGATCGCGCCATCGCTGGTCGTGGTGACGTTCAATCTGCCGTACACGTTGTCGGGAGTTGCCGAGCGCCATTACTATGGCACCGGGCTGATCGTTGACAAAGATCGCGGTTACGTCGTCGTCGACCGAAATACAGTACCGATCGCGATCGGGGATGTGAAGATTACGTTCGCCGGTTCGCTCGAGGTAAGAGGCAAGATCGAGCAACTGCACCCGCTGCATAATTTCGCGATGGTATCCTACGATCCGGCGTCTATCGGCGACACGCCGGTCAGGAATGCGCGATTCAATACGACACCGCTGCAGCCGGGCGACAAGGTGTGGGTTGTGGGCATCAAGGCCGATCACCAGCTTGTGCATCAGCGCAGTACCGTGTCGTCCGTTGATCCGTTGTTGTTGCCGCTGTCGCGCACGCTGCGCTTTCGCGATACCAATATCGAAGGCATCGATCTGGTCACTGCACCCGGCGATTTCGACGGCGTGATCGTTGACAGGAAAGGCCGCGTTTCTGCGAGTTGGTCGAGTTTCGATCTATCAAGCGGAGGTGACTCCGCCCAATTCAATCGCGGTGTCAGCAGTGAAGTGATTCAACAATTTGTCGAAACGGTTCGGGACGGGCGGCCGTTTTATTCCCTTGAAGCCGAATTCGTTTATGCGCCATTGTTCGCGGCTCGTAAGATGGGCGTTGGCGAGGAATGGATTGCGCGTCTGGAGAAAAATAATCCACTGCGGCGCAGAGCGCTCAGTATTACGCGACTCGTCGCGGACACTCCGGCTGCGCAATTGCTCAAGAACGGCGACATGGTGCTCGCCATTGACGGCAATGTCGTCACGTCTTACAGAGACCTCGAGAATGCGGTGCAGAAGCCCGAGGTCGTCGTCACTGTCTGGCGCAATGGCAGCGCGCAAGATCTCACGATTGAAACCGTAGCGTTGAGTGGGCGGGGTATCGACAGAGCCGTTTCCTGGGCAGGTGCATTGCTGCAAAATCCGCATCGGGCGATGGCGGCGCAGCGAGGTATTGGTACCGACGGAGTGTACGTCGCCTACTTTAATTACGGCTCTCCCGCAACTCGTTACGGGTTGTGGGCAGGGCGTCGCGTCGTTGAGGTGAATGAGACGCCGACGCCGAATTTGCAAGCGTTCATAGACGCCGTGAAAGACATCCAGGATCGTGAATCCGTGCGACTGAAAACCGTGACCTGGAATGGCACGGCCGAAGTGATTACGTTGAAGCTGGATACGCAAAACTGGCCGGCGTACGAGATTCGGCGAGACGAAGACGGCTGGAGGCGGGCCGATTTTGGTTCCTAGCAAGATTCTCGGGTCCTGGATATCGGTACCGATTCTGGTGCTGATGCTGTCGGTCTGTGGCGGCGCGACGGCGCAGACGCTCTACAAGTATCGCGGCGAAGACGGCGTGTGGATTTACACAGATCGGCCACCGGCGGAAGGACAAAAGACCGAACGCCGTAAATTGCAGCTGTCATTCGTACCGCCCGAATTCGTGGTAACGCATGAAGCTGCGGGTACGATTATCAGGTTCGTGGCGCACAATGAGTTTCATGTACCGATCGAGGTTGAGATACATTTCGAGGAAATTACGGGTGTCGAATACCCGCACCCGGACGATCCGCTGCGCTGGGTAGTAGCAGCCCGCAGCGATCTGCAGTTATTAACCCTTGATGTTCTGCAGGAAGTCGCTCGACCTTTCGTCGATTACCAATACAAATACGCGCCGGGCGACCCCGCGGCGACTCATAGCGCCGGCGGCGGTTACCGGGCGCCGTTTTCTGTCGGCAGTGTTTTTCCCGTCGTGCAGGCCTATCCGGATGCAACGACGCATCGTGCCTACGACACAATGTATGCGGTCGATTTCGGGATGCCCGTGGGGACGGATATCGTCGCGGCGAGAAGCGGAGTCGTATTTGACGTAGCGACCGGCAATTACACAGGTGGGCTGGATACCCAGGGAAGCGGCAGGGAATCCAATATCGTTCGTATCCTGCACGATGACGGTACTTTCGCCATGTATTCGAACCTCAATTGGAATACGGTCAGGGTTCGGCCGGGCGATCGCGTGCGCGAGGGGCAATATATTGCCGATTCGGGAAATATGGATGTTTCGAGCGATCCGCATCTGCATTTTGCCGTGCAGAAAAATACGGGCTTGAAGACCGAGTCGATGCCAGTCAAGTTCAAAAGCCGAAATTCAGATAGCGTGATTCCGACGTCCGGGAGCACAGTGACGGCCTATCCCAACTGATTCTAAAAGGTGCCAGGTTTATTTAATGGCACCTTTTAGGGAAGCGCCTCCCAGGTTGTCACCGGCAATTCGCAGTGCGTGCCCACACAACGATAGGCAACGGTTTCTCCGTCGAACGCTTTGCGATCTGCGAGCGCTCCCGGCAAGCCGATTTCACTTGCTTCTATCGCGAATACCATTCTTCGTGGAGTGTAGACTTTCGCGGCAGAGTCGCGCCACCTGGCAATCTCGTCGGCCTGGCCACGGATAATGATCACTTCCGGGTGGTCCAGGTATTCCTCGAGTGCGGTCAGCAAACTGACATGCCCCTGCGGATACTGATCGATCGCCTGCCAGCTACCGCGCAAAGTGCGCTCCGCGGCATCCAGATAGCGCGTCTCTCCAAGCAGGAAGCCCAGCCGCTGCAGCGCGATCGCCGCGATGCCATTACCCGACGGTACCGCTTCGTCAGCGAGTGGCCTGGGCCTGTGAATCAACGCCTCATGGTCGTTGGCTGTGAAGTAGAAAGCGCCGTTATCGGTGTCCTCAAAATGCAACAGCAACAAGTCTGCGAGTTGCACAGCGAATAACAGGTGCCGCGTGTTCCAGCGCGATTGCAACAGTTCGAGAAGCGCGTCGAGCAAGAATGCATGATCGTCGAGATAGGCCGGGAATCTGGCCTCGCCGTCCTTGTAGCTGGCGAGCAGGCGGCCGTCACGCATCAGGTTTTCCTGAATAAAATCGGCGGCTTCAGCGGCCGCTGAAATCTGTTCGGGCTGTCCCAGCGAACGACCTGCGATGGCGAGGCCGCGAATCGCCAGCGCGTTCCAGGCGGTCAGCTGTTTGTCGTCACGTGCTGGAGGAACTCGTGTTAATCGCTCTTTCAGCAGCTTTTGTTTGGAGCGCTCAATCGACTCGCGGTCGGCATCGTTCGCGATGGGCTCGCGAACACTCAGGTGCCATTGACCCTCGAAATTGGCGTCCTGATTCAGCCCGAACCGGCAAGCGAATAGTTCATACTCATTGCCGAGCAATGCCTCGACCTGTTCCGGCGTCCATAAATAGTAAAGGCCTTCTGCGCCTTCGGAATCTGCATCTCGGGTTGAGAAGAATCCGCCGTTGTCCGCTTGCATATCGGCCAGCATCCAGTCTGCCGTAGCGTTCGCCGTGTCGGCAAACATTTTCTCGCCCGTCGCGAGCGCCGCTTGAGCGTACAGCGCAAGCAGCGGGCCGTTGTCGTACAGCATTTTTTCGAAATGCGGTATCTGCCAGTAACGATCGACCGAGTAGCGACTGAAGCCGCCGCCAACATGGTCGAACAGTCCGCCGTCCGCCATACGGGTCAGTGTGAGAGTTGCCATGAAAAGCGCGTGCAGGTCCGGTTCATCGTCATTGGCGCTCGAATGCCAATGGCGCAAGAGTCGGCCGATGGTCGTCGGCTGTGGAAATTTTGGCGCCGAACCGAAACCGCCAAAATCCCGGTCAAATGTCTTGGCGAACGCATCTCGCGCGTGTTGCAGCGGGGTCGCATGCAGCTCAGTCGTTACGGCGGCTGCGGCAGGCTCGAGTCTCTTCAGGGCATCGAGTAACTGATCGCTCTGCTCGCGAATTTCATCGTTTTTGTCGGCGTAGTAAGCGGCAACGTTTTTGAGCAATGCGCCAAACGCCGGCAGGCCATGGCGAGCGTCCTTTGGAAAGTAGGTGCCACCGAAATACGGTCGCTGATCTTCGCCGTCCAGAAACATCGTCAACGGCCAGCCACCGCCGCGCAGCGTTAGCAGTTGGTGTGCCTGCTGATAGATTTTATCGATATCCGGCCGCTCCTCGCGGTCGACTTTGATGTTGACGAACAGTTTGTTCATCAGGGCGGCTGTGGGTTCGTCCTCGAACGACTCATGAGCCATGACATGGCACCAGTGGCACGCCGAGTAGCCGATCGACAGCAGCACCGGTCTGCCGCTATTACGAGCCTCCTCGAAGGCCTCATCGCCCCACGGATACCAGTCGACCGGATTGTCAGCGTGCTGCTGCAGGTAAGGGCTGGATTCCCTGGCAAGGCGGTTCGGCATTGATCGGACTCTCTGTGGCGGCAGCCACTATGACAGGTACTGAAAACTGATTATGATACGCGTCTTGATTTTATGGCGAGCCGGATTTCATGCTGACATTCCCCGAGATCGACCCGGTCATCTTCGCTGCCGGACCTCTCAAAATTCGCTGGTACGGGCTGATGTACGTGATCGGTTTTGTGCTTGCCTGGTGGCTCGCCAGGCGTCGCTGCCGGCGCGACGACTCGCCGGTCAACGCGGAGCAGGTCGACGACCTGCTGTTTTACGGCATGTTGGGCGTCATTATCGGCGGCCGGGTTGGTTATGCGATCGTTTATGGCTGGGATCAATTGACCAGCGATCCGCTGTATCTCTTCAAGATTACTCAGGGTGGAATGTCTTTCCATGGAGGACTTGCCGGCGTGGCGATCGCGATGTGGCTCTACGGGCGCAAGCTGGGCCACTCGATCTGGCGCATGACGGATTTCGTTGTGCCCATCGTGCCGCTAGGCTTAGGGTTTGGACGCATCGGCAATTTCATCAACGGTGAGCTTTGGGGCAAACCGACGGATGTACCCTGGGCGTTCGTGGTCAACGGCGTATCGAGGCATGCATCGCAGCTGTACGAAGCGCTCCTGGAAGGCTTCCTGCTGTTCGTGATTTTGTGGTTCTATTCCGCCAGACCGCGTCCCTACCTGGCCGTGACTGCGATGTTTCTGATTTTTTACGGCGTATTTCGCTTCGCCGTCGAATTCGTGCGCCTTCCGGACAAGGATCCCGGGTACCTGGCATACGGCTGGGTGACGATGGGACAGGTTTTGAGTGCGCCGATGGTTATCGCGGGCGTCATCCTGATAACGATGGCCTACCGTCGGGCAAATGCTTTGCAGGAGGCATCCTGACATGCAGCAGTACCTCGATTTGATGCGCCACGTGCGCGACAACGGAACCGTCAAAGACGACCGCACGGGCATTGGTACCGTGAGCGTGTTTGGTTACCAAATGCGCTTTGATCTGAGCGCCGGGTTCCCGCTCGTCACGACCAAAAAACTGCATTTACGCTCGATTATCCACGAGCTTCTGTGGTTCCTCAGCGGCGACAGCAACATTCGCTACCTCAAAGAAAACGGCATCTCGATCTGGGACAAGTGGGCGGACGACGACGGTGAACTCGGACCCGTGTACGGCGTGCAATGGCGCCGCTGGCCGACGCCCGATGGAGGATCCATTGATCAGATAGCGCAGATCATGCAGCAGTTGCGCGAGAATCCGAATTCGCGGCGTATTTTGCTCAGCGCCTGGAACGTCGCTGAGATCGAAAACATGGCGCTGCCGCCGTGTCATTGCCTGTTCCAGTTTTACGTCGCGGAAGGCAAATTGTCCTGCCAGTTGTATCAGCGCAGCTGCGATATTTTTCTGGGCGTGCCGTTCAATATTGCGTCCTATGCACTGCTCACCCATATGCTGGCGCAGCAAGCGGATCTGGCGGTCGGTGATTTTATCTGGACCGGCGGTGATTGCCACCTGTACCTAAACCACCTCGAGCAGGCCGACGAGCAATTAAGCCGCGAGATATTGCCGCTGCCGCGCCTCGCGATCAAACGGCGACCCGACAGCATTTTCGATTATCAGTACGAGGATTTCGAAATTCTCAATTACGAGTCCCACCCACACATCAAGGCCGCTATCGCGGTCTGACAGAGAACCTCGTGATCAGCATGATCGTTGCTGTGTCGACGAACAATGTCATCGGCCTGCACGGCGAACTTCCGTGGAAAATTTCAGATGACCTGAAGCGCTTCAAGCAACTGACTATGGGAAAACCCATCGTCATGGGGCGCGTGACCTGGGAGTCGATCGGACGTCCCTTGCCCGGTCGTCAAAATATTGTGGTGACTCGGCAGGCGGGCTTTTCTGCGCAAGGATGTGAGGTCGCCACGTCGCCCGCGGCGGCCTTGAATCTCGCCTTGGGTGCAGAGGAAATCATGATCATTGGTGGCCGCCAGATCTACGACTTGTTTTTGCCATTAGCCGACCGGCTGCACGTCACGCGCGTCCAGGCGGACGTTCGCGGCGATACCTTCTTTCCCGACATTGACGAGGGCGAGTGGCGCCTCGTGTTCAATGAGGCGCATGCGGCCACCGCGACGAACGAATTCGCTTTTGAATTCATAACTTACGAACGGCGTCGGTCGCCAACCTAAGCATTTGCGAGTGCTGTTGTCAGGCGTTCCGCGAATTCGAACACATCTTCAAAGCTGTTGTAGAGCGGCACAGGAGCGACACGAATGACATCGGGCTCGCGCCAATCGGGCGTCACGTTGAGTTTGCACAGTCGGTCGAACAAAGCCTTCGCATCGACGGCTGAATCTTTAACGACCAATGACAGCTGACAACCGCGCGCGTCTTCGGGAGTAATACAGCCGATACGATCGCCGTATCGAGTGCGCGCCAGCCAGTCCATGTAGCCCGTGAGTTGCCGTGATTTTTCCCGGATGCGGTCAAATCCGGCTTCTGCAAATACTTGCAGCGATCCCACTACCGGCGCGAGAGATAAAATAGGCGGATTGCTCATTTGCCACAGTTCTGCACCGGCCGCAGGCGTAAAACTCTTTGCCATTTTGAAACGCGTGGCCTCGTCATGGCCCCACCAGCCGTGCAGTTGTTCGAGATTCTGAGGGCTGCAGTGTTTTTCGTGAACAAACGCGCCCGCAATCGCCCCCGGGCCGGCATTCAGGTATTTGTAGGTGCACCACGCGGCAAAGTCGGGCGCCCAGTCGTGCAGCGCCATTTCAATGTTGCCGATTGCGTGCGCCAGGTCGAGGCCGACAGCGCAACCGTGTTTGCGGCCGAGGTCGCAGACTGCAGCCATGTCGATCACCTGTCCCGTGTAGTACTGCACGCCGGGCAGCAGCAAAAGGGCGATGCTCTCGCCGTGTTCATGAAGCATGGCTTCGAGGTCTTCGGTGCGCAGCCGGGATTCGCCATCACGCGGTGTCCATTCCAGCAAGCCGGAATCCGCATCGTACCCGTGCATTCGAATCTGCGAAGTCACGGCGTATCGGTCCGAAGGAAACGCTTGTGATTCGATGAGAATTTTGTAGCGATCGTTGGTCGGACGATAAAAGCTCGCCATCAGCAAATGCAGATTGACCGTGAGCGTGTTCATCGCCACGACCTCGCTCTCAAGCGCCCCGGTCAGCGCAGCGAACCCGGAAACGCATCGCCGGTGATAGGAGATCCACGGATGGTCGGAATGGAAATGTCCGTCCACGGCGAAATCTTTCCAGTTTTGCAATTCTTCCTCAACAAACTGTACCGCCAGTTGCGGCTGCAGGCCTAAAGAATTCCCGCACAGGTAAACCGGCGCGCGGCCATCGCGCGACAACGGGAAATTAAATTTCTCGCGAAACGCGCGAAGCGGGTCGATCTTGTCCTGGGCACAAGCGAACGCGCGATTGTCTTCGTAGTGCATCACTGCCCTGCTACCTGCACAACGGTGGGTGTGCGCTCGTCGAGTCGCACCGCGGTTAGTTGTCGACCCCAGACGCAGCCCGTATCGAGGCTGATCAAATTGGGCAACACGATCAGTCCCAATTGCGACCAGTGGCCGAATACGACGCGTGTTTTAGCCGTCTTCGAGTTTTCAGCGGCGTACCATGGCCGCAGGTTTTTTCTGGCGTGCCACGGCGTTCCGGTGTGCGAAAAATCGAGCCTGTTATCCGCCGTGATCATGCGCATGCGTGTCAGGCAGTTGATGATGAATCGCAGACGCTTGTAGCCGTCCAGTTTCCCGGACCAGCGATTCGGTGAATCGCCGTACATCTTGCCGAGCAACATTGCGAAGTCGCCGTCGCGCAATGCGTCTTCGACCTCTGCGGCCCGGGCAAGCGTTTTCCTGACGCTCCATTTCGGGTGCGTTCCGGCATGGACCATCAATGTGTTCAGGGATGCATCGTAATGCGCGAGAGGCCGCTTTCGGAGCCAGTCGCAAAGCTCCTCAGCGTCGGCGGCGTTGAGCAGTTTTTCAAGCGAGCCAAAACGATTGCCGAAGCGGACTGCGCCGACGGACAGTGCGAGCAGATGCAGGTCGTGATTGCCAAGGACCGTTATCGCAGCGTCGCCCAGTTGCTTCACAAATCGTAATGTTTTCAGAGATTTGGGGCCACGGTTGACAATATCTCCAACGAGCCACAGCGTATCGGAGGAAGGCTCGAAGTCCAGCGCATCCAGAAGCCGTCGGAAGGGGTCGTAACAGCCTTGCAAGTCACCAATTGCGTAAACCGCCATCCAGGGAACCTAGTTCAACAGTCCGGGAACCGCAAGAGTAAATGGCGCAATTGGCGCGTCGAAAGTGATGCCGTCAGCGGCTTTCATCTTGTAGAGACCCTGCATGGCGCCGACGGGAGTTTCCAGCACTGCGCCGCTTGAATAACGAAATTTTTCGCCTGGGTTGAGGTGCGGTTGTTTGCCAACGACACCGTCGCCAATCACTTCCTGCACCTTGCCGTTGGCGTCGGTGATAATCCAGTGCCGACTGATCAATTGCGCAGCTATGGCGCCGTTATTCGTAATCGTGATCGTATAAGCGAATACGTAGCGATCGGAATCGGGATCCGACTGTTCTGCAACGTAGCTGGTAGCCACTTGAATGCGTATATCGCGCGGGTTCTCGTCCATCGCGATATTCTAACGTAACGCAGACGCCATATGGTTGCTGAGTGCGATGTATTGTTCGATGCTGACTTGTTCTGGCCGCGATCCGGGATCGATACCCACGGCCTCCAGATCCGCAGGTTCCACATCCTTTCTTAACGAATTACGAATGGTCTTGCGGCGCTGCATGAACGCTTTCGTGACGAGTCGCGAAAGCGAAGCCTCATTCCTGATGTCGAACGTATCCGGCGCCAGAGGGTCGAGTCTCACCATCGCCGACATGACCCTGGGCGGCGGGTCGAATGCGGTCGGTTCCACGTCGAACAACGATTCAACGCGCAGATGGCAACCGAGCATGATGCTGAGACGGCCGTAGGCCTTGCTGCCGGGGCCCGCCGCCATGCGGTCGACAACCTCTTTTTGCAGCATGAAGTGCATGTCGAGAATGCGATCGCGATACTGGAGCAAATGAAACAGCAGCGGCGTCGAGATGTTGTACGGAAGATTGCCGACAATTCGTAATTTGCCGCCCAGGGTCGAAAAGTCAAAACTCAATGCGTCCGCCTCGTGGATCGTAACGCTGGCACTGCCGTCGTAGCGGCGGCGAAGCCTCGCTACCAGATCGCGGTCGAGTTCAATGGCATGCAGATGACCGGCATTGGCTGCGAGAGATTCTGTAATCGCACCCTGTCCGGGTCCGATTTCGACCACAATGTCGTCTTTGGTCGCATGTATTGAGCGAATAATTTCATCGATGACACCGGGATCCGTCAGAAAATGCTGGCCGAATCGCTTGCGCGCACGATGGCCAGGCATCAGAGAGACGCCATGGTTTTGGCAAGCAGCACGGCAGCCATGAGGCTTCCCGTGTCGGCCTGGCCGGTGCCGGCGATATCGAAAGCCGTGCCGTGATCGACAGATGTGCGGATGATGGGCAGCCCCAGCGTGACGTTGACTGCGTGCCCGAATCCAGCGTATTTGAGGACGGGAAGACCCTGGTCGTGGTACATCGCGAGGACCACGTCACGTTGTCCAGCGGCGGGCATAAAAGCCGTGTCTGCCGGCAATGGTCCACGGACCTTGAGTCCGCTGGCGGCAAGTTTCGCAATCACGGGTGCGATGACCGCGTCCTCCTCGTGGCCAAGATGGCCGCCTTCCCCCGCATGCGGATTCAGCCCGCAAACAATAATTTCAGGAGATTCAATCCCGAATCGGACTTGCAGGTCACGGTGGAGAACTTCGAGAATCCGGGTGAGTCGCTCTGCAGTAATGTAATCGGGCACTTCACGCAACGGCATGTGCGTACTGGCCAATGCAATTCGCAGTTCGCCGGCGACCAGCATCATGACCGGCTGTTCCGTGCCGGTCAGCCCGGCGAGGAATTCCGTGTGTCCGGTGAAGGCGATGCCGGATTCGGCAATCACGCTCTTTGCGACCGGGGCGGTGACGAGTCCTGCGAAGCGGCCGTCCATGCAGCCTTCGACCGCGATCGTCAACCCGTCCAGCAATGTCTTCGCGTTGGCCGGATCGGGTTGGCCGCAGACGACGGGCGCTGGAAACGGCGTATCGATTACCTGCAGTCGATCGTCCAGCAGCGACGCGTCACCAACGATAACGACATCAGCGGCAAACTCAGAGTCCGCCAGCGCTCGGCAGAGCTCAGGACCAATACCGGCCGGCTCTCCAGCCGTTATGACAAGGGGTTTGTCGAGGGCCACATGCAGGCCCTAGATACGCTTTTCGACGAACGCCTCATCGCGCATGCGCTGCAGCCAAAGAAGAGTTTCCTCTTCCAGTTTGCTTTTGCGGATGCGGACGATGCAATTGCGTTCCTTGAGCTCCTCGGTATTGTCATAGACGCGACGACCGACAACTTCGAGAATGTGCCAGCCAAACTGGCTGAGAAACGGTTCGCTGATAACGCCGATCTCGGCGGCATCGGCAACGTCTCTGAATTCAGGCGCAAAGTCGGTGGTTACCGTCCAGCCGAGGTCGCCACCGAGATTCGCCGATCCCGGATCGTCGGACAACAGCTTTGCCTGTTCGCCAAAGTCGTCGCCCGCTCGTATTTTTGCCAGCGCTTCTTCAAGCCGCTGCCTGGCCGTCGCATCGTCGATGATTTCATTGGGAGAAATCAGGATGTGCCGGACCTTCGCCTGATCGATTTCACTGTGTTCCACCGCACTGCGCAGGCGATCGACTTTCACAATGTGAATGCTGTTTGCGGTTCTGAAAGGTTCCGAGACATCGCCGACTGACATGCCCTGCAAGATGTCGGTGAATATCGACGGTACCTGTTGCCCCTGCAGCCAGCCAAGCGAGCCGCCTTCGAGCGCCGTCGGTCCTTGCGAATATCGCGCTGCAAGTTCGCGGAAGTCTGCGTTGTCTTGCAGCCGCTGATAGATAGTGTCTGCGAGCGCCTCGATTTCAGCGACCTCATTCGCGCCAGCGGTTTCTCCGATGGACAGCAAAATGTGTGACAACTCCCAGTCGGAGTTGACGACGACATTATTCTCAAGATCCACAATGCACTGTTCGATTTCGCGCTCGGAAACCCGAATGTTGCGCGTTACCTCGATGCCCTTGAGTTCGTTGATCATAATTTCGTTGCGAAGGTCCGCCCGGAAGTCCGCGTAAGCTATGCCGTCCTTCGCCAGCAATCCCGGCATTTCCTCGAACGTCACTCCGCTCTGGTCGGCGAGCATTTGAATAGATCGGTTGACGACCTGATCTGAGATTTGCTGGGCCAGCCCGATGCGCGCCGCGCGCTGCAACTGAATCTCGGTCAGGATCAATCGCTCAAGAACTTGCTCTTCAAGCTCGGCGTCGGGCGGCAATTGCATGCCCCGATCGCTGGCGCGCTTTTTGATTGCACTCAACTGTTTGTAAAATGCGCTCTTGATTACGATCCCTTCGTTCACGATCGCGGCGATGCCATCAAGAAACTCTCCCGTTTCCGGGACATCGTCTGCGACCACAACGGGCGCAGCAGCCAATGCGACGAAGGCGCATAAGATATTGGTTTTTAACACACTAATTACCGGAGACCTGCAGAATAGCCAAGAATACCACGTTCGAGTAGTTTGTCGGCGGCCGTGCCAACGCTCGTCATTCCCTTCAATACCAATTGCAGACCGAAGGACGAATCCCGAGTTCCGTCGCGCGTCGAAATATGCCGACGCGAAACCAGTCGCAGGCCCCAGCAGCAACTCTCATATTCAAGGCCAAAAAACTGTTCGAGTACTGCCTGATCGCGGAACGAAAAATTGTAGCGCCCGACAAAATTCCAGCGGCTCGCGATGGGCCACGACCACGACAGATCGCCCTGTTCGAGCGAGTCGCGCCGAAAGCGGTAGGCAAGATTCAGTATCTTGTTGCTGGCCGGGCGATATTGCAGCCGGGCTTCGGATTTCGTTGTGCCACTCGCGTCCGCCCCCCATTGATGGCCGAAGTCAAAGTTGACGTTCTTGAATAGTGCGATGCGCAATTGTGCAATGTAATCCGACTTATCCGATGTTGCCGTCGTTACACCCGGCAGCGTGACCATGCGTTCGGTGAAGTAGCGCGCCTGACCGATAGTCGCCGACATCAGCTCCCTGCCCGTTGACGCGTCAAGAATACGCGTCGTGACGCCGATACTCAGCTGCTCGGTGTCGCCTATTCGATCAATGCCAAGATACCGGTTTTTGCGGTAGAGCTGCACGAGATTGATATCGGGCAAAAGGGTGTCGAAGACTGGCAGTCCGTCCTGGTCGCGAAACGGTATTTTCACGTACAGCAGGCGCGGCTCGATCGTCTGGATACGCTGCGAATTGCCCATCGTACGTTCCAGAATCATGCCGGTATCGAGGCTCGTGATGGGTACCGTTCGCGTCGGGTCGGTCTGCTCACCGGGAAGGGTGTCTTTAAGCTTGTAGCGCGTGTAGTCGAACGCGATAGCGGGCGTGATAAACCAGCCAGGCCCGGTTATTGGCAGATCGATTTTGGGTGATGCGGTCGCGCGCCAGCCGGTGACGCCAACATCGCGATCAAAATTTACAATCTCGCCGTCGATCCCGAAGCGCAGACCAAGCGTCGTTGTCCAGCTGCCATTGATGAGCAACTGAGGTACGCGCCGGTAGGGTTCCTGATCCGGCAAGATGGCGTCGTCGATCGTCTGGTAGTCCTGAATCTGGCCGAGCAGCGAGAAATTGTCGGAGTAGTAGTCGAAACGCAACCTGCGGTTCAGGTGCGTAATGCTTGAGATGCTCAGACTGCCGCCCAGATCTTCGTAGTACTGACTGTCCGACACTTCCCGAAAATCGATCTGATTACGCCAGCCATTGTCGAACAAGGTGCGGTGTTCGAAGCGAAACTGATGGCGCGCCCGATTGACGATGTCGTCATTGGGCAGATAGTCGGAATACACGACGCCTTCATTTCGCGGCGTCAGGTAGCGGAATTCAGTGGCCAGTTGCAACCCGCGGCTCGTGAGCAGCCGCGGTGTAATCGTGGCGTCGTAGTTGGGCGCGATGTTCCAGTAATAAGGCAGGCGAATTTCGTTTCCGCTGCGGCCCGAACTGCCAATTTCCGGTGTCAGCAAACCGGATTTGCGCACATTGCCGATCGGAAACGACAGGTAGGGCGTATACAGAATCGGGATACCTTTGAATTTCAGCATCATGCCCCTGGCGGTCCCCACGCCGGTGCGGGTGTTGAGTTCAATCGATTTGCCTTGCATCACCCAGTCTTCGGATCCAGGCGGGCAGGTTGTGTACTTGACGCCGTCCAGAGTCACCGTGCCGTTTTTGTTGATTTCGATCGCGTCGGCAGCGCCTCGTGAGTCGTTGTCGCCCAGTGAGAATTCGGCGTTTTCAAAGCGTATGCGGCCAGTGGCATAGGCGAATTCGGCTGAACTACTCAAAATCAGCGTGCCGGCGTCCTCATAACGAACATCACCTTCGAGATGCAGGGCCTTGCCGACGGGGTCGTAACGCGCGGTTTCTGCGGCGGCAACCTTGTCGTCAAGCCGCAACAGTATGCCGCCCGACATCACTGCCGTTGGCGAACCGCCCAGTTGCGCCTCGAAGTTTCCGGCCTCAAGCTGGATCGTCCCTGGAACAGTCGCAGGCGCGGAGGCTGTCGAAGAGTCCGGTGCCGGCGGTTCCGCGCGCGAAATACCGCAAGACAGCGGTTCGACGCCATAGGCGTTCATTGCTGTCAGCAGCAGACAGGCTGAAATCAGAGGTTTGGAAGACAAGTCGGTGTTCGAGTCAGGTTTCGGCCGGAGCCAGTGAAAACGGGATGTTATCAGGCATTCTTATTTGTTACCTTCGCATAGTTTTTGAGGTGCTTCAACGCGTTACGGAGAAAGCAGATCAGTGACACAAGTGCAGTGGCCGACCCGCGTCGAGCCGCATTAATCGACTGGATCAACGGCATCGAGTTGATCGCTGGTCGCGAGCCTGTGCTGGCGTCTTGCGACGCCAGCTTCCGACGCTATTTTCGACTGCAAACAGGGTCGACAAGTTTCATTGCGATGGATGCTCCGCCTGACAAGGAGAATTGTTTGCCGTTCGTGCGCATAGCGGGTTACCTGGAGGCCATGCAATTGAACGCGCCGCGCATTATCGAGGCTGACCTCGACAGGGGGTTTCTGTTGCTTTCCGACCTGGGAAACGAGCAATACCTCGAAAAGCTCGAGAAATTTCCGGACCAGGCGGCGTCGCTGTACAGCGATGCGATCGATTCCATGCTCGTTATTCAGCGTCTCGGCACAGCCTATCAATCGATGTTGCCGCCCTACAATGAGGACGTACTGCGTTTTGAGATGTCACTGTTTCGGGACTGGCTATGTGGCACGTATCTGCAGCTGGAATTTAGTAAAGCCGATGAGGTGAACTGGCAGGCGTGTTGCGACATCCTGGTCGAAAACGCGTTGCGCCAGCCGCAAGTGTTTGTGCACCGGGATTACCATTCCCGGAATCTCATGGTCACGAAGGACGGCAATCCCGGAATCCTGGATTTTCAGGATGCGCTGGAGGGACCTTTTACCTACGATCTCGTGTCACTCCTCAAAGATTGTTACATCCGCTGGCCAGCGGCGGACGTTTGGCAGTGGGCGCTGCGCTACTACCGTGAACTTGATGCGGCCACTCGGGAGCAAGTGGATGAGTTGCAATTTCGCCGTTATTTCGAGTTGATGGGCATACAGCGCCACTTGAAGGCGGCCGGTATTTTTTGTCGCTTGAAGCAGCGCGACGGCAAGTCGAATTACATGGCCGATGTGCCGCGGACGCTTAATTACATCGTCGAGTTGGGTCCGGATTACGAAGAGTTGGGCTTCCTGATGCGCCTGATCGAAGAGCGAGTGTTGCCAGTGTGGAGCGGCGACGCATGATCGCGATGATACTTGCGGCTGGACGTGGCGAACGATTGCGGCCATTGACGGACAAAGTTCCGAAGGCGCTGGTCGAGGTGCGCGGGCGGAGTTTGCTCGAATGGCATCTTGAGCGAGTTCGCGACGCCGGAATTCAGGATGTCGTCATCAATCTTGGTTGGCTGGGCGAACAGATTGCGGAACGTGTCGGATCCGGAGCCAGGTACGGATTGAACGTCGTCTACAGCCCGGAGGGTGACAACGTACTGGAAACAGGCGGTGGAATTCATCACGCCTTGCCCATGTTGGGGAGCGAACCGTTTCTCGTGATAAATGTGGATTCCTACACCGAGATGCCGGTGCCTGAAGTCTCCCTGGCAGACAACGAGCTTGGTCATCTCGTACTGGTGCCAACACCCGATTATTTTAGAAACAGCGATTTCGATCTCATCGACGGCAGCGTGCGCAGAGTCGACTCGCCGTCGCTGACGTTTGCTGGCTGCGCGGTCTACCGACCCGAATTCTTCGACGACTGCGAGGCGGGGCGGTTTTCGCTGGCGCCGATGTTGTTTGCGGCGGCGGAGGAGGGCCAGTTACAGGGTTCTCTCTACGAGGGTCTGTGGGCCGACGTTGGCACCTCAGAACGGTTGGAATCCGTAAAATAAACCTGGCACCTTCATGAGACGGACAGGCCCAGGTGCCGCAAGAAGTGCGGTAATAATTTTTCCGCAGCGTCCTCAAGCTGCAGATCGATACCCAGTCGTTGCAGGTCGGTCATTTGCAGGTCGGCGTAGCCGCAGGGATTGATTCGTGAGAACGGCTCCAGTTCGACCTCGACGTTGAGCGCCATGCCGTGAAAGCTGGCGCCACGTCGAATTCTGAGACCCACGCTCGCGAGTTTCTTGTCCTCGACATAGACGCCCGGTGCGTCCGGGCGGGCGATCGCCTCAATATCGTAGTCTGCGACGAAATCCACGATGCTTTGTTCCAGCGCGGTGACGAGTGTGCGGACACCCAGATTTGCGCGCTTGAGGTCGATCAAAGGATAGACCATCAGCTGGCCGGGTCCGTGGTAGGTGACCTGGCCGCCACGATCGATTTGCACGACCGGAATATCGCCCGGCGTGAGCAAGTGTTCTTCGTCGGCGTTGAGGCCCATCGTGAAGACCGGCGGATGTTCCGTGAACCAGAGTTCGTCGGGTGTTGTTTCGTCGCGCGTGTCGGTGAACGTCTGCATCTCGCGCCACAGCGGTACGTATTCCTGCAGGCCACGATTACGAATTGTGATCACAACGCCATCAGCACTTTTTCGTGCGCCGACACATCGCGGTAAATGTCGTCGAGTTGCTGCTGGCTGGTCGCAGTGATCGTCACTGTGATCGAGACATACTTGCCATTGCTACTTGAGGCGAATCGCACCGCATCATCTGCGACCGTACCAACGTGAGTTTCGATCAGCGAGCGCGCCGTGGCGTGAAACTCGGGAGTGTCCAGTCCCATCATCTTGATCGGAAAATCGCACGGAAACTTGATTGCCGATTCTTCAGCCATGTCATTCGAACCAGAGAGTCACGCTGTCTGCGACGCGCTGCCAGAACGAGCCAACCGGATTGTCGACCAGCGCACGCAGTGGCGTCCTGAGCAATTCCTCGCCATCCAGGTGTACGCTCAGCTCCGCGAGGGGCTGTCCGGCTGCTACCGGGGCAACGATCATAGCCGGGATGTCGAGCCGGGACTCGAGATCGTCGTATGAGCCGCGAGGCATCGTGATGTAGAGGTCTTCGAGTACGCCCAGCCGCGAAAACTCGTTAGCCGACTTCCAGATCCGTGCGGTGGATATCCGCTCGCCGGCCTTGAACAGCAAACGCGTCTCAAAGAAACGAAATCCGTAGTTGATAAGGGCCTGGCTGCCATCCGAGCGGGCCTTGTTGCTGGCAGTGCCCAGCACGACGGAAATGACGCGCATGTTGTCGCGTTTGGCGGACGCGACCAGGCAATAGCCCGCATCTTCGGTGTGGCCGGTTTTCAGACCGTCTACCGAGTCGTCACGCCACAGCAGTGAATTGCGGTTGCTTTGTTTGATATCGTTGTAAGTGAATTCCTTTATCGAATGCCAGGCGTAATAGTCGGGAAACTCCTCAATCAGCGCGCGCGTCAGCGTCGCAAGGTCGCGGGCGGTCGTGGTGTGGCCGTCCGCTGGCAGACCGGTCGCGTTTTGGAAATGACTGGCTGTCATGCCCAGCATTGCCGCGTGCTGGTTCATCATTTCTGCAAACACGCTCTCGTCGCCTGCAACATGCTCCGCCAGCGCGACGCTTGCGTCGTTGCCCGATTGCACGATCATGCCGAGTAGCAAGTCCTCGACGGACACGCGGGTTCCGACTTCGATAAACATGCGCGACCCCGGGGTTCGCCAGGCTTTTTCGCTGATCGTGACTTCTTCCTGCAGCGTGATCTGTCCTTGTCGAAGCGCGCTGAAAACCACATAAGTCGTCATGATTTTGGTCAGGCTCGCGGGCGCGAGCGGTGCGTCAGCGTTCAGGGCCGCGATTTCGTAGCCGGTCTTGCTGTCAACGACCAGGTAGCTCTTTGCGCCGACAATGGGCGCCGCCGGCGTCGGCATTGGGGCGCCGTAGGCGACGGACAGGACGGGCAGAATCAGGATCAGAATCGAGATGGATAAACGTTGCAGCATGTGGCCTCTGTTCGTGGGTACGCAACTATTCGGTAATAAGGTAAGGGTCCATGATACCGATGTTTTCCAGCTCTTCGACAATTACGTCGTATTGAATGGCGTCGGCGACGGGTCCGATGCGGACGCGGTAGAGCGTCGGGTAAGTCGAGGCGTCTTTGCGAATAAACGCGCCATGGATGCCGGTCCGCGATATCAGGTTGAGTCGCCGCTCGGCATTTGCCCGGTTGCCAAACGCGCCGACCTGAACATAAATCCGGTTCGCAACGGGTAGTGGGGATGCCGTTCCGGGCGCTTCCGGCGGCGTGACCTGCCGCGCTGGCCGATCATTCCGAGGCGGTGCGAAATTGATCGCGGTCACCTCAACCAGGCTGGTGCCGTCACGGATCATGTCGAGCTTCAGGGCCGCCACATAGGACAGATCGATGATTCGGTTACTCACAAAAGGCCCGCGATCATTCACGCGCACGACAACGGTCTTGTTATTGCGCAGGTTTCTGACGCGCACATAGGTCGGCAGCGGCAATGTCTTGTGCGCCGCTGTCATCGCGTACATGTCGTAGGTTTCGCGATTGGAGGTCAAACGGTCGTGGAATTTGCTGCCGTACCACGACGCGACGCCACGTTCGCGATAACCGGCACTGCTTTGCATGACCGTGTAGCGTTTTCCGCGGACTTCGTAAACAGGCCCATTGCCGTGTTTGCTGCGCGGCTCTGGCCGGGGTACGGCGTCGCCGGGCAGTTCCGGAATGCGGGAACTCCCGGGGCCATCGCGTTTACCATGACTGCCGCAAGCCACCAGGGTAGTGGCCACGCACAGCACGGCGATTCTTGCTGCGTTACGGTGCATCGACGGCGATCCGGGACGAAATTTGCCGACCCAATTGATGCACGGCGAGGGCGTACATCACGTTGCGGTTGTACTTTGTGATGACAAAAAAGTTGTGAAAACCAACCCAGTGCTCGATGCCGTCGACGTTTTCGTAGGTCAATAACTGTCCCCGGCTGTCAGCGGGCAGGTCCGTCGCGAACAAAACGCCTTTTTTGCTCAGCGACGTGATCGTATCTGCAGGCTTTAACGTATTTCCGGGCTTGGGCTTGCGGCCTCGCCACGAACTTCCCAGCACGGCTTGTGCCGTCACTTCCTCACCGCTTTTCCAGCCGTGCGCCAGGAAATAATTCGCAATGCTGCCGGCCGCGTCCGCCCAGTCGTTCCAGATATCCCGCTTGCCGTCACCGCTTGCGTCAACGGCGTAAGCGCGAAAGCTGGACGGCATAAATTGCGGCCGACCCATGGCGCCCGCATACGAGCCTGTCGGGACCATTGGATCGACCTCTTCCTCGCGGGTGAGTATCAGGAACTGTACGAGTTCGTTGCGAAAAAATTTGGAACGCGGTGGGTACGCGAACGCCAACGTGGCCAGGGCATCGATAACCCGGTCGTCGCCGGTGATGCGTCCAAAGTAGGTTTCGACTCCGATAATGCCGACCAGCACCTCGATCGGGACTCCGGTCTCAAGCGCGATGCGTTCGAGCATGTCCTGGTTTTCGCGCCAAAATACGACGCCGGCTTCAATGCGCTCGGGCGTTATGAAGATCTTGCGATATTCTCCCCAAGTCAGGGTTCGCTCGGCCGGAGTGGATATCTTCTTGATGATTTCCGCTTTGATTTCCGCGCCGGCGAGCACTTCGCGCAGCGCGGCGCGGTCGAACTGGTGCTCTTCGACCATGTTGTTAACAAAAGCGATGACATGCTCTTCTTCGAGATCGACGAAGACAGCCTTAATGTCTCCGACTGCCAGAACGGGTAATGCTGCAATCAGTAATGCGGTAACGCCAGGGAACTTCATCAGTGGGGCAGCAACTTCCGATGTGAGTGAATGGACATCAGAATACCGAATCCGGCCATCAGCGTCACCATGGAAGTCCCGCCGAAACTCACGAGTGGCAGCGGCACGCCGACAACCGGCACGAGACCGGTCACCATGGCCGTATTGACGAAAACGTAGACGAAGAATGTCAGGCTGATGGTGCCCGCCAGCAGTCTTGAGTAGGTGTCGGGGGCCTGCGCTGCGATGTAGAGGCCACGACCAATGACGAACATGTACAACGCGAGCAGTGTCAGCACGCCAAAGAGACCGAATTCCTCCCCAAGTACCGCAAAAATAAAGTCGGTGTGGCGTTCTGGCAGGAACTCCAGATGCGCCTGCGAGCCATTGGTCCAGCCTTTGCCGAACAAGCCGCCGGAACCGATGGCGATTTTCGACTGGATAATGTTGTAGCCGGCGCCGAGTGGATCGCTGTCGGGGTTGAGTAGCGTCAGCACGCGCTGTTTTTGATAATCCTTCATGAAGTTCCACAGGACGAGTGCGCCGGGAACGGCGAGCAAGCCAAGGCCGGCGATCAATCGAAATGACATGCCGGCCAGCACGACCACAATGACGCCAGACGCAGCGACCAGCACGGCCGTGCCGAGATCGGGCTGCCTGGCGATGAGAACTGTCGGCACGCTGATGAACGCCGCAATGATCAAAAGTTGTCCGACCCTGGGTGGAATTTGCCGGTCGTGCAAAAACCAGGCCGCCATCATTGGAACGGCGAGCTTCATTACCTCGGAAGGTTGAAAGCGAATACCGATGTCCAGCCAGCGCCGGGCGCCCTGACCAACATCGCCTTTGGTCAGGACCAGCATCAGCAGTATAAGTCCCGCCAGGTAGCCCCACGGCGTCCAGCGGCGCAGGAAATCGGGTGGCAGTTGCGCGACGATCAGCATGACAGCCAGCGCGACTCCCAGTCGAATCGCCTGATTGACCAACAGGCGGCTGTTTTCGCCGGCGGCGCTGTACAGGACAAACAAGCCAAAGCCGCAAATCAGTAGCAGGCCGCCGAGTAACGGGCCATCCACGTTGAGTCTGTGTCCGAGTTCGGAAAAACTCGACAGCGGCGCCGTGCCGGACGACAGAATGCGACGATCGTCACCTAATCGCATTGTCACCGTATCCAAGGTACGCATCCATAACCGCTTTCGCGATCGGTGCAGCCACACCACTGCCGCTTCTGCCGTTTTCCACGATAACGGCTACCGCGATGCGCGGGTTATCGAACGGTGCGAAGGCAATAAACAGTGCGTGATCACGCAGCCGTTCCGCAAGTGCGTCCTCGTCGTATTGAGCGTCCTGTGCAATGGAAACAATCTGCGACGTGCCGCTCTTGCCGGCCATTTTGTAGGGCGCGCCGGTGCCAACAGCGCGTGCGGTGCCTCGCGGTCCCTGCATGACATCGTGCATCGCGTCCAGCACGTTCTGCCAATAAAAATCGTTGCTGATTTCGACATCGTCCAGCCGTTCGGGCTGTATCCACTCCCGAATACCGGTCAGTGGGTCTTCGATTGCAGCGACAAGGTGTGGCCGGTAACGGATTCCACGAGTCGCCAGTGTGCCAACCGCAGCGGCCAGTTGCAGCGGCGTCGCGAGCATAAATCCCTGTCCGATGGAGGCGATGACGGTCTCGCCGTGATACCAGCGCTGGTCGTCGCGATTACTAAAGTTCTTGCGCTTCCACTCCCGGGACGGCACCAGTCCTGCCCCTTCGCCGCGAACGTCAAGCCCCGTCGCGCTGCCCAGCCCAAAACGCGTCAGGTAATCGTGCATGTTGTCGATCCCGAGCTTGATGCTCAGCTCATAAAAATACACATCGCAGGATTGTTCGATCGCATCGTGCAGGTCGACGGCGCCATGACCTTCCGGCTTCCAGTCTCTGTAACGATGTTCGTCATTGGGCAACCTGAAGTACCCGATGCATACGGTCTTGCGCGTCAGGTTTGTGGCGCCGGTCTCCAGCGCAGCCAAAGACAGCATGGGCTTGATCGTCGAGCCCGGCGGATAGGTGCCGCTCACGGCGCGGTTAAACAGCGGGCGGTCGATGTTGTCCCGCAACGCTGCATATTGTGCCCTCGTCATGCCGACGGCAAACAGGTTCGGGTCGAATGACGGCGTGCTGACCAACGCAAGAATCTCTCCATTCCACGGATCGAGCGCGACAATCGCGCCGCGCCTGCCGGCGAGCGCCGCAAATGCGACCTTCTGCAAATCGAGATCCAAACTCAGGTAGATATTCGAACCCGGTCCGGGTACGCGATCCGCAGGCAGGGAATCGACCAATTCGCGGGTATCCGCTGGCACCTGCCGTCCGCGAGCGTTGGTAATGACGTGGCGGTAACCCGCGTCACCGTGCAAATCGGATTCATAGCTGTTTTCCACGCCGGTCTTTCCGGTGTGCGAAGTGCCCGCATATCGAGCCGTGTCGAGGCGCTGTAAATCCGCGGTACTGATCGCGCCGACATAGCCCACCGCGTGCGCGAACAATTCGCCGTCCGGGTAGTGGCGCACAAGTCGCGGTTGAAAGTCGACGCCCGGGAAGCGTGGTCGCTGGATGGCGAAATTGGCGATTTCTTTGTCCGTCAGACGAAATCTCAGGGTGAGCGGCTTGAATTGCTGACTGCTGCGGCTCAGCTCCGTCAATCGGGGTATATCGTCGAACTCTATCAGGTCGATTGCAGCCAGCCGATTCAGCGTATCTGCAATGTCTTCGATCTGCTCTGGAATCAGCTCGAGTTGGTAGGCGGGCAGGTTTTCGGCGATAACCCGGCCGTTCCGATCGAAAACGAGACCGCGAATCGGAGGGACGGCCTCTATCCGTATACGGTTACCCTGCGACTTCTCGAAAAAAAGTTCGTGATCGAATACCTGCAATTGCACGAGGCGAGCCACGACGAATCCAAGCAACAGGGTTGCGCCGATCGATGTAAAAATTACTCTGCCGACGAACAGCCGCCGTTCCGATTGATGGTCCTTGATCGGTAACAGCAGGCTCAATTCAGGCACCTACCCGAGTCCGGTAGCGCCAGCTCGAAAGATACAGGTACACGACGGGCCAAACGAGCGTACCAGTAATGACAGGCGCCCAGTAGACACTGGACGGCGCGCTGACGCCGGCGACGCCGTTGATCCAGAACAACAGGAATTGATACAGCGCGAGTACGGGGAAAATGCTTGCCGTCAGCTGCGGCAGAGGAAATACGCGGATAAGCAGGTGAAAACGCACGATGATGAACGCAACGATGCACAATGCGAGCGCATGTTGACCGAGCAGCGTGCCCTGGGTGACGTCGAGCATGATGCCGACAGTCCAGGCCGTGCCGACGCTCCACGTGCGCGGCAGCTGCATCGACCAGAAAATGACCAGCAATGCGAGCCAGTCCGGACGCATTGTTTCTGCAGCGCCAGGCAATGGCATGATCATCAGCATCAAGCCGAAAATCAGCGATCCGATGACAGGCCAGCGATTGGCTGCGTGATCTCTATTCATCGCCGACCCCCGGCGCGTTGCGCGTGCCGCCTGCAAAAATCAGCATGACTTCACGGACTTGCCCAAGAGATGCGGCTGGCGTTGCCGTGACTTCCGCGAACGGCTCTTGCGGGTTGCGCGTTACGGAATTGACGACAGCGACCGGATATCCAGCCGGGAAGGCGCCGCCGAGGCCGGACGTCACCAGCAAGTCGCCGGCGCGAATATCAGCATTGTTTACGACAAACGGCAGCTTCAGATTATCGATTTCCCCCGTACCCACAACGATGGTTCGCAAACCGTTGCGGTTAACCTCGACGGGCAACGCGTGGTCGGTGTCGCTGATCAACATCGCCTGCGACGTCATGAGGCCAGCTTTGATCACCTGGCCGACGACGCCTTTGGCATCGACCAGGGCCTGCCCGTTGAAAACGCCGTCCCGGCTGCCGACGTTGATGATCAGACTGTGGTCGTAGGGATTCGCGTCCACAAACATAATTTCAGCCACGCGTACCTCATCGCGAACGCGTGCCCGCGCCTCGAGCAGCGCGCGCAAACGCACATTTTCCGCCTCGAGCGCCTGCAATTTTTGCAGTCGAACATGCGTTAGCAGACGTTCTGCGTTGAGGTGGTCCAGCTCGGTTTCGAGTTCATTTCTGGTCGTCGTTAAATCGCCGAACCAGTTCCAGAAGCTGATCGGAGCGTCGACGACGACGCGCAAGGGATACACTGCGGCGCCGATGCTTTTTCGGACCGTATTGAGATGATTGTCGCGGTTGTCGAAATACATCAGCGCAATACTGATGGCGATCAGAGCGAGAACCCGGAGGCCCAGCGCCGGGATGCGGCCTGGATTGCGACGATTAGTTTCCCGGAAAGAGAGCATCGAAATCTGAGTCCGGGACCCGAATCATTCCAGACCAAACACCGCGGGGCCGTGTTCATCGATCAGCTCTATGACCCGGCCACCACCGCGTGCAACACACGTCAGCGGATCGTCGGCGATGACAACCGGCAGACCGGTCTCTTCCATGAGCAGTTTGTCGATGTCACGCAGCAAAGCCCCGCCGCCAGTCAGAACGATACCGCGTTCGGCAACATCGGCGCCGAGTTCCGGCGGCGTTTGCTCCAGCGCTTCCTTGACCACGCCTACGATTCCCTGCAGCGGTTCCTGCAGCGCCTCGAGTATCTCGTTGCTGTTGAGAGTAAAGCTGCGCGGCACGCCTTCAGACAGGTTGCGCCCCTTGACGGAAATTTCCAGGACCTCCTGACCGGGGAATGCCGAACCGATTTCGAGCTTGATGCGTTCGGCCGTGGCCTCACCGATCAGGATGCCGTAATTGCGGCGTACATAATTGGTGATCGCCTCGTCAAAACGGTCGCCGCCGATACGCACGGATGCGGCGTAGACAATGCCGTTCAGCGAGATGACAGCGACTTCAGATGTGCCGCCACCGATGTCGAGCACCATGGAGCCACGCGCTTCGTGAACGGGCAGTCCCGCACCGATCGCCGCCGCCATGGGTTCATCAATAAGGTGTACTTTACGTGCGCCGGCGCCTTCGGCGGATTCGCGGATAGCGCGCCGCTCTACCTGGGTGGAACCGTAGGGAACACAGATGAGAACCCGCGGGCTGGGCCGGAAATAACGCGACTCATGCGCTTTGCGGATGAAATGCTGCAGCATCTTCTCGGTGATCGTGAAATCCGCGATAACGCCGTCTTTCAGGGGCCGAATAGCCGTAATATTGCCTGGCGTGCGACCCAGCATGTTCTTGGCCTCGGTGCCCACGGCCTCGATAACGCGGCCCCGACCAGGATCCTCGCGAATTGCGACGACAGACGGCTCATCGAGCACGATGCCGGCTCCGCGCGCGTAAATGAGGGTGTTGGCAGTGCCAAGGTCAATAGACAGGTCATTGGAAAAGTAACCCAGTAAATTCTTGAACATATCGGGGCAGGATCTCGGATCAGGATTAACGCGCTAATCTAACAATGCGCAGGACATTCCACAAGACGGCGTGTATTATTGCGTCCCCGCAGACAACGCTGAGTTCGCGCTGCACGGGCGGCGAATTTGGCAAGCACAGAAACCACGGAATTCTCGCGTGTCACTCGACAAAAAACAGATCGAACACATCGCGCTGCTGGCGAGGCTGAAACTCAGCGATGAGGAATACGCTGAGAGCGTCGAAAAGCTCTCCAAAATCGTCGATTTCGTCGCCCAGTTGTCGCAGGCGGACACCACGGGTGTCGTGCCAATGGCGCATCCTTTTGATGCGGCCCAGCGGCTGCGCCCGGACGTCGTTACAGAGACCGTTGAGCGTGATCGCTACCAGGAAAATGCTGCAGCGGTCTCCGACGGGCTGTATCTCGTGCCCAAAGTTCTCGATTGATGGCGCTGCATTTGCAAACGTTGACCGAGCTGGCGGCCGGTCTTGCGAATCGTGAATTTACGTCGGTCGAGCTTACAGAGGTGCTGCTGGCACGTATCGCCGAGCACAACGACACGCTCAACACTTTTGTGACCGTCACGACCGACGCAGCCCTGGCTGCCGCCGCGCGTGCCGATGATGCGCTCGCCGCTGGCAAAGGCGGCGTCCTCAATGGCCTGCCCATAATTCACAAGGACATCTTCTGTACGCGCGGCATAAAAACCAGCTGCGGTTCGAAGATGCTCGATAACTTTATCTCGCCGTACGACGCGACAGTGGTTGAGAGAATGGCTGCGGCTGGCGCAGTCATATTGGGCAAGTCGAACATGGATGAATTCGCGATGGGCTCGTCGAATGAGACCAGCTATATCGGACCGGTTCGGAACCCGTGGAATCTTGAGTGCTCACCGGGCGGTTCGTCGGGAGGCTCGTCGGCGGCGGTAGCCGCACGCATCGCGCCTGCGGCTACCGGCACGGATACAGGTGGCTCGATTCGTCAACCGGCTGCGCTGACAGGCACTGTGGGCATCAAGCCGACGTATGGCCGGGTTTCGCGCTACGGCATGATCGCGTTCGCCTCCAGTCTCGATCAGGCCGGTGTGATTACGCGTTCCGCCGAAGATGCTGCCCGTTTACTGGGGGTCATGGCGGGTTTCGACGAGCGTGACTCGACCTCAATCGACAAACCCGTTCCGGACTATGTCGCAAGCCTCGGCGATTCGATCAAGGGCTTGCGCGTCGGTATTGTTCGCCAGCACTTCGACCAGGGACTGGACGACGAGTGCGGCGCCAGGGTCAAAGACGCGATCGCAGTACTTGAGTCTCTGGGCGCTACCACCGTTGAAGTCGATCTGCCCAACCTCGATCTGTCCGTGCCGACCTACTACGTCGTCGCACCTGCCGAGTGTTCGTCCAATCTGTCGCGTTTTGACGGTGTGCGTTTTGGCCATCGCGCCGAGAACGCCGTCGATCTGCTGGACCTGTATTGCCGCAGTCGTGGCGAGGGCTTTGGCGACGAGGTCAAGCGTCGCATCATGACCGGCACCTATGTGTTGTCGGCCGGTTACTACGATGCGTATTACCTGAAGGCGCAAAAGGTTCGCCAGCTGATCGCCGATGACTTCAAAAACGCTTTCGCGGACGTCGATGTCATTGCCGGGCCGACCACGCCGACACCGGCCTTCAAGCTCGGAGAAAAGGTCGACGATCCGATTCTGATGTACCTGAACGACATATACACGATCGGCGCGAATCTGGCCGGGTTGCCCGCCATGTCGGTGCCTTGCGGCTTCGTTGACGACTTGCCTGTCGGCCTGCATTTGGTCGGCGCACATTTCGCTGAAGCAACGTTGCTGCGCTGTGCACACCAGTATCAACAGCAAACCGACTGGCATACGGCCTGCCCGGCGGCGTTTCGATGAGTAGCGCCGCGGCGAAGTCGGGATGGGAGGTCGTGATTGGTCTTGAGGTGCATGCGCAACTCATGACGAAGAGCAAGATTTTCTCAGGGGCATCAACGGCTTATGGAGCCGATCCGAATACCCAGGCGTGTCTCGTGGATCTCGGTTATCCGGGCGTATTGCCAGTATTGAACAAAGAAGTCGTGCGCATGGCAACCGTGTTCGGGCTGGCCGTCAACGCGACGGTCGCGCGCCGTTGCGTTTTCGCGCGCAAGAATTATTTTTATCCTGACCTGCCCAAGGGCTATCAGATCAGTCAGTTTGAGCTGCCGATCGTCGAACACGGGGAACTGTTTATCACCGGTGCGGACGGCAAAGAAAAACGCATTGGCATCACGCGCGCGCATCTCGAAGAAGATGCCGGCAAGTCGATTCATGAAGGCCTCGATGCGAATTCGGGCATCGATTTGAACCGCGCAGGAATACCGCTGCTCGAAATCGTGTCGGAACCCGATTTGCGCTCGGCGCAGGAGGCTGTTGCGTACCTGCGCAAGATACACACGATCGTGCGTTACCTGGGCATCTGTGACGGCAACATGCAGGAAGGCTCGTTCCGCTGCGATGCCAACGTTTCAGTGAGACCGCTGGGACAGGAGGAGCTTGGCATGCGCGCCGAAATCAAGAACCTCAATTCGTTTCGTTTCATCGAGAAGGCGATCAACTTCGAGGTCGAGCGGCAAATCGACTTGCTCGAAGATGGCGGCACGGTGAAGCAGGAAACGCGTCTCTACGATTCGGACAAAGACGAGACGCGACCGATGCGCTCGAAGGAAGAGGCCAACGATTATCGCTACTTCCCCGACCCGGACCTGTTGCCGGTCGAGATCAGCGAGGAGTACATCGAAGCGGCGCGTGCAACGTTGCCGGAATTGCCGGACGCGAAGCGGCAACGCTTCTTGGCGGACTACGAACTCAAAGAGTCTGACGCCGCGATTTTAACGGCCAGCAGGGCGGTCGCGGATTACTTCGAGGCGGTCACGGCGGCCACGGGCACAAAAGCGCAGGTCGCTGCGAACTGGGTTATTGGAGAATTGTCCGGCGCCCTGAATCGCGATGGACTGGAAATTGGTGCCAGCAAGATATCGGCGGCGGCTCTGGCCGGCTTGCTGAACCGGATTCAGGACGACACGATCTCGGGCAAAATCGCCAAGCAGGTATTCGAGGCGATGTGGGATGGCGACGGCTCGGCCGACGACGTAATTGACGCCAAGGGTCTGAAGCAGATCACGGACACTGCCGCGATCGAGGCTGTGGTCGACAAGGTGATTGCGGCGCATCCAGATCAAGTCGCGGAGTACCGGGCGGGCAAGGATAAACTGATCGGTTTCTTCGTCGGCAAGGTCATGCAAGAGACGAAAGGCCAGGCGAACCCGGGACAGGTCAACAAGATCCTCAAAGACAAACTCGGCGGCTAGAATATCGCGGCCGCTAACACCCGGAGCGGTCGTCAACCCTTCCCCTGACGATTCAGGTCTCTCGGAACGTGAGAAATTTGTAAAGCGCTGTCCGGTACCCGAAATGGCAAGTGCACAGGATAAATACCACGATGATCAGCAAATCAGAGCGTCGAGAAGTCTGGATGACGATTTTCATATTCCTGGCGATCGTCACGGGTCTAAGTGCCATTTTTCACCTGGCAATCGTCAATCTCATGCCAGCGAGTTTGTACGTCGGCCCGTTGATGTGGAGCCCCGGCGTCGCTGCCTTGCTTACCCTTCACATTCGCGGCCGAGCTATCTCCTCAATACCCTGGAAATGGGGCAAATGGCGTTATAACCGCCGCGCCTTCATGGTTCCTGTCATCTACGTATCAGTCGCGTATGCGCTCATCTGGATACTCGGATTCGGTGGCGTACCCAACGAAGACACGCTGTCGGGCTGGGCCAAAGACTACGGCCTTGAGGGAGTCAGTAGCTCTACCCTGATCATCATTACGATTTTGCTGCTGGGTACTGTCGGCTGCATCCGTGCCATGAGCACCGTCGTCGGGGAAGAAATCGGCTGGCGCGGATTTCTTATCTGGGAACTGCGCAAGGTCCTGCCCTTCGGTGGAGTAGCGCTTGTCAGCGGCATAATCTGGGGCTTTTGGCATTGGCCGATTGTGATCTATTACGGCGGTGGTGATCCTGTCATTCAGATGACCGCTTTCATTGTGATGATCACGGGCATGTCGACGATCGTGGCCTATTTTACGTTCAAGTCAGAAAGCCTGTGGCCAGCGGTCCTGTTTCATGCGGCGCACAATGTATATTCGGGCAAGATTTTCGATCCCCTCACCATCAAAGCTGAAAACACGACCCTCTGGACCGGCGAATACGGCCTCATGCTACCGATCATGACCACCCTGCTCGCACTCTATTTTTGGCGCAAGGCGAAAGCCGAAGGTATGTAGTTATTTTCCTGTCATCGTGGCGCTGAGCTTGGACGAATCCTGCAAGCAACCGAGTTTTGAGTATCGCCTCTGCATTGCCGCAGCTACGACATCTGATTGGGTTATTAACAGTATCGTTGTATACTATTTGCCTAATAGTATTAGTAAATCCTTATATATTTATATGAAGTCATCCACAGAAAACTTATTGGTCCAGTTCAAGGCGCTTGCCGACCCTGTCAGGGCGAGGTTGATTGCGCTGTGCGGCACCGCAGAATGCAGTGTTTCGGAGCTTGTGCAGGTCACCGGCCAAAGTCAGCCACGCATATCGCAACATCTCAAACAATTGTGTGCGGCGGACTTGCTGGAGCGATTTCGCGACGGCCATTTCGTGTATTACCGCGTCCCGACGGCTGGCGCGAACGCGGCGAGCCGCCGCCGTCTGCTTGCACTGCTGCCCGACGCCGAGCCGCAGTTTTCCAGGGACATTGAGAAGTTGCGTGGAGTACGCGCTGCTGATGAGTCGCTTGCGGCGCCTGCATCCGATGCTGACCGGTCGTTGCACAAGGCGTTGGTCGAACTGACCGTGGTGCGGCCGCTGGGCGATCTTCTCGACATCGGATGCGGCCAGGGTCGAATTCTTAAACTACTGGCCTCGCGCGCGCATCGTGCCGTGGGTGTTGATATCGATTCGAACGCGCGACGTTTGGCCCGTGCGGAACTGCTGCTTGCGGGCACACCGAACACGACGCTGCGCCAGGGCGATATGGTTGCGTTGCCGTTCGAGGACAACGAGTTCGATACGATTATCCTGGATGATGTGTTGCTCGGGGCAAAAGACCCGATTGCGACGCTCATCGAAGCGCAACGTTTGCTAAGTCCGGGCGGCTGCATTTTATTGCTGGCGGCCGTCGATGCGGCCGGCGTCGATAATGCCGGCGAGCGGTTCGCCGAGTGGGCAGCCGTGACGAAGCTGCGCCTTACCGCGCCGCGACCTATTCCCAATAACGATCCAAGCTGGTTGCTTGCCGTCGCTACACCAGCGAACCGTGCGTCTGCCGCGGCCTGACCTGAGCGATAGATCTTGTGAACACGAACAGGCCGCCCTCCGTATCGTTCGAGTTTTTTCCTCCCGGCAGCGAGGCGATGGAAGCGACGCTGTGGCAATCGATCGAACGGCTCAAAGATCTGATGCCACGATTCGTCTCCGTGACATACGGCGCGGATGGCTCGACGCGCACCCGCACGCATGCTGCGGTGGCGCGAATAATCAAGGAAACGGAGTTGACCCCGGCCCCGCACCTGACGTGCATCGGTGCGAGTCGTGGCGAGATCGACGATATTGCCCGTGAATACTGGGACATGGGCGTGCGTCACCTGGTGGCATTGCGTGGTGACGCACCGAAGGATTGTGAATCCTACGTTCCGCACCTGGATGGCTATGCATACGCGTCCGACCTGGTCGCGGGACTGCTCAAGGTTGCGGACTTCGATATCTCGGTCGCGGGGTATCCCGAAGTACATCCCGAAGCGCCGGACGCAGATTTTGATCTCGATAACCTCAAGCGCAAACTCGATGCGGGTGCGACGCGGGCGATTACGCAATTCTTTTTCGACGCCGATGTGTTTTTGCGGTTTCGCGAACGCTGCGCAAAGGCAGGCATCGAGTCGGCAATCGTTCCGGGCATCTTGCCGATTACACGATTCCCGCAGTTGGAGCGTTTTGCCAAAATGTGCGGCGCGAGCGTGCCGGAATGGTTGCGTGAACGATTCGCGGGTCTGGATGACGATCCACAGACCCGGCAGATGATCGCCGCGAGTGTTGCTATTGAACAAGTGCGCCGTCTGCAGGCCGAAGGAATCGAAGACTTTCATTTCTACACGCTCAATCGCTCCGAACTGACGTACGCGATTTGTCATGCATTGGGTGTCAGGGCCTGACCATGGAACGCAAGGATCGAATCGACGCCATGATGCGCGCGTTCGACGAACGCATCCTGCTGCTCGACGGTGCGATGGGCACGATGATTCAGAGCTTCGGACTCACCGAGGACGATTACCGCGGTGAACGGTTTGTCGATTGGCGACGTGATCTCAAGGGCAACAACGACTTGTTGTCGATTACCCGGCCCGACCTTATTCGCGAAATTCACAACGGCTTTCTTGAGGCTGGCGCCGACATTATCGAGACCAACACCTTCAATTCGAATGCGCCGTCGATGGCCGATTACGGCATGATGGAGCTCGTCGTTGAGTTAAACACGGCGGCCGCGCGACTGGCGCGTGAATGCGCTGATACGTTCGCGAACAAAGTCGGCGCTCCGCGCTTCGTTGCGGGTGTTTTGGGGCCGACAAATCGCACGGCGTCAATGTCACCCGACGTCAACGATCCGGGCTTCCGCAACATCAAATTCGATGATCTTGCCGCTACCTACGAAGCGTCGGCCGTCGCGTTGATCGAAGGCGGCGTTGATTTTCTGATGGTGGAAACCATTTTCGATACGCTCAACGCGAAAGCGGCCATCGTTGGTGTCAAGCGCAGTTTCCGCAAAACCGGTATCGAATTGCCGGTCATGATCTCAGGCACCATTACCGACGCGTCCGGGCGAACCTTGTCCGGACAGACAACTGAGGCGTTCTGGAATTCAGTCAGGCACATCAAGCCGTTCATGATCGGGCTGAACTGTGCTTTGGGCGCGAGCGAGTTGCGTCAGTACATCGCGGAGCTTTCCAGGATTGCAGACACCCGCGTTAGCGCGCATCCCAACGCGGGTTTGCCAAACGAATTAGGTGAGTACGACGAGACGCCCGAAGAAATGGCGGACGTTGTTGGTGAGTTTGCAAGCAGTGGGCTCGTTAACATGATCGGCGGCTGTTGTGGTACCCGTCCGGACCATATTCGTGCTCTGAAGAACGCGATCGAAAGTGTTGCGCCGCGTACGGTGCCCGAGATACCGGTCCGCTGTCGCCTCGCAGGACTCGAGCCGTTCAATATCGGGCCGGACGACTTGTTTGTGAACGTTGGCGAGCGCTGCAACGTGACGGGCTCCGCGATTTTTCGCCGCCTGATCGAAGCCGATGACTATGCTGCTGCGGTAGCTGTGGCGAGGCACCAGGTGGAAAACGGCGCGCAGATCATCGACATCAACATGGATGAGGGCATGCTCGATTCCGAGAATGCGATGGTAACTTTCCTGAACCTGATCGCATCGGAGCCCGACATCTCGCGTTTGCCCATCATGATCGATTCTTCAAAGTGGTCAGTCATCGAAGCTGGCCTCAAGTGCGTGCAAGGCAAATCGGTGGTGAACTCGATCAGCCTGAAAGAAGGCGAGGAGTCGTTTGTCGAGAAGGCGCAACTGGTTTGTGACTACGGCGCAGCGGTCGTCGTCATGGCGTTCGATGAGTCCGGCCAGGCGGACACGATCGAACGCAAGGTCGATATCTGCAAGCGCTCCTACGAAATTCTGACCAAAAAAGTCGGCCTCAATCCTGCAGACATCATTTTCGACCCGAACATCTTTGCTATCGCGACCGGAATCGAGGAACACGTGAATTACGGGCTGGCCTACATCGAGGCTACGCGACAAATAAAGGCGGCGCTGCCGCACGCATTGGTTAGCGGCGGCGTCAGCAATGTGTCTTTTTCATTTCGCGGCAACAACGTCGTTCGTGAGGCCATCCATTCCGTGTTCCTGTATCACGCGATTCGGGCGGGCATGGACATGGGCATCGTCAACGCTGGTCAACTGGGGAACTACGAAGACTTGCCAGAGGATTTGCGGGATGCCGTTGAAGACGTCGTTCTCAACCGTGATTCCGACGGCACCGAGAAACTGCTGACCGTTGCCGAAAATTACAAGGGTCACAAGAGTGCTGCTGTTGCCAAAGGGCAGGATTTGTCGTGGCGGGAATTTGACGTACAGAAGCGCCTCGAACACGCGCTCGTCAATGGTATCGATGAATTCGTTATCGACGACACCGAGGAAGCGCGTCTTGCGGCCGAGCGGCCGCTCGATGTCATCGAAGGACCACTCATGGCGGGTATGAACGTCGTCGGCGATCTGTTCGGCGAAGGCAAGATGTTCCTGCCGCAGGTCGTCAAATCCGCTCGCGTCATGAAGAAGGCCGTCAGTCATCTCGTGCCGTTTATCGAAGACGAAAAAGGCGGCAAGCTGAGCTCGAACGGCAAAATCGTGATGGCCACTGTCAAAGGCGACGTGCACGATATTGGCAAGAAAATCGTTGGCGTTGTTCTGCAATGCAATAACTTCGAAGTTATTGATCTGGGCGTCATGGTGTCCTGTGACAAGATTCTTGAGGCTGCAAAACGCGAGCAAGCGAGCATCATTGGCTTGTCGGGGCTCATTACGCCGTCGCTGGATGAAATGGTGAATGTCGCGAGCGAGATGCAGCGACTCAATTTCGAGTTGCCGTTGTTGATCGGCGGAGCGACCACATCGCCGGTGCACACGGCAGTGAAAATCGAGCCCGGTTATGACGGGCCGGTCATCTACGTCAAGGACGCGTCGCGCGCGGTTGGTGTGGTGCAGGCTCTCATCAAGTCCGATACGCGCAAGGCATTGGTCGAAAAAACGCGCAAGGAAAACGCGCGCCGTCGCGAGCAACATGCAAACAAGAAGCGACTAGCCCCGCAGTTGTCGCTGCAGCAGGCAAGAGTGCGCAAACACGCTTGCGACTGGCATGATTACGAACCTCCCAAGCCCGGGTTTGTCGGCACGCGAGTTTTCGATGACATCGATCTGAGTGTGTTGCGCGAATACATTGACTGGATGCCGTTTTTCAATGCGTGGGAGTTTCACGGCAAGTATCCGCAGATTTTGAGCGATTCCGTCGTTGGCGCCGCCACGACTTCCCTGTTCGACGATGCGACCGCCATGCTGGACCAGCTCATCGCTGATCAATGGCTCACGGCACGCGCCGTGCTGGGTTTCTTTCCGGCGAACTCTTTCGATCACGATGATATCTTAGTGTACGCGGACGAGAAGCGGAGCGCGGTCACACACCGCCTGCATCATCTGCGTCAGCAGCGACTAAAAGCCGCAGGGCACGCGCAGGGATGTCTGGCGGACTTCATTGCGCCGGCAGATTCCGGTTTGCCGGATTACATTGGCGGGTTTGCCGTCAGCGCCGGTTTTGGTATCGATGAACATGTGGCGCGGTTTGAAAAAGATCATGACGATTACAGCGCGATTATTCTAAAGGCGCTTGCCGACCGGCTTGCCGAGGCGCTCGCAGAGTACATGCACCTGCGCGTACGCACGGAATTTTGGGGGTACGAAGCGGAGGGATCTTTAACGAACGAGGATTTGATCGCCGAAAAGTACCGCGGTATTCGTCCCGCGCCAGGCTATCCCGCTTGTCCGGATCACACAGAGAAGGGAACGCTGTGGAATTTGCTCGACGTTGAGGCCAGCATCGGTCTCAAGCTCACTGAATCGTATGCGATGTTTCCGACGGCGGCCGTGAGCGGATTTTATTTTGCGCACCCGGACGCGAAATATTTCGCGGTCGGCAAAGTGGGCCGGGATCAGGTGGTGTCCATCGCAGAACGAAAGGGCATCAGTCTTGCTAAAGCCGAAAAGTGGCTGGCGCCCAATCTGGGGTATGAACCGTCTGTCGTTAAAAAGACAGCGTAACGATCAGCGGCAGATGGTCCGAACCGATACGTTTCCCCGTTTTCATCGCCACTACATCGATCTCCGATGACACCAACGCGTGATCTATCGGGATCATCGCGAACGGTAAAAACGTCGGCCACGATGGCAGGATACCGAATCCTTTTCGGGTATTGCGAAGTCCGGTGGATTTTTCGAGTTGGCGGTAGTGCGCGCACCAGATACTCGCGTTGAAGTCCCCCAGCAATACGATTTTTCCCTGCGTCTGCCTGACGAGTGCCGCCACGCTTTCCAGGTGTTCGTTTCTTGCTGCGTACAGATCGCGACCGACGGGTATTGCCGGATGCGTGCTGATCAGCGTGACCTGTTCGCCGCTGATCGTCGTCACCGCAATAATCGTAGGATGGCCCAGCGGCGGACTGTCTATGTGCCGCACTGAACGCAGCGGCGTCTTTGAATACAGGGCGATCCCGAAATTTCCCTGCCGCGATTCGCTGAGTCCGTGGGGATATTTTTGCGACAGTTCCCTGATGCCGTCGTGCCAGTCGGGCGTGACTTCCTGCAGGAAAATCACGTCCGGATCTTCGTCGGCGATAAAATCGAGCAGTCGCTGGTAGTCGCTGTTGCTGGAGCGCACGTTCGCATGCACAAACTTCAGCAGCGTGCCGGACGAACCGGTTGCTCGGTTGAAGTACCAGGGCAAGATGAATGTGGCGTTGAATAGTGCGGTAAGCAGTAATGCACCGGCAAGAACGGGGTCGCGTAATACGGCGAACAGCAACATCAACAGAATCGAGATCACGAAGTATTGCAGGCGAAAATGTGTAAATAACTCGATATTGCGATGCGGGATAGCGAATCCTGTTATGAACGAAAACAGGATCGTCACGATAGCGGCGGCCTCCAATAGTCCGAAGACGTTCACCGTGCACCGCTAGCCGCACACGTCGGGCATGCCTCGCGTTTGCGAATCCTGACCGACCGAAACTCGGTTGTGGCGGCGTCGTAAAGGCGCAGCACTGAAGTGTCCGTGTCGATGCCGACGAAGAATTTGAGGGCCTCAACGGCCATCAGCGTACCGATCACGCCGGGAACCGGCGCCAGCACGCCATTGCCGGCGCAGTTGTCCAGCGATTCGTCGGCCTCGACGTACAGGCAGCGATAACAAGGAGAATTTTCGTAATCTGGACCGAACACAGCGAGTTGGCCCTCAAGACGAATTGCCGATCCAGATATCAGGCGCCGACCTGCCCGGACGCATGCGTCGTTGACCTGGAAGCGAGTCGCGAAATTATCGCAGCCGTCGAGAACAATATCTGCCGCAAGAATTGCCGTCGATAAAGTATCGCCTTCAAGACGCTGGGTAATCGACGTCACTTCGATGCCGGGGTGCAACGTGCGCAGGCGCTGCGCGGCAATTTCGGCTTTCAGCTTGCCGACGTCCTCAGGGGTGTACAACACCTGGCGGCCCAGATTGGTTTCGTCGACGGTGTCGAAGTCTGAAATTATCAAACGGCCGACGCCGCTGGAGGCGAGGTAGGTGGCCGCTGCGCAGCCGATGCCGCCGGCGCCGATAAGCAATGCGGTGCCGGCGGCAATTTTTTGCTGGCCGTTCGCGCCCACTTGCTGCAGTGCAATATGGCGGGCGTCGCGACTCAACATGCCATGCTTACTCGTCGATCGTCACTGCGAGTATTGTGACGGTTTCCTCGGGAACGTCCTGATGGCCACCGCGGTTGCCGGTTGGCATAGCCGCAATCACATCAACCACGTCCATGCCGGTGCTAACACGCCCGAAAACCGCGTAGCCAAAGTCACGGCTACTATGATTGAGCATGTCGTTGTCACGCAGATTAATGAAAAATTGCGACGTTGCGCTGTCGACTTCGGGGGTTCGCGCCATCGCCAGCGTGCCGCGATTATTGCGCTCGCCGTTATTGGCCTCGTTCGTAATCGAATCGCGAGTTGGCCTGGAGTTCATATCTTCATTCATGCCGCCACACTGAATCATGAAGTTCGGAATAACGCGATGAAAAATTGTGCCATCGAAATGACCGTCTTTGACGTATTGACGGAAGTTCTCGCAGGAAATCGGTGCTTTTTCCTCGAAGAGTTCGACGCTGATATCGCCGTGACAGGTTTTAATGGTGATCATGGTGCCTCGCTATAGTGAAAGTGTGCGCGCTTATTTACCACTGCGGCGTGCCACTGTCACGCGCGGGTTGCCAGCGATGTCATTATGGCATGCGATTTCGGTCCAGCTGGCCGCCATGAGAATTGATGCTACGTCGCTTTGTTGGTCGGCGCCGTGCTCCAGCATGAGCCAGCCGTCGGTGGACAATATCGGTATGCTTTCGATAGCCAAAATTCGCAGGTCATCCAATCCATCTTCGCCGGCCACCAGCGCTATTCGGGGTTCGTGGCGCAGCAACGCCAGCGCTTCGTCGCCGCTCCTGACATAGGGTGGGTTGGCTACGATGACGTGGAAGCTGCGCCCCGCAACCGGCGCTGTCCATTCGCCCTGGAGGCAAGTCACATTGGCGAGGTTCGCATGACGAACATTTTCTCTGGCGATCGCCAGCGCTTCTGCGCTGATATCGGTGGCCGTGATATTGCAAAGCGGGCGTTCGCCCGCGATCGAAATCGCAATGGCGCCGCTGCCAGTGCCGAGATCCAGAATTTGCCATTGGGCGTCGTCGGGAATTTCCTGCAACGCCAATTCGACCAATAGCTCGGTTTCGGGCCGGGGCACCAGTGTTGCCGGACTCACCAGCAATTCGCGCGACCAGAATTCGCGTGAGCCGATAATATAAGCCATCGGTTCGCCGTCTATGCGGCGTTGCAGCAAATGCTCGAAGCGGCTCAGGGCAAGCTCGTCGAGTTCGTCCTCGGGGTGCGCGAACAGGTAGCTGCGAGGCATGTCGATTGTCTGGCACAGCAAAATATCCGCATCAAGACGTGCCGAATCGCTGATGTGTGACAAACGTTTGACCGCGTCCGCAACGGCAGCATCCAGTCTCATGTTGGAGTACACTCGCCGAAAATTTCTAATGTAACTGATACGCCCATGAACGTGTATTCCAACATTCTCGACATGGTTGGCAAAACGCCGATGCTCGAGGTCACGCATATCGATACGGGACCTTGTCGCCTGTTTCTCAAGCTCGAACAAATGAATCCCGGTGGCTCGATAAAAGACCGCATTGGTATCTCAATGATCGAGCAGGCCGAAAAACGCGGCGACATCAAACCCGGCGATACGCTGGTCGAGGCAACAGCAGGCAACACCGGTTTGGGTCTTGCGTTGGTCGCGGCGCAAAAAGGATACCGGTTGATCCTGGTTTTGCCCGACAAGATGAGCCAGGAAAAGATATTCAATTTGCGCGCCATGGGCGCGGAGGTCGTGCTGACGCGATCGGACGTTGGCCGTGGGCATCCAGAGTATTACCAGGACCTCGGCCGGAAAATTGCCGATGAAAACGGCGCGTACTTCATCAATCAGTTCGGCAATGAGGACAATCCGTTGGCGCACGAGCTGACGACCGCTCCCGAAATCTTTGAGCAGATGGGCGGCGAACTGGATGTAATCGTGCTTGGCGTCGGCTCCAGCGGTACCGTGACCGGTATCGGCAAATACCTGACGGAGCATGCCCCGGACGTGGAAATGATTCTTGCTGACCCGGTTGGTTCGGTGCTGGCAGACTACATCAACAAGGGTGAACTGGGTGAGGGCGGCAGCTGGCTCGTCGAAGGTATCGGCGAAGACTTCATTCCGTCGATCGCGAATTTCGACAGAGTTACAAGGGCGTACGCTATCAGCGATGCGGAGTCGTTCGCGGCGGCACGTGAGCTCTTGAAGAAGGAAGGCGTTCTTGCGGGCTCATCTTCGGGGACGCTGCTTGCTGCCGCGTTGAAATATTGCCGTGAACAGACCGAAGCAAAAACGGTCGTAAGCTTTGTGTGCGATACGGGCAATAAATACCTGTCAAAATTGTTTAACGATTTCTGGATGGAGGATCAGGGCTTCATCGAGCGCGAGAAATTTGGCGATCTGCGCGACCTGATTGGGCGGTTGCACGGGGAGCGCGCGACGATCACGGTTGGTCTGACCGACGTGCTGACTACCGCACACAATCGCTTGCGCAACGCGGGCTTCTCGCAATTGCCGGTGATGGATGAAGGCACCTTGGTGGGTGTTGTGACGGAAGATGCGATCATCCAGTTCGTCTATGGCAAGCCGGAACTCATGGCCGCGCCGATTGAGGATGCGATGGAATCGGCGTTCATCAAGCTGGAAAAGTCGGAGAGCGTGAACAATCTGGTCGCGATGCTGCGTGTGCAGCCCTATGCGGCGATTATGGACGGTGACGAGTTTTTGGGGCTAATCACGCGCTCGGACGTATTGAACTATCTGCGCCGCCAGATCTGAGGACTGTTGAATATGGCAGGGAAAGACAAGCAGCTCGGTTTCGCGACCCGCACAATTCATGCGGGTCAGGAGCCGGACCCGACAACGGGCGCGATCATGCAGCCGATCTACGCAACATCGACGTATGTTCAGTCCAGTCCCGGCGTACATCAGGGCTACGAATATTCGCGTACGCAGAATCCGACGCGCATGGCGTACGAACGTTGCATCGCCGATCTGGAGTCCGGCACACAGGGATTTGCGTTCGCCTCAGGTATGGCGGCTGCGGCAACAATTCTGGAACTGATCGACAGCGGCAGCCACGTCATTGCCATGGACGATCTTTACGGTGGCACGCGCCGCCTGTTCGACGATGTGCGCAAACGCAGTGCGGCACTCGACTTCAGTTTTGAGGATCTGACGGATTTCGGCACAGTCGAAAGTTTGTTTCGAAACGACACGCGCATGGTCTGGCTGGAAACACCGAGCAACCCGCTGCTCAAGATCGTGGATATTTCCGGCATTGCTGCGATCGCGAAAGCGCACGATGCCCTGGTGGTCGTCGACAACACGTTCGCAACACCTTATCTGCAACGGCCACTGGAGTTTGGTGCGGACATCGTCATGCACTCAGCCACGAAATTCATCAACGGCCATTCCGATATAATTGGCGGCATTGCGATCACGGCGGACGACGGGTTGGCGGAACGACTCGCTTATTTGCACAACTCGATCGGCGCCATAGCCGGTCCATTTGACAGCTTTCTGGCTTTGCGCGGAGTCAAGACGCTGGCTATCCGCATGCAACGACATTGTGAAAGCGCCGCACAAATCGCCCGGTGGCTGGAACATGACGAGCGCGTAGACAGGGTGTTGTATCCCGGTCTGGATTCGCACCCGCAGCACGAACTCGCCGCGAAACAGATGGACGGTTTTGGTGGCATCGTTACGTTTTTCATCAAAGGCGGTCTTGCTGAAGCGAGATCGTTCCTTGAGCGCTGTACGGTTTTCGCTTTGGCTGAGAGTCTTGGAGGGGTTGAGAGCCTGGTCGATCACCCGGGAATCATGACGCACGCGAGCGTGCTGGAAAAAGATCGCGCGGCACTGGGAATCAACGATCAGTTGATCAGGTTGTCCATCGGTATCGAAGCGGTAGACGATCTGATCGAAGATCTGGATCAGGCACTGGGATGATTGAAGCAATTTACATTGCCCGCGATTATGGCGGTGAGCAGGAAAGCGTTAACGAGATTGAGGTCGTCGCCGGCGCAGGCATTGTTGGTGATCGATACTTTCGCGCAGACAAATCGCCAGGACAAAACGTCACTCTGATTGAGATTGAAGAGATCGAACGTTTTAACGAGAAATTCGGCGCATGCCTGGCGCCGGGCGCGACGCGGCGCAACATCGTCACGAGGGGAGTGCGCCTGAATGAACTGGTCGGGAAGGAGTTCAGTATCGGTGAGGTGACTTTCTTCGGAGTCGAGCTTTGTGAGCCGTGCGCGAGTCTGGGTGCGACGCTTGAAAATAAGGGCATCTCGAAAAAAGAGATTGTAAGAGGCTTGCTTCACAGGGCTGGATTGCGCGTCAATGTTCTCATTGGCGGAAAGCTCTTTGTTAATGTAGGAGGCGAGGTATGCATACTCAAGAACGCGGCGAAGGAAACTCCAGCGCTCTGATCGCCAGAGTTGTCCTTCTTGTGATTGGCGCGACAGCGGCGTTCTATCCCGCCGCGGCGCAGTCGCAGTCGCACATGTCGGAGGAACTTCGGTCTTCCGTGCAAAAGGTTGTTGTATTGCCGGGCCGCAGTCCGGCCAGTCAGGCTACGACTGGTACCTACGGGAAGGAATCGCCGGGGCTTCTGGGTGGAATGCAGGCCGGTTCCAGAATCGGGGATGGCGTTTCAACGGATATCGGCGGTATCCCTATCGGTATCGGGTTTCCAATCCTGAGGCTTCCCGGCATGCTGTTCGGTGGGTTGTCAGGGAAAGCGAAGCAGGAGATTCAGGATTTTCGCGACGCGCTTACGGCTGATCTCACCAAGGCGACCGGCAAGCCATTGTCAAACGACGCGCTGGCGTCCGACGTATTCTGGAGTATTTGGAAGATACCCGACCTCGATGCAAAGGTTTTCGCACCGTCCACTCCGATTCCAAACGATACGGACGCGATCCTGTATGTGAGTCTCACCGATGTAACGATTAATGTTCAAGGCAAGGATGCCATCATCACAACGTCGGCGAGTGCGACGTTGCGTCGCGTGAGTGATGGCAGGGATCTGTATTCCAGTGTGGTTCAATACCAGGACCGAGATACGCTAGGTAACTGGACCAGGAACGACAACGCGCTTTGGCGGGATTACACTAACTTTGCGCGGCATTATATCGGGCGTGAAATTTCGGCTGAGGTATTCAAGAGAGTTGAACTGCAATATGAGCTGCGACCTCTGGAAACCGACACCGTAGCCCGCGTTAAGAAAAATGAATGGCACGGCCTCAGTCGATCTTTGATCCCGACCCTCGCATGGGAACTAAAATTACTTGGCAGCGATTCGTACGGGGCGTGGGCTAGCGCTATCGACGAAACTGATATTTCTTACGATGTCGAAATATACGATATGCATCAGCTCGTTTACTCCGCGAGCAGCGTCGGGGAATCGCGGCACACCGTGGTTGTGGAACTTGAAGCCTGCAAGAAATACCGATGGTCCGTGCGACCGTTGTATCGTGTTGGTACCGACATTAAATACGGCGAGTGGATGAGATCGAATCCGGGTGCTAGCGACGGAAACGGAAACATCGGTAGGAAAGTGTCAGAAGCGCCAGCCTATATTCAGGATTTCGCTTCGCTCCAGATCAAGTGCGGTCGCCGGTAATGGCGACGCCTCGCGACCTGTGGGTGATTGGCATCGTCGGGCTTTTGCGGAGTGCCATGGGAGCGGTGGATTACGTGATGACACAGACCGGAAACTTACCTGAGCGCCTTTACGCCTGAGCAACTTGAATTCTTCCTCGTGTTTCCGGCGTGGGTAGAGGCTGCCTGGGCCATAGTGGTATGGGGTGGTGTGCTCGGTTGCCTGCTGTAATTTTCCTGATCGCACTGGGGTTGTTTGTCTACGCCCGTGCCATGCATAAGAGGGGTATACTCGGCTAGCGCCTTGTCACCGAAAGACCGGGGAGGCAGGCATGTACTGTTGGCAGTTTGGCTGGATACTGGTTTTACTTACCGCACTGTCGGCGGATGCTTTAGCGCGAACCGAATCCCAGAGTGCAAACCTGCAATTCATCGAACAAATTGAGCCCGAATACCCGATATCAGAACGCAAACGCAGCCGTGAAGGCTGGGTTGTCCTCAGCTACATCGTCAATAGTGACGGCACCGTCGCCGCAGCGACAATTGACGACTCAAGTGGCAGCGACGCTTTTGAGGCAGCGGCGTTAGCAGCGGTCCGGAACTGGCGCTTCGAGACTGCGGAGGCACGAAAAGCGAATGCGCATTTTTATTTCGTCTACAGTCAAAGGCGCCTTCGCTTATCGAGAAAATTTTTTTCACGCAACGCGAAAATCCATGCATTAATTAACGATGGCAAACTCGATGATGCGAAAGTGCGTATTGACGAGATTCGCGACAACAGCGCCTTGAATGCATTTGAACTTGCTTACTCCTTTATCACCGAGGGTCGTGTTGCCAGCGAGCGCGGCGATCAAGTCGAGCAATTGCGGTGTTTTCGCCTGGCGATGCTCAACCAGGGGCGCTGGCTGAAACGCGAAAAGTACCTGAAGTTGCTGTACATCGCCGTCGTTCTCGAATTACAGCAACAGGATTATGCATCCGCGCTACATCACTATGCTCTTCTTACTGAAAGTTCGGTTGGCGCGATAATCGCCGCAGATATCGAAGCGGCGATTCAGGCGGTCGAGTTGCAGTTTGAAGGTGGCCCCGAAAGCGCGCCACCGTACATGGCGGCGAACATAGAAATGTTAATCAAGCACGAAGTACGCTCTCGCCCTGGGCTAGACGACCTTCGTGAGGGATATCCGGGGGGATCAATTGACGAGTCCAATCCGCAAGAGCAACCAGCGCAATAGGGTAATTATTCGCCGCCAAGCGCCGCGAGCTGGTCGGCCTGGTACTCATTGATTAATGGTTCGATGATTTGTTCGAGGCCGCCCTCAATAATTTCGTCCAGTTTGTAGAGAGTCAGGTTGATCCGATGGTCGGTGACGCGGCTCTGTGGGTAATTGTAGGTGCGAATGCGCTCGCTGCGATCCCCGGAACCCACGAGTAATTTGCGTCGTTGGGCGTGCTCGGCCTCTTGCTCGGCGACCTGTTCATCCAGCAACCGCGCCTGCAGCAACGACATCGCGCGTGCCCGATTCTTGTGCTGCGATCGTTGGTCCTGACACTCGACGACGATGCCGCTTGGCAAGTGAGTCAGGCGCACCGCGGAGTCTGTCTTGTTGACGTGCTGGCCACCCGCGCCGGATGCGCGATAAGTATCGACTCGCAAGTCCGCCGGGTTGATTTCAATCTCTTCGATTTCATCGGGTTCTGGAAGTACAGCCACCGTGCAGGCCGATGTATGAATTCGGCCTTGTGATTCCGTTGTGGGTACGCGCTGCACACGATGCGCGCCCGATTCAAACTTCAGCTTGGCGAAGATGCTGTTTCCTGTGATCCGGCTGATGATCTCCTTGAAGCCACCGTGCTCGCCTTCGCGAGCCGAAATCACCTCAAGAGCCCAACCGGATTTTTCCACGTATCTGGAGTACATACGAAACAGGTCGCCCGCGAAGATCGCAGCCTCGTCGCCGCCGGTACCGGCACGTATCTCAAGAAAGACATTGGAGTCGTCGTGTGGATCGGGCGGAATCAGGGATTTCTGCAATTGCAGCAAAAGTATTTCCCGCCGCTCGCTGAGGACAACGAGTTCATCCTTGCCCATCTGGCGAACTTCCCCATCGCTGTCATGCGCCATTTCTTCGGCGGCGTCGATGTCATCAACGAGCATCTGATATTGCCTGAACAGCTCGACGACGGGCTCCACCCGGGCGTATTCCTTCGATAGATCGCGAAACTGCTCCTGATCCGCGATGACATCCGGATCCGCCAGCAAGCCCGCTATTTCTTCAAAGCGCTCGCCGACAGATTCGAGTTGGAAACGAATGGACTCTTTCACGGCTTAACCTTGCTTGTCCGTGTCGATGCCGAAGAGCTCGCGAGCCGCATCGATCAAATCTTCGTCGGAGGACTCGCCGGCCCTGCGCAGGGTGACACAGGGATTGTGCAACAACTTTTTTAGCAAAGATGCCGTTGCGTATTCGATGGCGTCGGTCGCAGATGCGCCGCTTGCCAGGCGCTTGAGCGCCTTCGCATTGACCTGTTCCCGAATGGAACCGCCCTGTTCGCGCAGCGCCGCGATGACTGGCACCACCTGTTTGGAACGCTCCATGTTCTGATAACGCCGAATCTCGTCGTCGAGCAACGCGTTGGCTTCCACGGCAGCAACCTCGCGACTGCCTTGCCCTTCCTGAATAACCCGCTCCAGATCGTCAATGGTGTAGAGGTACACGTCTTCAAGATCGCCGACGCCAGTTTCAATATCCCGTGGTACTGCGATGTCCACCGCAAAGATGGGTTTGCGCTTGCGCGCTTTTATCGCCGCCCTCATGTGTTCAACCGTTACTACGGGATCATGGCTGGCTGTTGAGCTGAATAACATATCCGCCTCAGGCAGCGTTCCTTCGATCTCGGATAATGGCAGCGCGAATCCACCAAAGCGATTCGCGAGTTCCTGTGCGCGTTCAATATTGCGATTGGCGATGAACAAACGCCCGATATCACGGTTCGCAAGATGCTTGGCCAGTAATTCAATCGTCGCACCGGCGCCGATTAGCAGCGCTGTGTGATTCTTGAAACTGGCATAGAAGTGGTTCGCCAGGCTCACTGCCGCGGAAGCTACCGATACCGGGCTCGAGCCAATTTCTGTGTCCGTGCGAATTTTCTTCGCGACCGCGAACGTGTGCTGCATCAGCCGGCCAAGCTGGCGGCCCATTGTTCCGGCGCTTTCGGCGTAGCGGAACGCCTCTTTCAGTTGCCCTAAAATTTGCGATTCGCCGAGCACCATGGAGTCGAGCCCACAGGCCACGCGAAATATATGCCGAATGGCTGCGTCGTCTTTGAGCGTGAACATTGTCTCGTCGAAGGACGGATCGAGATTGCGGTCGCCGCGTAGCCACTCCCGCAACCGGGCAGGGCCATCATCGTTCGCAATAACATAAAATTCCGTGCGATTGCACGTCGATAACAGCACGACCTCGTCGACTCCGTCGAGCGCGGTTGTGTCGGTCAGCGCACGCGCAATGTCATCTCCCGAGAAGACGACTTGCTCGCGAATTTCGACAGATGCCGTGTTATGGTTTAGCCCGAGTATTTGCAGCGGCATGACATTTTATGGCGGTGCCGGTACGACACCGAAAGATTACGGAGTGCGTATCATAAGCGAACTGAACCGTCAGTTCCTTAGGTCTGGGTAACAAACGGACGAAATTCTATGCAAGAAAACCGCCGATGGCTGTCAGCGATATCGCTGACCATGCTGGTCGCCCTGATGTTGGTTTTGGGAATTGTTCCAGCCAGCGCGGACGACGACGGCGCGGCTGCGGCGAACGTGCACGTTCGACAGGCCGAAACCGCGCTGCGGCGCAATGAGTACCTCAAGGCGACAATCGAGTATCGCAAAGCGGCTCAGCAAAGCGAGAGCGTCGCGCTGGCACGCAAGGCGACCCGCATGGGCTTCTCCTATGGATTCAGTGACGAAGCGCTGCTGGCGGCCAAGCGCTGGATAAAGCTCGACAAGGACAGCGACGAGGCGCGTGCCTACCTGGGACAGCTTTATTTTCGCCTCGGTGATCTGCGCAATGCCCGACGCCACTTCAGGCGCCTGTTCAGGGACCGCTCCGCTGACGTCGGTGAAGGCCTGTTGTCACTCGTCGGTTATTTGTCCGACGAAGACGATGCCGAAGCGGCTGACAAACTGATGCGGGCCCTCGCGAAGCCCTACAGAGATTCTTCTCTGGCGCACTATGCGGTCGCCATTCTTGCGCTGCAGGCCGGAGACTCAACGCACGCTAGGGAACGAGCGATTCGCGCGCTTGAGCTCGACCCCGACAATATCAGGCCGCAGCTCCTGTACGCGCGTGCGCTGTTGATTGACGACGAAGAAGACAGGGCGATTGAGTATCTCGCGCACATCATTGGCGACAGCGAGCGACCGAACCCGGATGCACGAATGGAGCTCGCGCTCGTTTACATGCTTGTGGGTCGTGACGACGACGCGCTGAGTCAGGCGAATCAGGTTGCGCGGGAACATGGCGGGCGCACCGATGCGTTGCGCTTGATAGCAATCATCAATTTCCGCCTCAGGCGTCTCGATGCTGCCTGGGACGATTTCCAGAATTTGTTGGCGTCCGGACAGTACTCGATGGATGCCCTGTTCTACCTGGCGAGAATCTCCGATTATCGCGAGGAATACGAACGTGCCGCGCGCTTGTACCGGGAGGTGCACGCTGGCACGAATGCGGTGGCCTCGCAGCGGCGCGCAAGCGTGCTGCTGGCCCATCAACTCGAAAATGCCGATGCTGCGTTCGAGCTGCTCGATGGCTTTGCGCAGTCGTCACCCGATCACGCCGTTGATATGGTCATCGCAAAAGCACGCTTACTGGTCTCGCTCAAGCGCTACGACGAGGGCCTGGACGTCTACGCGAAGGCGATCGAGTACCGGCCTGACAATGAAAACATCGTACTTGGCCGGGCGGAGTTGTTGCTGCGCGCGGGGCGTCTCGATGAAGCCATCGTCGGCTATCGCGACGCCGTAAAGCGCTGGCCGCGTAGCGCCGTGACGCTGAATGCACTGGGTTATACGCTTGCAGATCGCACGGAGCGAGCTGCCGAGGCCGAAAAGCTCATCCGAAAGGCATTGGCTTACGACCCGCAGAGCGCCGCTATCATTGATAGTCTTGGCTGGGTCTTGTACAAGCTCGGGCGCCATGAAGAAGCGCTGGTCGAATTGCGGCGGGCGTTTGAGCGTTTGAGCGACCATGAGGTGGCGTCGCACCTGGTGGAAGTATTGGCGGTTCTTGAGCGGCGTGATGAGGCCTTAGCGTTGCTGGCATCAGCCGAAGAACGAAATCCTGGCAGTGAGTTACTGGAAGATGTGCGCACACGTTATTTCCCTGAGACGCTTTAACCGTCGAGTCTCCCGGCCCGCGCTGCTTGGCTTGTGCCTGTTCGGACTCGCGAGTTGCGCTGCGGTGCGCCCAAGTCCGGCGTTACCCGACCTCTCAACCTGGGAACTCAGGCAAACCGTGCTGGGCAACATTTCCAACTGGGAATTCAAGGGTCGTATCGCAGTGAAAGCCGGTGACGAGGGTTTCAACGGGAAATTCAACTGGACCCAGGCGGGCGATGCGTTTGACGCCACAGTGAGCGGGCCGCTTGGCATCGGCACGGTCAGGATAAAGGGTGACGATCAGGCGATCGTACTGACCGACAAAGACGGGATTCAAACCGTACTTGTCGAGCCCGAGAAGGAGCTTTACACCCGTTATGGCTGGACGATTCCGATTGCCAGCCTGAGATTCTGGGCGCTGGGAATACCGGATCCGGCTGCGCCCGCCGCAACCGAACTGGACGAAGCAGGACGCTTGGCAAGGCTTGTGCAAAGCAACTGGGTCGTCGAAATTTCGCGCTATCGGAATGCCGCTGGCCAGCAATTGCCACACAAGTTGACGGTAAGCAACCCGAATACCCGGGTGCGCATGGTCATCGATAAATGGACATTCTTCGATCGTTGACAGTGACCGGGGTGGACAGCACAATTGCGCCGCAATACGCATTTCAAACTTGTTGGGGCGTAGCCAAGTGGTAAGGCATCGGGTTTTGATCCCGTGTACCGCAGGTTCGAATCCTGCCGCCCCAGCCATCTCTCGCTTAAGGGGGTAATGTGGATCTGGCAACAACGGCGGTTTTTACGGGTAACGCCCACCCGCAACTGGCAAAGGAAATCGCCCGGTGCTTACGAGTCCCGCTGGCACGAGCGCATGTTGGTCGCTTTTCGGACGGCGAAATAAACGTCGAGATTCTCGAAAATATACGCGGTCGCGAGACTTTTATCATTCAGCCTACCTGTCCACCGGCCTCTGAAAATCTGATGGAATTGCTGATTATGATTGACGCCATCAAACGGGCGTCAGCCGCTCGTATCACGGCCGTCATTCCGTATTTTGGTTTCGCTCGCCAGGATCGCCGCCCGCGGTCGGCGCGTGTTCCAATCACCGCCAAGTTGGTAGCAAAAATGTTTGGTACGGCTGGTGTCGATCGCGTTCTGACCGTCGATCTCCACGCCGACCAGATTCAGGGCTTTTTCGATATCGCGGTGGACAATGTTTATGCCTCGCCGTTGCTGTTAGGCGACGTCTGGAAGCAAAAATACGAGAATATGGTCGTCGTGTCGCCCGATGTTGGCGGTGTGGTACGTGCTCGTGCCCTGGCAAAACGCCTCGGCGACGCCGATCTCGTCATCATCGACAAACGGCGCGATAAAGCAAACCAGTCCCAGGTCATGAACATAATCGGCGAGGTTGACGGCAAGAACTGCGTCATGATCGACGACATGGTCGACACGGCTGGCACACTTTGCCATGCGGCAGGCGCGCTCAAGGAACGGGGCGCTGTCAGCGTTTCGGCGTACATCACACACGCGGTTCTTTCCGGCCCGGCGGTGTCTCGGATCACGGAATCAGCTCTTGATGAGGTCGTCGTCACCGATACGATTCCGTTGAACGAAGAGGCACAGGCCTGCACGAAAATTCGACAGCTGTCGACGGCGGAATTGCTGGCGGAGACGATGCGGCGGATCTCGGACGACGAGTCCGTTTCGTCCCTGTACGTGGACTGATTCGTCCCCCTCCTGCGGTGGTATTTCCGACCCCCATCGGTTAACATGCGCGCCCTTGCGTGGATTGGTCGCGATTCACGCGTATTCAAACGTTGGATAAAGTCCAGCAATATCAATCGGATATTGGAGATACAGTCATGAGTGACGAATTCGATCTGATTGCAGAAATCCGTGAGGACCAGGGGAAAGGTGCGAGCCGCCGCCTGCGTCTGAAAGGAAAAGTTCCTGCAATCATCTACGGTGCCGGGCGTCCGCCGCGGGCACTGGTGTTTGACCAAAATAAAGTACTGCAGAAACTCGAGAACGAGTCGTTCTATTCGAGCGTCCTGAATATCAAGGTTGGCGACAAGAGCCAGGCGGCCATTCTGAAGGATCTGCAGCGTCATCCTGCGAAACACATGATCATGCACATGGATTTCCAGCGCATCGTCGAAGATCAGTTGATCAAGGTGAACGTGCCGTTGCACTACACTGGCGCCGACGTCGCCGTTGGTGTGAAAGACGGCGGTGGCAAGGTTGCCCACCTGATCAACGATGTTGAAGTGGCCTGTTTGCCGAAAGACCTGCCGGAATTCCTCGAAGTTGATATTTCCGAGCTGGAGCTTGATGCGATGTTGCATCTCTCCGACATCAAGCTGCCGGACGGTGTCGAAATACCGCAGCTTGCTCAGGGTCCGGAGCACGACCATGCCATTGTTTCGATCCATGTGATCAAGGCAGCGCCGGTCGAAGAAGACGTTGTTGAGGCGGAAGCAGGGGAAGAAGCGGCAGAAGCGGAGGAAGGTGCTACCGACGAGGCGACAGCCGAGCCTTCTGGCGACGAGCCCAAAGACGAGTAGTCGCTGTTAGCAATATTGCGAAAAGACCGCCATGTGGCGGTCTTTTTGTTTAACATCGCCACGTCATGTCCCACTCACTAAATATCATCGCCGGCCTCGGCAATCCCGAGGAAAAGTACGAGCGTACGCTTCACAACGCCGGTTTCTGGTTTGTGAATGCGCTGGCGCGGAAGTTTGGCGGCCATTTTCGCTTCGAGAAAAAATTCGATGCCGAATGTTGTCGCATCAAATTGCACGGCGAAGATATCTGGTTGGTCAAGCCGCAGAGCTACATGAATCTCAGCGGCGGACCGATCCGGGGCGTGATCGATTATTACCGTCTCGAGGTCGCCGGGTTGCTGGTGGCACATGACGAGATTGATTTACCGCCGGGCACCACGCGGCTGAAGCAAGGTGGGGGGCACGGTGGCCACAATGGTCTGCGCGACATCATCAATCATTGCGGCCCGGAGTTTATGCGGCTGCGGCTTGGCGTCGGGCATCCGGGTGAGAAGAGCCAAGTGACAAATCACGTACTAAAACGCGGTGGCGCCGATGTCGAAGCGGCGGTGGAAAAAAATATCGATGAAGCGATCGACGTTATGCCACTACTGGTGGAAGACGGTTTGAACGCAGCCCAGAAAAAATTACACACACGAGATTAACCCATGGCAATTACCTGTGGCATCGTCGGCCTGCCGAACGTTGGTAAATCGACCCTGTTTAATGCGCTGACCGCAGCTGAAATCGCGGCGGAGAACTATCCGTTTTGCACGATCGAACCGAATGTTGGCATCGTGCCGGTTCCTGATCCGCGTTTGGAAGTGCTCGCCGGCATCGTCAAGCCTGAAAAAATTCTGCCCACGACGATGGAATTTGTTGATATTGCGGGTCTCGTGGCGGGTGCCTCGAAGGGTGAGGGCCTCGGCAACCAGTTCCTGGCAAATATTCGCGAATCCCATGCCATCGCACACGTCGTGCGCTGTTTTGAAAACGATGATGTCACCCACGTGACCGGGAAAATCGATCCGCTCGACGACATCGATACGATCAATACCGAACTGGCCCTGGCCGATCTGGAATCCGTCGAGAAGCAGTACGACAAAGCGTCGCGGACGGCGAAGACCGGGCAAAAAGACGCCATCTCCCATCGTGACGCACTGGCTGGCATCAAGGCACACCTGGATGAGGGGCTGCCTATTCGCACTTTGGATCTCGACGACCGTCAAAAAGAGATACTCAAGAGCGTACATCTGATTACGGCGAAGCCCGTCTTGTACATTGCCAACATTGACGAGAACGGCTTCAAAAACAACCCGCATCTGGACGCGGTGCGGGAGTATGCAGTGCAAGAGGGCGCGGAGATGGTGGCGATTTGCGCGTCGGCGGAAGCTGAGATCGCGTTGCTGGATGACGAGGACAAAGCGGAATTCCTGGCGGACCTCGGATTTGACGAGCCCGGCCTCAATCGCGTGATTCGGCACGGGTATTCGTTGCTCGGCTTGCAGACTTATTTTACGGCAGGCGTCAAAGAGGTTCGTGCCTGGACGACGAAGATCGGCGCCACGGCGCCGCAGGCTGCGGGCGAGATTCACACCGACTTCGAGAAAGGCTTCATCCGCGCAGAAGTCATTGCCTACGACGATTTTCTGGCAGGCAATGGTGAGCAGGGCGCGAAAGAAGCGGGCCGCCTGCGCCTGGAAGGCAAGGACTACATTGTGCAGGAAGGCGACGTCATGCACTTCCGCTTCAACGTGTAGTAGGAGCGCGTCTTACGCGCGATTACCCCAACTCCTATTCGCACAATGGCCGTCCATCGACATACTGTGTACCTCTACACAGCATCTCACTCGCCGGGCCTTGTGTCGTAGGAGCCGGCCTTGCGCGCGACCCGCATAATCATCCGGATTGTCTTGACAGCCACGGGCCGCATCGGGACAATCTGCGACCCGAATTCGGTGATGTAGCTCAGCTGGTTAGAGCGACGGACTCATAACCCGTAGGTCGGTGGTTCAAGTCCACCCTTCACCACCAAATAAAAACGGCGTCCCCTTGCGGGGCGCCTTTTTTGTTTGGGGAGAGATCGATATGTACCGCCGAAGGTGGTTCACAAAATCGCCTTCTGCGATTTTGGACGCACGCAGTGCGCCCGCAGGGCGAGTGCCTGGGAAGGCGCGAGGCAACTCCACCCTTCACCATCAAACTCAAAGGGGGAGCCATATGGCTCCCCCTTTGAGTTTAAAGTCCTCATAAACCCGAATAGTCCATTCAGAGATATACTTGAGACTATACTGACTGGGTCGCCTCTATTGCCTCAGGCGCAAATCGGGAAAGGTCGTGCTCATGCGAATCTCATGCATCATTCTGGCAGCTGCTTCGTTGCTGCTTGCCACGCTTGTCTGGGGCGCCGATTTCCAGAAAGGCCTTGACGCCTACAGCTCCGCGGACTACGAGACCGCGTTAGCCGAGTGGCAGCCCCTTGCCGAAGCTGGAGACATCGGTAGCCAGTTTGGTCTTGGCCAGATGTACGGCAACGGCTTTGGTGTAACCATGGACGATGCGGCGGCCATCAAGTGGTACGGGCTTGCCGCCGGGCAGGGCCATGCGGCGGCGCAATGCAATCTGGCCGTAATGCATCAAAACGGCTGGGGTCTGCCGCAAAACGACGTAGAAGCCATGCGCTTGTTTGGTCTTGCGGCCGACCAGGGCGTCACCGAGGCGATGATCGCGCTGGGACGATTCTATGCGATGGATTTTGGCGAAGACTACGATCCGATTCAGGCCTACAAGTGGTTCAGCCTCGCGCTTTTGCTGGAGGACATCGACGCCAGCGCCAAGCGCGATGCGATTTCCGACAAAATGAGTGCTGAGCAAGTCGCCGAGGGCGACGCATTGGTGGCTGCCTGGTCAGGCAGTCACGCGGGATTGCTGGCGTCGGACTGAGCTTCCGGGGCGGCGGCCTGAAACGCTTCCAGCTTGTTGCAGTGGTCAACGGCCGCTACGAGCTTCGGATAATTGCCTAGCTCTACTTCGAAGCGTCGGGCGTTGTACATTTGCGGCACGAGCAGCGCGTCAGCCAAAGTGACGTTCTCCCCGAAGACGTACGGGCCGTTACTGGCCAACGCTTCGAGAGCTTTGAATCCTTCGTGAATCCAGTGCGCGTACCAATGCGCCATCGGGTCGGTGTCGAGTTCGGTCTTGAAATATTCCAGTATTCGCAAATTCAATAGCGGGTGAACGTCGCACGCGATCATGTTGCAAAAGGCGCGTACGCGGCTTCGCAGCGGCTGTTGATCAGGCAAGAGCGTGACGTCGGTGTACGTCTCCTCCAGGTACTCGAGCATCGCCATGGATTGTGCGATCGCCACTTCACCGTCCTCGAGAAAGGGTACGAGCATCTGCGGATTCTTTGCGCGGTAGGCGTCTTGCCGGTGCTCGGAAACGCCGGGCGCCAGCGACACGGGCACTATCTCGTGTTCGAGTCCCTTGAGATGCAGCGCGATGCGCACGCGATACGCGGCTGAGGAACGCCAGTAACTGTAGAGCTTGATCAACACGCGTCTTCGTAATCGGTCACAACCTGGTCGATCGTACCGAAAATGGACGCTCCGTTGTTGTCCCGCATCTCGATTCGCACGCGATCGCCAAACTTCATGAACGATGTGCTTGGCTTGCCGTCATTGATGGTTTCGATCGTGCGCATCTCCGCGATGCACGAATAGCCGACGCCGCCGTCCTTGATGGGTTTTCCGGGGCCGTCATCGAGTTTGTTCGAAACCGTACCCGAACCAATGATGCAGCCGGCGCACAGGGGCCGCGATTTGGCGGCATGCGCGATCAGTCGACCGAAGTCGAACGTCATGTCGACGCCCGCTTCGGGCTTGCCGAACGCTTCGTCATTCAGGAACGAGAGCAGCGGCAGATGCAGTTTGCCGTCGCGCCAGTGATCACCGAGTTCGTCCGGCGTGATCGCAACGGGTGAGAAAGCGCTGGAAGGTTTCGACTGAAAGAAACCAAAGCTTTTCGCCAGCTCGCCCGGAATCAGATTTCGTAAGGAGACGTCGTTGACCAGCATGAGCAACTGAACGTGGCCAATCGCATCGCTCGCAGACACGCCCATCGGTACATCGTCGGTGACGACGGCGACTTCAGCTTCAAAATCGATGCCCCAGGCCTCGTCCGCTACCGGAATGTCGTCGCGGGGTCCGAGGAAGGCATCGGAACCGCCCTGATACATTAGTGGTTCGGTCCAGAAAGAATCGGGCATCTCCGCGCCACGGGCTTTGCGAACCAGTTCGACGTGATTGACGTAGGCTGAGCCGTCTGCCCACTGATACGCGCGCGGCAGGGGCGATGCGCAAGCGGCTTCGTCGAAGCTGTCACCATCGCCCGCTTCGAGTTCTTTGGCGATAGCTTCGAGCGCGGGACGCTTGTTTGCCCAATCGTCGAGCGCGGCCTGCAGCGTTGGCGCTATATTGGCGGCCGAAATACAGCGTGTCAGGTCTTCAGATACGACAACGAGGCGACCGTCACGGCCGTGTTTGATGGATGCGAGTTTCATCCCCTGAATTCCAGTTCGTGCAGCCAGGCTGCGTGGCGTGGCGCTTTCTTGGTTTGGCTCCATTCCTCGAGCATGGCAGGTGCGACTCGTTTGAGTTCCTCAACCTGTTCCTGTGTCTGCGTGTTAGCAACCAGCTCCAGCCGGTGTCCGTTCGGATCGAAAAAATATATCGATTGAAAAATGCCGTGATTGGTCGGGCCGATGACGTCCAGGCCCTGGGCTTCGATGTGTTCTTTTGCTGCAATCAGCGCCTCGTAATCCTCGACTTCAAAAGCGATGTGCTGCACCCAGACGGGCGTGTTGCGGTCGCGATCCATTTCCGGCTGCGTCGGCAACTCGAAGAACGCGATGACGTTGCCCATGCCGCATTCGAGGAAGACATGCATGTACGGATCCGGTTCATTGGTCGACGGGACCTGATCCTCGGCAAATGCGATCGTGAAGTCCATGTTCAGGACGCGCTGATAAAACTCAACGGTTTCCTTCGCGTCCTTGCAACGATAGGCGACGTGGTGAATCCGTTTCAATTTCATGCTGAACTCCTGTCAGGCGTCGGCGTCGACGATGCCGCGCGTAATCTGATCGCGTTCGATGGACTCAAACAGCGCCTTGAAGTTGCCTTCACCGAAGCCGTCGTCTTTCTTGCGCTGGATGAACTCGAAGAACGTCGGTCCGACCATGTTCGCTGAAAAGATCTGCAGCAACAAGCGCGGCTCGTCGCCATCGGTCGTTCCGTCCAGCAGGATGCCGCGCGGCTGCAATTCGTCGATGGGTTCGCCGTGCCCGGGCAGGCGCTCTTCCAGCATCTCATAGTACGCCGCAGGTGGTGCCGCCATGAATTCGATGCCCTGTTTTTTCAGCCGGTCCCAGCACTCGAAGAGATTGTCGCAACTGAACGCAATGTGCTGGATGCCTTCGCCATTGAAATCCATCAGGTATTCTTCGATCTGCCCGACGCCTTGCGATGCGTCTTCGTTCAGGGGAATACGAATCTTGCCGTCGGGCGCCGTCATCGCCTTCGACACCAGGCCCGTATGCGTACCTTTGATGTCGAAGTAACGGATCTCGCGGAAGTTAAAGAGCTTTTCGTAGTAGTCGGCCCAATACTGCATGCGACCACGGTAGACGTTGTGCGTCAGGTGATCGATGACGTCGAAGCCACAGCCTTCGGGATGCCGGTCAACGCCCTCGATGAAGATGAAATCAATGTCGTAGATTGACGTGCCTTCCTCGTATCGGTCGATCAGGTAGACAGTTGCGCCACCAATGCCCTTGATCGCTGGCAAGCGCAATTCCATCGGTCCCGTTTCGATTTCGACAGGTTGCGCGCCGTTTTCGAGCGCCAGTGAGTACGCCTTGTGCGCATCCTTGACGCGAAACGCCATGCCACAAGCGCAAGGTCCGTGTTCCCTGGCGAAGTACCAGGCAGGACTGCCGGGCTCGTTGTTGATAATGAAGTTGATATTGCCCTGGCGCCACAGTGTGACGTCTTTGGAACGATGCTTTGCGATTTCGCTAAAGCCGAGCAGGGCGAAAGCGCTTTCGAGGACTGCCGGGTCGGGGGACGCGAATTCGACGAATTCGAAACCGTCGAGGCCCATCGGGTTGTCAAAAAGGTCTGCCATCGTGCTGTCCTCATGCTTACAAACGTTTTCCACATTATGCGCGTTCTAAGCAGAAATAGTGCCCAGATAGTGCTAAATTACTGCGAATAAGGTAGTAAACATTTCATAATAATGCGTTTAATGGGTAATTATATTCAATGAAACTTTCCAGAGCCGATCGCCGTCTCCTGAACGAGTTGCAACTCGACGCAACGCGCAGTCAAAGTGAGCTTGCCGAACTTGCTGGCATGTCGAGGACCTCGATCTGGCGGCGCATCAGGGAATTTGAGCAGGCTGGATTGATCGAGCGGCAGGTCGTGCTGCTGAATCCGAAAATTGCGGGGTTCAATATTCAAGTCTTGTTGCTCGTTGCGATGACCGAACACACTGACGAAAACCGCCAAAGTTTCGAACGCCATGTGTCATTGCTGCCCGAGGTCACAGAGTGTTTTTCTGTCTCGGGTGAACGTGACTATGTCCTGCACGTCCTTGTTAAGGATATGGATAGTTACAACGACTTTCTGAACGCGCAGATTCTCAAACATTCCGCCGTTCGATCGGCGAGTTCGACCTTCGTGCTGCGGCGCGTTAAATATTCGACCGCGCTGCCGCTAAAGGATTAGTCGGTCGGGTTCAACTCCGGGCGAGGGACCGGCGTTTTTTTAACGTCAGTCACGGAATCAGATCGCGATACAGCTCTATCGTTTTGTTCACAGTATCTTCGTTGCGAAAATCGGTCGCAATTCGGGCGCGCGCCGCGTCGCCCATCCGTGCGCGCAAATTTGGATCTCGGTACAGTTTCTCGAACGCTGTGGCAAGTGACGCCGCGTCTTGCGGCGGAACGACGATACCCGATACGCCGTCAACGACCAGTTCGGGGCTGCCGCCACTGTCGGTGACGACCGGCGGCACGCGATATGCCATCGCTTCGATGATGGAGCGCGCGAGTCCTTCGCGTTTCGTCGACGGCAGACAAAAAACGTCGCATGCGGCACTGAGTTCCGGCGCATCCGTGCGGAACCCGACGCGGTGAATACGCTCCGCGGCGGGACTTGCTTTGATTCGGGCGGTGAGTTTCTTCGCGTCCATTCGCCCGACCAGCAGCAGATGCGCGGGAATGTCAGAAGGCAGCATCCCGATGGCGTCGATCAGGTAGTCAATGCCTTTTCGCGGGCGGTAGTTCGCCGTGCAGCCGATGACGAATGCGTCTTGCGGAATTCCGAACTGGCCGAGGTCGGTGGGCTCGGAGTCATACCACTCGAGCAGATGGCCCTTGTGAATCGTGACAGGACGGGTCGCGGGCATGCGCAGGAAGGCGGGTTGCATTTGCAGGAAATGGCGCCGGATGGCGTCAGCGACGCAAACGATTCGGTCGATGCGCGGATTCAGATATCGCATCCACGACATCGGATCGAGAAAGCCCAGCGCGCCCACGATGCCGCGGTAGCACACGATCTTGACCGGCAATCCCCTGGCGGCCCGCAGACCGTTGGTCACGGCCTTGTTGTTGAATGTATGCACAATGTCGTATTGGCCGCGGATCAATTCGGCCCGCAGTTTTGCGATACCGTCTTTGTCGAAGTTCTTCGGCAGCCGTATGTCGATTGTCGGGACGCCAGCATCCTGGAGTACGGCGTTGTTCGGGTGATCGGCAGGGCAAACGACCGTGATCTCGACACCCGCGTTGTGCATCCCAATAAAGGTTTGCACTGTCGGGCGATCAGCGCTTTCGGTGATGCAAAGAGAACGGATGGGCATCGTGGTTTTCAGGCAGAGTATGAAGGGTTATTCAATACTCGGACGGCGACTTGCTGGCCGGTCACTGAGAAACATATGTACTCATACTCCAGTCCCGATTTTTGCACGAATTCCTGGAACGCCTTGAACTCGTGTTGCTGCCAGCGGTGAAAATTGTAGTACTCATCGAACAATACGATCGCGCCGGGTTGCAGCCTGTTGCCCAGCAGATCGAATATCGTCGCCGTCGATGAATAAAGATCGCAATCGACGTGCAGGAACGCGATCGGCTCAAGATGCTTTGCCAAAAATCCGGGCAGAGTTGCGTCGAAATAACCGACGTGGAATTCGACGTTCCCCGGTACCTTGGGCATGCGCTTCTGAGCGAACGCTCCGATCGGATTACCGTTCCAGCGCTCCTGAATACCTTCGAAAGAATCGAACCCGTGTACTGTGTTGTCGACCTCGGACGCGATCCAGCGCATGGACTTGCCGCGACCAACGCCGAATTCCAGGTGCAAACCTTCGTTGCCGACCTGACTCAGCGCGTAGCGGACCAATTGCGGATGCTTTTCGAAATACGGCGCATCGGCCATGTTGGCCCTGATGTATTCCAGCGTGTCCTTCTTGGCCTCGAGGTTCATGTCGACCAGCAGATTGGACGCGTAATGCTTGAGCATGAATCGCCGGAAGATGAATTCGCTCAATGTGCGTTTGAATAAGGGCATCAGCTGGCCTCAACGAGGGTTTCTTAACGCCGCGTACGGTACCAGATCGCCTCGTCTGAATCCTGAGTTTCGAGGTCGCCCGTCTGTACGAGGTAGTGCAGATGAGAGATCGCTTCACCGACGGCCATGATGCGATTTTTGTCGTCAATCCTTCTCTTGTAGAGCGCTGGAAAAACGTCCACGGCTCGCCGCGCTTCCTTGCACCATTCCTTTAGCGTGTCGAGCTTTTCCATGTGTTCTTTAATCAATGCGTCAATGCGCGCGTACGCCCCGCGAAACGGCTTGCCGTGAGAGGGCAGCACGAGCACGTCCTCCGGGACCCTGGATCGCAGTTGGCGCAAGGACTCAAGCCAGTCCTGCAACGGATTCGCCAGCGGGTCCCTCGGCCAGACGCTGACGTTCGATGAAATCGTTGGCAGTAACTGGTCGCCGGCGATCAGTACGTTGCGGTCGCAATCGTAAAGACATGCGTGTTCCGGCGAGTGACCGCCGCCAGTAATGATTTCCCATCGTTGCCCGTCAATGAGCAGATTGTCGCCGTCATTCAGGCGCAGGTAGGCCTCGGGGAGGGGCGTTACGAACTTACCGAAAAAACCGAATGCCTTTTTGTAGTTCGCAAGCTGCTCATCGGTAAATCCGGCCTTCTTGTAAAACAGAACGCCCTCGATGGGCGCGTCGCGGTCGATGTCAGCAACCAGGATGCGGCACAGCATGTATTCGTCACGCGTCATCCAGAAGTCGACATCGAAATGTCGTGCCAGGAATCCCGCGCAACCGACATGATCCGGATGCATGTGGGTTGCGATGATGCGCGCGGCGGGATCGCCGCCCATGGCGCCGGAAAATACCGCGTGCCATGTCTTCCGGGTTTCATCGTTGCCAACGCCCGTATCAGCGATGGCCCACCGATCGCCTTCGCGCAGGAGCCACAAGTTGATGTGCCTGAGCGCAAAAGGCAGCGGCATGCGCAACCACTCGACGCCGTCGGCTACAGTTAACGTGTGGCCGTTGTCAGGACGGCTATCAAACTCGTACTCGATCCCCATATCAGGATTGTAGTTTGATTTGCTGGCGAACTCGATCCACAGATTCTTGTTTGACCGGCCCGAAACCGCGGATATTCATGTACAGCCCGATCGTTTCAGCAGCTTTGGGTAATTGGTCCTCTTGCAGCTCAGGTAACAGACCATCGACTAACTCTTCGAACTCGACGATCAGTTCGCGCTCCAACCGTCGTTCCGCAGTCCTGCCGAAGATATCGAAAGCGGTGCCACGCAGGCCGCGCATTCTGGCCAGTATCCGGAACAGCGGCAGGATCCAGGCGCCGAACTCCCTCTTGCGGGGTCGCCCGCGTGCATCCAATCCGGCGTTGAGAAACGGTGGCGCGAGATGAAAACGAAATTTAGCGCCTGCGCCGAATTCCGCGCGCACCGAGGCGATGAATTCCGGGCGTGTATGCAGTCTTGCAACTTCGTATTCGTCTTTATAGCTCAGTAATTTGAAGTAGCTTTTCGCCACCGCGGTGGCCAGATCGTCATCGCCGCCGAGTGCGTTCTCGCAATTGCGCACGCGCTCAACCATGGCTTCGTAGCGTTTCGCGAGCTCTTCATTCTGATAAGCGACCAGAAAATCCCGACGCCTGGCGACGACGGAGTCCAGCGTTTCGGCTGCATAGTCTTCTTCATGCAACTGCTCTTCAATTTGCTCCGGATGCAGCGCGGCAATGCGGCCCCAGGTGAACGCCCGCCGGTTGTTGTCGACCGCTACGCCGTTGAGCTCGATCGCGCGCATCAGCGCTTTGTGCGAGACCGGTACCAAGCCGCGTTGCCAGGCGAATCCAAGCAGCAAGACGTTCGCATAAATCGTATCGCCCAGCAGTTTTTGCGCCAGTTGGTTCGCATTTACGGTGGCCAGATTGTCGGACCCGATGGCGTCGGCGATCGCCTCGATGCGATCCGGCGCGCGCAAATTGGCGTCCCTGTGCATGACAAAATCGGCAGTCATCATCTGCGCGGAATTGACGACGGCCCGGGTATGGTTTTTGCGGTAGGTGATCGAGGCCTTGGGTGATGAACTGACCACCAGATCGCAGCCTATCAGCGCGTCAGCACGCGCTGCTTCGACGCGTACCTGATTGATGTCAGACGGCTGTGGCGCGATGCGAATGTAGCAGAGCACCGGACCGAATTTTTGTGCGAAGCCCAAGAAGTCCAGGACGCTGGCTCCCTTGCCCTCGAGATGTGCCGCCATCGTGATGAGCGCGCCAATCGTGATCACGCCGGTGCCGCCGACGCCGGTCACAAGCAAGTCAAAGCAGGAATCGATCGACGGTATGTCAGGCGGCGTCAGTGACTCGGCGGCCGTGGTCAACGGCGGGTTGTCTTTGGACGCAGCCGAACGGGCGGATACATCGCCCTCCACGGTGACAAAACTCGGGCAAAAACCGTTGATGCAGGAGAAATCCTTATTGCAAGTGTTCTGGTCGATCTGCCGCTTGCGCCCGAACGGTGTTTCTTTTGGCACAACAGACAGGCAATTGGATTCGACCGAACAATCGCCACAGCCCTCGCAGACAAGCTCGTTGATGACGACGAATTTCTTCGGCTCGACCAGGCTGCCGCGTTTACGCCGTCGGCGCTTTTCGAGAGCGCAGGTCTGGGCATAGATCAGGATGCTGACGCCGGGGATGTCACGCAGCTCGCGTTGAATGCCGTCCATTTCGCGTCGGTGTGAAATCGTGGTCCCGGCAGGAAAATCGCCGGCATTGAATAACTCGGGTTCGTCGGAAACCAGTGCAATGCGGTCTATGCCTTCGGCGCGTACCGAATGCGCTATCGAGTGTACCGAAATGGGCCCATCCACCGGCTGTCCCCCGGTCATGGCGACGGCGTCGTTGTACAGAATTTTGAAAGTAATATTGGTAGCAGCGGCAACGGCCTGGCGGATGGCCAGCGATCCGGAGTGGTAAAAGGTGCCGTCGCCCAGGTTTTGAAATATATGCTGCCCGCCGTTGAATTTTGAACGGGCTATCCAGTTGACGCCTTCGCCACCCATCTGAATAAGGCCGTCCGTGTCGCGGTCCATCCAGTTGGCCATGAAATGGCAGCCGATGCCGGCGAGCGCCTTCGATCCCTCGGGAACCTTCGTCGACGAATTGTGCGGACAGCCGGAGCAAAAATAGGGTATGCGTTTCGCACCGTCGATTTCAATTACCGCGCCGCGATCTCGCAGCAGCAATTTTGCGCGCCGCATGAAGGTATCGCCACCAAACTCACGGTCCATGCGTTTTGCCACGATTTCGGCGAGCAGCAAGGGCGACAACTCACCGACCCAGGGCACCAGGCGATTGCCGTTCTCGTCTTGCTTGCCCACCATGAGTTTCGGCTTGCGACCGGGGTAGTCGTAAAAATATTCCTTGAACTGACTTTCGATGATGCCGCGCTTTTCTTCGACGATGAGCACCTCGTGCTTGTTTTTTACAAATTCGAGCGCGCCATTGGGTTCGAGTGGCCAGACCATGCCGACTTTGTAGACGTCGAGGCCGATTTTCGCGGCGGCGGCGGCATCAATGCCCAACAACCGTAGCGCCTCCATGAGATCGAGGTGGGCCTTGCCGGTCGTGACAATGCCGAAGCGGGCATTGGGTACGGCAAAAATCTTTCTGTCGATGGGATTTGCGGCAGCAAACGCGAGCGTTGCTGCTTTCTTCGCTTCAAGACGCTCTTCGATCTGCGGTCCCGGAAAATCCGGCCAGCGATAATGCAATCCACCGGCGGGCGGCACGAAATTTTCGGGGACTACGAACTGCGGGTCGTTCGGTAACTCGACCGACATTGCCGATTCAACCGTTTCGGATATGGCCTTGAAGCCGACCCACATGCCCGAGAAGCGTGACAGCGCGAGACCGTAGAGGCCGAACTCAAGATACTCGGCGACGCTGGCGGGATTCAGGTTGGGCATGACGAAGGTCATGAACGCAACGTCGGACTGGTGCGGCATCGAGGACGACACGCAACCGTGATCGTCTCCGGCGACGACCAGGACGCCGCCGTGCGGCGAGCTGCCGTAGGCGTTGCCATGCTTGAGCGCATCGCCGGCGCGGTCGACCCCGGGCCCTTTGCCGTACCAAATCCCGAACACACCGTCGACGGTGCGGTCCGGGTCGGTTTCTACCTGTTGCGATCCCAATATGGCAGTGGCCGCAAGCTCTTCGTTGACGGCCGGCAGGAATTCGATGTTGCTCTCGGCGAGAAAGGACTTCGCGCGCCACAGCTCCAGGTCGTACGTGCCCAGCGGCGAGCCGCGGTAGCCGCTGATGAAGCCCGCGGTATTGAGCCCGGCCGCACGGTCCAGCGTGCGTTGCATCAGCGGGATGCGCACCAGGGCCTGCGTTCCGGTCAGAAAAATACGCCCGGATTCGCGCCGATAGCGGTCATCGAGCTCGTAATTGTCGAGTGGATACAAAGGTGGCGCGGCGGTTTGTGGCATGCGGGCGTCCGGCATTGAGGGAATCACGCAGTGTCGCAGAAAAAGCGCGGACAGCGATGCCGATCGTCCCGGTAATCAAGTAATGTTCGAGAAAATATACCAAAACAACCGTAAAAATGGCAAAATAAGTCTGAATTAGCGATTTGAATGAGAAATCATGCTTGAGTCCAAAGATCGGCGCATCCTCTGTGAGTTGCAGCGCGACAGTCGCACGACCATGCACGAACTGGCGGACCGGGTTGGCATGTCGTCATCCGCATGCTGGCGACGGGTGAAAGCGCTGGAGAGCGACGGCATCATCCGTCGTTACACCGTCATCGTCGACACGAAGAAGGCGGGCTTTGGTTTGTCGTCGATGGTGAACGTATCGCTGGCCCGGCATGAACAAAAGAACGTCGATCACTTCGTTCGCGAAGTTTCTCGTCATCCCGAAGTGCTGGAGTGTTTCGCGACGACCGGTGAAGCGGATTTTCACCTGCGCGTCGTGGTTGAAAACATGGATGCGTACAACGAGTTTCTCGACGAGTTTATCTTCAAGCTTCCCGGCGTCTCGCGCGTGCGTTCGAACATCGTCCTCAAGGAGATCAAGACGGATACCGCGCTACCGTTCAGGGTCTAGTTCACGCTTGCCCAATGCTCATTGGTCGCCACCAGCGTCAGCACATCGTATTGGGCAACGGCATCGCCGTCCTGGTTGGTCACCTCACAATCCCAGCGAACTTCGCCATATCCTGAGCCCGCTCGCAGCGTTTTTTGTTTGCAGGCGAGCCTGACTTTGAGTGTGTCGCCGTAATTGACCGGTTTGGCGAAACGCAGATCGTCGATGCCGTAATTGGCCAGGACCGGGCCGAAATCCGGATCGACAAACAGACCGGCGGCGAACGCGACGATGAGATAGCCGTGCGCCACCCGGCCATCGAAGAACGGGTTTTTGGCCGCAGCTTCTTCATCAGTGTGCGCGTAGAAATTATCGCCCGTAAAATCGGCAAAGTGCAGAATGTCTTCCAGCGTGACTTCGCGGGAGTCCGTTACCAACGTGTCGCCAATAGCGAGTTGCTCGAAAGTCTTGCGGAAGGGGTGCACGTCGAGTTCGTTCTGGTCAGCGCCGCGAATCCAGCGATGACCGATTGCCGTCAAGGTTTCTGGCGATCCCTGAATCGCCGAGCGCTGCATGTAATGCAACACGCCGCGCACGCCGCCGAGTTCCTCGCCGCCGCCGGCTCGCCCGGGACCGCCGTGAACCAGGTGTGCAAGCGGTGAGCCGTGGCCGGTCGATTCCGCAGCGCAGTGACGGTTGATCACGATCAGGCGGCCATGGTAGGCGGCCGTGCCGAGTACCAGTTCGCGCGCGACGTCGTTGTCGTTGGTCATCACGGAACTGACGAGACTGCCGCCGCCAAGCAGCGAAAGTTCGATCGCCTCGTCGAGGGATGCGTAAGGGAGCACTGTGCTCACCGGTCCAAAGGCCTCAACCGAATGCACACTGGTCGAGGACAGCGGCCGCTCGCAATGCAGCAGCGTCGGCATGAAAAACGCACCCTTCTTCACATCGGCGTCGACCAGATCGAAATCGTCATCGCCACCGTAAACAATGTCTGCCTCGCCGGAAAGTTCCCTGACCCGGTCCCGGACCTCATCTCTCTGGCTCTGACTGGCCAATGCGCCCATGTCGACGTCCTTGCTCGCCGGATTGCCGACGCGCACTTCGCCGAGGGCTTTCGACAACGCCTCGACGACCGCTTCCGTGATCGCTGATGGCACGATGATGCGGCGGATAGCCGTGCATTTCTGCCCGGCTTTGCTGGTCATCTCGCGCGTGACTTCCTTGATATACAGGTCAAACTCGGGTGTGCCGGGCACGGCATCCGGTCCCAGAATCGATGCGTTGAGCGAGTCCGTTTCGGCCGTAAAGGCAACCGACTTGCTGATGACTCGCGGATGTTGCTGCAATAACTCGGCCGTGCTCTTGGAACCTGTGAAAGCGATCGTATCCTGGCAATCGAGGTGCTCGAACAGATCGCCGACGCTGCCGCATATCAACTGCAAGGCGCCATCGGGCAGGATGCCGCTGGCGATGATGCGGCGGACCATCAACTCAGTCAGATAGGCGGTCGACGACGCGGGTTTGACGATGGCAGGTACGCCGGCCAGCAACGCGGGAGCCAGTTTTTCGAGCATGCCCCAGCAAGGAAAATTGAACGCGTTGATGTGGATGGCGGCGCCCAGTTTGGGCGTAAAAATATGTTGGCCCACGAACGTGCCATTTTTGGACAAGGGCTCCGGTGGTCCGTCGAGGTATACGTGATCGTTGGGCATTTCACGGCGGCCCTTGCTCGAAAAGACAAACATCGTGGAGATGCCGCCTTCGATATCGACCCAGCTGTCGCCTCGCGTTGCACCGGTCTGGGTTGATAGCGAGTAAAGCTCCTGCTTGTGCTCCAGCAAATATTTGGCGAGCGCTTTGAGCATTTCACTGCGCTCGTGAAACGTATATTTACGCAGATTCGCGCCACCGACTGTTCGTGCATGACTCAGTATGTCGCCGAAATCCAGGCCGGCGCTGGTGATCGTGGCCAGTGGATCGCCGTTGACTGCGCTGGTGAGGATCGCGCCGTCGCCGTCGCCTTCCACCCACTGACCGATGACGAAATTGCCGAGTTTGGTTTGCATACAAAAACCGACCAGATTTGAAAAAAAGTGTATCAGATTGTACGGTCACTACGATTGAAAGCAAGCGGGGTTCGAATGAAGGTCGAAACAGCGTGTCGCAGACTGGTTGCCGAGTTCAGGTCGAGGCCAACACTGAGGTCGGGTTCTCTTATCACCACGGTGTTTGGTGATGCGATCGCTCCGCGTGGCGGCAATGTCTGGTTGGGCAGCCTGATCGAGGTCATGGCGGATTTCGGCATTGCCGAACGTTTGGTCAGGACATCCGTGTTTCGCTTGTCACGCGACGGCTGGCTGCAATCGAATCAAGTGGGCCGGCGCTCCTACTACAGCCTGACGGACGATGGCCGCGAACGCTTCGAGCAGGCGACCCACCGTATCTATGGGGAACCGGTAGCGGACTGGGACGGGCGCTGGTGTCTGCTGCTGTTGTCGGGGCTGGATACGACGACCAAAGAGCGCGTACGCAAGGAATGCGGCTGGCTGGGCTTTGGGCCTCTGTCGGCCAATGTGCTGGCGCATCCATCACCGGATCTGAAAGATCTCGATGTCACGATGCAACGTCTGGACATCGTGAACGAGCTCGTGGTGCTCAGTGGCCAGACCGTCAGGAACGAGTCGGGCATGCGGCGTCTGGCCCATCGCTGCTGGAATCTCGCCGCGCTCGACTCGCTGTACGGGCAGTTCGTGAAGCGCTTCAGACCGGTGATGCAGGCGATTCGCGCCAAGCCGCAAGTATCGGAAAAAACAGCATTTTTAATAAGAACATTGCTGATTCAGGAATATCGCAAGATCCTGCTGCGCGATCCTTTGCTGCCTCGTGAGTTGTTGCCTGGCGACTGGCACGGCGCCGCAGCGTACCGACTTTGCCGCAATCTGTACCGGGCGATCTATCGCCCCGCGGATCTCTATCTCACCGACGTCATGGAGACCGCGGACGGTCCGTTGCCGCCACCGTCCGCTGTGTTCATGACGCGATTTGGCGGTCTTGAGGCGCCGCAAAGGAGAATGGCCAGTGTCGGATAAGTTGGCAGTCGCGCGCCGCTGCGCAGATGCAATGTGGGACAAGGACCAGGCGTCGCAAGCGCTCGGCATCAAAGTCGAGGTACCCGCGGCGGGCACCGCAGTTGCGAAGATGAAGGTGCGCGCCGACATGCTCAATGGTCTGGATGTGTGTCATGGCGGCCTGGTATTCGCACTCGCCGACACCGCGTTCGCATTTGCATGCAACGCCTATGACGAGCAGACGGTCGCGGCCGCCGCGCAGATCGAGTTCTTGCGGCCGGCAATGCTCGACGACCGGTTGGTCGCGACGGCGGTCGAGGACCATCGGGGACGTAAATACGGCTATTACACGGTGGAGGTGCGTAATCAAAGCGATACGCTGGTGGCGCTGTTCCGTGGGCGGGCGGCCGGCACCGGGAAGTCGATGCTTTCCGGATAAAGCGATACAAAAAAGATTGAAAAAGTAAAAAAAGAGTGACACATTTAGCTGGATCGGGCAGGAGCATCGACAGTGTATACACAGGGTCTGGACCAAAAGGACAAGCACGCAGCGAGCGGACAGGCAATTGCCGAATCCGCTGAGCAGCTCGCTGCGTTTCAGGAACGCATCGACGCTGAAGAAAAAATCGAAGCGAAGGACTGGATGCCGGAGGCGTACCGGCGCACGCTCATTCGGCAGATTTCGCAGCATGCCCATTCTGAGATCATCGGCATGCAGCCCGAGGGCAACTGGCTCACGCGCGCACCGTCATTGAAACGCAAGGTGATATTGCTGGCAAAAATTCAGGATGAAGCCGGTCACGGTCTGTATCTGTATGCCGCTGCAGAAACTCTGGGCGTATCGCGCGATCAGATGGTCGGCGATCTGCTCAGCGGCAAGGCCAAGTACTCCAGCATTTTCAACTATCCGACCCTGACCTGGGCCGACATTGGCGCCATTGGCTGGCTGGTCGATGGCGCCGCCATCATGAATCAGATTCCGCTGTGTCGCTGCTCGTTCGGCCCCTATGCACGGGCCATGGTGCGCGTGTGCAAGGAAGAGAGTTTTCATCAGCGGCAGGGTTTCGACATCCTGGTGACCTTGTCCCGCGGCAACGATGCGCAGAAGGCGATGATGCAAGACGCGTTCGATCGCTGGTGGTGGCCGTCGCTGATGATGTTCGGTCCGAGCGACACGGATTCGAAGCACTCGGCGCAATCGATGGCCTGGAAGATCAAGCGCATCAGCAACGATGAATTGCGGCAGAAATTCGTGGATGCGACGGTGCCGCAAGCGGAGTTCCTTGGCCTGAAAGTACCGGACGAAGATTTACGACTGAACGCGAAAACGGGACATTATGAGTTCGGCGAAATTGACTGGCAGGAATTTCTGGATGTCATCGCAGGCAACGGTCCGTGCAACAAGCAGCGTCTGGCGAAACGTCAGAAAGCGCATGCCGACGGCGCCTGGGTGCGGGAAGCGGCCCAGGCTTACGCAAGTAAACAGGCGGCCCGCGCGGCGGCCTGAGGAGGAGACGAAATGTCCAAGCAGGAATGGCCACTCTACGAAGTCTTCATCCGCAGCCGTGCGGGATTGAGTCACCGGCATGCGGGCAGCGTCCACGCGGCAGACGATCAGATGGCCCTCGACAATGCCCGCGACACGTATACGCGGCGCAGCGAGGGAATCAGTATCTGGGTAGTGCCGTCCGCGCGCATTGTGGCGTCCGACCCGGCCGAGACAGCGGCATTTTTCGATCCGGCCGAGGATAAAATATACCGGCACCCGACGTTTTATGAAGTCCCCGATGGAGTGGACAATCTGTGAACGCGGAGCAGGCGCTCATTGCCTACGTGCTAAGGCTCGCTGACAACGCGTTGATTCTCGGGCAACGCATGATCGAGGTCGTTGCGGCGGGACCGGAACTTGAGGAAGAGCTTGCGAACGCTAATTTCGCGCTCGACTTCATTGGCCAGGCGCGCATGCTGTACACCTGTGCCGGCGAGCTCGAAGGTCAAGGCCGCAGCGAGGATGACTTCGCGTTTATGCGCGATGAACGTGAATTCCAGAATCTGTTGTTGCTGGAACAGCCGAACGGTCATTTCGGCGATGCGCTGGTGCGTCAGTTCCTGTTTGAGTCGTTTTACGTGCATTTGCTCGACGGGCTGACTCGCTGTTCTGCGCCGGGTCTCGCAGAGATCGCGGCGCGCGCGATCAAGGAAGTGAAGTACCACTTGCGGCACCACTCGCAGTGGCTGATTCGTCTCGGGGATGGCACCGAACTCAGTCACGCGCGTGTGCAAGCGTCGCTGGACGATGCCTGGCAATACACCGGCGAAATGTTTGTTGCCGACGCCGTCGATACCGTTGTTCATGAGTCCTTCGCGGGCCCCGACCTGGAGGCTGTTGCCGTGCTCTGGCGTCGTGACGTCGCCGCGGTTGTGGAGCAAGCGACGCTGGCGTTGCCGGGCGATCAGGCGATGGCCAGCGGCGGCAAGGACGGCCGGCACAGCGAGCACTTCGGTTTCCTGCTGGCAGAAATGCAAACGATGCAACGCTCATTCCCGGGTGCCACTTGGTAGCGACCTCAGTCAGCGTTGAGCAGGTGTATGAGTGGCTGGCCGACGTGCCCGACCCGGAAATTCCGGTCCTGAGCATTCTGGATCTGGGCATCGTGCGCGACGTTACCGTAGCCAACTCGGTGACAGTCACCTTGACTCCAACCTATTCGGGTTGCCCCGCAACCGAGGCCATCGAGGCGAGCGTGGTGACCGCGCTTGAGAAGCAGGGTGTCGAGGTCGCCATCAAACGGGTGCTGTCGCCGCCCTGGACCAGTGACTGGATCAGCGACGCGGGTCGCAGGAAATTGCTGCAATACGGTATTGCGCCACCGCAAGAAAGCGGCAGCATCGCCTGCCCGCAATGTGGGTCGCCGCAGACTGAAAGAATCAGCGAGTTCGGTTCAACGGCCTGCAAGGCCTCGTGGCGTTGTTGCGATTGCCTTGAGCCATTCGAATATTTCAAGTGCCTATGAAGAAATTTCACGCCCTGACGGTCTGTGCAAAGAAACGCGAAACCAGTGATTCGGTGCGCATTGCCCTGCATGTGCCGGATGAGTTGCAGGCGGAATTTGCGTTCAAGGCCGGGCAGCATTTGCCAGTACAGATAGAGCTTGGTGGCAAGAAATTGCGGCGCACGTACAGCATCTGTTCGCCCCAGGGCGAGTGGCCGCTGGAAATTGCTGTGCGCATTCAGCCGGGCGGCCAGTTTTCAGAGTTCACGGCCGACGGGCTCAGTGTTGGCGATCAGCTGGCGGTTATGCCGCCGAACGGGCAATTCCATGTTGAGCTGAATGCGACGCGGCAAAGATTTTATCTTGGCTGCGCCGCCGGCAGTGGCATTACGCCGATCCTTTCGATCATGGCGTCTGTATTGAATGCCGAGCCGCTGAGCCGATTCGCATTGTTCTACGGTAATCGCCAGCAGGGCACGACGATGTTTATCGACGATCTCTTTGCTTTGAAGAACCGGTTTCCCGAGCGACTGCAGTTGCATTTTCTTTTCAGTCAGGAGGAGCAGGAGTTCGACATTGCGAGTGGTCGCCTGGATGCAGCCAAGCTTCGTCAGTTGTTCGGATGTTTTTTTGCCGGAGCAAAGCCTGCGGAAGCATTCGTATGCGGCCCGGACACGATGATCACGTCGGTTACTGACACGCTCATTGACTTGGGACTGGCAGCGGACTTGGTGCACGCAGAGCGATTCGGTGCGCGTAGAAAATCAGGAGTGGCGCCGGTTGCAATCGATGCGGATACCTCGGCTTTCACCAAAGTGACCGTTGTCATGGACGGCCACAAAAAATCGTTTCGCATGCCGCGGACTGGCGCCAATATCGTTGATGCGGCGGCGGCGCAGGGAATCGAGCTGCCTTATTCGTGCAAGGGTGGCGTGTGCGCAACTTGCCGGACCCATGTTCGCAAAGGCGAAGTCAAAATGGCTACCCACTATGGTCTGGAGCCATGGGAGATCGAGAAGGGCTTCGTGCTTGCTTGCCAAAGTACGCCGGTCAGCGACGAGCTGCTGCTCGACTACGATAAGACTTGAGTGTCCGAATGGCGCAATTTAGATACTCCACGTATATCGATCAGCGTAAAATCAGCGTTCGCGCTCTGTCTGGCTAGGCCGGGTCCCAACAAATTATGCCGGAGTGCATATGACCCAATCCAAAACCTCTGCAACCCCGGATTTGCCGGAACGCAAGAGTTCCTACGATTTCGAAGACATACTGCGTTGCGGGCATGGCGAAATATTTGGCAAGAGCAACGGTGCGTTGCCGAAACCGCCGATGCTCATGACCGACCGTGTGACGTTGATTACCGACGATACGGGCAAGTACGGCAAAGGGGAAATCAAGGCGGAATTCGATATCAGGCCCGATCTCTGGTTTTTTGAATGCCATTTCGAGGGCGACCCGGTAATGCCCGGTTGCCTCGGCCTCGATGCGCTTTGGCAGTTGGTCGGTTTTCACCTGGTCTGGGGCGGACATCAGGGCCGCGGTCGTGCACTGGGCGTCGGTAAGGTCCGGTTTTTCGGTCAAATTTTGCCGACCTCGAAAGTCGTAAGCTTTCAACTGGATATCAAGCGCATTATTACGCGCAGATTGATACTGGCCATCGCCGACGGATCCGTGTCTGTCGACGGTCGCGAAATCTACACAGCCGAGGATCTGCGTGTTGGGCTGTTTACCTCAACTGACAATTTTTAGGGTCGACTCATGCGACGTGTTGTAATTACTGGTCTTGGTGCGGTTTCCTGCCTGGGAAATTCGCAGGATGAAATCACTGAATCCCTGAAGCTTGGACGTTCGGGCATCGTTGCCAACGAGAGCTTCAAGGAAATGGGTTTGCGCAGCCAGATTTCCGGCAGCGTGGATATCGATCTTGCCGAACACATTGATCGCAAAGTGCTCCGATTCATGGGCGATTCGGCCGCCTACGCTTACATTGCGATGCAGCAGGCGATAGACGACGCCGGCCTTGAGGAAAGCGACGTATCAAATGTACGGACCGGAGTCATTGCTTCATCCGGTGGTGCGTCGAGCGCGAATATCGTAAAGAGCGCCGATATTCTGCGTGACCGCGGCGTCCGCAGGATTGGACCCTACATGGTGCCACGCACGATGGGCAGCTCGGTATCGGCTTGTCTCGCCACGCCATACAAAATCAAGGGCATTAACTATTCGCTGACATCCGCCTGCGCGACCAGCGCGCATTGCATAGGGTCGGCGGCAGAGCAGATCCAACTCGATAAACAGGACATCGTATTTGCTGGCGGAGGCGAGGAAAATCATTGGTCTCTGGCCTGCCTGTTCGACGCAATGGGCGCGCTGTCGTCCAAGTACAACGACGACCCGGCAACGGCCTCGCGGCCATACGACGTTACTCGCGACGGTTTCGTCATAGGCTCCGGTTCCGGCATGCTGGTCGTCGAAGAGCTCGAGCACGCGAAGGCCCGTGGCGCGAAAATTTACGCGGAACTTGTCGGTTATGGCGCCAATTCGGACGGGCACGATATGGTCGCGCCGTCCGGAGAAGGTGCGATTCGCTGCATGGAACTCGCGCGCGCAACTGTTGAAGGGCCTATCGACTACATCAACACGCACGGTACGAGTACGCCCGTGGGTGATGTCAAAGAGGTCGAAGCGATGAAAAAGATGTTCGGTGATGAAATGCCGCGATTCGGATCGTCCAAGTCCATGTGTGGCCATTCGCTCGGTGCGACCGGCGTTCAGGAAGCGATTCACTGCTTGTTGATGTTGCAGCACGACTTCATTGCGCCGTCCATCAACGTGGTCAATCCGGACCCCGTTGTGGATGGCATGCCACTGGTCACCGAGATGATCGAAAACGCGGGCATAAAGACAGTGATGAGCAACAGCTTCGGTTTCGGCGGTACCAACGGTACGTTGGTATTCCAGAAACGCTGATCTTTCAGAATCCTCGGTAGTCGGCCATAATCTGCCGCTATGACTATTGAAACGCTCAGCGAGACTCGTTGTTTCGGCGGTAAGATCGGATTTTACCGGCATTCGTCAGCGACGAATAATTGCGACATGCAATTTTCGGTGTTCGTGCCGCCGCAGGCAGCGCATGGCAAGGTTCCGGTGCTGACGTTTCTCTCGGGGCTCACCTGCAGCGAAGAAAATTTCATGGTCAAGAGCGGTGCGCAGCGCGTTGCCGCAGAACTGGGACTCATGCTCGTGTCGCCGGACACCAGTCCGCGGGGTGCTGACGTTCCCGACGATCCCGATGCAGATTACGATTTTGGGCTCGGTGCGGGTTTCTACTTGAACGCCACGCAAGCGCCCTGGTCGCAGCATTATCAAATGTACGACTACGTCACCCAGGAATTGCGGCAGATCGTTTTCGAGAAATTTCCAGGCGACCCGAACCGGCACGGGCTGACCGGCCATTCAATGGGTGGGCACGGCGCGCTCACGATCGGTCTGCGAAATCCCGATATTTACAAATCCTTATCAGCGTTTGCGCCGATCTGCACGACACTGAACAGTCCCTGGGGGAAAAAAGCGCTCGGCCATTATCTCGGCGACGACACGTCCGATTGGAGCGATTACGATGCGTGCGAGGTAGCGAGATCGGTTGCCGATCCTGGCGCGTTTCGCAAGATTCTCGTTGATCAGGGTACCGCCGATCCCTATCTTGCCGAGCAGCTGCGGCCGGGGTTGCTGCAGGCGGCTTGTGAGCACAGTGGCTTGCCATTGCAGTTGCGCTTCCACGAAGGCTACGACCATGGCTACTACTTCATAGCGACGTTCATTGAAGAACATCTGCATTTTCACTTAGACCAGCTTAGTCGCTGATCGCGCATCTGACGATGGATCAATGGTTCATACTTGGCGCTGCGATGTTGGCGACCGGGTGCGTCGCCGGCGTCATGGCCGGGTTATTTGGAATCGGCGGCGGTATAGTCATTGTTCCCGTACTCGAATTTGCGCTCGGAAACCTGGGCGTTGATCCTGCTATTCGCATGCACGTTGCCGTTGCGACGTCGCTGGCGATTATCATTCCAACGTCGCTGTCGTCCGCCCGTGCGCATCACCAGCGACAGGCTGTCGATATGGCGATCGTCAAACGCTGGGCGCCGTTCATCCTGGGCGGCGCGTTGGCGGGCGCATGGATTGCATCGCAGGTACACAGCCGCGTGCTGGCAATGGTGTTCGCAACGTTCGCGCTTTTGGTCGCGCTGAAAATGATGCTGCTGACGAAAAGTCGCAACGTGACGGACGACATGCCGCGCGGACCCCTGGTCGCCGTCATTCCAACGACGATAGGATGTCTGTCGAGCATGATGGGAATTGGCGGCGGCACTTTTTCGGTGATGACGCTGACATTATTCAATCAGCCGATTCACCGTGCGGTTGGAACGGCCGCGCTTTTCGGTTTGTTTATCAGTCTGCCCGGGACCATTGGCTTCGTGGTTGCCGGCTGGAACGACGTACGCCTGCCTCCCGGCAGTCTTGGTTACGTCAGTTTGTCCGGATTCGCACTAATCGCGCCGGCGACAGTGATGACCGCTCCCGTGGGCGCCAGGATCGCGCATTCATTTTCCGAGAAGAAATTGGGCGTATTGTTTGGCATATTCTTGCTGCTTGCCGCCACCCGGATGTTCTACAAGGCTCTCGTATGAAAGGTTTGCTGTCGATTGTTTTCTTATCTGCGCTGCTCGTGTCGTGTGGCTCGAAAGTGCTGGAGCCCGATGACGAGATCGTTTGCTCGCTGTGCGATAACTGGAACGAACCGCAGAAGCCGTTTCGACTCTATGGCAACAGCTGGTACGTAGGCACGAGTGGACTGTCCTCGATTTTGATTGCAGACGGGGAACACCTGATATTGATCGATGGCGGACTGCCGCAATCGGCCGCGCCGATAGAAGCGAACATTCGTGCCGCCGGTTTCGATCCTCTGGCTATATCAGCCATCCTGGTATCGCACGCACACTTCGATCACGCGGGCGGTATTGCCGCGCTGCAGCGCCTCAGCGGCGCCGACGTTTTCACGAGCGCTGCTGCCGCTAAAGTCCTGCGCAGCGGCAATCTTCAGGACGACGACCCGCAGTACCGGGTCGGACACGAAAAAACCGGCTTTCCTGCGATCGCCAGCGTCAGATTCGTCGGAGACGGTGAAGTAATGACCTTTGGTGGCGTCAGCATCAGGGCGGTCTACACTCCCGGTCACTCTCCGGGAGGGGTGACCTGGACATGGGAATCGTGCGTGCTCGGCACCTGCTACGACATCGTTTATGCGGACAGTCTGACGGCGGTATCGGCGGACGGTTACCGGTTTAGCGACGGTCGCGCGGCGAACCAGTTAATCGCGAGCGCGAGCGTTATTGCGGACCTTGATTGCGATATTTTGCTGTCGCCGCATCCGTTTTTCTTCGGCATGCACGCAAAACTGGAACGTCGTGACGATGGCAATCCGTTCGTCAACAATGTTGCGTGCACGATATACGCTGAAACAGCGCTGGACTGGTTGCGGCAGCGTCTGCGTGCCGAAAGTGGTCTGGATGTACCCGCTCCGGATATCCGGATAGGCTCATGAGCAAGAACAGCGCGGTACCGGACATCGCGGCATCGGGCGAGTTGGACGTATTCTTCCGGAACGCGCGCAAGACGCACATGCGGATCATGTGCAGTCATATCGTAACGCGCCAAAGCTGCGTCCCATGGGCGAAGGACAGGACCTCGTCGGTATGCATAAAGATGGCCGGGAAATTCCGGTAGAGATCAGCCTCAGTCCGGTGCATACGGACCACGGGCATTTCGTGTCCCGCGTGATCCGGGACGTCACGGTCCGCCGGCGAATGCAACGGGAAATTATTTCTGCGCGTCAGGCGCAGCACAAGGGATTGGTGTTTTCGTCGACGGCGTCGAGGCCGTCAAAGGCATACGTGATTTATATGCCACACAGATTCCGGCTTTCATCATCAGTAACGACACGTCGAAAGTCGTCAAGGACGCGCGTCTGCTGGACAACTGCACGTTGATGAGCAAGCCGGTCGCTACTGACCGTTTGGAAACGCTATCGGGCTGCGTTCTTGCTTAAATGCTTGCTCAGATACGCGATGACAGCTTGCAGATATTCAACCTGATTGTCGTTATTGTAAAAACCATGGGCTTCACGACGTTTCACAAACCACTCGTAGTCCTTGTCGTGTTTATCCAGAGCTTTCTTAAGTCTTTGCGCGTGTTCGAAGGGTGCTCGCCGGTCCCTTTTCCCATGCGCGATAAAGATGGGTGCGCGTAAGTTAGCGATTCCGTTAACCGGTGAGAACCGATCGAGCTCATCTTTATCCCGACCAATGAGTTTTTCCAATTCAGATTCCCCTAAATAAAGGTATGCAACATCACCTTTCTTGTATAGGAGGGATAGATCGTAAATACCGGCGTTGGCCACGACACAGGTGAACAGATCGGGGGCCAGGATGGCACTTTGCACGGCGGAATATGCACCGAAGCTGCCGCCCATGATGCAAATGTTCCCGGCAGTCGCGCGTTGTTGCTCGATAGCCCATTGAGTTCCGGCAATGATGTCTTTTTGAATTTCGTTACCCCATTGGCGGTAGCCTGCTACTTCAAAGGCTTTTCCGTATCCCTTGGAGCCACGAAAGTTTATTTGCAGCACTGAGAATCCATTGGTCGCGAGTGCTTGTACCTCCGCGTCGTATCCCCAGTAATCCCGAATGCCCGGTCCACCGTGAACCAGGACGACCAGGGGTGCAATTTCTCCGGATGAACCCTTCGCTGGAGTAAAGTAGCCGGCGATAGTTCGATCATCGAACGATTGAAATTCGATTGCTTCGATCGCAGCCAGATCGTCGGATTTAACTTGGGGTCTCGAATCGAATAGTTTGCTAAGTGTGTTTAATTCGCTATCGAACAGATAATAGCTACCCGGGTCCACATCAGTACTTGTCCAGACTATCCAATATCTTCCATCGCGTGATCGGCTGCGAATGGAAATCGATTCGCCGGAGAAAGTTTGCAGCAATGCTTTGAGGGTGGTTCCCTCTTCTCCCCGATTGGAAAAGACCAGGTAGCTGGGGTAACCATCGTCAATCCGAATGGCATTGACGCTGCGTCCGTCTGTACTCATCACCAGGTTTGTAATATCGACGTTCTTATGGCTGTAGATACTGCGGTAGTTTTCGCCATCCAAAGACAACTTGTGTAAGCCAACTTTATCGTTATCGATATTATCCAGGACATGAACTGACTTTTTGTCGTCTGTGATCGCTATGGGCGTGAAATAGTCCCCGTACTTCGATTCCGGGATATCGATCCATTTCTTTGCTCCATCCGGTAGCGTGTGCAAGTGCAGCGAGCCGTCAGGTTTACGGCTCGAAACCAGGCGTACGCTTCCGTCTATGTCGGTGTAGAACCTGCCCTTTGGATAGGGAGAGGTTTTGATTTTTCTTTTCTCGACGCCGCTGTAGCTGTCCAGCATTATGGCTTCAGGTGTCCTGTTGCGAGCGCGTGACATGCTTGTCTTGGAGATCAGTATTCGTCTTTTGTCATCGGGCAATACGTCAATGATGTCTGCCCAGGCGAAGTCTGCGTCCTTTTTTCTGATATGTGAGCCGACCTGACGTTGCCCGGCGCGATAGCCGAAGATGAGATCGCTTTTCGATCCATCGTAATTTGCTGCGAAGAGTTCTCCAAAATAAATGGGCGCTTCCTCAGAGCCTGAAGCTTCAAGAATCATAACGACAACGCGTTCGTCGTTGACCCAAAAGTAGTCTCCGACCTCATTCCTTCCCGGGAACGATATGCCACCCAATTGAACAAGTGTTTCTCGCGCCATGAATTGAATGTGATGCTTGCCGTCCTGAAAAATTTTTAGTGCCAGGTAATCGCCCGTTGGCGAGATCTTGATGTCCGATATGACCGGCGGAGCAGTCAGCTGGCGCAACGTGACGGCGTAGCCTGACGATGCCCACATGCAGCAGACAAGAAAGAGTGCGGCCTTTATTCGATTCGAACGCATACAATTCTCCAACGACGGCATTGACTGCAGTATTCGGCGTTGTGGCGCTTCGTCTTTGCTCGCGCGTAAAACGCCAACGGATTACGCGAAGGATTTTAACAAATTTTCCGGAAATAGTTGACCACTTAAATAAACCTGGCACCTTTTCAGGCACCTTTTCAGGTCAGGCTGGCAGGAAGTTCAGCCAGCTGGCCACCGATTTCGTGACGGCAATGCCGACGATGTAAGCGAAGACCGCCAAAGCGATAAGGAAAGCGGCGACTCGAATTTGCAGCGTGGGTCCACGCTTGATCGCAATCGTTCCCAGCACGATGTAGAGAATCAGTCCCGCAAATTTAGCGAGTAGCCACGGTTGGGAGAACGCATTCAGGTTCGACATCAGGACGAGTGCGATACCGGATGACAGAAAAACCGTGTCAATAATGTGCGGCGCGATGCGCGTGAATTTATGCTGCAATTTTTCCGACTGCGTCACCATCCAGTAAGCACGCAGGATGAAGCCTGAAATTGTCACGATCGCAGTGGTCATGTGGAGGGTCTTAATAAGCAAATAGGTCAAGATTTCAGACTCCGTATGTCATGTGCATCCAGGCGATATCCGGCGCTCCGTAAGTGTACCTGCTTATGGTCTCGGCGGTGGCTCTAGGTATTCTATGCCGTGGGTCATCCCCTTTGACGACGGCGCTCGATGAACGCGCGGCTGCACGCACGCCAGCCTCGATTGATCGATATTATTCCTACGATCAGGAAATCCGCGGGATCGAGTTGAATCTCTGGAAGAAATTCAGTGGCGGGACTTTTTCGCATCGGATCGGCGTTGGCGTTGAGTATCGCGACCGAATCACGACAGAGTTTCGCGACGGACTACGAAAGCAAGCATCGCAAATTTTGCCAGATACGGCATAATCCGGCCCATGTTTACCTACCTGGATCCAGCGGTCCGGCAGCGCCTGACCAAGCAGGGAAAGTTGTTTCGGATTGATCGTGACGGCACCAAACTCGAGGCGGGCGAGGCGGGGCCGCCCGGCTCGACGATCAGCATTCTCGGCCCGATTCCACTGCCATTACAGCTGTGCGATAAACATTTCGATGTGCAGTGGTATGCCTGTGTGCGCAACACCGAATTGGACAAAATTGAGGAGCTCGCTGACGAACTGCGCGAGAACAATAGCCAGCGGTCGTTCGCGACACTGGCATCTTTTATGGCTGTGAACAGCGTTTTGGTGGTCGGCGATCCTCAGGCATGGGTAAACCCGCTGGTACGCGTGCATTCGAGCTGTCTGACGGGCGATGTATTCGGCTCGCAGCGCTGCGACTGTGGGCCGCAAATGCATGCGGCGCTGGAACGCATTCGCAATGACAAGCAGGGCGGACTGGTTATCTACATGTCCGGCCACGAAGGTCGCGGCATCGGATTGTGGGCCAAAGCGGCGACCTATCTCCTGCAGGACGCGGGTGAAGACACGTATCAGGCGAATCGAACTTTGGGTCTGCCTGACGACTCACGCGATTTTAGCGACGCGGCTGCATTGCTCAAATACTTTCTTGATGACCAGGCGTTTCGCCTGCTGACCAACAACCCGAAGAAGGTCGATGATTTGACGCGTTCCGGACTCGGGGAGATCACGCGCGTTAAACACGTGTCGGGCGTAACCGACGACAATCGCCGTTACTTAAGCGCCAAGCAGGACTGGGGCCACAAACTGAGCGCCGAAGATATTGGTCTGGACTGATTACTGCCGCCAAAGGCGCGGATTGTCCGGACAGTCTTCGAAGTTGCTCCGAAATGGATTGATGTCTATGCCGCCGCGGCGCTGGTAGTGCGCGTAGATGCTCAGTTTCTGCGGCTTGCAGCGAGCCTGAATATCAACAAACATTCTTTCAACGCACGCTTCGTGAAAGTCGCCGTGCTCTCGATACGAAATGACGTATCGCAGCAGCGACGCATGATCGATTTTCGGACCGCTGTAGTGCAGCGCCAGGCTGCCGATGTCCGGCTGAGCCGTGACGGGGCAAAGGCTGCGCAGCAGGTGCGTATGCAACGCTTCGGTGACGATAATGCTTGTATCCGCTTGCAGGATGTTCGCGTCAACCTGCCATGATTTGCATTGCACGGCCAACGAATCGAGGGACAGTCCGGGCAACACGGAGAGTTTTCGATCTTCGCTGTCGCCGAGCCGGTCGACACGAATGTCGACCACGCCGCCGGTGCACGCACTGAGATCCGTGGCGAGCGTTCTGGCCACAGTCGCCACATCTGCAAAGCGCGTCATGGAGTAGGAGTTGAGGTACAACTTCAGGGATTTCGACTCAATGAGGTTCGGCGTGTCGGCGGGAACGCGAATTTCGACGGTCGCCACTTGCGGCAGATCGCCGGCGCCCAACCAGGTCAGCTCCCATGCGTTCCAGACATCCACGCCCCGGAACGGTATGTCGTCCCCAATCCCCAGGACTTCGCGGCTCTCGATTCTGGCAATCGGAAACAGCAGGTCGGGCGTGTACTTGTTCGGGTAGCCGGCGTTTCGATCTGGCGGCAGGTTGGAATTTGTCACAAAATAAGACCCTGAATGAAAATCGCGGCTATTTTGCAGGATAAAAGGCGGGATTTGCTGAATTCTTGTGTAAAATGTCCGCCTTTTTGGTGCATAAGTTGCTCGGGTCGGGCGGAGTAATCAACCATGTGTCCTGCAAACGATATATCCGGTACCTCTCGCGGTTACATAATTCCGATTGGCGGCGGCGAGGAGAAGCTGGAGAATCCTGAAATTCTCGATCGCTTCATCGACGTCTGTGGCGGCAAGCAATCGCGTATCGGCATCATCCCGACCGCCTCGGAACTTGAAGACACCGGTCGCAACTACGAGAAGTTGTTTCGCAAAATCGGGGTCAGGCACGCCCGGGTGTTGTCCTTTATCACGCGTGAGGACTGCCAGACAGGCGAAGACGTGGAGTATATCGAGAATTGCGACGGCGTCTTCATGACCGGCGGCAATCAGCTGCGTCTGTCCACGACGTTGGGAGGTACCCGGGTCGCGCAACTGATTCGGCGCCGCAACGCGGCGGGTATGCATGTTGCGGGCACCTCCGCTGGCGCCGCCTTCATGCCCGAGCATATGATCGCCGGGGGCATCGAAGGCAGCACGCCACACCCGGACATGGTGACGATGGCGCCGGGGCTGGGGCTGACAAACGCCTTTATCATCGACCAGCATTTTCGCGAACGCGACCGCCTGGGAAGATTACTGACGGCGTTGGCCTACAACCCGTTTGCCGTTGGCCTCGGGCTGGACGAGGACACGGCCGCATTCATACGCGCCGGCGATGAACTCGAGGTCGTTGGCAGCGGCGGCATTACCGTGATCGATCCGACGGAGCTCAGCTATTCATCCATGGATCGTGCGCGCCACGGCGAGCCGGTTAGTCTGATCGGCCTGAAGCTGCATATACTGGTCGCTGGAGGCCGTTTCGATATCGCCTCGCGTACAGCGCGCTCCGAGTGACGTCAGGAATAACAGCCACAGGCATCGACAATGAAAATTGAAAGTACCAATGTATTCGTAGGGCCGAGCACGTTTGCTCATTTCCCGGTTATACGTCACGTGCTGGATTTGGGGGAGCTGGAACAGTGGCCGACAGGCCGGCTGGGCGAGGAGTTTAACGGGGCGCTGCTTCAGCAGCTGCCCGGCCTGCACGAGCATGGCTGTTCCTACCGCGAGCCCGGCGGCTTCGTGCGTCGTCTGCGTGAGGACGAAGGCACGTGGCTCGGGCACGTCATGGAGCACGTTGCGATCGAGCTGCAAAACGTCGCCGGTTCCAACGTCACTTACGGTCGAACCCGTTCTATCGACGGCAGGCCGGGTTTCTACAACATGGTTTTCGAGTACAAGGATGCAGCCGTTGGTCGCGAATCATCCGAGCTGGCGTTGAAATTGATCCACAGCCTGTTGCCGAAAAAACTACAACCTGAAGACGCTCCGGGCGACGACTGGGAATTTGCCGCCGAGCGCGACCGCTTCATTCGCTATGCGCAACGCCGCGAATTCGGACCGAGTACGGCGTCGTTGGTGAAGGCGGCGGAAGATCGAGATATTCCATGGCTAAGGCTCAATCGTTACAGCCTCGTCCAGTTTGGTCATGGGCGTTACCAGCAACGCATTCAAGCCACGACGACGAGCCAGACCAGCAATATTGCCGTTGAGCTCGCGTCCGACAAGGAAGAGACCAACAGCATCTTGCGCGATCTCGGCCTGCCAGTACCGAAGCAGATGGTGGTGCGCAACGCGAAAGATGCCGTGCGTGCCGCAAATCGAATCGGATTTCCGGTGGTGCTAAAGCCATTGGCCGGTAATCATGGTCGCGGCGTCGCGATCAATCTGCGTACCGATGAAGAGGTCGAAAACGGATTTCAGAAAGCCAGTGAACACGGCCGCACGATCGTCGTGGAAAGCTACATCGAAGGCTTCGACCACAGGTTGCTCGTCGTCGACGGCAAGCTGGTCGCGGCGGCGAAGCGCGTCCCCGGCCATATCGTCGGCGACGGCAAGCACACGATCGAACAGCTGGTCGATATCGTGAACGAAGATCCGCGGCGCGGAGTTGGACATGAAAAGGTTCTGACGCGCCTGGAATTCGACGACCAGGCGGCGCGACTGCTGCGCAAGCTCGGATACGATCGTGACACGGTCGTCGCGAAAGGCGAGGCCGTGTACCTGCGGTCAACGGCAAATTTATCCACCGGCGGTACCGCAATAGACGTGACCGATACCATCCATCCGGACAATCGCGAGATGGCGATTCGTGCGATCAAGGCGATCGGTCTGGATATTGGCGGCGTCGACTTCCTGACTAAAGATATCGCGGAATCGTATCGTGATGCGGGCGGCGGTATCTGCGAGGTCAACGCGGGCCCTGGTTTTCGCATGCACGTTGCGCCGAGCGAGGGCACGCCGCGTGACGTCGCCGGACCGGTCATCGACATGTTGTTTCCACCCGACTCGCCAAGTCGGATTCCGATTGCGGCGATAACGGGTACGAACGGCAAGACGACGACGTCTCGCATGCTGGCGCATATTCTGAAGTTGTCGGGTCGCACCGTCGGCCTCACATCTACGGATGGCGTCTACATTGACGGTAACCTCAGCGTGCCAGGTGATATGACCGGACCGATTGCGGCGCAAATGATATTGCGGGACCCGTCGGTCGACGCAGCCGTTATGGAAACGGCTCGCGGTGGCATGTTGCGTAGCGGTCTTGGCTTTCAGTCCTGCAACGTAGCGGCCTGCCTGAACGTGACCGCAGATCATCTGGGCTTGCGCGGCATCGAGACGGTCGAGCAACTGGCCGAAGTGAAACGCGTGCCCATCGAAATTGCGACCGATGCGGCGGTGCTCAACGCGGACGATCCGCTGTGTCTGCAGATGGCGGATTACACGGACGCGACAAGACTTTGCTATGTCACGATGAATCCGGCGCATGCGCTGGTCAAGCAACATATTCGCGCAGGCGGTCAGGCCTTCGTTCTGGAACAGGGAATGAACGGCCATGTCATCGCGATTTACGATAACGAGGTGCACACGCCGTTGGTCTGGACGCACCTGATACCGGCGACGATCGAGGGGCGCGCGCTGCACAATGTGCAAAACGCGATGTTCGCCGCGGCGCTGGCGTACAACATGGACATCAGTCTTGAGGACATTCGTCACGGACTGCGGACATTCGATTCGACGTTTTTCCAGGTGCCGGGCCGCATGAATATCTACGATGAGCATCCGTTCCGGGTCATTCTCGACTACGCACACAATCCGGCCGCCGTCAGCGCGATGTGCGATCTGGTTGACCGCTTCGACATCGAAGGCCGCAAAACCATCGTTCTGGCAGCGCCCGGCGATCGGCGTGACGAAGATATTCGCGAGATTGCCGAGATTGCGTCGAGTCACTTTGAGCACTTTATTTGCCGATGTGACGATAACCGCCGCGGCCGCGGTGACGACGAGATCGCCGTAATGCTGAAGAACAAACTGCTTGAGCAGGGTATTTCGGCTGACAGGATCGAGGTCATTCCCAGCGAGCAGGAAGCGACGGCGAGAGCACTGCAAACAGCAAATGCCGGCGATTTGATCCTGGTCCTGGGCGACAACGTCAAACGCACGTGGAAGCAGATCATCTACTTCAATTCGGGCGCCCATGCCTCGGAGTCGGGCAAGAAAACGACGCCGGCGATGGAGTTGCCGGATACTGGCGGCTTTCAACTGGAAGACGGCCTGGAGCTGATCAGCGATGAGCGCGGTGTGCGTATCGCACGCGATGACGGTGACTAAACAGCGCCATGGAGTTTCTTGACGCGCGCAGACTGACCGGACCGAGCCTGATCTTCGACGGGCCCGGTGCGATTCTCGATGTACGTTGCTCGTCTAGCGACGCCGCTCGCCTCGTGCCGGTGTGGCGACGAAACGTCGAGCACATTCTGACCGATCTCGGCTGGGAGGAGCCAAGCTTCGCCTCGCGGACATTTCTCGGTGGCGTGAGCATGGCTTTCGCAGCGTGCGTTGACGCGCTTTACGCGGCCTCGGAAATCAACGAGTGGGCCTGGGCTGCCAGCGCGAACGAGTTGGGAGAGCCCGTCGAATTGCCGGATTTTGCGGCGACTGTCACCGCGATTCGCGCGACGGCTGCCGAGGAGGCCAACCCGGACTTGCTGCGGCTGCTCGATGACGCGCGCAAACGGGGCAAGACAACGCTTTGGGATGACGACGAAATTTCGATCGGTCTCGGGCGCGGCTCGCAGACATGGCCTGTCCGCGAGATTCCGGACGCCCCGGACTGGGATCGGTATCACGACGTGCCCATTGGTCTTGTAACGGGAACCAACGGCAAGACGACCACGGTGCGGCTCGCGACGCATATTCTGCGCGCGGTGGGTCAGAACGTCGGCTTCAGTTCGACCGACTGGATTGCGGTAAACGACAGGGTCATTGAGCGTGGCGACTGGTCGGGGCCCGGCGGCGCGCGTGCCGTATTGCGTCAACAGGATGTCGACGTCGCTATTTTAGAATCGGCACGTGGCGGTTTGCTGCGTCGCGGCCTGGGCGTCGATCGAGCTGACGTTGCACTGATAACCAATATCGCTGCAGATCATCTCGGTGATTTTGGTTCGCAAAGCCTCGAGGAATTGCTCGATATCAAATGGATCGTAAGCCATGCCGTGCGCGATTCGGGCCGCTTGATTCTCAATGCAGAAGACAGTTTGTTGCAGCAGAAATCGTCTGAGTTCGAAGGTGAGATCGTGTGGTTCAGTCTTGACCCGGACGACGCCTGCATCCGCTCTTGCGTCGATGATGGCGGTCTGGCGTTCGTCCTCGATGGCGACGAGCTGCTGAAGATCGACAACGGCGTTCGCGAGCTGATCTGCTGCAGCCACGAAATTCCGATTACGCTCGGTGGCGCAGCGCGGCACAATATTGCCAATGCGCTGGCGGCTGCGGCTTTGGCCTCGTGCCTGGGCGCCGCGACGGCTGCGATTCGCAGCGGCCTGACCACCATGCGCCAGGATGAAAATCCGGGGCGCTGCAACATTTACGATCTGGACGGCATCAAGGTGCTTGTCGATTTTGCCCACAACCCTGCGGCGATGAGCGCGTTGTTTGATATGGCGCAGGCAATTCCCGCTAAACGCCGTGCACTGTGTTTCGGCCAGGCCGGTGACAGGCCGGATGACCTGATACGGCAGATGACACGTGATGCCTGGCAAATCGGTCTTGATCAAGTGATGATTTCGGAACTTGCCATCTATTATCGTGGTCGCGAACACGGCGAGGTATATGCCGTGATCAGGGACGAATTAATCGCCTGCGGTGCGGCGGAGTCACAGATCGAGCATCACGAGGAAGAGATCGAGTCGTTTGCGGCGGCGATCGACTGGGCCGAGCCGGGCGATCTCGTGATCATGCTTGCCCTCGGCGGTGCTGCTCCGATTCAGGAACAACTCAGGGAGTTGGGCGCAATATGAATGTCACTCGAGGTCCAGGATCTTGTTCCAGTGTGCCTTGCTGACGGGCATGATGGACAGTCGATTGCCTTTGCGCGTCAGGATCATGTCCTGAAGGCTCTTTTCCGCTTTGATCTCGGCTAGTGTGATGATTCGCGACAGTTTCCTGACGAACGCAACGTCGACCAGTATCCAACGCGGATTGTCCTTGGCGCTCCCGGAGTCGAAGTACCTGGATTTCTTGTCGAACTGAGTGGGATCCGGATACGGTTTGCTGGCTATTGCTGCGATTCCGGCGATGCCAGGCTGTTTGCAATTGGAGTGGTAAAAAAACACTTCGTCGCCGATTTCCATGTCGTCGCGCATCATATTTCGAGCCTGATAATTGCGAATACCGTCCCACATATCGCGGCCGTCACCTTTCAGATTATCGATACTGTACGTATCGGGTTCCGACTTCATCAACCAATATGCCATTGTGTGATATCACGTATTTTGCACCATTGAGGGCGCGCAGTTTAGCATGCGCAAATTGCAATTCCGGGCCAATCGCTGTGTTAGCATTGCGGCTTCCAATTCGGGGTCCTAAAGAGGTAAGGTCGGGATGGCCAACATGCTGGCAAATATTTTTGGCACTTCACCCGTGCGGCCGCTGGAAAAACACGTCGAAATTGCCTTTCGCTGCGCCAAGAAGCTCAGGCCCTTTTTTGCAGCCGCAGTCAAAGGCAAATGGGATGTCGCAGCCAGCATACGCGACGAAATAGAGCAGCTTGAACACGACGCGGATGATCTGAAAAAGGAAATTCGTCTGAACCTTCCCAAAAGCCTGTTCATGCCGGTACCGCGTCAGGACCTGCTGGAGTTGCTGCTGGTACAGGACAAGATCGCGAACCGCACCAAAGACGTTTCCGGCCTGGTAATAGGCCGCAAGATGCGTATTCCCGCCGAGATTGCGGCAGAATTTGTGGAGTTCGTCGATCGCAATATCGACGCCGCGAAGCAGGCCAGGAAGAGCGTGCGCGAACTCGACGAACTTTTCACCGCGGGCTTTCGTGGCGCGGAGGTCGAACTGGTCGCGGGCTTGATCGAGGAACTGGACCGGATCGAAACAGATACCGATGAGAAGCAGGCGTCGCTCCGGGCTGCATTGTTCAAAATCGAGAAATCGCTGGATCCAATCGATGCGATGTTTATGTACCAGGTCATAGAACTCACGGGCGAAATCGCCGACATGGCCGAGCGTGTTGGCCGTCGACTAGAGCTGTTGCTCTCACACTAATCAATAAGAATTAATCGGGGCCGGTACTCAACCCCGGGGGCAAACCAATGGAAGCGCAATACATCTATATCGGTCTTGCCGCGGTGTTCGGTCTTTTCATGGCCTGGGGTATTGGCGCCAATGACGTTGCCAACGCGATGGCGACGTCGGTCGGTTCGAAAGCGCTGACGATCAAGCAGGCGATCCTTGTCGCAGCCGTGTTCGAATTCCTGGGCGCGGTACTGGCCGGCGGTGCCGTGACGTCGACCATCCGCAAAGGGATCGTGGACGCGGAATTGTTCTCCGGATCCCCGGAGCTGCTGATTTATGGAATGCTCGCATCCTTGCTGGCTGCGGGTACCTGGCTATTGATTGCATCGCGCAACGGCTGGCCGGTATCGACGACGCATTCCATCGTCGGAGCCATCGTTGGCTTTGCGGCGGTCGGCATCGGCATTGACGCCGTTCAGTGGGAGCAGATTGGTACGATAGTGATAAGTTGGGTGGTTTCGCCTTTCACATCGGGCTTCATCGCATTCCTGATTTATCTCAGTGTGCAAAAGTTGATTTTGCACCATGCAGACCCGCTCGCTCAGGCCAAGCGCTATGTTCCAATTTACATCTTTTTTGCAGCGCTCACGATTACACTCGTAACGATCCTCAAAGGGCTCAAGCACGTTGGTCTGGATTTGAGCTTGCAGGACAGCTACTGGTTGGCTATCGGTATTGCCGCTTGCGTTGCCGTGATCGGCGCGATCTTTATCTCGCGAATCAAATCCGATCCGAAGGCCGAAAAGAGCCAGCATTTCTACACCGTGGAGCGCGTATTCGCCGTATTGATGATTATTACCGCCTGTGGCATGGCTTTCGCGCACGGTTCGAATGATGTTGCAAACGCGATCGGGCCATTAGCTGCGGTCATTGGCATTGCAACAACCGGTACCGTAGCTGCGAAGTCCGCGTTGCCAATCTGGGTCCTGGTGATTGGTGGTGTTGGTATCGTGATCGGTCTTGCGACCTACGGTCGTCACGTGATTGCGACGGTCGGCGAGAAGATCACGCAGCTGACGCCGAGTCGCGGGTTTGCGGCCGAACTCGCGGCCGCAACGACGATTGTTATCGCTTCCGGTACCGGCATACCCATATCGACAACGCACACGCTGGTCGGCGCAGTATTGGGCGTCGGTCTCGCCCGGGGTATCGACGCAATCGACCTGCGGGTTGTGTCCCGTATCATGGTTTCCTGGGTAGTGACCATTCCGGCCGGTGCGCTTCTCTCCATCACGTTCTTCTTTTTGTTCAAGGCGATCCTGCCGTAGCCTCGCGATGTTGAGAGCGATACAACTATTCATTGCACTGAGTATTGTCGTTTTGTCGGCGACTGCCTGCGGGCAGCGCAGCGACCACTCAGTGCTGCCCGTGTCGGGGTCGTCCGGCATGGTTGCTGCGCGAGTTAAGGCGTCCGCAGTGGTAGGCGCAGAGGTTCTCGCAGACGGCGGCAGTGCCGTTGATGCGGCGATCGCAACAGGATTCTCTCTTGCTGTTACCTGGCCGAGCGCAGGCAACCTGGGCGGCGGCGGCTTCATGCTGATCCATGATGCGTCCAGGGACGAAGATATCGCGATCGACTACCGCGAAATGGCGCCGCGACTGGCAACGCGCGATATGTTTCTCGATGAAAACGGCGACATGAATTCCAATCGCTCGCGGTTTAGCCATCTCGCGGCTGGTGTGCCGGGTACGGTTAGCGGCTTTGGTCTGGCGCACCAAAAGTACGGGCGCTTGCCGTGGAAGCGTTTACTGCAATCGGCCATTTTGCAAGCGCGCGAAGGAATTGTCGTTAGCGACGATCTTGCAGACAATTTGCGGAGACGGCAGCAAAGGCTCTGTCGCGAGGCGGCAGCTTGCGGCTATTTTTTCAGGCACGATGGCACGCCGTATGCAGCCGGTGACTTGCTGGTGCAGGCGGATTTGGCCGCTACACTTGAGCTTATTGCCGAGCAGGGTCCCGATGCTTTTTACAAAGGGCTCATCGCGGAAAAGATCGCAGCAGAAATGAAGCGTGGTGGCGGTCTTGTCGATTTACCATCGCTAGCCGCTTACAAACCAGTCGTTCGCGCGGTGATTCGCGGCAGTTATCGCGGCTACGAGATTGTAACGATGCCGCCGCCAAGCTCCGGTGGTGTGCATATTTTACAGATGCTGAACATTCTGGAGCATTTTCCTGTCGCCGAGATGGGTGCGGGCAGTGTGGATACGGTTCACTTGCTGGCCGAAGTCATGCGACTGGCGTTCGCGGACAGGTCGGAGCATCTGGGTGATCCTGATTATTACGACGTCCCGGTGAGTTGGCTGACGAGCAAACAATACGGGGAGGAGTTGGCGTCGACAATTGACATGCAGGCGGCCCGCTCATCCGAGGATGTTGCACCGGGTGTGGAGCCCGTGCACGAGAGTGACGATACGACGCATTTTTCGGTGATCGATGCAGACGGCAACATTGTCTCAAACACCTACACGCTCAATATGTCTTACGGTTCGGGTATCGCTGTGGCCGGCGCGGGGTTCCTGCTCAACAATGAAATGGATGATTTCGCAGGAAAGTTCGGCGTGCCCAATGCGTACGGTTTATTGGGCGGCGATGCAAATTCGTTGGCGCCGGGAAAGCGTCCATTGAGTTCCATGACGCCAGCGATTGTATTCGACAACGGCGAACCGTGGTTTGCGACCGGGAGTCCGGGTGGCAGCCGCATCATCACCGCGGTATTGCAGATGATCGTCAATGTCATCGACCACGGCATGAACATCGCTGAGGCCTCGGCGGTGCCACGCATGCATCACCAGTGGTATCCGGATGTATTGATGCTTGAGTCCGAGTTCAGTCCCGACACGATTCAGGTGTTGCGGCAACGCGGTCATGATGTGAAGATTTCTCGACGTGGTATGGGTAGTGTGCAGACGGTTGGGTCGCGCGATGGCGTGTTTCTGGGTGCGACGGATCCGCGGCGATCGGGCGCGGGCGCCGTGAGCCCCGATGATATTCCTGCGCATTGATGAATAACGGCGCTCCAGTAGTTTTGACCCTGGCCGCGCGCCGCTACGCGATGGTGATTCTTGCCATTGTCTACATGTTCAATTTCGTCGACCGGCAAATACTCGCGATTTTGCTGCCGTCTATTCGCGACGAGTTCGGCGTCAGTGACGCCTATCTCGGGTTTCTGTCCGGAACCGCATTTGCGTTTTTCTACGTGATTCTCGGAATTCCGATCGCGCAGTATGCCGATCGCTGCAATCGACGCAACCTCATCGCAGTCGCTGTCGCGGTTTGGAGCGGCATGACGGCGTTATCCGGGATGGCTGCAAACATCTGGCAACTGACGCTCGCTCGTATCGGCGTAGGAATTGGCGAGGCCGGCTGCAGTCCGCCGGCGCATTCGATGATTGCGGATTATTTCCCGCCCGAGAAGCGGTCGACGGCCATGGGCTTTTACACGCTCGGAATTTCCGCTGGCATTATGCTCGCGTACCTGGCGGGCGGTTGGGTGGTGCAAAATATTGGCTGGCGGGCGGCGTTTTTCATCGTCGGACTGCCGGGGCTGGTGCTGGCTTTGATCGTCCGCTTTACGTTACAGGAACCGCAGCGCGGGTCCTCGGAGGGGAGGACGGCTGGTGACGTGCAACCGCGGTTGCTGGACGTGTTCGAATTCCTGCTGGCGCGCAGATCGTTCGTGCATATGTCCGTTGCTGCCGGCTTGTCGTCGCTGGTCGGTTACGCTGTTATCAGCTTCATGCCGAGTTTCATGGTGCGCAGTTTTGATATGGAAATCGCCGCTCTTGGGCGCTGGCTCGGATTGATTCTGGGTATTGCGGGCGGCGCAGGATTTTTCTTTGGCGGTTATTTCGCCGACCGCATTGGCAAAACCCGGAAACGTCGCGCCTTCGTGTTTATTTCATTCATGGTGCTTTTTTCCGCCGCATTCCTGATCGCTGCATTCCTTGCCGATACCTGGAAAATGGTGTTGCTGCTCTATGCGATTCCGGCGGCAACGGCCAACGTTTATCTCGCGCCGACCCTGTCGCTGACGCAAAGCCTGGTCGCACTGCGCATGCGCGCGGTCGCATCTGCGCTTGTGCTTCTGATCATCAATGTCATCGGGCTGGGCGTTGGTCCCTGGTTTGCCGGCGCTCTCAGTGACTATTTTGAACCGCAGTTTGCACAGGAATCGATGCGTTATAGCCTGTGCACGATTTCGGCCGTGATATTGCCGTGGGCTGCCTGGCATTACTATCGCGCTGGCGTCCACATCGACGCCGACCTGATGCGCGTGGCCGATAACGACTAGACACAACGCAGGTACCAGTCGAAATCCAGTTCCGTGACGGTGTTGTGAAAACGCATGCTTTCGCCGCGACGATTCATCGCATAGTACTTGCAGTAGTCTTTGCCAAGATATTCCGGCAGTACCTTACCGCGCGAGAAACGGTCGATGGCTGCGTCCCAGCGATTCGGTATCCTGAGTTTTGGCACAATACGCGCGCCCTGTTCGACCATCGCTCCCGGGTCGCACTTGTTCTTCAATCCATAGTGGACGCCAGCCAGCAGCGCAGCGGTAACCAGGTAAGGATTGGCGTCGGCGCCGGCGACACGATATTCGAATCGCAGGTTGCGTTCGTCCGACGTCGGAATGCGTATTGAGACTGCCCTGTGATTGACGCCCCAGTTTGGTTCGACGGGCGCAAACATGTCGGGCCGAAGTCGTCGATACGAGTTCGCGTTCGGCGCACAGAGCAACGTCGATTCGGACATTATTTTCAGTAAGCCACCGACTGCGTGGCGCAGCCGTGCGGAGAAGGGCGGTGCAGCGAGCTTCTCGCGGCCCTGTGAAAAATAGTTCTTGCCACTGCCGTCAACCAGGCTCATGTGGATGTGCAAGCCGCTGCCTGCATCTTCCTCAAACGGTTTCGCCATGAAACACGCGATGTAGCCATGTTTGCGGGCGGCTGCCTTGATTGCACGCTTCATGAGCACGGCATGATCGCAGGCCAGGATCGGATCGGCGACGTGCTGCAGGTTAATCTCAAACTGACCGGGCGAGTACTCCGATATCGCCGCGTCAGCCGGTATATTCTGCGCGTCACAGTAATCGTAAACGTCATTGAGAAAATTTTCGATTTCGTACAAGTCGTCAGGATGGTAGACCTGAGGTCCGGGTTGCACGCGAGTTGAGCCGGGCACCAGCGGCACGGCAACTCGTGCTTGCTCGGCGTTAGCGTCCAGCAGGTAAAACTCCAGTTCCGTTGCCATCACCGGCTTGATTCCCATTTTTTGCAGTGGCCGCAGAGCGCGTTCCAGCACGGCGCGAGGATCTGCAAAAAACGCGGATCCGTCGTCGTTCGAGAGTCGGAACAATACCTGCCCCGTCGCTTTTTTCGCCCAAGGCACCGGTGCGATGCTGCCGGGCACCATGTGCGCGGGCAAGTCGGGATCGCCATCCATTTCGCCGAAGGGAATTCCGGCGACGGTTTCGCCAAGCGTCGTCAACAGAGTGGTCCCCGCACAAAAGACGAATCCGTCCTTGCAGTACTTCTCGAAGTCGTTCGGGCGAATTCGCTTGCCCCTGAGGATGCCGCTGAGATCGGGTATCAACAGTTCGAGCGCTGCAAATTTTCCGTGTTTACGTTGGACCGCCCGTAATTCAGAGACTAAAGAATTGTGCTGTGTCATGACGTCGTCCATCTTTAAGTACACCAGGGAGCATCGTCGATTTGCTTTCCCGCTGCAACCGAGCCGGGTTCTCCGTGATAAGATGCACATCGACTAAGGGTCGCAGGAATAACAACATCAATACTCGCAAGCGGGTCTCACGACACCTCTCCATTTTTCTCACCGTAGCGGGATTTCTTGCAACGGGCGTTCCGTTTACAGCGCACTCAATCGAGATTGTGACGCCAGCCGTCGGGCTCACCGGCGTGCCACTGGACTACGCAGTCGAGGGTGCGACCGCAGATCAAAGGGTCGAACTCACGGTCGACGGGAAGTCCTACACTGCGATGGCCAATGCAAATGGCCGCGCTGAATTCGCCGACATCACGATCGACAAAGCCGCACCGGTTGCAGTTAGCGCCGTTGCGGGCACAGACGCGGCAGCGGCGAATTTACGCGTCATTCCAGGGTGGGTTTCGATGCTGCCGGCGGTGATCGCGATCGCGATTGCGTTGACGCTGCGCAACGTGATTCCGGCGCTATTGCTCGGTTTATGGCTCGGTGCGACCGCACTGCAGGCGTTTAACTTCAGGGGCGCCGGATTGGGGCTGCTGGATAGTTTTCAGGTGTATGTCCGCGGGGCGCTGGCGGATTCGGATCGTGCGTCGATCATTCTGTTCACGATGATGATAGGCGGCATGGTTGGCATTATTACGCGCAACGGCGGGATGGCCAGCATCGTCAGATCGATCGTCAGTCGCGCCAAGACTGCGATCGGCGGGCAGGTCGCCGTTTGGTTGATGGGCATGATGATTTTCTTTGACGATTACAGCAACACGCTGGTTGTCGGCAATACGGCGCGTTCGCTGACGGATCACCTGAAAATTTCACGCGAGAAGCTCGCGTACATTGTCGACTCCACGGCAGCTCCGGTCGCATGTCTCGCGCTCATTACGACGTGGATCGGTTACCAGATCGGCCTTATCGGCCAAACACTCAAGACCATTGAGGGTCTTGCCGATATGGGGGCGTACACGGTCTTCATGCAGTCCATTCCCTATAGCTTTTATCCTATCCTCGCGATCGTATTTGTGCTGCTGGTCGGTGCGTCCGGTCGCGACTTCGGACCGATGTATGCCGCTGAATTGCGCGCTCGTAAAGGCCAGGTCAAGCCCACGATGGCCGTGGCGTTGCCTGCACTTGAGGGTGAAGAGCTGGAGCCCAAAGGCAATATTCCATTGCGCGCTTTCAACGCGTTCGTGCCGATCATTGTTATGGTTTTCGGTCTGGTCGCCAGCCTGATATTTCTGGGAGAAGGCGAAACTGTCATGGCGATTCTCGAGACGACGGATCCGTACAAGGCGATGATGTATTCGTCGTTCGCCGGTGTACTCGTCGCCGCCGGGATGACGATAGGCCAGGGCATATTGTCGGTACACGAGACCGTTGACGCCTGGTACGGCGGCTTGCGCGCGACTTTGTTCGGCATGATTATCCTGGTGCTGGCGTGGTCGCTGTCGGACGTGACAGCGGCGCTCAATACGGCGTTTTATTTGGTTACGCTGCTCGCGGATTCATTGCCCGTAGAATTGATTCCCGCGATCGTTTTCATCCTGGCTGCGATTACGGCGTTCACGACGGGTACCAGCTGGGGCACAATGGCCATCCTGATGCCGTTGGTGATTCCTCTGGCGTGGGCCGTCATGAGCGTGTACGGGATTGCCGACCCCAGCGGCATGCACATACTTTATTCGTCGGTCGCTTGTTGCCTGGCGGGCGCGGTGTGGGGAGATCATTGTTCGCCGATCTCGGATACGACGGTTTTGTCGTCCATCGCGAGTGGTTGCGATCACATGGAGCACGTACGGACACAATTGCCGTATGCGTTGGTCGTCGGATTTGTCGGGCTCGTTTTTGGCACCATTCCGAGCGGTTTCGGCGTGTCGCCGTGGGTTTCGATCGTCGTCGGCATTGCGATTCTTGTGGCGATACTAAAAGTGTTTGGGCGGCGCGCCGAGGCTTGAATTTGACATGGATATGCGTCCGATAGTTGCTGTTCCCGCAGATCGGCGGTATTTGGACCCGCACGCGTATCACATGGTTGGCGAGAAGTACCTGCGGGCGTTGATCGACGCTGCAGACGTCCTTCCCATCATAGTTCCGGCATTGCCCGACGACATCCCCAGCGACGAGTTGCTGGTTCGTTGCGATGGCGTATTTCTAACGGGCAGCTACTCGAACGTCGAGCCGCAGCATTACGCCGGAAAACCCAGTGCGGAGGGAACCCTGCACGATGCAGCGCGCGACGGCTTGACGCTGCCGCTCGCGAAACGAGCATTGGAAGAGGGTGTGCCGTTGTTTGCGGTTTGCCGCGGCTATCAGGAGCTGAATGTTGCCCTCGGCGGGAGTCTGCATCAGCAGCTCGCCGTCGTGGCGGGATATCACGAGCACCTCGAAAACAAAAAAGATCCGCTGGATGTGCAGTACGGCCCGTCGCATCAAGTTGCGCTTATGGAAGGAGGGTTGCTGCGGCAATTGGCGGGTTCCGATTCGGCGAGCGTGAATTCACTGCACGCCCAGGGAGTCGCAAGACTCGCCGCGGGCGTGACCGTTGAGGCGGTCGCCGACGACGGGTTGATCGAGGCGTTTCGGGTTGACGATGCACCGGGCTTCAATATTGCAGTACAGTGGCACCCGGAGTGGCAAGTGACCGATAATGAATTTTCGACGGCGCTTTTCAAGGCTTTTGGCGATGCGTGCAGAGCACACGCTGCGGCACGACAGGGGTAACGTGAAAAAAGAAGAAGTTTTCCAGCACTGGTTGCAGGAGCGTGATATCGAGGACGTTGAGGCGTTCGTGCCCGATATGGCCGGGACGGCACGCGGCAAAGTCGTCCCCGCCGACAACTTCGGCTCGAGCCAGATGAAAATGCCCGAGGCGGTGTTTTCGCAGACAATCTCCGGTGGTTACATCAAAGACGAAAACAACGTCGAGGACCGCGACATGTGGCTGGTGCCCGATCCGACGACGCTGCGTCCGGTACCGTGGGCGACGGATCCCTGCGCATCGGTATTTGTGGATTGTTACCTGCGCGATGGTTCTCCGGTTGCGCAGTCTCCGCGAACCGTGCTGCGCAATGTGCTCGCGAAGTTCGAGGCGCGCGGCTGGATACCCGTTGTCGCGCCCGAGGTCGAATTTTATTTGCTGAAGCCGCAATCGGATCCGCACGCGGAATCGGAGCCACCGCAGGGCCGCCTCGGTCGGACCGAGACTGCGCGGCAACCGTACAGCATCGACACGATGAACGACTTCGATCCTTTCATCGTCGACGTTTACGATTATTGCGAAGTGCAAGGAGTGCGAATCGAGACGCTGTCGCAGGAAATGGGACCGGCGCAATTTGAAATCAATTTCATGCACGGCAATGCGCTCGAACTGGCGGACCAGGTGTTCTTGTTCAAGCGCACCGTGCGTGAGGCGGCCATCAAGCACGAGATGCATGCAACGTTTCTCGCGAAGCCGATGGCCAACGAGGCGGGCAGTTCACTGCACATCCACCAAAGCGTCATTGACAAGAGTGGCAGCAATGTATTTTCGACCGCGGACGGCAAAGCCAGCGATCTTTTCTATGGATATCTCGGCGGCTTGCAGCGATACATGCCAGAGGCCATGCTGGTTTTTGCGCCCTACGTCAATTCGTATCGGCGCTTCATGAATCCCGACGCTTCGCCCGTCAATCTTGCCTGGGCCATTGACAACCGCACGGTCGGTCTGCGTGTGCCGGATTCGCCCGCTGCAGCCCGCCGAGTCGAAAATCGAATTGCCGGGTCCGACGTGAATCCCTACCTGGTCATCGCTGCATCGCTGGCGTGCGGATACTTGGGTATGGTTGAAGGGCTTAAACCCGATGATCCGCTTGAGGGCAGCGCCTACAGTGGGCAGTTCGGTCTGCACCGGCACATTTGTTCTGCAATCGACGCAATTCGGGAAAGCGATGCCATGCGTAGTATGCTTGGCGACGAATTCGTTACTCTGTACGCGGCCCTGAAGGACCATGAGTACAGCGAATTTCAGGAAATAATTACGCCGTATGAGCGCGAGATTCTGATGTTCAACGTTTGATTGAGGTTGCGATGGCTGTTATCGAAAAGAAGTCCAGGCAGTACTGGCAGGAACTGGACAAGAGTCACCACCTGCACCCGTTTACGAATCACAAAGAATTGCATGAGCAAGGTGCGCGAATTATTACGCGTGCCGACGGCGTGTACATTTACGATGCGGACGGGAAGAAAATGCTGGACGGCATGTCCGGTCTTTGGTGCGTGAATGTCGGTTACGGCCGCCAGGAACTGGTGGACGCGGCGACGCAGCAAATGCAGGAATTGCCGTACTACAACAGTTTCTTCCAGTGTTCGCACCCGCCGGCGATCGAACTCGCAGCGATGCTAAAGGAAGTCAGTCAGCCACAGTTCAATCGCGTGTTTTTTTCGGGTTCCGGGTCCGAGTCAAACGATACGATAGTGCGCATGGTGCGCACCTATTGGGATCTGCTGGGCCAGCCGGAACGTCATACGATCATCAGTCGTGAAAACGCATACCACGGCTCTACTGTCGCCGCGGCAAGCCTCGGCGGCATGAAGGCCATGCACAAGCAAAGTGGTCTGCCGATACCGGGCATCGTGCATGTCGATCAGCCACACTGGTTCGCCAGCGATCGGAAACAGTCGCCCGCAGAATTCGGACTTGAGGCTGCCCGATCGATCGAGGCCAAGATCAGGGAACTGGGTCCCGACAAGATCGCCGCGTTTATCGGCGAGCCTGTTCAGGGCGCCGGCGGCGTCGTAGTGCCGCCGGATTCCTACTGGCCCGAGGTGCAACGAATTTGCGACGAGTACGGCATCCTCCTGATATCCGATGAGGTGATCACGGGTTTCGGACGCGTCGGTGAGTGGTTTGGCGCGGACACATTCGGCACGCGACCCGATTTCATGCCGTTCGCCAAGGGCGTCACCTCGGGTTACCTGCCGCTGGGCGGCGTTTTGATCAGCGACCGTGTCGCCGACGTGTTGATAGAAAAGGGTGGCGAATTTTTTCACGGTTATACCTACTCGGGTCATCCGGTCGCGTGCGCAGTCGCGATCGCCAATCTGAAACTGATACAGCGGGACGAGCTGATCACGCGAGTCAGGGACGATATTGGCCCGTACTTGCAGCAGAAATGGCAGGCGTTGTCCGAGCATCCCCTCGTTGGCGAAACGCGAATGGTCGGCCTGATGGGCGCCCTGGAGATCGTCACGGACAAGGATACGCTGGAACGATTCGACGAGAAGCAGGGAGTTGGCACAATTTGTCGCGACCATTTGATTGCCAACGGACTCTGCCTGCGTGCCGTTGGTGATACGATCGTCTGCGCGCCGCCTCTCGTGCTGTCCCACGCCGAAGCAGATGAACTTGTCGAAATCACGTGGAAGGCTCTCGACCTGACGCAACAAGGGTTGTCGGAGTAATTATTTTGGACAAGCACGCCAACGACCATGCAATAACCCGCGACGATCTTCACGGTACGACGCCCGAACCCACTTACGGAGGCGTTCTTTCTTTCATGCGGCGCAAGTACACGAAGGACCTGGACGGCGTCGATGTCGCCGTACTGGGCGTTCCGTTCGATACTGCAACGACGAATCGATCAGGAGCGCGTCTTGGACCTCGCGCGATTCGTAGCGCATCGACTGTCATGGCGTGGGAACGGCCCTACGGAATGGAGTTCGACCCGTTCGACAAGCTCGCTGTCGTTGATGTTGGCGACGCCCATTTCGATTTCGGTCGGCCGGAAAAAGTGCCGGACGAAATCGAGGCGCAGGCTTACGAGATTATTTCCAGCGGACCGGCGCTACTGGCGTTGGGCGGCGATCATTTTATTTCCTACCCGTTGCTAAAAGCACACGTTAAAAAGCATGGTGGTCCGGTTTCACTATTGCACTTTGACGCACACACCGACACCTGGGCCGATGCGGGTGATCGCGTCGATCATGGCACGATGTTTTGGTGGGCGGCGAAGCAAGGTCTGGTCGATCCGGCGACGTCGGTGCAGATTGGTATCCGCACCCGGAACCCCGACACCCTGGGCTTCAATATCATCGATGCGCCGCAGGTTCACGCCCAATCCACCGAGGCGACGGTCGCAGCAATCAGGGAGCATCTTGGTGATCGCCCGGTCTACCTGACGTTCGATATTGATTGCCTTGATCCGAGCTACGCGCCGGGCACCGGAACGCCGGTCTGCGGCGGCCTGACCAGCCATCAAGCCATGTCTATCTTGCGTGGTCTGCGGGGAATCGATGTGATCGGCATGGACGTCGTCGAAGTCGCGCCGGCGTATGACGTCGGGGAAATCACCGCGCTAGCAGCGACTCATCTGGCGATGGAAATGCTGTATCTGTACGCAAATCGACCGACCCGGTAGTGACCCGGGAACACACAGGCGCCTATTACGCGGCAACAGCGAATACGACCGCTGACTACCCGGAGCTACTCGGTGAACATCGCTGCGACGTCGTCGTTGTCAGCGGCGGGTTTACCGGAGTTGCGGCGCTGCTGCATCATTACAGGCTCAAGGAGCTGCTTTAGAAGCTACGCAGCCTGCGTTTCCGGCATGTCGCCCGGCAGGAAAATCCTCACAATCAGTTCGGCAATGTCATCCAGAGTCTCGTTCGAATCGATGTCAATACCGCTCGACGCTTTGAGTTCGTTGCCAAGCGCCAGTAAGCCGCCCGCTGACAGGCGAATCATATTGAACAGCAATGCGGGATTGCCCTGAGGCGCCACGCCCAGGTCTTGCAGCTCGACGAGCATGCCGAACGATGCTTCAAACAAGGGCTTCAAATGTGTATCGATCAGCCAGTCCAGTCGCGGATTTGCGTAACCGGCTTCCTGCACCATCACATTGTGCAGTGCTGGCTGGTTCTTGGCGTAATGCACGTAAACGCGAATCATCTCAGCCATTCGATCCTTCGCATTCATGCTCCGGTTTTCCTCGAAGGAGTGCGCCAGCGAACGAGTGAAGTCACTGAAAATGCGATCTGCGGCTGCGCGCCAGAGCTGATCCTTATTCTTGAAATGGTAGTTGATCAGTGGATGATGCACGCCGGCACGTTTAGCGATATCGCGTGTCGAGGTACCCTTGAAGCCGTTCTCGGCAAATGCCTCAATCGCGGCATCGAGCAACTTCTGTTGCGTGACGATGCTGCGGTGCTGCTGCTTGCGCATCCGTGGCGCCGGGTTGGGAGCCGTATTTTCGAGCATTTTTTTATCCGGAAACAAAGAATCCCGCTCAGACTAACGGGATTCGGTCTTTTGGTCCATTGCGGAAAGTACTGACATCCGAGAGGACCTGGTCGCGATTGATCAGAACGCGAACATCATGCGAACGCCGGCTCTTTTTTCGATTGTAGTCCCGTCTTCGACGATCGGCTCGAATTCCCATCTCTCGACAGCTTTTGTCGCGGCGTTGACAAAGGTGTCGCCAGGTTCAGAGCCGCGCACGAATATTTCCTTCACTGTACCGTCAGTCGCTACCGTGAATATGATATCTACCCAGCCCGACAGATTGCGACGCAATGCACTGCGAGGATACTTCGGAGCGACGTATTTGATACGTCTAAGCGAACTCACCGCCACTGGAACGTCGGCTACCGGATCCTGAGTTGCCGCTGCAACGGTGGCCGATTCGGGCGGTCCCGAGGCAGCGTCTTCTGCGGCTGGCGGCCCGACTTCGGTTGGCTCGTCCGTCGCTGCGACCTCGACTTGCTCAGCGGAATCGTCCTCTTTCACGGCCAGTTCGACCGGCGCTGCGAGTTTTTCAGCAATGTCGGCGCGCGCACTCGCGAGCATTGTGACTGTCTGCGCGACTTCTGTGTTCGCCGGGTCGATGGCAAGTGCGTCTGCCAGCAGGTCATCAGCGATGACCAGGTCGCCGCTGACGATGGAAGCGCTCGCCTGCAAGGCGAGTTTGCTGGCGATGACATTCAAGCCTTGTCGAGCCGTCGAATTCTGCGGGTCGTTGGTGAGTACGAGTTCATAGAAATAACGTGCGTTGTCGTTGGCAGGAGTCAACAAGGCACCTGCTGTCACCCGGGCAGCCGCTTTAGCGAGCACGTCGTCAATCCGCTGTTCGCTGCGCGCCGTCGCCAGTTCACCGGCGATCGCGTCAATCTCGGTCGTATCCGAAGCCTCCAGGCTACGCGCTGCGGCCAGTGCAGTCGCGGCATCCTCGAAACGGTCTTCACGAATTGCGACGCGCGCACTGTCGAGGCGGCTGCGAAGTTTCATTTGCAAAAGCTGAGCTTTCAGGAACGGCAGACGCGCATTGTCAGCGTCAATTGCGGTTACTTTCTGCAATGCGGCCGCGGCCGCGTCGAGTTGTGTTTCGAGCATCGCCGCTTCGGCCATGCTCAAGGCCTGATCGACGGTTACATCCAGTTCGGCCGCGATGTCCGAATCGTCCCGTCCGTCATTGACATCGGCCGCTGGCATATCGAAAACAACGTCTGCTTCGGATACAAGCGGCGTTCCGGTCAATAGAGCTTCCTGTTCTACCGGCTCGATGGAGTCGCCCAGCGTCCAATACAGTGCGCCGGCAACGATGACGACAGCGCCCACGCCCAGTATTTTCAGGTTTTGCAACAGCCATCCACCGGCTGCTGCACGCGCTGGCGCTGGCTTCGGACTCCGGTCACTGGAGAATTTCTTTCCAATCGCGCCGACCAGTTTCTTGAACCTATCTGCAACGTGGGAATCGTTCTGACCGAAGGCATCCGCGAGACCATCCTCTATCAGCGACTGGCCCGGAGCGGTGATCACGGAACCCATTGGCGGGTCTTTTGGCGCGGTGGTCGATTGTGCGGTCTGGCGAAGCTTGGGTGCTGGTTTCGCCTTGATTTTGGATACCGGTTTTACCGCAGCGAGGCGACCCCCGCTCTTGAACGCCGCATCCGGCGCCTCGAGATGGTGTTTGACCGAAGATTCGATGGCAAGGCGGGCGCGACCGGGTGAGACCGGTTTCAACAAAAAGCGGTAGACCTTGCCGCGGTTAATAAGGTCCATGAGCATTTCGCCGTCGTCGCGACGTCCCGCGACAATACAGACCAGCCTCGGTGAACCCTTACGAAGGTGTTGTGTCAGCTGTTCGATTTTTCCGCCGACCATTGCGGCGTCAACCACACCAACGCCGATTTTAAATTTTCGGATCGCCTCATCCGCTTGCGCAAGCGTGTTCGCGTAGAATACCTTGTGCATGCCTCGTGCCGATGCTTTGACTGTCTCCAGGAATTCCCGATCTTTGGTAAGAACCAGAACATCGACGGCCCTGGATCCAACGCTTGCGGCTGCCGAAATTTTCTCCGGGTCGAGCGCCGGCAGACGTCCGGTGCCATCGCTGATGATCGCCGAACCGTTCTCGGAGGTTTCCATGACAATGTGTTCGCTCGGCTGATCGACATTTGCCGTCGTGTCATTTGCGGAATGAGTCAGAGCCATGAGCCGCATTTGACGCGTCGCTTCATCGACAAGTTTGAGCAGCGACTCGCTGGTGACATTGCCGCGAACGATTTGAAATAACTCTTCGTTGCCTACCAGTGCTTCAAGCCCACTGTCGGCGTCACCGGCGAGGAGTATGCCGATCATGTCGGGCGAGCGTTTACGCGCTTCTCGCAGCGCATCGAGACCGCTCATGCCGGGAAGGTCCTGCGCGGAGATGAGCACATTGATCGGCGTCTCTACGAGAGTGTTCAGCGCTTCACTGCCGCTGGTGGCGCAATGCACCGTATAATTATCGCTAAACCCCGCACTCAGGTCGTCCAGCGTGCTTTGCTCGCTGTGCAGAATCAATACCTGTGTTTTAAATTTGTCCAGCGGCACTTTGCCTACTCCGATGTCTTATGTTGAATCGCTCACACGGTCCTCGCGTCGCAGCAGTATAGCCTTGGAGTTCCGCGAGAAGTGAGGGCCGCTGAGACTGAATGCAGAATCTGTGACGCGGCGCACAGTGCGAGCACAGTGCACGTCACTTTTCACCTAGTGGCGCGCGCCGTGGGTTTCGATCTCGGACAGGAGGGAGGAAATCGCGTCGTCCAGCGACATGACCTGCTGTTTCTTGGATCCCAGCCGGCGAACGGCAACGGAACGATCGTCGACTTCACGCTGGCCGATGGCAAATTGCACCGGCACTTTCGCGACACTGTGTTCGCGAACCTTGTACGATATTTTCTCGTTCCTCAGATCAGTTTCAGCACGTATGCCTTTAGCGCGCAGCAACCTTGCTATCTCGGTCGCGTACTCGTCAGCAGCGGAGGTGATCGTCAGGACCTTGACCTGCAGCGGGGCAAGCCACAGCGGCAGGTTGCCGGCGTGATGCTCGAGCAGGATGCCAATGAAGCGTTCCAGCGAGCCGAAGATTGCGCGGTGCAGCATGACAGGAAAATGCTTGTTGCCGTCTTCGCCGATGTAAGTTGCGCCGAGGCGGCCGGGCATATTCAAGTCGACCTGCAATGTTCCACATTGCCAGTCCCGACCGATCGCATCGCGCAGCACGAATTCAATCTTGGGTCCGTAAAACGCGCCTTCGCCCGGGTTGTGAGTGTAGTCAAGACCGGACACCTCGAGCGCCTTGACGAGAGCGGCCTCCGCCTGATCCCACACAGCGTCTTCGCCGACCCGGACTTCGGGCCGGTCGGCGTACTTGATTTGTACGTCCTCGAAACCAAAGTCGCGGTAAATGCCGAGGATAAGATCGCAGACCGCAACGACCTCGGCGGTGATCTGTTCCGGCGTACAAAAAATATGGGCGTCGTCTTGCGTAAACGCACGCACACGCATCATGCCGTGCAATGCGCCGGAAGGCTCGTAGCGGTGACACTTGCCAAATTCCGCAAGACGGTAGGGGAGGTCCCGATAACTGGTGATGCCTTGCTTGAAGACCTGCACGTGCCCCGGGCAATTCATTGGCTTGATAGCGTAAGTGCGGCCGTCGGGCGTCTCGGTCGTAAACATGCTGTCGCCGAACGTCTCCCAGTGACCGGAGGCTTCCCACAGGGAGCGGGATACGATTTCCGGCGTATTGATCTCCAGATAGCCCGCGGCGTCCTGTTGCTTGCGCATGAATCCGATCAGGTTCTGGAACAAGGTCCAGCCCTTAGGATGCCAGAACACGGCGCCGGGAGATTCCTCCTGAAAATGAAATAAATCCATGATCCGGCCCAGACGCCGATGATCGCGTTTCTCCGCCTCCTCAAGCATGTGCAGATATTTCCGCAGCTGCTTTTCGTTGGACCAGGCCGTGCCGTAGATGCGCTGCAGCATTTCGTTTTTCGAATCACCGCGCCAGTAAGCACCCGATACATGTGTCAGCTTGAACGCCTTGCCGAGTTTGCCCGTTGATGTCAGGTGCGGGCCACGACAGAGATCGATAAAATCGCCTTGGCGGTACAGCGTCAGTTCATCGTCTGACGGAATTCCCGCGATGATTTTGGCTTTGTACTCTTCGCCGATACCACGAAAGAAATCGACAGCTTTGTCGCGCTCCCAGACTTCGCGCGTGATGGGCTCGTCGCGATCGACGATTTCTTTCATGCGCGCTTCGATGGTCTCGAGATCCAGATCCGTGAAAGGTTCTTCTCGTGCGAAGTCGTAATAGAAGCCGTTGTCGATTGCCGGACCAATCGTCACCTGAGTGTCCGGCCAGAGTTCCTTGACTGCCTCGGCGAGCACATGTGCCGCATCGTGTCGTAGCAACTCCAGTCCGTCATCGGAATCGCGGGTCACGACCTCAACCGCGGCGTCGTTATCGATTTTGCGGGTCAGGTCCCACGCCGCGCCATCGACGCGCACAGCAACGGCAGCCTTGGCAAGGCCCTCGCCAATGCTTGCTGCAATTTCGTTTCCAGTTACAGCGTCGTCGTAGTGACGCTCGGAACCGTCAGGTAAAGTAATTTTCGGCATGATTTAGTAGATTGATAAGACTGTGCGAGGGGACGCTGCGCTATTGTACTCGAAATGCCTCGCAGATAAACCAGTTCGAGTACAATGCGCCCCTTCGCAAACGAGCTGGACCAGCACCTATGAGCGAACCTCAGTCGCGGGATTTCATCCGCCAGATCATTCACGAAGACCTGGAGTCGGGCAAGCACGACAGCATTGTGACGCGTTTCCCGCCCGAGCCAAACGGCTTCCTGCACATCGGGCATGTCATGTCGATCTGTCTGAATTTCAGCGTGGCGGCGGAGAACAACGGGCGGACTTATCTGCGCTTTGACGACACGAATCCGGGGAAGGAGAGCGAAGAGTACGTAGCAGCCATAGAGCGCGATGTGCACTGGTTGGGTTTCGACTGGGGCGACCGTCTTACACATGCGTCCGACTATTTCGGGCAGCTATACGAGTCCGCGGTGCAGTTGGTTGAATTGGGCGCCGCCTATGTGGACAGCCTCAGTGCCGATGAAATTCGCGAATATCGTGGGACGCTGACCACGCCGGGCAAGGACAGCCCGCACCGGAACCGAAGTGTTGCAGAGAATCTCGACTTGCTGGCGCGCATGCGTGCCGGGGAGTTTGCCGACGGTGAAATGGTGTTGCGCGCGAAGATCGATATGCGCTCACCCAACATGAATTTGCGCGATCCGGCGCTGTATCGAATACGGCACGTGACACATCAGCACACGGGTGACAAATGGTGCATCTACCCGATGTACGATTTCGCGCATACGCTCAGCGATGCCTTTGAGGGCATTACCCATTCGCTGTGTACGCTCGAGTTTGAAGATCACCGCCCGTTGTACAACTGGTTTCTTGAGCAACTCAAGCCGCCGCACCAACCGCGGCAGATTGAGTTCTCGCGCCTGAACCTGGCGTACGCGATTACCAGCAAACGCAAACTTGGCGCGCTCGTGGAAGAGGGGATTGTTGCGGGATGGGACGACCCACGTATGCCTACGATCGCGGGCATGCGCCGCCGCGGATATCCGGCAGCAGCGCTGCGAGATTTCGTGACGCGGGCCGGAGTGACGAAGAAGGACAAATTGATCGAGATGGGCGTGCTGGAAAACTGCGTGCGCGAGAATCTGGGTGAGGCGGCAGAACGTCGTCTGGCCGTGTTGCGTCCGCTCAAGATTGTGCTGACGAATTATCCCGAAGACAAAAGCGAAATGATGTCGGCGATGAATCACCCAGGCCGTCCGGAACTCGGCAATCGGGAAATTCCGTTCTCGCGAGAACTGTGGATAGAGCAGGACGACTTCATGGAAGAGGCGCCCCGAAAATTCTTTCGTCTGCAACCCGGCGGTGAAGTTCGGTTGCGTTTCGGTTACATCATTCGTTGTGATGAAGTCGTCAAGAACGATGCCGGCGAAGTTGTTGAACTCCATTGCAGTTACGATCCGGAAACGCGCAGCGGTACGGGGACCAGCGACCGAAAGGTAAAAGGAACGATTCACTGGGTGTCATGCGCGCATGCCATCGATGCGAAGGTGCGGCTGTACGATCGACTGTTCACAGAGGTCAACCCGAATTCAGCGGCAGATTTTCACACAATTCTGAATGCCGATTCTCTGCAGACCGTGGACGCGAAGCTGGAACCCTCACTGTCCTCGCTGGCACCTGGCGATGCGGTGCAGTTCGAGCGACTGGGTTACTTTTGCATTGATAGTGAAGAACATTCTGGTGACACGCTGGTTTTCAATCGAATTGTCACGCTGCGAGATACCTGGGCCAAAATCGAAAAGCAGGCGATACAACAGCAGCACTAACGGCGAGAGTTGGCGAGAAGCGGAAGTTCAACCTATTTGATTGGCAACATGTTAGGGCAAAAAGAAAACCCCGCTGTAACGGGGTTTCTAATGTTGATGTCAATATCGCTGGAGCCAGTACTTCATCATTAATCCGGCTCAGGGCTCACTGATTCGGCTGATTCTGCCTCGTCCGGCTCTGGGATCATTTCCAGGTAATACTCTTCTATTAACGCAACTCTTGCTCTCGTGTACTCTTCTTTAGAGATTTTCTTATTACCTCTCATTTGATCCAGATCGTTGAGTTTCTTAATTCCAACCGATGAATCTGGACCAGAAACTGTGACTGGGCCCCCTTCTTTGTAATGTCCGCTTTGGGTCAGCAGCAGTCGCCCAGTGTAGCTCAAAAACAGTCATTGGAATGACCGGAGTAGGGTCTATAGCGGCCGTTTCTTCCTGGGTTTCGGCACTGGCAGGTCCGCCGCGGTCGCCGTCAGCAAATTCGTCAACCAGTCGCCGTCCTCTATTTGATCTTCTATCAGGAACGAGTTCTTTGCCCCGGAGTAGGCTGGTGCTTCAACGACGTTACCGATGAATTCCCTGCCCGCTCGGGTCGGTTTGACGAACAACTGGTCGCCGCAGATAAGTGCCACGACCTTGCCGTCGAGGTAGAGCGTGCAACCACCGAACATCATCCGGTGCGTCAGGTTGCAGCTGTCGTCGACCTGGTCGGTGACGTACTCAACAAACTCCAATCCCTGTGCCACTCTCGTTCTCCCGATCAGTGCCAAGCTCTGGCCTTTATCCCTCCGCGGAGGGATTTTTTCAGAAAGGCCGTCGAGCGCAGTAAATCTACGTTGTATACCCATCCGTGACGATTAACGGTGCGCCGCGTTCGGAGTTAAGCCCCGCAGCCGCACTGCCTTCGGCTTTCGCAATTTCCACAACCTCGAATGAATTGATGAGCGCCAGAAAATCACCGGGCGTCGCTCTGCCGTAAGTCGACAGCATCGGCAGTTGATGGCCGGCGATGTGGATGACCGGCTCAGCGAAGTCCTTGATCAGTGATGCATCGATGTTACTGATGAGATTACCGAAGGCGTCGATCGTAATGATGGTGCCCGTAACTTTTTCCGCCAGCACCTCGGGATCGTTCAGCCAGCCTGGGGTCCATTCGGTGACCGGTTTACCCAGAGCAGTGAGCGGCAACCTGCCGGCGGCGAGTTCGGCCGCCACGGGGGCAAAGATATCCCTGCCGTGAAATGTGTCGCTGATCTTGCCAAGTCGCAAAGACGTCAGCTTATCGACATCCAGCTGCCATATCCGTGGATTTTCAGCGTGATCAAGCAGCGGCGCCAGCAAGCCGTTGTCGGGAGCCATAAAGACATGACCGTCGTGCTCGACCACGAGGATTTCGCGTTCTGTGCCGACGCCGGGGTCGACAATCGCTATGTGTATCGTGCCACACGGGAAATATTGATAGGAACGACTGATCCAGAAACCGGCTTCCGGTGGCCATTGCGGCGGAATGTCGTGTGCGAGGTCGATCACGCGGGCGTCCGGGAATCGACTGAGGATTACGCCGTGCATGACGGCGGCGAACGGGCCCTTGTGACCGAAATCGGTCGTCATCGTAATGACACCTGACCATTGCATGTTTGTCAGCCGGCTCAGGTTGCCAGGCGGTCGAGATGCCAGTCGGCATTGCCGAACATCAGGCCGATCGCGGTGAGTCGCTTGAAGTAGTGCGCGACGTCGAGTTCCCAGGTGACACCCATTCCGCCGTGTATCTGCACAGCTTCTTCACCGACCAGCTTGCCCGCGATACCGATTTGATACTTGATCGCGTGGACGGCTCGCGCACTTTCTTCGCCGCCCTCGGCCAATGTCATAACAGCCCACAGCAGCAGCGACCGGCTTTGTTCACCGGCGGCGTACATGTCGACCATGCGGTGCTGCAACGCCTGAAAACTACCGATCGGCACGCCGAATTGCAGTCGGCTCTTGGCGTACTCAATGGTCTTTTCGGTCAATACGCTCATGATGCCGACGGCTTCCGCGCAGACGGCGATAGTCGCGTCGGCAACGGCTGCGTCCATGGCGGCGAAGCCTGCATCGATTTCGCCGATGACAAGGTCGGCTGTCGCGGCGACGTTTTCAAGCGAGATCTCCGCGGCACGCTGCCCGTCGATGCATGCGTAGTCGCGGATTGACACGCCGGGGCTATCAGCCGCGATGCCAAACAACGTGATTCCGTCGGTGTCGTTTTGCTTACCGGAGGTGCGTGCGGGCACGATCAGCAGGTCTGCATTGCCGCCATTCAAAACGAGTCCCTTGGCGCCGTTGAGCCGCCAGGCGTCGCCGTCCCGGGTTGCTGTGGACAGGACGTTGTTGATGTCGTACCGGGCCTGGGGCTCGACGAACGCCAGTGTCGCTTGGAGCTCGCCGCCGATCAGCGGACTCAGCCATTTTTCCTTTTGTGCGGCGTTTGCCGCGCGCTTCAGCACGCCGCCGGCAAGTATCACATTGGCGAGATATGGTTCCACAACAAGGCCGCGCCCAAAGCGCTCCATGACGACCATGATATCGACCGGCCCACCGTCAAATCCGCCGTCTGCCTCGCTGAACGGTACGGCTGTCCAGCCCAGTTCTGCGAACGTATTCCACACGTCCATGCTGTAGCCGTCATCGCTGTCCGCGTATTTCTGCCGGGTATCGAAAGCGTAGTCGTTGGCAACGAATTTCTCGATGCTGTCTGCGAGCATCAGTTGTACGTCGTTTAGTGAGAGATCCATTTCGTTTCGTCCCTAGAGTCCAAGCACGTGCTTGGCAATAATATTTTTCTGGATCTCGTTGGAGCCACCGAATATCGATAACTTGCGATGGTTGAAGTAAGTCAATGATGTACTGGTTTCTTTGCCTTCACCCACTCGTTCGTTTTCCGGGAATCCCAGGACGTACTGATCACGCACATAGGGCAGCGCATAGTAACCGGCCGCTTCAAGATACAGGGCATCAACGCGCTGATGCAGTTCGGTGCCGGCGATTTTCAAGATAGACGACTCGGGGCCCGGCGCCTTTCCGGACGCGATGGATGCGAGAGTCCGCAGCTCCGTGTATTCGAGCGCTTTGAGTTCAACTTCGGCGGCAGCAATCTTGCGCATGAAATTACGGTCGTTTGCCAGTGGTTCGCCACCGCGTATCGATTTTTCGGCCTGCGCCCGAAGTCGGGTCAAATCGAATTTCGAGCGCGCGACGCCGGCAATGTTGGTGCGTTCGTGTTGCAGCAATACCTTGCCATAGGTCCAGCCTTTGCCTTCTTCGCCAACCAGGTTTTCGATCGGAACTTTGACGTTTTCAAAGTGCACTTCATTAACCTCGTGCTCGCCGCCCAGCATGATGATCGGCTTTACCGTTACGCCCGGCTGACGCATGTCGATAAGGACAAAACTGATTCCTTCCTGACGACGTGCAACATCGGTGTTCGTGCGTACGAGGCAGAAAATCCAGTCCGCGTACTGTCCCAACGTGGTCCAGGACTTGGTGCCGTTGACGACGTAGTGGTCGCCGTTCAGGTCAGCACGGGTTTTTAGCGAGGCAAGGTCAGATCCCGCGCCGGGCTCCGAATAACCCTGGCACCACCAGGTATTGGTTTGCAGAATATCGGGCAGAAACCGCTGCTTTTGTTCATCCGTGCCGTAGGTGTAAATAATCGGACCGACCATGCTCAGGCCGAATGCGAGGAATCCAGGGGCGTTTGCCCGTGCCTGTTCGTCCGCAAATATATATTTTTGCACCGGCGTCCAACCGGGACCGCCGTACTCCTTCGGCCAGTTCGGTGCGACCCAGCCCTTTTCATTGATGACCCTGTGCCAACGAATGACGTCGTCGCGCGTAAGCGGGACCGCATTGTTCTGTTTCTCGAGGATATCCTGTGGAAATTCGGTCTCGAAGAATTCGCGGACTTCGGCGCGAAACGCGAGTTCTTCGTTGCTAAAAGTGACATTCATGGATTAAAGCCTGAAATATGGGGGGCGCTGAGCTTATCAAACCGTGACAATTACGTCTGTTTCGGTTTGTCACAGCGTCATCTTGGTGCAAAATGGCGTTATGACCACCGTAGCTAATAATGACAAGTTGCCCGCAGGTGAAATCGTGGCAACCCGCGACGCATTGCGGCGTCCGTTGCGCGATTTGCGTATCTCGCTGCTGGACCAGTGCAATTTCCGTTGCCCGTATTGCATGCCCGAAGCCGAGTTTCATTCCGAGTACGAGTTCCTCAAGCGAAAGCAGCGACTGACCTACGACGAGATCATCAGAGTCGTAACCGCTGCGTGTGCGCTGGGCGTCACCAAAATCCGGCTGACCGGTGGAGAACCCTTACTCGACAAAAACATTACCGATCTGATCAAACGCCTCTCGCCAATGCCCGGCGTGCACGATCTCGCCCTGACGACTAACGGAATGTTGCTGGCGCCAATGGCGCAAAAGCTCGCGGATGCCGGGTTGCAGCGGGCCACGATCAGTCTCGACAGTCTGGACGAGGATGTTTTTCGGCGCATGAGCGGTGGACGTGGCGATCTGCGAAAAGTGCTCGCGGGCATCGAAGCAGCCGAGGGTGCGGGTCTCGGGCCGATCAAGATTAATGTTGTCGTGCAGAAGGGCGTCAACGAGCATACGATTCTCGAATTGCTGGAGCATTTTCGGGGCACCGGGCAGATTGTTCGCCTGATCGAGTTCATGGATGTCGGCAATCGCAATGGCTGGCGCATGGACCAGGTGGTACCGTCTCGTGAGCTGCTGGAGCGCATAGGTAAGCGTTGGTCGTTGCGGCCCATTGGCAAAAACTACCCCGGCGAAGTTGCGCGTCGTTATGAATATGCAGATGGAGCCGGGGAAATCGGGTTTATTTCATCGGTTACCGAGCCGTTTTGCGGTAGTTGCAGCCGGGCGCGGCTCTCGGCGGATGGCATGCTGTATACGTGCCTGTTTGCGAATCAGGGAACGGATATTCGGGAGCCGCTGAGAAAGGGTGCGGATGACGATGAGTTGATCGATATTCTTTCGAGTATCTGGTTGCAGCGTGCCGATCGGTACAGCGAATTGCGGCGCCCCGATCTCGCCGAACATCATGTATTGAAAAAAGTCGAAATGTACAGGATAGGTGGATGAGGTGAGCAAGCTCAGTCATGTGGACAACAAAAACAGGCCCACGATGGTCGACGTCAGCGGCAAGGCCGACGCTGATCGTGAGGCCCACGCGCGCGCCATAGTGCAGCTGCCGGCGGCAGTCATGGCGCAGGTTACAGACAATGAAATTTCCACGAAGAAAGGCCCGGTTTTTGCGACTGCGATCATCGCCGGTGTCATGGCCGCCAAAAAGACGCACGAGCTGATTCCGTTTTGCCACTCCATTGGCCTGGACAGCTGCGAGATTTCAATGGAGGTCGATGCTGACCGCGTGATCATCGATTGCCGTTGCAAGGTGCGTCACAAGACCGGCGTTGAAATGGAAGCGTTAACGGGCGCCAGTATCGCGGCTTTGACGGTCTACGACATGCTCAAGGCGTTGTCGCACGACATCGTTATCAGCGAAACAAGACTCATGGCGAAGTCGGGCGGCAAGCGGAATTTTCAGCGTGCCGACTAAGCCGGTTTACGGACTGGTCCTCGCGGGCGGCAAGAGTCGCCGCATGGGGCGTGACAAAGCGCTCCTGCAGCGGTCGGGCCAGTCGCAACTGGCTTATATTGCCGAGCTGCTAAATGCGTGTGTGGAACGCGTGTTCGTGTCCACACGTGCGGATCAAAAGGGCGACGCGGAGCGCAGTCGCTACGACCTGATAGTGGATCGCTACGACAACCTCGGTCCGGTTGCGGGCATTCTTTCCGCGCTGGAGGAATATCCTGAGGTCGACTGGCTCGTCGTCGCCTGTGATTTGCCGAATATCGATCCGCAGACGCTTGCATCCCTGTTGCGGGAGCGAGATTCGGAGCAGCCTTTCACGGCGTATACGAGTAGCCATGACGGCCTTCCGGAGCCCTTGTGCGCTGTGTACCATTCCGGTTGCGGCGACATCATTCGAAAATTTATCGACGACGGGGTCAATTGCCCACGAAAGATTCTCATGCGGTCGGACACTCATCTCCTTGAGCAGGCCAATCCGCATTCGCTGGACAATGTGAACACGCCCGCCGACCTGCGCGACAGCGTGTTGCAGGCGGTCTGATGAAGAACATTACGGTCCGATACTTCGCGATGTTTCGCGAACATGCGGGACTGGGCGAGGAGACGCTCAGCCTCAACGTGTCGACGGCTCTGGACGTTTTCGAGCAGACGCGGTCACGACATGGATCGAGCGAGCCGATCGGGCATTGCAAAGTGGCGGTCAATGACGAAATGGTGGATTGGTCATCCGCTGTCAACGATGGTGATACCGTTTTGCTGTTTCCACCGGTTGCAGGCGGTTAACGTGTTCGCGATATCGGATGAGGAAATTCCTGTTGGCGACCTCCGGAAGGGGCTGACCGACTCCGGCGCGGGCGGCTTGTGCGTGTTCGAAGGCTGGGTGCGCAACGAGAACGACGGCCGTGCCGTCAATCGACTCGAGTACGAGGTTTACGAACCGCTGGCCATTCAGGAGGGCACGAAAGTACTCGAAGAAGCAAAGCAGAAATTTCCGTTCCTGCGAGCAAGCTGCGTGCATCGGAGCGGCCTGCTTGAGATTGGTGATTGTGCGGTGTGGGTAGGTGTCGTGGCGCCCCATCGAGAGGAAGCGTTCAAAGCCTGTCGCTACATTATCGATCAAATCAAAAATCGCCTGCCGATCTGGAAAAAAGAACATTATGCTGATGGCGATTCCGACTGGGTCAACTGTGAGCGTTGTGCTAACGTCAACGCTCAATCAGGAGCGGGAAACTAGATTTGCATATCATCAGGTCCGTTGAGGATGCCAAAGCTCTGGAGGGCCAGGAGGTCGGTCTTTCCGATTGGGTAGTCATCGATCAGCACCGCATTGACCAGTTCGCAGAGGCGACCGCCGACCATCAGTGGATTCATGTCGATACAGATCGCGCGGCGAGAGAAATGCCCGATGGGAAAACGATCGCGCACGGCTACCTGACGCTGGCATTGATTCCCGCGCTGACGGCCGAGTTCATTGAGGTAGAGAACGTGGCTCGTGCGATCAATTTCGGACTGAACAAGGTACGCTTTTACACGCCTGTTCCGGTGGCGTCGCGGCTGCGTGCCAGAGCTAAAGTGCTGCAGGCACGGCGGCGAGCCGGAGCGTTGTTGCTGACCGGCGAAGTGCGAATCGAAGTCGAAGGCGAGCGAAAGCCTGCTTGCATTGCTGAAACCCTGGGTTTGTTTTTCTTCAACGAGTGACCGGGTCGGTCGGTGATTGACTGACTTTCTCGTCTATAAATTCTACCGTGGTTTGTCGCTTGCGATTGACGATAAGCCGCGTGACGTCCGGGCGCGAATAGTGGCCGGCAACATCGAGGCTGTGTCGTTCTTCCAATACGCGACGGTGGTCCAGTTCGACGACGTACAGCGATTCTTCGTTCGCCTGCGGCGCCAGCAGCCAATCGCCGTTCGGTGCGGCGACGCAAGAGCCACCGTTGGCCATCACATCGTCCGCGGTCTCTAAAAGGAGGTCCGCGTGCGGCAATTCGTCGCCAATATCCGATCTGCGCATCAGGCCGCAAACCGACACCACGAAAGAGCGACTCTCGCGCGCGATGAAGCGCGTAATTTCTTCGGTGTTGCGCACGTTACCCGGCCAGATCGCGACATGCAGATCTTCGCCCTGCGCGTACAGTGAGGCGCGTGCCAGCGGCAACCAGTTTTCCCAGCAATTCAGCCCGCCGACGGTAAACGATCCGAGCTTGTGCGTACGCAAGCCATGGCCGTCGCCAATCGCCCAGACCAGGCGTTCCTCGTGTGTTGGCATCAGCTTGCGGTGTACGGAGCCAATGATGCCTTGCCGGTTGATGTAGACCATGGAGCAGTAGACGCTGTGCCCGCCACGGTCTGTCGCGCGTTCGCCGATACCCAGGTAGACCGCGATACTTTTTTTGCGCGCCACGGCGCATATTTTATCCAGATCGCCGTCATCGATTGAAACGGCCTGTGTCAGGTAATGTGCGTACAGTGACTTTTGTATTTTAGACTCGAATCGGGCGCCGTCGGTACGCTCTACCCAGAACGGATAGCCTGGGACTAGTGCCTCACCAAAGACGACGAGTCCGCAGTCGTCTTGCGCTGCTTTCTCGATCCAGCGGACGATCTTGTCTATCGTTGCGTTACGATCGAGCCAGGCCGGTGAGATCTGGGCCAGACCAACGCTAAGACAGGTTTCAGGCATTGCGGTCTCCGAAACGCGGAGTCAAAAAAAAGGGCAGCAGGATTTCCTGCTGCCCTTCGATTCTACTGCTTAGTCCCAGTTTCGGCGGAACGTAATGCCGTAAGTTGCTGGCTCAGACGGATAGGAGTTCAGGCGTCCATCGAGCAGGGGTGGATCGAAGGAACCACTGTAGTAGCGCTCATCCGTGATGTTACGGCCCCACAGCGTGATGACGGAATTGATATTATCGAGATTGATGCCGATGCGAAGATTCACCAGGCCGAAACTGTCCTGACGCGTCAGCGGATCCAGGTCGCCGTCAGTCAGCGTATCTGAGGCGTAGGTGTATTCGGCGCGGACAAAGAGCTCGTTGTTACCCATCGGGAAGGTCTGGGTGAGTCCGACGAAGAAGCGATCTTCGGGATTGTACGGCAGATTGCCACCCGTGCGGACGCAGGATCCGGTTGCCGGATCCAGTCCGGGATCAGGTACGCCGGTGTGAAATGCGTTTGCGACCCAGCACGTGCCACCCTGAAAATCCGCGTATTCACCAATGTTCTTGGCGTAGTAGGACTGAATCGTGATCGAATCCCATGGCGCCCAGGTCGCTTCAATTTCGATGCCCTTGGTTTCCAGCTTGCCCGCGTTTTGCAGGTTAAAAGCGGTACCGGTGAACGAGTTGGCCTGGAAATCATCGAAGTCAGTCCAAAATGCCGCCACACTCACGCGGAAACGGTCACCGATATCACCCTTATAACCGACCTCAAAAGAAACGGAAGTTTCCGGACCAAACGTCTGGCTCAAAGCCGTACCGATTCTGTCCGTATTCGTGCCGCCGGCTTTGAATCCCGACGCGTAGGATGCGTATACCATGGTGCTGTCATTGGGGAACCAGGAAAGCTTCGCGGTGCCCGTCACCTGGTCATCCGAAAGCGATTCACCGACATTCGGTCGCGGCGACAACGGATCGAAAAGATAGCCGCCCCAGCCGACGTTAGGCTCTGCTACCGCAAAGAATGACGTTGGGTCGAATGGTGCTCCTATCGATGCAAGAAACAGATTCGTTCCGATGGCGACAAGGTCGGGGGCCGGTCCCTGAGATGTTTGCGTGTAAGTCGCAGTGATGTCTTTGTCTTCGTTGGTGTAGCGCGCGCCGAGCGTCAGAATCAGCGCATCGCTAATCGCCCAGTCGACCTGGCCAAACAAGGCGAAGCTCTGGTGGAACTGGTCGACCACATCAAGTGCGAAGATATTGGCAGGGAACGGGTCCGCTGCCGGAGGGATAGCCCCTCCTGTCACAAAGGAAATGAAATTGATGCCGTCAACGATTTGTTGCAAACCCGGTTGGGCGATGAAGACATACGGTTGCAGATGCACGCCACCGTAGGTATTGGCAACGCTCGTGATCTCCTGCTCGAAATAGTATGCGCCGGCAACCCAGTTGCTGCCTTCGCCGAACTCTCCGGCAAGCCGGAACTCCTGGGAGATCGAGTTCTGTTGGGCATCGTTGCTTCGACCTAAAATGTCCGTGTCGGTGAAATCGGCATCGATGAGGTCAAACGTATCGAAAGCGCGATAGGCTGTAATAGAGGTCAATGTCATGCCGTTGCTGAGGGTCTTGTTCATCTCCACGGAAAATCCACGATCCCGATTTTTCGACTCCGGGCCGTAGTTCAGCGTTGTTCGATAGTCCTCAAAACTAACGCCGGTAACCACCGTAGGCAGCAGCAGCGCGGCCGGGTAGTCGAAATCCGTGTAGACAGTTCCGCCGAGTAGCGCACGTATGAAATCTGCCCCCGGTAGGATGATGCCCTGGGCAAGCAGACCGTGCGAGAGATACCCATCGACGTTCGATAGGCCGACACAACAAACCTCGTCAATGTCTGAGTAGTCCGCAATGATGCGCATGTTGAAGTCATTGCCCGCATCGTATCCGAGTTGCAGGCGAACACCGCGTCTGTCCTGATCGTTGTAAACATTCTTGCCGAGATTGTCATCCGCGACATAGCCGTCGCTAGCGGAGGAAAATACCGTGCCGCGGAACGCCAGGCTGTCCGACAAGACGATGTTTGCTGCGCCGCTGAAACGACCCAGACCGTAGTCACCGCCAGTTGCCTGGAAAAATGCGTCGGTGCTGTCGGTGCTTGGGGCAACGGTACGAATATGAATCGCGCCCGAGGCTGTGTTCTTGCCGAACAACGTGCCCTGCGGACCGCGCAGGACCTCGACGGCTTCGACATCGACCAGTTCGTTGATGATCGAGCTCTGGCGAGAACGGTAAACGCCGTCAACGTACAGGCCGACCGACGATTCGACACCAAAGTTATTCGAGGTACTGCCCACTCCGCGGATAGCGAAGTTCGAGGTGGTTGCGGTCTGGCTCTGGCCGACAATCAGGCCGGGTACGTTTTGCTGCAAACTGAACATGTCCGTGATGCCGGACGCTTCAATCTGTGCGCCGGTTACGGCGGTAATGGCGACCGGAACATCCATGATGTTCTGCGCGCGCTTTTGCGCCGTAACAATAATTTCTTCGAGGCCGCCATCGTCCTGCGCTGCAGCAGGTGCCGCGACGGCAAGAGCGGTCAACGCGACCAAATAATAATGGCTGAGTTTCTGTAAGCTGCTAGCGGTCGATTTCATTTTTTCCCCCTGTTGGGTCAACGCCCAATTTATGGCGTGCAGCATAACATGGTTTTGCGGGTCGAAATCAGCTGTTAAGCTTATGAATCATTCGGCTTTTTGCGGTTTTTGACGGCTCGGCAGAAATTATTGTTAATTGAGGTTTGTGGATGGCGGATCCTTTGCGGTTGTTCGGACTTAATGCGCTCGTGCTGAGCGCTGCCAGTGGTATTGGCGAAGCGGTTGCGCGTACGCTGGTCAAGCACGGCGCCACTGTTCTCGCAGCAGACACGGCGACCAGCGGCGTGCAGCAGCGTTTCACTGCGGTGAAAGGCATCATGGCGATGCCGGCTAACCTGATCGACGCGGATTTGATGCCGGTACTGATAGAGGATGCCGTTGGCAAACTGGGCGGTATCGATATATTGGTGAACGAATTTCCACTGCTGATCGATATTCCGATCGCTGAAAAAGGGGACAAACTGGAGCGGCTGCTGCAAGCGCGTGCCGCGTTGACGTTGTCGATTTGCCGCGCTGCGCTGCCGCATCTGAAAAAAAGCCCGGCGGGCCGAATCATCAACATCGGATTCCTGCGCAGTTGCTTCGCCGCCGGTGCGAGCGACGCCAGCCATCGGGCGGAACGGGATCTTGCGGGGCTGACCCGGGCGTTGGCTGTAGAGATCGGTGAGTTCGGTATCACGGCGAACTACGTTCAGCCTGGCGGAGTGATGACGCGAGCCAGTCGTGACGTGTTTCGCAAGGATCAATCGTTGCGCGATTACTGTATCAAAGCGTCAGCGGCGCGACGCCTCGGCGAACCCGTCGATATCGCCAAGGTCGTGTTATTTCTTGCCAGTGACGATGCCGTGTTCGTCAGTGGCACGGGCATCGCCGTGGACGGCGGTCGCAGCGGAGACTGACGGCCATGCACGCGGTTCTTGAAGACTTGATTACGCTACTTGGTCTGGAGCGTATCGAGGACAATATTTTTCGCGGCGACAGCCGGGATATTGGCAGTCCCCAGGTCTTCGGTGGTCAGGTCATCGGCCAGGCGCTGTCGGCGGCACAGCGTACGGTTGAGGGTCGCGTTGCGCATTCTCTGCACGCATACTTTCTGCGTCGCGGCGACGTCAATGCACCCATAATCTACGAAGTGGACCGTGCGCGTGACGGCGGCAGCTTTTCCAACCGCCGCGTCGTGGCAATTCAACACGGACGGCCCATTTTGAACCTTGCCGCCTCGTTCCAGAGGCCGGAAGCGGGTCTGGAGCATCAAGCCGACATGCCGGAGGTCGCTGGCCCGGAAGGCCTCAAGGACCTTACTGAACTCGCCAAGGACATGCTCGCGCACATACCGTCCAAAATGCACCGTTATCTTACCGACAAGCGACCGTTCGAATTTCGGCACGTCGAACCCGTGAATTTCGATACTCGCGAAAAACTACGGCCGACAAAACATGTCTGGATTCGCACGGTGGACAAGCTGCCCGACGATCCCGCGTTGCATCGGAACCTCTTAACGTATGTGTCGGACTACGAGCTTCTGGGCACGGCCATATTGCCGCACGGTTTGTCATTCAACCGCAGCAACCTGATCATGGCGAGCCTCGACCATGCCCTGTGGTTTCATCAGGAGGTCAAGATGGACGAATGGCTGTTGTATGCGATGGACAGTCCGAACTCATCGGGCGCGCGGGGTCTCGCACGCGGCCAGTTTTTTACCGCGGCAGGGATGCTGGTCGCCTCAACGGCCCAGGAAGGCCTGATACGTCTTGTCGACGCCGACGACTGGAGGCCCCGCTCAAAGCCCGGCTCCCAGAAGTAAGTGCCGTTATTTTGCTGTTGCCTGAGCCGCGACCGCTGCCGTGGCTTTCGCGATCGCCCCGGCGTCCCCAAGAAATTCGTGTGCTACAGGCGTCAGGTCGTCGTCCAGTTCGTATGCGATGGGAACACCGGTCGGAATATTGAATTGAGTGATCTCTTCATCTGACACCTTGTCCAGCATTTTAACGAGCGCGCGCAGACTGTTGCCGTGAGCTGCGATCAAAACGTTTTTCCCGTCCCGGAGTTCGGGCGCGATGACGTCGTTCCAGCAGGGCAGGACTCGAGCGAGCGTGGTTTCGAGGGATTCCGTGGCGGGCAGTCCTTCGATACCGGCATACCTTGGATCCTGGGCCGGATGGCGTGCGTCCTCGACGTCGAGTTTCGGCGGGGGAATATTGTAGCTGCGACGCCAGATGTGCACCTGTTCGTCACCGAATTTCGCGGCCGTTTCGGCCTTTTCGAGGCCTTGCAGCTCGCCATAGTGGCGCTCGTTCAGGCGCCAGTCCCGTACGACGGGTATCCACATGCGATCCATTTGATCGAGCATGTGCCAGACCGTGCGAATAGCGCGTTTCAAGACCGACGTGTAAGCAATATCAAATTCGTAATCGAGGTCGCGCAGCAAACGTCCGGCGTCGATGGCCTCCTGAACGCCCTTTTCGGTCAGGTCAACATCCGTCCATCCCGTGAACAGATTTTTCAGGTTCCATTCACTCTCACCGTGACGACACAAAACGAGTTTGCCAGCCATTCTTACTCCGTTTCAGATTGATACGAGGTCGCGAAATTCCCGCGCGGCGACCGAAAGCGTCGCAAAATCAATCTTGTCCCGTAGTTTCATTTCATCGATCATGTCTTTGAAGTGGGCGACTTCCAGCGCGTGCTTGTCCAGCCATGCTGCGGCAATTCGCCCCGGTTCTTTCCTGCTGCGCGGCGACAACAAACGGAACGCCAGTTTGCGCCGGATGCGGTAGAACTCGTCGCGCAAATTACCGCGCGCGATAGCCTGCCAGCGGCCGTCGACCTCAAGATCTTCGGCCCGGTTGTGCAGCCAGTTCAGACCCAGAGTGTCGTTAAACACCGAATAGAGGCGGGCGGCGTCCAGGACGTCCCGGTTGCGTTCAGCTGCGAGGTCGGACATGTCGAGCGCTGGGCGGGTTAGCAAAAGCAATGACATGCGACTGGCGAGTTTTTCGGGCACGCCCATGCAGATGAATTTTTCTTCGGCCTCTTCGTGACGTGTGCGACTGGTCCGGGATAAATACGTGGCTGACCGTGAATAGATGCGCGCCATATTGTCTTTCAGGCGATCGACCGCCTCGACGATATCGAGTTCATTGCCATATCGCTCGATCAGCCAGAAGCAGGCGTGTCGCAACGTACGGCTGACTTCGAACATCATGGAGACCTGGGCGCTCGCGGGAATTTCATAGTCCAGCGATTCGATGGTTCGCAGCAGCGGGCCGGCGCGACAGATCAACCGCGCGACTATATAGGCGCGAGCGACGGTCACGATGTTTGCTCCGGTGTCGGTTTGCACGCGCTTCACAAATGCCGGACCCATTCGATTCACGAGGTCGTTGGCGACCAGCGTGGCGAGAATTTGTCGACTCAGGCGGTGATCGGGCAGCAGATCCGCATAACGGCGGCGCAGAACGGGAGGGAAGTATCGTTGCGGGTCGATCGCCAGAAAGTCTTCAAGTGATTCGTCGGATTCGATCAGGCCGTTGTACAAATCGATTTTCGCGTAGCTGAGTACAATCGACAGCTCGGGCCGCGTAAATCCCAGTTTGCGTGCCCGGCGTTCGTCTATTTCCGCTTGGTCGGGCAGGAATTCGATGGCGCGATTGAGCAGGCCGGATTTTTCCAGATCCGCGATCAGATTCGCGGTCTCGTCGATCCGATCCGCTGACCGCGTTTCGCTCATGCTGATGGATTGCGTTTGCAGATAGTTATTGCGCAACACGAGTTTGGCCACGTCGTCTGTCATCGACTTCAGCAGCACGTTGCGCTTCGCGCGCGTCAGTCGTTTTTGCTTACAGGCTTCACCGAGCAGTATTTTTATATTGACCTCGCGGTCGGAGCAGTCCACACCGGCCGAGTTGTCTATGAAGTCGGTGTTGATCCGTCCCCCGGCAAAGCTGTATTCGACGCGCGCGAGCTGCGTAAAACCAAGATTGCCGCCTTCGCCGACGACCCGGCAACGCAGTTCATTGGCATTGATGCGAACGGCGTCGTTGCTGCGATCGCCTACATCTGCATGACTTTCGGAACTGGCCTTGACGTAGGTGCCGATACCTCCGTTCCAGAGCAGATCAACCGGCATTTTCAGAATCGCTGAAATGAGTTCGTTCGGCTTGAGTGACGCCGTGTCGATACCGAGCAGTTTACGGGCTGCGTTGCTCAGTCGAATCGTTTTCGCCTGACGTGAGTACACGCCACCGCCCTTCGAGATCAACGCATCCTTGTAGTCGTCCCAGCCGGTGCGCGGCGTCTTGAACAGTCGCTGGCGCTCGCGGAAGCTGGCCGCGATATTCGGCGTCGGATCCAGAAAGATATGGCGATGATTGAATGCTGCGACAAGCTTTATCTTGCGTGACAGCAACATGCCGTTGCCAAACACATCGCCGGACATGTCGCCAATGCCCGCGACACTGAAAGTCTCTTTCTGCGTATTAAGGCCGAGTTCGCGGAAATGGCGCTTGACCGCTTCCCAGGCGCCGCGCGCCGTAATGCCCATTTTCTTGTGGTCGTAGCCGACGGATCCGCCTGACGCGAACGCATCGTCCAGCCAAAAGCCATAATCAGCGGAAAGACCGTTCGCGATATCGGAAAATGTTGCGGTGCCTTTGTCCGCTGCCACCACCAGGTACGGGTCGTCGCCGTCACGCCGGACGACGCCTTTGGGTGTGACCACTTTGCCGTCGATCACATTGTCTGTGATGTCCAGCAAGCCGCGAACAAACGTCTTGTAGCAGTGAACGCCATTTTTCAGAATTGCGTCACGATCGCCTTTGGGCGCGCGCTTCGGGAAGAAGCCGCCTTTGGCGCCCGTCGGTACGATGACGGTATTCTTGACGACCTGTGCTTTCATGAGCCCGAGAACTTCGGTGCGAAAGTCTTCCCGCCGATCCGACCAGCGCAGGCCGCCTCGGGCAATGTAGCCGCCACGCAAATGTACGCCTTCTACTTCCGGTGAATAGACGAAGATTTCAAATTTCGGTCGTGGCAACGGAACTTCGGGCAAACGCGCCGGGTCCAGCTTGATCGAAATATAGGACTTGGGCACACCGGCGTCGGTGAGAAAGTAGTTGGTGCGCAGCGTCGCGCTGATGCCGCCAGCGAATGCTGTAAGGATTCTGTCGGCATCGACGCTTTTTGCTCTGGCGACGCCGCGTGCCACGGCGGCACACACTTTTTTCAAGTCGCGGTTGCGCCGCGACTTGGCGATGCCAGGGTCGAATTGCAGTTCGAACTGTTTGATGAACAATTGCACCAGCCCCGAATGCGCGACCAGCACGTCTTCCATGTAGGCCTGACTGAAGGGCAAGCCGAGCTGTTGTGCATGCTTCGCGTAGCAGCGCAGCAGCGCGGTTTGTCGCCAGTCGAGTTCGGCGCTGATAATGAGTCGGTTGAGACCGTCATTTTCTGCGTCGCCGTTGAATACGGCCATGAAGCAGTCTTCGAAGCGTGCATCGACGGCGTCAATGTCAATTGAGCCGCCATTCTCACGGCGCAAGTGGAAATCCTGGATCCAGATCGATTGTCCGGAAGGCAGAATCGCCTCGTAAGGATGTTCCGAATAGACGTCAACGCCCAGGTTTTCGATGATCGGCAATGCGTCTGACAGCGGAATGGGTTGATCCGTCCCGTACATCATGAAGTGCATGTGGCCGGGTTTCGATCCTTTCGGAATGTGCAAATCGACCGCGTGTCTGGCGCCGCTACTGAGCATTTCATCGATGCGTCGAATGTCTGTACAGGCTTCGGCGGGCGTCGTGTTTTCCTGATAGCCAGCCGGGAAAACCTGACCGTAGGACTTGTAAAGGCGGCGTCCGTCATCCGCGCCAAACTGTTGCAGCAATGCGTCCCGCAAGCGGTCGGACCAGGTCACCACGAGATCGGCAATGCGCTCTTCGATCTTGTTGATGCTGATCGGCGGGCGTGCGCCCTGGCCGGTACGCACAATAATATGCAGGCGAGCCAGCGCTGAGCCGGAAATTTGTACAGCGGAATCGACGGACGTGCCGTTAAAGGATTCCTTTAGCAACACTTCAATTTTTTTCCTGATAGCCGTTGTGTATTTTTCACGCGGCACGAAGACGAGACAGGAGAAAAAGCGCCGGAACGTATCGCGCCGCAGGAAAAACTTGACGCGCTGGCGATCCTGAAGATTCAGGATGCCGATCGTCGTCCTCGCCAGGTCTTGTATCGAACTCTGAAACAGCTCTTCGCGCGGGTAGGTCTCGATGATGTTAGCCAGTACTTTGCCACGGTGACCTGACGCGTCGACGTGTGCACGTTCAAAGATTTTTTCTATCTTGTGACGTATTAAAGGAATGTTTCTCGGGCTCTCGTTGTAGGCGACGGAGGTGAGCAAACCGATAAATCGTCGCTCGCCAACGACATTGCCTTTCTTGTCGTAGATCTTGACGCCGACGTAGTCGAGAAACGCAGCGCGGTGCACGGTCGAGCGTGAATTGGCCTTGGTCAGTATCAGCCAGTCGCGCGAACGGGTCAGGTGACGCATTTCGGACGTGAGTTCAACGGACTTCGAGCCGCGATCGTTCCGGCTCAGAACGCCCAGACCCGTGCCGACAACCGAATTGAGGAAGCTTCGTTTGCCCCTCTTTGAAACCGAGTATTCCCGGTAACCCAAAAACGTAAAGTTACCGTTGGCCATCCAGTCGAGTAGCGCCTGACTCTCCGAGCGCAGCAGCGGGTCGACTCCTTTGGGACCGTATTCGAGCAGTGCGCGCGTCTCCAGCATGCGCTCACGCATCTTCGCCCAGTCTCGCACGGCAAGTCGCACGTCGGACAAAACCCTTTTGATTTCCTGGCGCAGCATTTTCAGCTCCGTCGGCTTGGTTTCGCGTTCGATCGCGAACCGGATAAACGATTCGGAACGCGCGTTCTCGTCTCCAGGATTCGCAATTGCCAGCAATCGACCTTTGCCGTCTCGTTTGACCGAGATGATCGGGTGTACCGTAATGTGGACGGCCAGGTTGTGGCGATTGATTGCGGCGACCACGGAATCGACGAGAAACGGCATGTCGTCGTTGACCATCTCAATAATCGTGAACGCCGAGGAATAACCGTGCTCTTTTACCGTCGGGTTGAATATGCGCAGCAACATCTGGCCGCTGCGACGATTTGCGCCAAACTCCAGGTGGTCAATAGCCGCGCGGGCCATGATGGGTTCCGAGCGTCCCCGCAAGTCTTCAACGGGCACGTCCTCAAAATATTGCTGCAGGAATTGCTTCGTCTGCGTGGGCTTGGTTAATATCCTGGATCGAACTCGCGATGAGGCAATTGCGTCGAGGATGGCCTTTCTCATGTCGCCGATCCGACGTTGTCCTTTTGATGCCACGTAGCTGCTCCAGCCGGCCTTGGCGACCATAAAATTAGGGGCCTGAAAAGGCGCGTGGCATTATACCGGAATTAACTTGGAAACAATCCCCTGGCGTCACTGTTATGAAGAAAAGAGAATTGGAGAAAACGATCCATACCGATCTGTCTCGTGATGACGATTACGGCGGGTATCTGCAGCTCGACAAGCTCCTGAACGCACAGATACCGTTAAGCGATCCTCCGCATCACGACGAAATGCTGTTCATCATTCAGCATCAGGTCGCGGAGCTGTGGATCAAGCTTGTCATACACGAAGTGGGTGGGGCGATCGCGCATTTGCGCAATGACGATTTGCCGCAGGCGATCAAGAATCTCGCCCGTGTGCGTCACGTTCAAAACCAGCTTTACAGCCAGTGGAACGTCCTCGATACGCTAACGCCGAGCGAATACGCCGAATTCCGCCATGTGTTCGGCAAAGCATCGGGCTTGCAGTCGGCGCAGTACCGCATTCTGGAGTTCGCGCTCGGCAACAAGAGTCGCTCAATGCTGGTTGTGTACGAGCATCAGCCCGAGTGGCATGCGCGACTGGTCACGGCGCTGGAGTCTCCGAGTCTCTACGAGGAATTTCTCATGCACCTGGCGCGCAGGGGCATGCCGGTGCCGGAACACGTCATCGACAGGGACTTCAGCGAAATGCGCGATGAGGACCGGGACGTGATCGCCGTGCTGAAAACGATTTACGAAAATCGCACGGATCACTGGTCGCGCTACGAGATTTGCGAGGCGCTGATGGATATCGCCAACAATTTTCAGTTTTGGCGTTTCCATCACATGAAAACCGTGGAACGGATCATCGGGCACAAGACTGGCTCAGGCGGATCGTCAGGAGTGAGCTTCCTCAAGAAGGCTTTGGATATTGAGTTTTTCCCGGAACTGATTCGGGTGCGGACCGAGCTCGGTACCTGAGCGGGCAGCGGTTCCCTGAATCACCCCGATCATGCGAGGTGCGGCAGGGCGAGATATTCCGTCGATTGCATTTCAATAAGACGACTGACCGTGCGGTCGAACTCGAACGTCAGACGCTTGCCCGAGTACAATGATTCGGCTTGCGTGGCTGCTGACACAATGAGTTTGACGCGGCGGTCGTAAAACTCGTCAACCAGCGCGATAAAGCGGCGCGTCTGGTCGTCGTGCAGGGCATCCAGAAGCGGCACGCCGGAGACGATGACGCTTGGATACCAGCGAGCGATTTCAATGTAGTCTGTCTGGCTGCGCGGCCCATCGCACAAAGCGTCAAAGTCGAACCAAGCGATACCTTTGGCGCACTTACGAGCCACTATGCCGCGCCCGTTAATTTGCAATTCGTGGTTTTCACGAATCTGGCTGGAGGCTGAATCGTCAAAGAAGTCGCTGAGCTTTTGTGCGGCGAGATCGTCGTCCGGCGAGAGAAATGTTCCCGCTTTTTGCAGCAAACGCAGACGGTAGTCTTCGGTTCCGCGCAGTTGGAATACGCTCGTGTGCTGTTTCAGGAGCTTGATGGCGGGTAAAAAATTCCCCCGCTGCAGCCCGTCTTTGTAAAGATCGTCGGGTCTGGAATTCGACGTAGTTACCAGTGTGACACCGCGGCGAAACAGGCCATCCAGCAGTCGCCCCAGTATCATCGCATCCGCAATATCACTGACAAAGAATTCGTCGAAGCAAAGCACGCGTGTTTCGCTGGCGATATCTGCCGCCACGGTATCGAGCGGGTTTTCGATGTTGCCAAGGGCATGCAGTCGCTCGTGCACTTCGCGCATCATGCGGTGAAAGTGAATGCGCTGCTTGTCTTCGATATCCAGGCTTTCGAAAAACAAGTCCATCAGGAAAGTCTTGCCATGGCCGACTCCGCCCCAGATATAAAGGCCTTTTATTCCTCCGTAGTCCTGTCGCCGCTTGCCGAAAATTGAGCGCAGCAGCCCGCGGCGAGCAGGTCGGAGCCTGACGATGCGTTGTTGCAGATCTGCAAGTCGGTCCACTGCGTCGACTTGTGCCGGATCGCGAAAACGACCTGCACGGGAAAGGCTTTTCTCATAAGCTTCGCGAATCTTCAATCTACCCTTTAACCTGTATTTGCGGTGCTGTGGCGGCAGGTCAAGATTACATTGCGGCCGAAAACACTGCCACCGCAGCTGCTAATATAATGCAGTCCATCATTCGAGGAAGTGGATTCGATGCCGGAAGTGACTGAACGCGAAGCAATGGAGTTCGACGTCGTTATCGTGGGCGGTGGACCCGCCGGTCTGGCTGCGGCGTGCCGGCTGTTGCAGCTGGATGAAAGTCTGTCGGTTGTCGTTGTAGAGAAGGGCGCCGAGATCGGTGCGCACATTCTTTCCGGCAATGTATTTGAGCCCCGGGGTCTGAGCGAGTTGTTCCCCGACTGGAAAGCAAAAGGGGCGCCCATCGAGACGGCGGTTACTGGCGATCGGGTCCATTATCTGACGGGCGAGACCGGCGCGCTGCCGGTTCCGGGATTGTTTTTGCCGCGACCGATGCACAACAAGGGAAATTACATCATTAGCCTCGGGCGCTTATGCCAGTGGCTGAGTGAGCAGGCCGAGGCGATGGGCGTCAACGTGTTCCCGGGATTCGCCGCGTCCGAGGTTTTGTATGACACCGAGGGTCGGGTAACCGGAGTCGCAACCAGTGACATGGGTATCGGCAAAGACGGCGAGAAGAAGTCGTCGTTTCAGCCCGGTTACGAGTTGCTCGGCAAGTATACGATCTTCGCCGAAGGCGCTCGTGGCAACCTCGGTGAGGCACTCATCGAGAAATTCGATCTCCGCGAAAATGCCGATCCGCAGCATTACGGAATTGGCATCAAGGAGATCTGGGAGATCGATCCGGAATTGCATGAAGAAGGGCTCGTCGTGCACACGGTCGGGTGGCCCCTCGACACGCGAACCGAAGGCGGCGGCTTCCTTTATCACGCGGCGAACCACCAGGTGTTCGTCGGACTGATCGTCGCTCTTAACTACAAGAACCCGCATCTGTCGCCGTTTGATGAATTCCAGCGCTGGAAACTGCACCCGAAGATCCGCCGTTACTTAGAAGGTGGCAAACGAATCGCCTATGGCGCACGTGCCGTCAACAAGGGTGGGCTGCAATCCTTGCCGAAGCTGGCGTTCCCGGGCGGCATGCTGGTCGGATGTGACGCCGGGTTTCTCAATGGTGTGAAGATCAAGGGCGCTCACACGGCGATCAAGACGGGCATGCTTGCGGCGGAGAGCGTACACAAGGCGCTGGCGTCCGGCGACACCGGGCAGGCGGAGCTCGCAGACTACGAGCAAAGCGTCAAAGCGTCGTGGGCTTACAGGGAGTTGTATCGAGGTCGCAATTTCGGCCCTGGATTGCATCGCTTCGGCACCTTGTGGGGCGCCGTGTTTGCGTTTATTGACCAGAATATTTTCTTTGGCAGATTGCCGTTTACCTGGCGAAATACGCAGCCGGACCACGCATCCCTGGACAAGGCGGCTGACGCCAGAACCGTCGAGTACCCTAAACCGGACGGCAAGATAACGTTCGATATTTTGTCATCCGTGTTTTTGTCGAGCACCCATCACGAAGAAGATCAGCCGTCGCATCTGCAACTCAGGGACGAGTCGATTCCACTGGACTATAACTTGCCCGAGTTCGACGAACCCGCGCAGCGCTACTGTCCGGCGGGCGTCTACGAAATCGTCGCGGTCGGCGGTGAACAGCGTTTTCAGATCAACGCGCAGAACTGCGTGCACTGCAAGACCTGCGACATCAAGGATCCGCGGCAGAATATCGTCTGGACGGTGCCCGAGGGCGGCGGTGGGCCGAATTATTCAGGTATGTAGCGGCCTGTTGGAGCGGCTCTTAAGCGCTTGTAGCCACTATTTCGGCTGCATCCGGATTGCGCCGTCGATGCGGATGGTCTCGCCGTTCACGACCGTGTTGCCGTAAATGAACGCCACAGTGTCGGCATATTCCTCCGGTCGGCCCAGTCGTGGCGGAAACGGAATTTGCTTTGCCAGTGAGTCCTGCACGTCGTCCGGCATGCCCGCCATCATCGGCGTGAGGAAGATGCCGGGCGCGATCGTGTTGACGCGGATACCAAACTGCGCGAATTCTCGAGCCAGCGGCAGCATCATGCCAACAACGCCGCCCTTCGAGGCCGAGTATGCGGCCTGACCGATCTGGCCTTCAAACGCCGCCACGGACGCTGTGCTGATGATGACTCCGCGTTCGCCTTCTTTGTCCGCCTCGTTCAATTGCATGACAGCCGCCGCTTCTTTGGTCACGTTATAGGTGCCAATCAGGTTGATCTGGATGACGCGATTGAAGTTTTCGGTTGGCCACGGACCGTCGCGCCCCAACGTGCGTCCGGCGGTGGCAATGCCGGCGCAATTCACGGCCAGCGTGATGCCGCCCATGAATTCGTTCGCTTTTTGTATGGCCTCCTTGACGGCGCTTTCGTCAGCCACGTCGGTGCGCACAAAAAACGCCAGCTCGCCGAGTTCTGTGGCGCTGCTGGCACCTAGTTCCTCATTGACGTCCAGCAGGACGACCTGGCCGCCTGCGGCGATAATTCGTTGCGCGGTTGCAAATCCGAGTCCGGACGCGCCGCCGGTGACGACTGCTTTGGCACTGCTGAGATCCATCTGTGATCCTCTGTTCTAACTGATTTCGATACCGATTGCGGTCGCTTCGCCGCCGCCGATGCACAACGATGCGACGCCTCGCTTGAGGCCGCGATGTCTGAGTGCATGCACCAGCGTCACGATGATTCTCGCCCCCGTGGCGCCGATCGGGTGTCCGAGGGCGCAGGCGCCGCCGTTGACGTTGACCTTCGCGTGGTCCAGGCCAACATCTTTCATGGCCGCCATTGTGACGCACGCAAATGCCTCATTGATTTCGTAAAGATCGACGTTGTCCGGGTTCCAGCCCAGCTTTTCATGCAACGCCCTGATCGCGAATACCGGCGCTGTGGTGAACCACTCGGGCTCGTGGGCGAATCCCGAATGCCCAACGATGCTCGCCAGCGGATTCAAGTTGCGTTCTTTAGCATCTGCGGCGCTCATGAGCAGCAATGCCGCCGCGCCGTCGGCTATGGACGACGAACTGGCCGCGGTGACCGTGCCGTCTGCAGCGAACGCCGGGCGCAATGTTGGAATCTTCTCAAGACGTGCGTTGCCCGGACCCTCGTCTTCCTCGACAGTGATGTTGCCCTTGCGAGTTTCGATCGTAACCGGCGTGATCTCGGCCTTGAACGCGCCATCAGCAACAGCCGCGCGTGCGCGGTGTACGGATTCGATTGCAAACGCGTCCTGGTCTGCGCGGCTGAAACCGTATTTCTGTGCCGTCAATTCCGCGAAATGTCCCATCATGTTGCCGTCGGACGGGTTTTGCAGTCCATCGAAGAACATGTGATCGAGCACCTGCTGGTGCCCCATTCGATAGCCGCTGCGAGCCTTGGGCATCAGATAAGGCGCATTGCTCATCGATTCCATGCCACCGCACAGGACGATTCCAGCGCTGCCGACTTTAATCAGGTCATTGCCGAGCGTCGTGGCTTTCATGCCGGAACCACAGACCTTGTTCAGCGTTGTGCAAGCGGCGCCCAGCGACACGTCGGCATTCAGAGCCGCCTGGCGAGCTGGCGCCTGCCCGACGCCTGCTGGCAACACGCAACCCATGAGGACTTCATCGATATCGCCGGCGTCGACGCCCGATTCGGCGATGCAGCCGCGTATGGCCGCCGCGCCCAGATCCGTGCTTTGTGCGCCGCAGAGCACGCCCTGAAAAGCGCCGAGTGGCGTGCGCTTGGCGGCGACAATGACAACAGCTTCGGTATTCATCCAGGGATCTCCGGCGGCGATATCTTGAAAATCTGCGCTACTTTCCGGCAAAAAACCTGCGAACGCAATACAGGCGATTCGGTAGACCAGTTTACTGCGATTCGTGCAACAGATCGGGTTCGTCCAGTGCGGCCAGAATTCGCTGCCTGGCGGCCTCGGCCAGCATGCGGCTCTTGGCGAAGGCGTCGTCGCCGGGCGCAATGGCAGGAAGAATGTCCATCGTCAGTTCGGTGTTCCTCGGCATGAGTCGCTGCGCGGGCAGCATGTCCCGAGTTCCGGAAATGGCAACGGGGACGACCGGCATCCCGCCTTTGGTCGCGGCGACAAAAGCGCCCGCACGAAAGCGGTGAATCCCCGGTTGCAGGTGGAACGTGCCCTCCGGAAAAACGGCCAGCGATTCGCCGCCGAGGGCGGCTTTCACAATTTGCCGGGCGTCCCTGGAGCTGCCGGTTGCCTCTTGCCGTTCCACAAATTTCGAACCCGATCTGCGCAGCAAGAAATGAACGACGGGAATGTTCCGCATTTCGCCTTTGATCACCATACCGAATCGCGCGGGCAGGTAAGCTCGCAGGAGAAAGCCGTCGACGTAGCTGGCGTGATTGGCTACGACGACGCAGCTGCCGGCAGGTAAATTGTCCAGGCCGCGAATATCGACGCTGACGCCGGCCATCGTAAACATGGCTTTGACCGCGAAGGTCACCCATCGCCGCCTGCGGTCGAGTCCCGGGACCACCAAGGTGACGGCCAGTGCAAACAGGCAAGCCAGCGCGAAGCACAGCCAGGCATAGAGTCCCCAGACGACCTGGACTGCGCGTGTGACCCAGTTCACTTTATGTTAATGCCTTCTGGATTCTGTGACAGGGGTCACGGCCCCTACAGTGCATCATACTCATACTCATATTCCTTGAAAAATCCGTCGCTTGGCGGTGCAGTGGCCTTTATGTCGGGGTCCGTTGGTACGGCGTTCCGGGATTCGGAGCCGCGTATGCTAACAGTCCGACAGCCTTGTGGGCAGGTGTATCGTGGCAAAGGATTGCGCGACAATGAAGTTGGAAACTATGGGTAGCAGTAACAGACAACACACACCGGAGTCGATGATCGTCGCCCGCTCCGAGGAACTGGTCGACCGGTTTCTCGACGCGATATGGATGGAACGTGGACTTTCGAAGAATACATTGGGGGCCTACCGTGCCGACCTGATGATGCTCAGTCGCGGTCTTGCCGCAGGTGGCAAGGTGATCGACAAGGCGGAAAAGTCAGATTTACTCGAATTTATCGCCCAACGCGTCGAAATGGGCGCGAAACCGCGTTCTACGGCGCGCCAACTGTCCAGTTTTCGCCGCTTTTTCCGTTACATTATGCGCGAAGGACTGCGCGATACCGATCCAACGGCAGAAATCGAAATGCCCCGTATCGGACGCTCGTTGCCAATGTCATTGTCAGAAGACGAAGTCGATTCGCTCCTGAATGCACCCAACACGGATGAGCCACTGGGCCACCGTGATCGCGCGATGCTCGAGCTTCTGTACGCGACAGGCTTGCGTGTTTCGGAGCTCATCAACCTCAAACAATCGCAAATCAACTTCAACCAGGGCGTTCTGCGCATCATCGGCAAGGGTGATCGCGAGCGTTTGATTCCGTTGGGTGAAGAAGCGCAGCACTGGATCAAAGAATTCGTTAACGGGCCGCGGATGGAGATTCTTCTGGAGAGGCAGACGGATTATCTGTTTCCGACCCGCCGCGGCGACCGCATGACGCGGCAGGCGTTCTGGCACATCATTAAACGTTACGCGGAGAAAGCCGGCGTGCGCCGGACGTTGTCGCCGCACAGCCTGCGTCACGCTTTCGCAACGCACCTGCTCAACCGTGGCGCCGATCTGCGGGTTGTACAAATGCTGCTGGGCCACAGCGATTTATCGACCACGCAAATCTATACCCATGTCGCTCGTGAGCGGCTCAAGGAACTGCACGCCGAGCACCATCCGCGCGGTTAGTGTGACTCTCTTGACAGATCCTCTGCTAGACTCGCCGCTTTAAAAGGAACCGGTAGCGCCGGAGCCTGTCAATTAAGGCGTGCCGTTGGTCTTTTAGGAACCGAATACGATGAGTCGAATTGCTACAACCCTCATATCTGCACTGACCGTTTGTCTGGTCGGCAGCGGTGTTGTGGTGGCGGCGGATGATGATGCGGCGCTGGAAGCGGTTCGTGCCAAGATCGGCGCGATGTTCGACGAGATCGAGCCTCAGCATGTGAATGCCAGCCCGGTAGAGGGATGGTACACGGTGCAAAAGGGATCGATAGTGGCTTACGTTTCCAAAGACGGCCGTTATCTTCTGCAGGGCGACCTGATCGATCTCGATCGGCAAGTGAATCTGACGGAGCAAAGTCGGACGAGTGCGCGCCGTCAGCTGATGTCGACCGTGGGTGATGACAAGGTGATTTTATTTTCACCGGCTGACCTCAAGTACACGGTGACCGTGTTTACCGATGTGACCTGCACCTACTGTCGCCAGCTACACAGCCAGATCGACGAATATATGACCGCGGGGATTGCTATTCGTTACATGCTGTACCCGCGTCACGGGCCAGCATCCGCCTCATGGGCCACGTCCGAAAAAGTCTGGTGTGCGAAAGACAGAAACCTTGCATTGACCGCCGCCAAGCTTGACCGCGCTTTTGAAACACAAAAGTGCGATTCGTCAGTGATTGCAGACCACTACCAGTTGGGTCAGGAAGCGGGTTTGAATGGTACGCCGGCGATCGTGCTTGCGGACGGTACTTTGATCAGCGGCTACCTCCCGCCGGCGGCATTAAGCTTGCGATTGCAGCAGGCAGCTACGAAATAATCCCGAGTTTCAGGATTTCGAGCGCCTGAGTTCGTGAAAGTGCACGCCGTTATTTTCGCCGCGATCTTCAAAGTACTTTTGTAAGGCAAATCGACCGCTGCGAAACGCGAGATCGTCCCACGGGATTTCATGCTCGCCGAACAGTTTTGTTTCCAGGCTCTCTTCACCGACTCCGTAAGAACCCAGCAGCTTGCCAGTGAAAAAGATGTGGATCTGGCCGGCATCGACGACATCCACTGAGGCGAACTGATGGCCGATCTCGACCGTGGCGCAAGCCTCTTCAAGCGTTTCGCGCGCCGCACCGCCGGCCAGTGTCTCACCTAGCTCCATAAATCCGGCCGGAATCGTCCAGTAGCCGAGCCGTGGTTCAATCGCACGTTTGCACAGCAGGATTTTGCCCTCGCTCTCGACGACGCAGCCGACGACGATCAACGGGTTGCGGTAGTGCACTGCACCACAATCGTCACAGATCGCACGTTCACGATTGTCGTCTTTTGGAACTTTGCGGCTTATGGACCCACCGCATTTCGAGCAGTATTTCATTGTATCGGCTATTTTCATTGCAGCAGTGGAAACGGGAGCGGCGTGAACACTACTAAACCGTGCGCGCATTCACAACTTCAGGCAATGGCATGTTTACTTCGAACTAATAGTAGAATGCGTTGTCAATCGAATGAGTGGAATTACTGGAGTGGAGCATGATTCGTCTAATGTCATTGAGCGCAATGCTCGTCGTGCTACTTACCTTGAGCTTGTCTGTCCATGCTCAGGGAAAGCGACCCGACGGTGCTGGATCCGGCGTCGGCAATCGACCCGCAGCGGGGCAACAGCGCGACATGTCCGATATGCGGGAGCGGGCTGACGTGCGGCGTCAGGAGGCTGAAATGCGGCGTCAGAAGGCTGAAATGCGGCGTCAGGAGGCCGATGCGGAAGCCAGGAGGGCTGCCGGGGAGGAACACAATCAGAGTGAACAAGCTCGAATCGATCATCCGCCGAACTCGAACGCCGCGGTAGAAGCGATTCAGGCCGAAGCGAATGCGGATAATCAATATGAGCGTGACGACCGCAGGGGTCTGGCTGGAGAGAATCGTGGAGAACACGGTGGTGATGATCCCGACGGTGACGACGACGATTGACCGCTTTTGGCAATCGCCGCGATAGTCAGATGTCAGAAACCCCGCTACCGTAGCGGGGGTTTTTTCCGTAAAAGGTGCCAGGTTTATTTACCATTTAAATAAACCTGGCACCTTTTAGTGGTGCCGGGAGGGGGAATCGAACCCCCACTTCCTTTCGAAAACCGGATTTTGAGTCCGGCGCGTCTACCAGTTCCGCCACCCCGGCATGTTGTGGTGAGCGAATTCTGCGGGTTCTGACCCGCCGAACGGCGCACAGTATATTCGCCGCCGACGCCTTTCGCTACAGGCAATCCAGGGGCGCGCCGATTATTGCGACGCTATCGGGCGAATAAGCATCTAAGATTACAGATATGAGCAAGTTTGCCGACATTCAGATTGACTCGGGGATCGTCAAGCGGGCAGCACAAGGCGACGTGCGTGCGCACGAGATCATCTACCGGGCATTTTCGACGCCGGTGTATTCGATTTGTCTGCGTTTCACCAAGGCGCCGGCGCAAGCGGAGGATCTGATGCAGGAGACGTTCATTGAGATCATGCGATCGATCGCTAAATTTCGCGGCGAAGCGGCGCTCGGTAGCTGGATTCGGCGTATTGCCGTGACGAAGTCGCTGATGTTCTTGCGATCGGCGTGGACGAAACGCAGCCAGTCGCTGGCGGACGACTGGGATGACGTGACGGCCGGGGAGCCAGTGAGTCACGGGATTTCGAGTCACCCTGACGACGCGATCGATCTCGATGCCGCGCTGGCGAATTTGCCGGATGTCAGTCGCGCTGTCGTCTGGCTGCACGACGTCGAGGGATTCACGCACAAGGAGATAGCCGGATTGATGGGCAAGACCGAGAGTTTTTCGAAGTCGCAATTGTCACGAGCCTATCAACGGCTGCGACCGATGCTGAGCGCCGATCAAAGCGACCAACCCGACGGCGCGACCATCGGAGGTTATTGACGTGAAGGACGAAGAGATGATTTGTGCACTCACAGCGGACGAACACGCCACGTTGCGGACGGGGCTCAACGAACTGGCCGAGACGATGCCGCCGCGAGACGTGTGGTATCGGATTCGCCGGCAAGCCGAGGCTGAGGGTCTGCTGACTCAACGCGCTGCGCGCCGGCAGAACAAATGGTACCTGGGTGTTGGCCTGGTTGCTGCCGCGGCGTTGGTGGCCGTGATGTTGCCGCGCGTGCAGGAGTCCGTGGATCCGGCAAGCGTCGTACCGCAAGGCAGCCTGAGCAACTCGCAGGACCTGTCGGGATTGCGTGCACTGATGGTGCAGTCGCGTCAGATTGAGAGCGATCTGCGAGCGTTGCCCGCGGAGCCTCGAGTGGCTCGCGCCGGCACCATCGCGACGATTTCCGATATCGAAGATCGTATCGCAGCGATCGATTACCAGTTGAACGATGCCGAGATTCCGATGACCTCGGATGATCGTGAAATTTTCTGGCGCGAACGCGTCAGGTTAATGAAATTGCTGCTGCAGTTGCGCTATGCGCAGGCGCAACGGGCAGCGTTTTGACCAGGAGTAGTACCGTATGAAGATTTGGAAAGTAGTTTTACCCGTTGCAGCGACATTGTTGTATGCCGGGGAGGTCGTTGCGCAAGCCGACGATGATAGCGAGCGCAAGTTTGAGAGTCACAAAGCCGAATACTCCGTCAGGCTCCGCGAAGCGGAAGAGCGCATGGAACAAGCCGCGCGCCAAATTGCTAAATTGACGTCAGAGCGTTTGCCGCAGATCGAGATAATTCAGCGTCGTTTTGAGTTTTGGAATAAGCCACGCTTGGGCATTACGATCGACGGCTCGGACAAGTCCGGTCCCGTTGCCGGTGTCGAGATCGAAGGTGTCACGCCGGGTAGTGCCGCTGACGACGCCGGGTTGCGTGCGGGCGATGTGATAACGGCTATCAATGGTGAGTCCTTGAGTTCGTCCGGCAGCGCCGAGGCGAACAAGAGTCTGCTCGATTTCATGCGGGGCGTGGAAGAGGGCGATCAATTGAAGGTGGAGTATTTACGCAACGGCAACGTTGGCACCGTTGAGGTATCGCCACGGATTATGCAAATGCATGCATTTTCATGGGCGCCGGACGGAAAGTCACTGCACATCTTTCAACAGGGTCCTTCGATACCCGAGGTGCTCGGAGATTTTCGCATGGATTTCGTATTTCCATGGGCCGGCAGTGGCTGGGGCAGCATGGAACTCGTAGAACTGAGCGAAGGTCTTGGCAAGTATTTTGGGACCAAATCAGGTCTGCTGGTCGTGAGCGCGCCGAAGTCCGACAACTTTGAATTGCGCGACGGCGACGTCATTCGGAGCATCGACGGTCGCGAACCCAAAGATGTTCGTCACGCAATGCGAATTTTAAGTTCCTATCGCAGTGGCGAGAAGCTCACTCTTGAGATTATGCGCGATAAGAAAAAACGCACGCTCGAGATTGAGATTCCTGCCGAACACCGCGGGGCGTTGTTTGAACTGCCGCAGATGAAACCCGCCCGTGCGCCAGCCAGGCCGAAGGCCGCACCTGCGGAGGCATCGACCTAAATTTCGCTCCAATAAAAAGATGGGCGCGCATGGCTTTGTTACCATGCGCGCCCATGCTTGTTTCAGACTTCAATTACTCGCTCCCGCACGAACTGATTGCGCGGCATCCGGCGACCAATCGCCGCGGCAGCCGATTGCTTGAGCTGGGCGCCGGCATCGCTGATCGTTCGTTTGGCGAATTACCGGATTTGCTGCGGCCAGGCGACCTGCTTGTTTTCAATGATACCCGCGTTATAAAAGCTCGCCTGATGGCCACCAAGGAAACGGGTGGTCGCGTCGAGATACTGATCGAACGGGTTCAGGGTGACCGTGTTGCGCTAGCGCTTGTCAAAGCGAGCAAGTCCCCCAGGCCCGGTGGACGACTGCTGTTCGCCGACGGCGCCGAAGCGCAGGTGGTCGAACGTGAGGGCGAGTTTTTTGTCCTGAAATTCTCGGTCGATATCCTGCCGTATCTGGAAGCCCATGGTGAGGTTCCGTTGCCGCCGTATCTTGATCGGCAGGCAGACGACAACGACGTCGAGCGATACCAGACCGTGTACGCAAGGGATCCGGGCGCGGTCGCCGCGCCGACCGCGGGGCTGCACTTCGACGACGCCATGCTCGTCGAAACCCGCGCAGCCGGCGTCGATCACGCATGGGTCACGCTGCATGTCGGCGCCGGAACGTTTCAGTCCTTGCGTGCGGAACATATCGAGAACAACAGGCTGCACAGTGAGCGGGTCTGCGTGAACGCTGCGTGTTGTGCCGCAGTGCAAAAAACGAGAGCGGCTGGCGGCAGAATCGTCGCCGTGGGGACTACATCGGTACGGGCGCTCGAATGCGCGTCGGTGACCGGTTCATTGCAGCCGTTCACCGGTGAGACGGACATGTTTATTCTTCCCGGCTACGAATTTCGGACCGTTGATGCGATGCTGACCAACTTCCACTTACCGCAGTCATCCCTGCTGATGCTGGTCGCCGCATTCGCCGGCAAAGAACGAATTTTCGGCGCCTATCGTCATGCCGTACGTGAGAAGTATCGGTTCTTCAGTTACGGTGACGCCATGTTTCTCACACCGGATGACGTCACATGATGTTTGAGGTCACCAGCGAGTGCGGCGCCGCGCGCTGCGGCACCTTGAAATTTCAGCGCGGCGAAATTCAGACGCCGGCTTTCATGCCGGTCGGCACTTACGGCACCGTAAAAAGTGTCACGCCGGAAGAAGTCGAGGCCAGCGGCGCGCAGATTATACTGGGCAACACGTTTCACTTGATGTTGCGTCCCGGAACGGAAGTGATTCGCGCACACGGCGGTCTGCACGAATTCATGAACTGGCAGCGGCCCATACTGACCGACTCCGGTGGATTTCAGGTCTTTTCGCTGGCCAAGATGCGCAAGCTGTCGGAGGAGGGTGTGCGATTTCAGTCGCCCGTCAACGGCGACGAGGTGTTTCTCACTCCCGAGAAGTCGATGGAAGTGCAGCACGATCTCAACGCCGATATCACGATGATCTTTGATGAATGTACGCCGTATCCTGCGACCGAAGCGGAGGCGCGGGACTCGATGTCGCTGTCGTTGCGCTGGGCGGCGCGCAGCAGAAAGCGGTTTGACGAACTCAAAGCGGCGGAGCCGGATCGCGGTGCGGCATTATTCGGTATTGTGCAGGGTGGAATGTATGACGAACTCCGTGACGAGTCTCGATGCGGCCTTGAAGAGATCGGTTTCGACGGTTACGCGATCGGTGGCCTCGCCGTGGGCGAACCGGAGGAGGAGCGTCTCGCAGTGCTCGACGCACTGCTCCCGAAGATGCCTGAAAATGCGCCGAGATATCTGATGGGCGTCGGCACGCCCGTCGATATTGGGGAGGCCGTGCTCAGAGGTTTCGACATGTTTGACTGCGTCATCCCGACACGTCACGCGCGCAACGGGCAGCTCTTCACGACGCGGGGCAAAGTCAAGTTTCGCCATGCTCGATATCGTAACGATACGTCCGCGCCCGATCCGGGATGCGAATGCTATACCTGCAGCAACTACTCACTCTCCTACCTGCGGCACCTGGCGAAGTGTGGCGAAATCCTCGGGCCGCGTCTCGCGACCATCCATAATCTTCATTACTATCAAAAACTTATGGGGAGTCTCCGCGATGCGATCAGTGCCGGAAACCTGAGTGCATGCGTTGCCGAATTGCGTGCAGCCTATGGCGACTAGCCGCTGTGCTTATGCCATAATACCGCGCTGTTTTTCCCGGGCATGTCCCAAAACGTCTTTCTCTAAAGAAGTAAATCAATTATGGATTTCATTATTCAAAATGCTTGGGCGCAAGGCGCGCAGGGTGAGGGCAGTTCAACCAGTTTTATCATCATGATGGCGTTGATGTTTGGCGCTTTCTACTTCCTGCTTATTCGTCCGCAACAAAAAAAGCAAAAGGCTCACACGGAACTGGTAGCGGGTTTGCAAACTGGTGACGAGGTGCTGACCAGCGGCGGTATGCTCGGCAAGATTACCGCAGTCAGCGACCACTATGCGGTCGTCAGGATCAGCGATAACACTGAAGTCAAAATTCAAAAATCCAGCATCTCGATGGTGGTACCGAAAGGTACTTACGACGAAGCCTGAATGAATAAATATCCTGCGTGGCTAAACGTGTTGGTGGTCACCGTATTTGTGGTGGGCTGCTTGCTTGCGCTGCCCAATATCTACGGTAGTGTCCCGGCTGTACAGATTGCCAGCAGCGATGGTTCCGCGTACGACGAGGCTCGCCTGCAGGAATTCGTACGCGTCGTTGAGAACGGTGGCGTCACTCCCGAAGCGGCGTATCTGCAGGACGGCCGCGTCGTCTTGCGATTCGAGTCGCTGAACGACCAGGCCGTATCCAACGAGCGCCTCACGCAGCGCTACAAGCGCGACGTGAATATTGCGCAAACGTTAACGACCAGGCTGCCAGAGTGGGTGCGCACGCTGGGGCTGAGTCCAATGAGCCTCGGCCTGGACCTTCGCGGCGGCGTCTACGTCCTGCTCGAAGTCGATATGGCAACCGCGATCGAGACTCGCATGTCGCTTTACGTGCAGGATTTTCTCGACCGTTTGCGGGAAGCTAAAATTCGTCACCGGGTCGACCTGCGCGACCAGATCATCACGGTCCGTCTTACAACGCCCGCGGATTTGGAGGAGGCACGTGACGTTCTGCGGCAAGCGGATGCCGACCTGTTGATTTCCGACGGCGCCGACGGCAAGTCGCTGTCGGTGCGCATGAGCAGCGCACAGGTAAAAGCCCGGCAGGATTTCGCGATCGAACAGAATATTACGACCTTGCGAAATCGTGTCGACCAGTTGGGGGTCGCGGAACCGTTGGTACAGCGCCAGGGCGCTGACCGTATCGTTGTGCAGCTTCCAGGCGTACAGGATCCCAACGAAATCAAACGAATTCTCAAGGCAACCGCCACGCTGGAGTTCCGCATGGTGGATTTGTCGGGCGATGAGCCCGGTTCGCGGCGCTATCCCGGCCGCGGCGATGAGTTGTCCCAGGTACTGAAACGCAAAATCATTGTTTCCGGTGACCAGATAATCGATGCGACCGCGGGCTTCAGCGAAGGCCGGGCCATCGTTTCCATTACGCTGGATTCGTCGGGCGGCGAACGCATGCTGCAAACGACGCTGGAGAACGTTGGCAAGCCGATGTCGTCAGTCTTTATCGAGACGCGCCGCGAAGCGATCGTGGTTGGTGGTGAAACCGTGTACCGCGAAATCAAGACCGAGGAGATCGTCAACACGGCGACAATCCAAGGTGTCTTCAAGAATAAGTTTCAAATCAGCGGATTAGATCCAGGCGAAGCGCATGATCTTGCATTGCTATTGCGCGCCGGAGCGTTGGCGGCGCCGGTCTATATGATCGACGAACGAACCATCGGCCCGAGTCTTGGTCAGGACAATATCGATCGCGGGTTCAATGCCATCAAGATCGGATTTCTGGCCGTCATCGTATTCATGGCCGTGTACTACCGCGCTTTTGGTATGATCGCGAACATCGCGCTGTTTTCGAATTTGATATTCATCGTTGCGATGCTGTCGTTTCTGCAGGCATCCCTCACGTTGCCGGGTATCGCCGGGATTGTTTTGACGGTTGGTATGGCGGTCGACGCCAACGTGCTCATCTTTGAGCGCATACGCGAGGAGGTCGCGGGAGGCACCTCGCCGCAAGCGGCGATCCACGCGGGATACGAGAAGGCATTTTCTTCTATTGTCGACGCCAATGTCACGACGCTCATCGCGGCGGTCGTACTCTTCGGCGTCGGCACCGGCCCGATCAAAGGCTTCGCAATTACATTGATGCTGGGCATCATGACCTCAATGTTCACGTCGATTGTCGGCACTCGCGCCATCGTTAATGTGTTATTCGGCGGGCGTAAGCTGACGTCGATACCGGTCTAGGAAGTCGAACCATGCGCATGATTAAAGAAAAAACCAGCATCGATTTTCTCGGTCCGACTCGCCGCAAAACCGCACTCGCGCTGTCTGCGCTGTTGGTCGTCGTGTCGCTGGTATCCCTGGCAACCCGCGGGCTGGATTTCGGTATCGACTTCACTGGAGGAATCCTGCTGGAAATCGGTTATCCGCAGGCTGCGAATCTCACCAAGATTCGCAACGATCTCGCCAGCAAAGGTTACACAGACGCCCAAGTGCAGCGCTTCGGATCCGATGAAGTTGTGCTGGTTCGTTTGCCGCCGCAGGAAGGAGATGCGGACGAGATTCGCGAACGATTGCAAATGACGTTGCAGACCAGCGGGGAAAATATCGACCTGCGCCGCGTTGCGTTTGTCAGTCCGCAGGTCGGCAAGGAACTTGCCGAGCAGGGTGCGTTGGCAATGATCGTGGCTCTGATGATGATCTTCGTGTACGTCATGATTCGCTTCCAATGGAAGTTTTCAGCCGGGGCTGTGGCGGCTCTCGCGCACGACGCTATCGTGACAGTCGGCTTCTTTTCGATCTTCGGATTGCCATTCGACCTGACGGTTGTCGCGGCGGTATTGGCCGTAATCGGCTACTCGTTGAACGACACGGTTGTCGCGTTCGACAGAATCCGCGAAAATTTCTTTGGCCTGCGCGGCAAAACGGCGGAAGAATCGATAAACATTTCGATTAACCAGATGCTGGCTCGAACACTGATAACAGGTCTCACGACTTTGCTCGTGTTGATCGCGTTGCTGATGTTGGGCGGTGAAGCCATCGCGCCGTTCGCGATTGCCCTGATCGTCGGTATTATCGTCGGTACTTATTCGTCGATTTATACTGCGAGTGCGATTGCTCTGGAGCTGGGCATCAACGCTCAGGACCTGATCGAACCCGTCAAGGACCCCTCGCTAATCGACGATTTACCGTAAGTGCCAGCGCGTGTGCTTATTTTAATATCGCTTTGATTTCGCTCGCGCAGAGCTTTGCCAGGGCGCGGTAAATGCGTGGTGTCCCGGTCAGGACGTGGCCCGTCTCCAGGTAGTTTTCGCCGCCGTCCAGTTCGCTGATGATGCCGCCCGCTTCGCGAATGATCAATGAGCCTGCCGCCAGATCCCAGGCTTTGAGACCCGTCTCCCAAAATGCGTCGAAGCGGCCGTTTGCGACGTAGCAAAGATCCAGGGCTGCAGCGCCGGGCCGGCGTACGCCGGCTGTGTTCTTGATGACTTTGGTCAGCATGGACAAATACGGTTGCAGTTCGGAGTCGGCCTGCCGATACGGAAAACCCGTACCCAACAGCGCGCGGTCGAGGTCCTTGTTGCCGCTGACACGGATTTTGTGGCCGTCCAGTTGTGCGCCTTCGCCACGAGACGCGGTAAACAGTTCCTCACGCATCGGATCGTAGACGACGGCGTGTTCAATGCGGCCCTTTATTTGCAAGGCAATCGATACGCAAAAAACCGGGAACCCGTGCAGGTAGTTGGTGGTGCCGTCCAGCGGGTCGATAATCCAGACATGATCGGACTCGCCCTGGGCACCGGACTCTTCCGCGAGGATCGCATGCTCGGGGTAATGCTTGTGTATGACGCTGATGACGGCGCGTTCTGCGGCATAGTCTGCCTCACTCACGAAATCGTTGTGGCCTTTCTTTTCGACCTTAAGCGTGTCGCGCTTTTTGAAATTTCTTCCCAATACGGCGCCGGCGCGCCGCGCCGCCATCACCGCTACGTTCAGTAGTGCGTGCATGCTTCGATTCCGTCAATGTCAAAGAACTGGGCAGCCTGGGCCGCCGGGGCGGTAGAATACCGGACTTTTAGTGACCTGTCTTAGAAGATGACGATTCGAATAGTCCTTGTCGGCACCACCCACCCGGGAAACATCGGGGCCGTCGCTCGCGCCATGAAGAACATGGGGCTTAGCGACCTGGCGCTCGTGAATCCAGGAAAATTTCCAGACAAGGAAGCGACCGTGCGGGCTTCGGGCGCGACCGATATTCTCGAGAACGCATCTGTCGTGTCCTCTTTAGAGGACGCACTCACGGATTGCGTGTACGTGGCCGGTGCGAGCGCCCGGTCGCGGACGATCAACTGGCCCAGCATGGGGCCGCGGGATTGCGCCGAGCGTATGCTATTGGAAAGCAAGCACGGCAAAGTGGCTGCGGTTTTTGGTCCGGAGAAGAGCGGTCTGCATAATGACGATCTTGACCTGTGCCACACGCTCCTGACCATACCGACCGATTCGGGCTTCAGCTCTCTGAATCTGGCGATGGCCGTGCAGATACTGACCTATGAACTGCGGGTTGCCGGCATGCTGGACACGGGCCCTGGATTTGAGAGCGAGGTGCCGCCTGCGACCGGGGATGAGATGGAACGCTTTTACGCACATCTGGAGAAGGTAATGACCGAGTTGGGATTTCTTGACCCGGACAACCCACGATTTCTAATGCGTCGCATGCGTCGCCTCTTTATCCGCGCCCGGCCTGACAAGAACGAGGCGAACATTCTGCGCGGTTTTCTGACGGCGATCGAACGTGAGCGGAGCTCCAGGTAATGACGGCCGATAGCGATTTCCTCTATCTGGACTACGCGGCGACGACGCCACTGGACCCGCAAGTGGCCCAGCTCATGCAGGAGGTCCACACGAGCGCTTTTGCCAATGCGGGCTCGACTCACCGGGCAGGACGGCGGAGCGCGGCCGTGGTGGGACGGGCGGCTGTGCAGCTGGGAGCCTTGCTGCAGGCGGATCCTGATTGCTTTCTCTGGACTTCCGGGGCCACCGAATCGAACAATCTGGCGATTGCCGGCGCGGCAAAAATACGCGCGCATCGTGGCAAGCACCTGGTCACGATGCGCACCGAGCACAAAGCTGTGGTGGACGTGTTTATAGCGCTGGAAAAACAGGGATTCGAGATTTCCTGGCTGACGCCCGATGCGAACGGACATGTATCGAGCGAAGATTTCGAAGCGGCGCTGCGCGAGGACACACAGCTCGCGTCCATAATGCACATCAACAACGAAACGGGTGTTGTGCAGGATATTGCTGCGCTCGGCGCGATATGTCGCGAACACGATGTGCTGTTTCACGTCGACGGCGCCCAATCCGTGGGGAAGGTGCACATGGATCTGGATACGCTGCCGGTTGATCTTCTGTCGCTGACTGCGCACAAATTCTACGGGCCAAGCGGTATCGGTGCGCTTTACATCGCCGATGGAGTGCATATCGAGCCCTTGATGTTCGGCGGAGGACAGCAACGCAGGCTGCGGCCGGGATCGCTGCCGGTCGATTTGATCGCCGGTCTGGGCGCGGCCGCCGAGGTGGCCGGGAACCGCATCGACAAGGATCTGGAGAAATTCACCACGCTCAGAGAGGCGTTGTGGCGCGGAATTCAGGATGTCGGCGGATTGCAGATCAACGGTTCGCCCGACTCCGGCTACCCGGGCATTCTTAATGTCAGTGTCGACGACGTGGAGGGCGAGAGTTTGCTGCTGGCGCTGGAGCCGCTGTGCGTCGCCGCCGGGTCCGCCTGCAATTCTCAAAGTCAGGAGCCTTCCTACGTACTACGGGCGCTGGGGCGCAGCGATTTTGAGGCGCAAAGCGCAGTTCGCTTCAGCCTGGGGCGGCCGACGACGCGTGCAGATATCGATATTGCCGCGGCGACCTATCGAAACGCCGTGCGGAAACTGCGCGATATGGCGCCGGAGCGGGTCGCATGAGCGCTGATCCTTACAATTCCCGGGTCCGTGAGTACTTTGCGAATCCGCAGCATTGCGGCGACGTGGCGGACGGTGCAACTGGCTTTTTCGAAGACCAGGGCATGCGCATCCGGCTCACCGCTGAGGCTGTTAATGGCAGCATTCGTGACATGCGCTTTCGCGCCTGGGGGTGTCCACATGTCATCGCGGCAGCAGAAGCCGCCTGCCGACAATTTGAGGGTCGCCCCGTCGCGGAGCTTGAACAATTCAGCACTGCCCAAATAATGGAGGATCTGGCTGTACCTGTAGAGAAAACCGGACGTATACTGGCCCTCGAAGACACGGTTCGATCGCTTGGGCAGGCCATAACGGACCGTTTTTAATCACTGCAATTGAGAACTTGAAATGGCAATTTCGTTAACGGAATCGGCGGCCGAGCGGGTCCGCACCTACCTTGAAAAGCGCGCCAATTGCGTTGGACTGCGATTGGGCGTGACCAAGAGCGGTTGTTCCGGATATTCTTACGTCATCAACTACGCTGAGGAGATCAGCGACACCGATATCGTGTTCGAGGACAAGGGCGTGACCGTCATTGTCGATCCGGAGGCGCTGCAGCTCATCGACGGTACCGAGGTCGATTTTGTCAAAAACGGCCTGAACGAAGCATTCAGCTTTCGCAATCCCAATATTTCCGGCGAGTGCGGTTGCGGCGAAAGCTTCACCGTCTGAAACTACCGATATCTATTCAATAACAATAAGGACGATACATGGCCGTTGAGCGAACTCTCTCCATCATCAAACCTGATGGCGTACAAAAGAACCTGATCGGAGAGATCTACAGCCGGTTCGAGAAAGCTGGCCTCGACATTGTCGCAGCACGCATGATGCAACTGAGCAAAGAGCAGACACAGGGCTTCTATGCCGTGCACAGTGAGCGGCCGTTCTTCAACGACCTCGTCAGCTACATGACATCGGGGCCGGTGATCGTGCAGGCGTTGAGTGGCGAAGATGCGGTCGCGAAGAACCGCGAAATCATGGGCGCCACGAATCCGGCCGATGCTGATTCGGGTACGATTCGCGCCGACTACGCAGCCAGCATCGAAGAGAATATCGTGCACGGGTCCGATGCCGTTGCAACCGCGGCACAGGAGATCGCGTTTTTCTTCGGCGATGATGGCGTCTGCCCGAGGACCCGCTAGCCGGATTTCGTTGTGACTACCACGGCCGAAAAAATCAACCTGCTTGGAATGTCGCAAGGCGCTCTCGAGCAGTTTCTTGTCGAACGCGGTGGCAAACCGTTTCATGCCCGCCAGTTGTTGCAGTGGATTTACCAGCGCGACGTAGATGATTTCGATGCGATGACCGATCTCTCGAAATCATTGCGCAGACGTCTCAGGGAAGATGCCGAAATCAGCGCACCCGAAGTCCAGGCGAAATTCACCTCCAGGGATGGCACCGTCAAGTGGCTGTTCTCAAGCGGTGCCGGCCAGTCCGTGGAGACCGTGTTCATTCCCGAGGCCAGGCGCGGCACTTTGTGTATTTCCTCGCAGGTCGGTTGCGCGCTGGATTGCTCTTTTTGCGCGACCGGCGCGCAAGGTTTCAATCGCAATCTGACGAGCGCCGAGATCATTGGCCAGGTGCGCCATGCCATCCGTGAGCTACCGCGACGGGAAAATGGCGAAGCCGCCGTGACCAATGTCGTATTCATGGGAATGGGGGAGCCGTTGGCGAACTATCGTAATTTGGTGCCGGTGCTGAACCTGTTGGTTTCGGACTGGTCCTATGGACTGTCTCGCAGACGGGTTACGGTCAGTACGTCCGGCATCGTTCCGCATATCGACAAGCTGGGTGACGACTGCAACGTGGCGCTCGCCGTGTCATTGCACGCGGCCAGCGACGAGCTGCGCGACCAACTCGTACCGATTAACAAAATGCATCCGATTGGGCAGCTGCTTGAGTCCTGCTGGCGATATGCCGCAAAGCGCTCGAACCGCTTCATTACGTTCGAATACGTCATGTTGCGAGGCGTTAACGATTCAATCGAGCAGGCCGATCAGTTAGCGCGTTTGTTGCAGGGCAGGGCGGCGAAGGTCAATCTCATTCCGTTCAACCCGTTTCCCGGGACCGGGTTCAAGCGGTCTTCTGTTGCTACGATTCGCCATTTTCAGAGTCGCTTGCGTGAGAAGGGGCTGGTAGCGACGACCCGCAGGACGCGTGGCGACGACATCAATGCGGCCTGTGGGCAACTGGCCGGCAAGGTGAGCGATCGCGTCAGAACCCGACTCGGTCAACGGAAAATTAACCGAAAATCCATTGGTGAGAAAAGTATGAGGACGGCATCCGCATGAATATGAGCAAACTGATAATTTCAGGAGCAGTCTGCGTCGTCCTGATGGCAGGTTGTATATCGACCACCACTGGATCGGTATCGCGCAGAGTCGATAATATCGACGCGGCCGAACAGAATTACCAGCTGGGCGCTCGCTACTACAAGCAGGGGTCGTATTTTCTCGCCCGCGACCGGCTGGAGCTCGCCACCAAGCTGAATCCGAAATTAGCGTTAGCCTATTCCGCTTTGGCTCTGACTTACGACGCGCTGGATAACAAGCGTCTGGCAACTAAGGCTTACGAGGCGGCCGTTCGGAACGCGCCGCGCGATTTCGATATCCAAAACGCCTATGCGGTGTTTCTCTGCAGACAGCGGGAATTCGACCGAGCGGACAAGTTTTTTCAGAAGGCGATGAAGCATCGTGAAAACGACTTTGCAGAGGTCACGATGACCAATGCCGGCGTGTGCATGGTGCAGCGGCCAAATCTGGATTTAGCTGAAAGTTATTTTCGTGCGGCGTTGGAGCGCAGGTCGAATTACGGCGAAGCGCTGCTGCAATTGTGTTTGCTCAAATTCCAGCGCCAGGACTTCCTGAGCGCGCGCGCTTTCTTGCAGCGGTTCATGTTGACCAATACGACGACCGCCGGCATTTTGTATCTGGGCTCACGGATCGAAGATGAGCTCGGTGACAATCGCGCCAGAGCCGATTTTGAGAATCGCTTGCTGAGCGAATATCCGACCTCTCCAGAGGCACGCAAGGTACTGAGCGCAGGCTAATGAGCGAAGAAGACGAAACACAAAACAATCCGTCATCGGAGTCCGAGGCAAAAGCGCCGCTTGGTGGAGAACGCCTGGCGGAAGCGCGTCGAAAATTGCAGATTCCACTGCTTGAAATCGCCAAGGAATTGCACCTTGACGAATACAAAGTGAGTGCGCTTGAATGCAACGATTTCGATGTACTCGGAGCGCCGGTATTCGCGAAGGGGCATCTGAGGAAATTCGCGCAACTGGTCGACGTCGACGAAAAAGACGTGATGGCTGATTACTATCAGCTGAGCCGATCTACGGCGCCACCGCCTCTGGTGCCCACACGTGCCAGACCGCGCGAGCCTTTTTCGCCGGCGCCCTGGCTGGTTGCGGGCGTCGCCATTTTGATAGCGGCCAGCGGATATTGGTGGTTTTCCAGCGGTGAGAACGAGCAGGTACCGGTGGTGACGGGGGAATTGACGGCGCTGCCAGCGGATATTGCGACCAGCGAGCCCGAAGAGGAAATCCCCGCTTCCGGCGATGATACGAGTACGAAGGAATCGCAAGTCATCCCGCAACCCGAGGCTGCGCCCGAATCGAATCAATCCCCGGTGTTCCAAATGAGTGTCACGTACTCTGGTGACTGCTGGACGGAAATCACTGACGCCAACGGCCGGCGCTTGTTCTTCGCAATGGGTACGGCCGGGCGGACCGTTACCGTCTCGGGCGAGGCGCCTTTCAACGTGCTTTTTGGCAACGTGGCGAATGTCAGCATCACGGTCAACGGCGAAGCCTTCAATATTCCAGCCGCGAATCGCCGCGGCCAAACAGCCAGATTGACAATCACAGGACCATGAGCGAAACGCCACGGGCCGTTCGCGGGATGAACGACATCCTGCCCGAAGTCTCGGGTACCTGGCGGTATCTCGAGTCGGTTGTGCAGGAAATCGTTGCATCCTACGGTTACCGAGAAATTCGCCTGCCGCTGCTCGAGCGGACAGAATTGTTCAGGCGTTCGATAGGCGAAGTGACCGACATTGTCGAAAAGGAAATGTATACATTTGAGGATCGCAATGGCGAGAGCCTGACATTGCGCCCCGAAGCGACGGCAGGCATGGTGCGGGCTGGCATGACCCATGGTCTGTTTCACAATCAGAAGCAAAAGCTCTGGACGACGGGCCCCATGTTTCGCTACGAAAAACCGCAACAGGGCCGATATCGTCAGTTCTACCAGTTTGACGTTGAAGCAATGGGTTTTGACGGGCCCGACGTCGACGCTGAAATCATCATCATGAGCGCCCGGATGTGGCGGTGCCTGGGAATATCGAAGCTGCGGCTGGAAATAAATTCACTGGGCACGCCCGAGTCGCGGCAGCGCTACCGGGATGCGCTCGTGAAGTACTTCTCCGGCGTGAAAAATAAGCTGGATGAGGATAGTATTCGCCGCCTCGAGCAAAATCCGCTCAGAATTCTCGACAGCAAGAATCCGGATATGCAGGCGATTGTTGCATCTGCGCCCGTCATGCTGGACTACCTGGATCAGGATTCGGTGGATCATTTCAGCGGGCTCAAGGCGTTGCTGGATGTGGCCGAGGTGCAGTACACAGTGAATCCGCGCTTGGTACGTGGTCTCGACTATTACTCGCGGACGGTGTTCGAGTGGGTAACTGACGCGCTTGGGTCTCAGGGAGCCGTGTGCTCCGGCGGGCGTTACGACGGGCTCGTGGAAAAGCTCGGCGGCCGAGCGACACCGGCGGTCGGCTGGGCGATGGGCATTGAACGACTGGTCGCTTTGTACGCCGTGTGTGGCGGGACGGCGCCCGTCGCAAAAGCCGATGTGTACATCGCAGCGCTGGGCTCGGGTACGCTGGAGCGGGCGTTTGCGCTGGCGGAAGAACTGCGCGATAGCGTCACCGGGATTCGTGTTGAAGTGAATCTTGGTGGCGGCAGCTTCAAGTCGCAGCTGAAGCGTGCGGACAAAAGCGGCGCGGAGGTCGCGTTGATATTGGGGGAGCGCGAGCTCGCCGACGGACTCATAGGGGTCAAACCATTGCGCAGTGCGGATGAGCAGGAGAGCATTGCGTTCGAGGAGCTGGCTGCGATGCTGGCTGAAAAATTAAGCCAAAGGTAGTTTTGTGGACGATTTACTTTCAGAAAAAGAACAGATTGAGCAGATTCGATCGTGGTGGTCAGAGTACGGTTCCTACGTTGTGGGCGGCATTATTATTGGTGTCGGCCTGCTGTTTGGCATCAATCACTACAAGAGCAGCAAGCTGCAGGCTCAGCTTGACGCGTCGGCGGCCTATGAGGCGCTGATCAAATATGTTGTGAAGGGTAATCTTGATGCGGCGGAAATCGCTGCCGACGAGATCGCCGCGTCTTTTGGCGAGACGGCCTATGCTGCGCAGTCGCGGTTCGCGATGGCACGTCTTTACATGGACAAGAATCGCGACCAGGACGCCGCAGATTCGTTAGCGGCCGTCGTTGACAGCGCAGCCGACGACGAGCTGAAGCATGTGGCGCGTTTGCGGCTGGCACGCCTCTACCTGTACCAGGACAAGGCGCAGCAGGTCGTGGACTTGTTGCTGGCCGAAGACAACAGCGCGTTTGCCGCGCTCTACGGTGAAGTGCTGGGCGACGCATACACGGCGCTGGGACGGATTGCCGACGCCCAGAGCGCTTATCAGAATGTATTGATGGACCCGATGGCGCGAGGCATCGTCGACCAGAAACTCGTGCAATGGAAAGTGCTGGATTTACCTGAGATCGAAGTGCCGTCCGAGCTTGAATCCGAGCCCGAGCCCGGGGAAATTGAGTGATAAAACCGTTGCGCATAATCGGGCTGATCGCGGCGTCGTTGTTGCTGTCATCCTGTGGGCTGTTCGGCGACAAGGAAGAAGAAACCGAGCCGAAAGAGCTGGTCGATTTTCAGAGCAAGCTGAAGATCAAACGTCTTTGGAGCGTCAAGATTGGCGGTGCATCCGAATTCCTGCTGGTCGGTTTGCGACCGAGCGGCGATGGCAACCGCATCTATGCGGCCAGTCGGGATGGCAAGGTCGTCGCGATGGATCCGGTGTCCGGCAAGCAGCACTGGAAGTCGGACCTCGATATCCAACTTTCTGCGGGTCCGGGCGTGAACGAAGGCGTTGTTGCAGTCGCGTCGAGCAACGGCTATGTCATTCTTCTGGACGCGAAATCCGGCGCGGAGCTGTGGCGTTCCTTTATTGGCGGTGAAGCTTTGGCGCGGCCGCTGATCAAGGGCGATTTCGTTATCGTGCAAACCATCGACAATCGTCTGCGGGCGTTGTCACGTTTTGACGGCAGGCAGCGCTGGTCGCTCGAACAAACCACGCCGGCGTTGACAGTGCGCGGCGCATCGTCGCCAGTGCTCGTCGGTTCTCTGGTCATCGCGGGTTTTGATAACGGTCGATTGCTTGCCGTCGATGTGACTACAGGCGACATAGAGTGGGATACGATGTTGTCATTGCCGATAGGGCGATCGGACCTGGATCGTCTGGCGGATATTGGTGGCGCAATTGCGGTCGTCGGGCAGGATGTCTTTGCGGCGGGCTACCGGGGAAGAATCGCGTCAATCGCTGTCGAGTCCGGGCAGATCCTCTGGTCCCGCGAAATATCGTCGCACACGGGTGTTGCCGCCGACTGGAACAGCGTGTACACGGCGCGTGACGACGGCGAAGTGATTGCGATGACACGACGCAACGGCGTAGACGCCTGGCGCAACGATGATTTGCTGCGCCGCGATCCGACATTGCCCGTGCCGTTCGACTCGACGATCGTCGTTGGCGACTTCGAGGGCTATCTGCATTTCTTCAGTAATCTCAGCGGTGAGACCGTCGCTCGGGTACGACTTGGCCGGCAAGCGATTACTGCCAACCCACTCGTTATCGCCAATCGCCTCTATGTACAGAGCGACAACGGCACCGTGGCGGCCTACGTGGTGGTCGACAACCGGCCCACGCGCAAGGTCCCCGATATTTCCAAGACAGCCAACGGTTCCTGACAGGCCGCGGTGAAAGTGATTGCCCATGCTTCCTGTCATCGCTCTCATCGGCCGGCCTAATGTTGGCAAATCGACGCTATTCAATCGACTGACGCGTTCCCGTGACGCGTTGGTCGCGGACTATCCCGGCCTCACGCGTGATCGCCAGTACGGCTTCGGCAAACTGGGTCCGATTCCCTATCTCGCCCTCGATACCTGCGGGGTGGCCGGCGGCGAAGACGGCGTCGAAGAGGTGATGGTTGAGCAGACGATCCTCGCGCTGCAGGAAGCCGATGTGGCGATCATCATGATGGACGGCCGCACGGGTCTTACTCCAGCAGACCAACACGTTGCCGAACTGGCCAGGCGTCACGCGAAACGAACCTGGCTGGCGATCAATAAATCCGAAGGACTGGATGAGGCCATCACCAACAGTGAGTTTCACGCTCTTGGACTGGGAGATCCGATCGCGATTTCTGCGGCGCATGGCGATCGCATTGCCGCGCTGATGGATGAAGTCCTCAGCGAATTTGCAACAGAAGAGCCGGAAGAAGAAGTCGAAGACGACGACGATCACGAGTTGCGCATCGCCGTTATCGGTCGCCCCAACGTCGGTAAGTCAACGTTGATCAATCGCATTCTGGGGGAAGAGCGCCTCGTCGTCTTCGACGAGCCAGGCACGACCCGCGATAGCGTCTATGTGCCGTTCGAGCGCAATGATCGAAAATACGTCCTGATCGACACAGCCGGAATACGCCGCAAGGCTCGGGTGCACGAGGCCATAGAGAAATTCAGCATCGTTAAGGCGTTGCAGGCCATTGAGCGGGCCGAAGTTGTTATCGCGGTACTCGATGCGCAGGAAGGCGTCACAGAACAGGACGTCAGTCTTCTTGGCCTGGTCACGCAACGCGGTCGGGCGTTGGTCGTCGTTGCGAACAAATGGGACGGTCTGTCCCCGGAGCAACGCAAGAAAGTACGGGATGGCCTTGAACGGCGATTGCCGTTTCTCGATTTCGCGGAGCGAATCACGATTTCCGCGTTGCATGGCACGGCAGTTGGCGACTTGCTACCGGCGGTTGAGCGCGCATACAAGGCGGCGATGCGAGACATGTCAACGACCGAGCTTACGCGAGAACTGGAAGCCGCGGTCATGGCACATCCGCCGCCAATGCATCGCGGTCGGAGAATCAAGCTGCGTTACGCGCACCAGGGAGGTCGCAATCCGCCGGTTATCGTTATTCACGGCAATCAGACCGAGAAGCTGCCAGAGTCTTTTCGCCGATATCTGATCAACCGGTTTCGCAAAAGGTTTAAGCTCAAAGGCACGCCCGTGCGACTGGTGTTCAAGACCGGCGTCAATCCGTTCAAGGGCCGCCGCAATGTGTTGACACCGCGGCAGGTACGCAAGCGCAAGCGCTTGATGAAGAAGGTGAAGAAATGAGTTCCGCCCGCAAGTTGTTCGTCTACGACACAGTGTTGCGGATGCACCGCGGCGGCCAATTGCAGTCACCGACCCTGGCGTTCGAGACCTGGGGCGAGCTGAACGAGGCGAAGGACAATTCGATATTGCTCTTCGGTGGCTTGTCACCCTCGGCGCACGCGGCGTCTTCAGCGGCGGACTCATCTCCGGGCTGGTGGGAGGAGATGATCGGCTCGGGCCTGCCTCTTGATACCGACCAGTATTTCGTTATCTGCGTGAACTCGCTCGGCAGTTGCTTCGGGTCAACGGGGCCCGCCTCGATCGATCCCGAAACAGGCGATCGCTATCGACTGTCGTTCCCGATTTTGGCGCTGGAAGACGTCGCGGACTCGGCTTGCCTGGTCGTCGATCATTTGGGCATTGATAGCGTGCACACGGTAATCGGCTGTTCGATGGGGGGCATGAGCGGCCTGGCCTTTTGCCTGCGCCACCCCGATATCGCGCAGCGATTCGTTTCGATCTCGTCGGCCACACGCGCACTGCCGTTCTCGATCGCCGTGCGTTCGCTGCAGCGGGAAATGATTCGCTCCGATCCCAAGTGGCTCAAAGGCGACTACGATCCGGGCGACCCCCCGATCACCGGGCAGCGGCTTGCGCGCAAGCTGGGCATGATCACCTACCGCTCCGCGGAAGAGTGGGTGCAGAGATTCGGACGTGAGCGCTCAACAGATCATCCTCTTGCCGAGGACCAGTTTGTTGCGGAGTTTTCGGTGGAGTCCTATCTCGAGAATCGCGCCAGGCATTTCAGCGGCGCCTTCGACCCCAACTGCTATCTGTATCTTTCCCACGCTTCAGACCTGTTTGACCTCGCCGAATACGGCGGCTCCCTGGAATCCGGTTTCAAGCGACTGCAGCTGCATCAGGCGCTGATTGTTGGGGTTAGCTCGGACATCCTGTTTCCGATCGTACAGCAGCGCGAACTCGCAGCCGGGATTTCGTCGGTCTGTGAGAATACGAAATTCTTGGAACTGGACTGCATCCGCGGGCACGACTCGTTTCTGGTTGAGATGGACGCTTTCCGGCCCGTGATTTGTCGTTTTTTCGAGAGTTGCCGCGAATAATCAGGGGCGTATGAAGATGGCCGGGTCCACGGCGGTGCCGTTGAGGTAAGTGCCAAAGTGCAGATGCGGTCCGGTGACTCGTCCGGTGGCACCTACGGCACCGAGTATGTCGCCCGCAGCGACCACCTGGCCGACTTCGACCGAGATTTCACTCATGTGGCAATACAGGGTCACGAACCCCTGTCCGTGATCGACAATGACCGTATTGCCGTTAAAAAAATAATTCCCGATTGCCGTAACCACACCGTTTCGCGGCGCCGTTATTGGCCGTCCATCGCTCGCGGCGATGTCCATGCCTTTGTGTGGCGATCTGGGTTGCTCGTTAAAGAATCGCCGCAAACCGAAACTGGAACTGCGGGGCCCTTCGACGGGTGTCGCCAAAGACACGCCGTCGACGGGGACATCCCGGAAATTCGTCAGCGCTGCGTCAATGATCTCGCGCTCGCGCCCGATCCGCTCGAGTTGCTGCGGATTCGGCGTGACGTAGCTTTTGTTCGCCAGGATCAGGTGCTGCTCCCGATAGGCGTGTTTGGATATCTCGACCGTGGTTTCCTGACCGTCAACAATTAACTGCAGCTTGCCTGGCTGGGTGTTGAGCGGAATGCCGACGACGGCAAGCCATCGATCTCCACGCTGCATGACCAGCACGGGCTTGTTGTTGTAAGTGGCGACAGGCGCCGCTGCGTCGGCAGTTCCAATATCGAAGATCGCGATGCCGCCGGCACGCAGTGATTGCTCCGTTGCGGCGGCGGCGGTTGCGATGACCAACATCGCAATGATCGTGCTGACGAGCCTACTCATCGGTGATGACCTTCTTGACGGTGGCCAGCAGTTGCCCGCGGGATAGCTGCGCGCGAATGTCTTCGCCCGGTTCGACGTCGGCCGCATCGACCAGAACGCGTCCGCTGCTTTCGTGTTTGACGATGGCGTAGCCGCGATCCAGCGTCGCCAGCGGACTGACAGAATTCAGTGCGCGTGCCAGCAACGCAATATTATGGCTGGCCCCGGATATTGCGTTGCGTGCCGCGGTGGCAAGGCGCGTTCGCAACTGCGAAAGCGTGCTGATCGAGCGTTGCAGCGTTGCGATCGGGCTGCTGGCGGCAAGCCGACGCCCCAACCAGTCCAGTTGCTGCGCGCGATCCTCAATTGCGCGTTGACCGACTCTGGCGATGCGCGAGGCGAAGACCGCGATGCGGTGCAACCACTCGCTCTGATCCGGCACGACGATCTCGGCGGCGCCTGATGGCGTTGGCGCGCGTACATCGGCGACAAAGTCTGCGATCGTGAAGTCGATTTCGTGGCCGACGGCGCTGATGACTGGCAGCGGGCAGTCCGCAATCGCCCTGGCGAGCTGCTCGTCGTTAAATGCCCACAGATCTTCGAGCGATCCGCCGCCGCGGGTCATGATCAGTACGTCGCACTCGTCGCGACGAACGGCGGTTTGCAGTGCATCGAGCAGTTCGCCCGGTGCCGCGTCGCCTTGTACAGCGGCGGGGTAGATCAGGACGGGCACGGCGGGGAAGCGCCGCTCGAGTACGCTCAGGATGTCGCGGATTGCAGCGCCGCTCGGCGAAGTGATAACGCCGATGCGTTCAGGCAATGCCGGTAAATCCCGCTTGCGGCCCGAATCGAACAGGCCCTCGTCCTCGAGTTTTTTCTTCAGCGCGTCAAAACGGCGTTTGAGCACGCCTTCGCCGGCCGGTTCCATTTGCTCGACGATGAACTGATAATTGCCGCGCGTTTCATAGATGCTGACGCGACCGAAGGCCAGCACGCGATCACCGTTCTTGAAGCCGACAGCGGGCCCGCGCTGGCGTTGCCGGAACCAGGCACAGCTGACTTGGGCGCTGTCGTCCTTGAGACTGAAATAGATATGACCGGACGCAGGCCGGGACCAGTTGGATATTTCTCCCTCGACCCACAAGCGGGCGATGCCTTGTTCAATAAGGTCTTTGACACGGCGATTGAGCTGACTAACGGAAATCGAGGCGTTGACGGGATCATTCGATTGCATGTCAGCAGTATATCGAACCGCGGGCCGTGTACAATTGACCGTTTAAGCCGATGAGACCGAAGACAAGCCCATGCGAATCGCCAAGGAAGCCCTGACATTCGACGATGTCCTGCTGCAGCCCGCTTATTCCGAAGTACTGCCCCGTGAGGTCAGCCTCTGCACCCCGCTGACGCGAGAGATCCAGCTCAATATTCCGTTGCTTTCCGCCGCGATGGACACGGTTACTGAGTCGCGGCTTGCGATCGCGCTGGCCCAAGAGGGCGGTATTGGCGTCATTCACAAGAATATGACGATCGAAAACCAGGCGAAGGAGGTCTTGAGCGTCAAGAAATTTGAGTCGGGCATGGTTCGCAAACCGATTACCGTGCCGCCTGATATGACGATTCGGGAGGTCATTGACCTGACTCGCGCCATGGGGATTTCGGGCGTCCCAGTGGTCGACGGCAAGAAAACGGTTGGCATTGTCACCCGCCGCGATCTGAGGTTTGAGACGCAGCTGGATGCGCCCGTATCCGCTGTGATGACGCCCAAAGACAGGCTCGTCACGGTCAAAGAAGGTGCGGACGATGAGGAAGTTCTGTCGTTGCTGCACAAGCACCGGATCGAGAAGGTTCTCGTGGTAGACGAGAAATTCGCATTGCGCGGCATGATAACGGCCAAAGACTTCCAGAAAGCGGCAGACTTTCCGCATGCGTGCAAAGACGGCAGTGGCGCGTTGCGGGTCGGGGCTGCCGTGGGCACGGGATTTGACACCGATGATCGGGTTGACGCGCTGGTCGAAGCGGGCGTCGATTTGCTGGTCGTGGATACATCGCACGGATTTTCGAAAGGTGTGCTCGAGCGCGTCGCGCGGGTAAAAGCTGCGCACCCCGATATGCAGGTCGTCGCGGGTAACATCGTCACCGGTGATGCGGCCGTGGCATTGGTCAAGGCGGGTGCTGATGGCGTCAAGGTCGGCATCGGTCCGGGTTCGATATGCACGACGCGTGTTGTCGCGGGCGTTGGAGTGCCGCAGGTGTCCGCCGTCGCCGATGTTGCCAGCGCCCTGAAAAAAAGTGGCGTGCCCATCGTTGCCGATGGTGGTATTCGTTACTCCGGTGATATCGCCAAGGCGCTGGTGGCCGGCGCCCACTCGGTCATGATTGGAGGATTGTTCGCCGGCACTGAAGAGTCGCCAGGTGAAGTGGAGCTGTTTCAGGGACGATCGTACAAGGCGTATCGCGGCATGGGATCCATTGCCGCGATGAGCGCGTCGCACGGTTCGTCGGACCGTTATTTTCAGGACACGACGGAGGAACTGGACAAGCTGGTGCCCGAGGGTATCGAAGGGCGGGTGCCTTACAAGGGCGGGCTCGTCGCTATCGTGCATCAGCTGATCGGCGGCATTCGCGCAGCGATGGGTTATACGGGCAGCGCCAGTATCGAGGAAATGCGGACCAAACCGCAGTTCGTGCGCATCACGGGCGCGGGCATGACCGAAAGCCATGTGCACGACGTCACAATCACCAAGGAAGCGCCGAATTACCGTGCCAAAGACTAGAGCGGTCAATGCACTCTGATATTCACGCTCATCGACTGCTGATCCTCGATTTCGGCAGCCAGACCACCCAGCTTATTGCCCGTCGCGTGCGCGAATGCGGCGTCTATTCTGAAATTCACCCCTGGGACATGTCCGACACGGACATTGCCGCGTTCGCACCCAGTGGCATCATTCTCTCCGGTGGTCCTGAATCGGTGAATCTCACTGCACCGCCGCGCCTGTCGTCTGCCGTTTTCAAGTTGGGTGTGCCAGTACTTGGCATTTGTTATGGCATGCAGACGATGGCCGCCGAGCTCGGCGGCAAGGTCGAGGCGTCGGCGCATCGCGAGTTCGGATACGCGGAAATCACGCCGGGCAAGTCCGGATTGTTCGGCGATCTCAGCGACTCTGACGATGCGCCGCTGCTAAAGGTCTGGATGAGCCACGGTGATCGAGTCGAGAAAGTCCCATCGGGATTCCAGGCGACTGCGAGCAGCCCCAACTCTCCCATCGCGGCGATGGAAGATGCGTCACGGCATTATTACGGCGTGCAGTTCCACCCGGAGGTGACGCACACGCCGCAAGGGCAGGAGATCATGCGTCGTTTTGTCCGGGACATTTGCCGATGCTCCGGGGACTGGACCGCGGGGAATATCGTTTCTGATGCGATCGAAAAGGTTCGTGAACAAATTGGCGACAGCAAAGTGCTGCTTGGTTTGTCGGGCGGCGTTGACTCCTCGGTCGTGGCGGCATTGTTGCACGAGGCGATTGGCGACCAGCTGGTCTGCGTATTCGTCGATCACGGTTTATTGCGCCACAACGAGGGCGATCAGGTGATGGCATTGTTCTCCGAGCATCTGGGCGTCAACGTCATTCGCGTGAACGCCGCCGAGCGTTTCTTCGACGCGCTCAAGGGAGTGTCGGACCCGGAAGAAAAACGCAAAGTGATCGGCCGCCAATTCATCGAGGTTTTCGAACAGGAAGCGGAAAAACTCGCAGGCATCGACTGGCTTGCTCAAGGCACGATTTATCCCGACGTCATCGAGTCAGCCGGGGCAAAGACCGGCAAGGCGCATGTGATCAAATCGCATCACAATGTCGGCGGACTTCCGGAGCACATGCGCATGAAGCTCGTCGAACCGTTGCGTGAATTGTTCAAGGACGAGGTTCGCAAAATCGGCCTCGAACTGGGCCTGCCGCACAAGATGGTTTTTCGTCACCCTTTTCCGGGCCCCGGTCTCGGCGTGCGGGTGCTTGGTGAAGTGCAGCCGCAGTTTGTTGCGATGCTGCAACTTGCCGACGACATTTTTATTGAGGAACTGCACCAACATAATCTTTACGACGAGACGAGCCAGGCGTTCGCGGTGTTTTTGCCGATCAAGTCGGTTGGTGTCATGGGCGATCGTCGCAAATACGATTATGTGATCGCGCTGCGGGCGGTCGAGACGATCGACTTCATGACGGCGCGCTGGGCGCGGCTGCCGTACGATTTTCTGGAACTTGTCTCGCTGCGTATCATCAACGAAGTCGACGGCATTTCGCGGGTGACCTACGACATTAGTGGCAAGCCGCCAGCCACGATCGAGTGGGAGTAGTGGGGCCGGACTGGTCGCAGCAGGATATCGACGGCATGCGCGCGGCGCTTGCCGAGGCTGAACTTGCGGCCGGCGAGGGAGAGATACCGGTTGGCGCTGCAGTCGTGGTCAATGGCGAAGTCATCGCGGCCGGACACAATCGCAGTGTGTCCGAATCGGACCCGTGCGGTCATGCCGAAATCGTTGCTTTGCGTGCTGCGGGCAAGATGCTGCAAAATTATCGCCTCAACGGCGCCACGCTGTACGTTACCCTGGAGCCCTGCATCATGTGCACGGGCGCAATCGTTCAGGCGCGCATAGGGCGTGTTGTATTCGGTGCGTATGACGCCAAGGCAGGCGCATTGGGCAGTGTCGAAGACCTGTCGGACTCACGGGCTTTCAATCATCGTTTCGAAACGACTGGGGGGCTGTTGGCCGACGCGTCCGCGGTATTGCTAAAGGACTTCTTCAGATCCCGACGCTAGTTGCGGCGCCTCTTGCTCGGTCTGCTGGACCTGCGCTTCTTCCTTTTCCGTCAGCCACTTCAAAATATTGTAGTAAGCGCGAATATTGTTGACGTAAATGACCGGTTCCCAACCACGTGCGTAGCCGTAAGGAACCCGCGAATACCACTTGCGCTGCGACAACAGCGGTAAAGTTTCCCCCATGTCGAGCCAGGCGTCGGGGTTGCCACCCTGCCATTCGATAATCGTGCGAGCGTCCTTGATGTGGTTGAAGCCGACGTTGTAGGCGGCCAGCGCCATCCAGGTGCGATCGGGTTCGGTAACCGTATCCGCGATTCTTTCGGTCTGACGCGCGAAGTAACGAGCTCCGCCGAAAATGCTGCTTTCCGGGTCCAGGCGATCTTTCAGCCCAAGAAAGTCCGCAGTGGCTCTGGTCAGCATCATGATGCCGCGGACGCCGGTCGGTGACACCGCTTGCGAGCGCCAATGCGATTCCTGATAGCCGATCGCGGCGAGCAGGCGCCAGTCCACCCCCCATTCATCACCGGCGTCCTCGAACATGGCGCGATAGCGCGGCAAGCGATTCTCGAAGTGGCGAATGAAGGTTCGCGTGCCGACGTAGTCGAACTTCTTGGTGTAGCCGTAATAGCGTTCGTGAACCTGCGCGAGAAAGCCGGAGCGATTCGCCTGAATTAAAAAAGCGTCCGCCCGGGAAAGCAGCGTGTCTGCGGTTTCCTTGCGGAATGCCCAGGCGATCGGGTCGCCGATAACAAGATCGAGCGCGATGCGTAAATCGGGGTAGAAGTGCCGCTGAATATTAAAATCCGGGCTGTCCGCGACCGTAAAGTCGATTTCGCCCATGGCCACTTTCGTCATCAGTTCGGCGACTTCGATATCCGCATTCTCAGACCAGCTTATCGTTGGATGCTTGTCCTGGATCGACGACAACAAGTCGACGTGACTGCTGCCTGCCATGACCTCGATTGAGCGCCCGGGCAGGTCGTCCAGCGATCGTGGCTTGCCTGTACCGAGTTTGTAGATCAAATGAACGTCGACGGTTTCGTAAGGGTAGCCGAAGTTCAGGTATTCGCGGCGCGAGTCGGTGATCGAAAGCCCGGCCGCGGCCATATGCGCCTCGCCAGAGACTATCTTGGGCAGAATTTCTGAAATGCTCGCGACGGGCTCAATGAACAGCGTGACACCGAGTTCATCGGCGAACGCTTGCGCGAGGTCGAATTCCGGCCCCGATGGTCCGCTGGGACTGATCGTATAGGCGGTCGGGCTGTCCCGGGTGACGACACGGAGCATGCCCGTATCGAGCACCTGATCCAGAATGGGTGGTGGGCTCGAGCAGGTACCGATCAACGTTGCCAAAGAAATGATGATCAACAGTCGCAAGAAAGATTCTCCGTTTCCGCAGACCGATTATGGCATCTGGCGGCGGCCATAGCGTACTTGACAATCACTCGATTGCTTACCAGTATCTCGTCGAAGATCAGGTTGGAGCGCCCCTTGGGCGCGACAGAGATTTTGAACCGCGCAGCGGCCCGCAGGACGTCCGACTGGATAGGCCGAAGAATTATGGAGAGGCGCCAGAGTGGTCGACAAAATCGCCGGGAGCGTTTTTGAACCGCGCAGCGGCCCGCAGGGCGAGCCGCTGAAAGCGGCGAGTCCAATCAGGTGTACTGACGGCCGCAGGACGTCCGACTGGATAGACCGAAGAATTATGGAGAGGTGCCAGAGTGGTCGAATGGGCCTGATTCGAAATCAGGTGTACGGTTCTCCCGTACCGTGGGTTCGAATCCCACCCTCTCCGCCACGAATGCTATGTAAGATAATGTTATTATTAGGAATAATGACAAACGCATGTGTCGGGTACCACAAAACATCCCACATAAACTTCGCGCTGCGTTCGGCAGATCAACCTCGTCGCTTGTGTCCATAAACACGCTTCATCAGCCTGCTGGCTGCTGGTTAGACGTCAAGGACGGCGTGGTCTGATCAGCGGCTCTTTTTCTGGGCTGAGTGTAGAGATATAGGGAACAAATCGAATGGGGCTCACCGGACAGTAGGGGCGCAAGTACTAAGCCTTGCATTAATGCCCATGCCCCCCTAGTGGGCCAAGAATTCCGTTGGGGCAGGGGCCTCATTTCGATACCTCCAATACGCGCGACTGGAGCGGTTTGTACGTGCAGCGCATTGTTAGGCACCAGTGCCACCGAACAAATTTTTATCATCAAATTTGTTACAGAAAATTCCCTGAACAAGGATCTTCTGGCCCCAAAGTTCGTTTACCTTAAACGATTGACCACCTAACGTGATTTCAAGCGAATCGCTAACTTGTTCATCCGTGTTTTCGGTGGCAACGACCACAGCGACACACATTCCGACGATGTATCCTGCTGGTAGATTCCAACGCTCCGCCCCTATTTCGATTGAGCCGGACGCATTGAATTGAAGTCGAGGGTCTAACTCACCTTCGTGCGCAATCGGTGTACGACCAAATTTGTAAAGTGCGTCGGTAATTTTGATTCCATTGACCGACATGTTGGTGATTATGTTTCCTGTCGCTACGACTGAAATCAAAGCTTCTTCTTCCTCTAGAAAAGTTTTGATCCTTCTCGCCACTCCGTGTTTCGGGCGGCGTTTCTTCGCTGTTTTATCTATGGCGGGGAAGAGGTTGACCAACGATCCTTCGTAGTCCCGAGCCTGAAGGTGCTGCACGCACTGTTCGAGTCGTCTGCTAATGCCGGTTGGCGTGGGCATATATCTACGTGCCTATCTGTAGTTCGTACACATAATTGAAAGACTACGTCTCATACAATCGAGTTCTCTCGAACATCTGCTTCGGGCCAGTAGCGGCCCCTCACTGCAATAATAGCCCAACGGCTGCTTACGGGGGCAAAGCAGCCGTTCAAAACTGATTCCGGAGCGGCCACGCCCTGAACGTCTGCTTTACTCAAAAGCGGTCATTCAAGTCAGCAGAAAAGCTCCAATATGACCGTCTGCTTTCGGCCATTAGCGGTCATAGAGCGAACGGCAAGAATCAGCTAGATCCAGCCGCTGACGGCTAACGTGCGCTAACAAGACACAGACAGTGACCGGATGTTACGCTTTTGCGATACATTGTTGTCAGCAGGTCAAAAGTCTTCGTCAGACAGAAAAAATCATGAAGTACTCAAAAATATTCAGCAGTCTCATACTGCTTGGCATTTGCGTCGCCCATCAATCGTTTGCTGACACAATTATAATCCGTGCAGCCAGAATGATTGATGTGACGACAGGCAAACTTATTGGTCCCGCATCTATTGTTGTAGAGGGCAATAAAATTGTCGCGGTCAATCCGAAAGCATTACCAGCAGATGCCGAAACTATTGATCTTGGAGACCGCACGCTCTTGCCCGGCCTTTTCGACATGCATGCTCACCTGACGCTCGACTTTTTCACAGGCAATCACTGGACAACTGCCGCCGTCAGGGAAACCCCCGCAGACTGGGCTCTCTATGGTGTCGCCTTCGGTCGGCAGACGCTTGAGGCGGGATTTACCACGGTAAGAGAAGCAGGAGCCTGGCCTGGTTTTCCTGATGTCGCCTTGATGCGTGCGGTAGAAGCCGGGCGCGTCACGGGCCCGCGTATTTACCCTGCGGGTCATGCTCTTTCGATCACCGGTGGTCACTGTGATGTAACCGGATTTGCACCAGGCGTCATGGAACTTGGCCCCAATCAAGGTATTGCCAATGGTGTCGATGAAATTCTGCAAGCAGTCCGCTATCAGGCAAAGCACGGCGTCAAGGTTATAAAGGTCTGCGCGACATCCGGCGTTTTTTCAGCAGGCCAGCAGCCTGGTGCTCAGCAATATTCTGATGCGGAACTTCGAACAATCGTCGAGGAAGCATCAAGGCACGGCCTGAAAGTCATGGCCCACGCTCATGGTAGCGAGGGAATACTGGCTGCGGTGAAAGCCGGGGTTGCGTCGATTGAGCATGGTTCCATGCTGACACCTGAAATCATAAAAGAGATGAAAAAGCGGGGCACGTATTATGTTCCCACAATTTATTCGTGGGACATCCTCTTACCGGAAAACACACCGCAAGATACAGTCAACAAATTTAATTTCCTTAAGTCATTCGCAGACAAGAGTTTTCGAATGGCGGTTGATTCCAGTGTCAATATCGCTCTTGGTACAGATTCGGGAACCTTTCCTCACATTGAAACCGGAAAGGAATTTTACGCGATGGTTCGCCGCGGTATGACTCCGCTTCATGCATTGCAGGCGGCAACAATTAATGCCGCCGTTTTGCTTGGCGTTTCCGATCGGGCGGAACTCAAGGCGGGCAAACTTGCTGACATTATCGCAGTAGACGGAAACCCCCTTAACGATATAAGGGCCATGGAGCGAGTTGTGTTCGTGATGAAGGATGGCGAAATAATCAAGATGGATTAACAGGTCAGTTGCAATTCAAATCCCCGCTGCTGCTGACAAATGATACAAACCGCGGTGTTGCTTTTCGCATAGGTAGAGTCCATGTAATCTATTCTTCGATCCACGGCGAGGGCTTTTCGATAGTTTACTGCTGGCTGAGAGTGGACCTTTTCCAGGCGGCAAGACTGGGTCAGAAGTTGCCGGTCGAAATGTCCGCTTCGGGTCATCTGCGGCCCGTCAATTAGTCGTTCATCGTAGCATGTGGGTGGCCGCTTCCGGCAGTATAGCGGCCTGTCAGCGACGTTACCGCGAAAACGTTTGAATTGAGCGTCTGCTTTCACCAGCAGCAGTCGTTCAAACTGGTTGAGAATCCATACTGCGAAGGGCAGGAGTCGGCCAA
>JADFNS010000009.1 GCA_022563255.1 Pseudomonadota bacterium
GGCGCCACCGGTAACCAGTATCTGTTTGTTTTTCATCAATGTTTTCTCTTACTGTGAACCGATCGCCGGGTAAGGGGACAAAGTTTAACAAGACTTTTAGTATCGATATATGAATCTGAATCGTACTCTCTACCTCATGTTAAGGTTAATATTCGCACAATGATTCGAAAATTCAGACTCAAAACAATCACGGCGATGATCGGTTTGATGACACTCGCTGCCTGCGGCGGCGGCAGTGGCGGTGGATCCGCCGCGCCGACAAACAGTGCGCCCGTCGCGAGAGCTGGCGCGGATCAGGCCGTTGACGAGTTTGCCGCGGTCACTTTGGACGGCAGTACGTCGTCAGATCCCAACGCGGGCGACACGCTCACCTACGCCTGGACGCAAACCGCTGGCACAACCGTCACGATCATGAACGCCAGTATGGCGCAGCCCGGATTCGATGCGCCGGACGTCCTGGCGATCGATACGCCCGCGACGCTGACGTTCGAGCTTTCAGTTAGCGACGGCACGCTCAGCAGTACCGATAGAGTGACTGTCACCGTTAATAATGTGGGGCTTGGCGCCAACAGCCCGCCGACAGCGAATGCTGGCGGCGATCAGGGGGTTGGCGAACTCACAACAGTGACGCTCGACGGGACGGGCTCAATGGACGCCGATGGCGATGCGTTCACCTACGCCTGGCTGCAATTGTCCGGACCCGGCGTGATGCTCTCGGACGAGAGCGTTGCGCAGCCGAGTTTCACGTCACCCGATGTCACGCCCGGTAGCCCGGAAACGCTGACGTTCCAACTCACGGTCGACGATGGCACCGACAACACGACGGACACGGTCGATATCGTCGTACAGGAAGAGCTGAGTCAAGTAATCGTGGCTGGAAAAGTTTCATTTCAGTTCGTGCTGCCGAATAATAATTGCGGACTGGATTTCAACAACATCGAAACACGACCGATCCGCGCCGCGACCGTGCAGCTGCTCGATGCGACCAATACCGTGCTCGGTGAAGTTGTGTCAGGTGACGACGGCGCTTATTCGTTTGCCGACATAGCTGCGAATACCGATGTTCGGATTCGAGTACGGGCCGAGCTACAGCGCAGCGGCTCACCGAGTTGGAACGTTGAGGTCAGGGATAACGTCGATACGTCACCGAGTCCGCCGCCGTTGAGCCAGCGACCGCTCTACGTCGTGCAATGGCCGATTTTCAGTACGGGCATCGGTAATATATCGAATGCAGATTTTACAGCCGAGACCGGCTGGGGAGAAACGTCCTATACCGGCGATCGCGCCGCGGCGCCGTTTGCGATTCTCGACACTATCTATAACGGTATGCGCCTGGTGCTTACAGCGGACTCGAATGCGGATTTTCCAGCTTTGGACGCCTTCTGGAGTATTAACAATACATTGTCGGATTCTCTGAATATTGACGCTGGCGAATTGCCAACGTCGTTTTACTCGAGCGGTATCGATTCCCTGTTCCTGCTTGGTGATGAGAATATCGATACCGAGGAATTTGACGATCACGTGATCGTGCACGAATGGGGTCACTATTTTGAGGACAACTTTTCACGTTCCGATTCGATCGGCGGAGCGCACTCGATCGGTGGAACCATTGATCCCAGGCTGGCGTTCGGCGAAGGCTGGGCAACGGCGCTGGCTGCCATGGCGCTCGATAATCCGCAATATTGCGATTCACATGCTGCCGGCAGTACCGTTGGTTTTGGCATCGACACGGAAGGCGAGAATCGCGGCCCACAGGGATTTTACAACGAAATGTCTGTTGCTACCTTGTTGTACGATCTGTGGGATACCCACGACGACGGCAGCGACAACAGTTCGATCGGCTTTGCTCCGATATATGCAGTAATGACCGGGCCACAGGTCGTCACCGAGGCCTTTACCAGCTTGTTTACATTCGGCACCGAGCTGCGAGCGATGCTGGGTGGCACGGATCTCACGTTCCTGGATTCTCAGCTTGCGAGGGAGAACATTGATCTCGATAACCTGGATATCTACGGCAGCGGGCAAACGACCGTGCCCAGTGGTTCGATGGACGTATTGCCAATTCATACGGTGATAGTTGCAGACGGCAGTATTCAAAACCTCTGTTCGAATAATAACTACGATTTGAACAGAGACGGCAATAAGCTTTCCGAATACCGTTACTTACGAATGACAATTACGGAACATAGACGATATAGAATAGTTGCCACTACGGTGAGCGTAGGTCTTGGCAGCGATCCGCCGTCGCAACCGCCGGCAGGATACGACTGTGTCACGGCCTTCGAAAACGACCCGGATGACCCGCAGGTGCATACCTACAGCGACCCGGATTTCGGACTGTTCCTGAACGGTACCTTCGTCTGGGGCGGTTTCAGTTGCACTCCCAACAGGGAAGAGACGCTGACCAACCCATTGACTCCCGGCGATTACGTACTCGATCTGATCGATTTCAGGTTTGCAGATGTGGATACGATCGCCGGGTATCCGGACAGAGTGTGTATCGATGTGTCCGTAACGCCTAACTGATTGAATGCGATTTACAGGGTGATGAATATGTTTCGATCGAAGTACCTGACGATTGCCGTCATTGCGGTGATGGGACTTGCCGCCTGCGGCAGCGATGCCGTGGAGGCAGTCGATATCGCAAAGACCGCTCCCGAAGTCAGTTTCAATCCGGGTAGCGATGAGCACGACGGAACGGTTGCGAAACCCGGTGCGCCGTTCAGCATAAGCTACCGCATCGTGGGCACGCCGATCGTCGGCACTCCGCTCACCATCGATTTGCGTATCGTTTCGGCGTTCGGTCCGCGGCCCATGAATCTCACTTATCGCATCAACGACGCGTCGGCCATGATGTTCGGGGAGTCGCAACTCCAAAACGTGAACCTGGAACCCGCCGCGAACGAAACATCGGTGACCCAGCAAGTCATCGTCATTCCGTTACGGGAAGGGCGTTTGTACCTGAATGTGAGCGCCTCGTTTGAAACGGACGACGGCACGATTTCCACGGTAGCCGCGATCCCAGTGCAGGTCGGGACTGGCACCCGGGTGCTGCAGGAGCACGGGGAGTTGGAGGTTGACGAAGACGGCGAGGCCGTGCGGGTATTGAGCAGCGATTAGCTTCGCTTCGCGGCCACGGGCTGCTCCAACGGTCGAAACAGGGAAAAAATTCCCACTTTTTTTCTGAGAATTAGAGCCCCGTCACACTTCGCGCGTGGACAAGTCTTTAAGGTACTGGATCAGCCTGCAGGACGAGCTGATCAATGCAAAAGGATTTACGCGATAAATTAAAGACTGCCACTAAGGCGTCTGGACTAACGAAGTCCGACTTCATTGGACTCCTGTCATTAATCGACCAGCATTATGACAAAATGGAGGCGACGATAACGCAGTCGATTCGTACCCGGACCCTGTCCGATACGGCCGCCCCGATAGAAGCCATATTCGACAGCGTGAGCGAGGCGTTGCTGACCGTCGGTACGGACGGCGTTATTCGCAACTGCAACAAAGTCTGCACGCGTTATTTCAAACTCACGAAAGACCAGCTCATCGGTTCGAATGTCGCCGACATCCTGCCGAGCGTGAAAAATCAGACGCTGGCAGAGGTTCTTGGGCCTGTCATGTCCAACCTCGACGACACGAATATCGAAATCGTGGAGGGCGAGATCGGTGCTGTGCGCTCCAACGGCGATTGTTTTGTTGCTGCCGTGAATGCCAGCGTCCTCGAAACTCCCGGCGGCGACATATTCGTTATCAGTCTGCGGGACATCACCGATCGCAAGGAAGCGGAAAGCGCGCTGCGGGAAAACGAAGAGCGGTATCGCGCCCTGGTCGAATACGCCCCGGAGGCGATCGTGGTTTTCGATGTCGACACCAATAAGTTCACCGACGCGAACGACAAAGCGTGCGTCTTATTCAACCTGTCGCGCAAGAGACTCATGGCCGTTGGGCCCGAGGCCATCAGCCCGAAGAAACAGGCCGACGACACGCCGTCATTCGGCGTGAGCCGCGGTTACGTCGATCGTGCGCTGTCGGGCGAGCATCCAACCTTTGAATGGCTGCACAAGGACTCGACGGGCAGGACGTTTCCCTGCGAAGTTCGATTCAGCCGGCTGCCGTCGGACGAGCGGCGCTTGATACGGGCAAGCATCACGGATATTTCCGAGCGCAAGCGCGCCGAGGCGCTGTCGTTTGCGCAAAACAAAGTGCTGGAAATGATCGCTGCGAGCAAACCGCATGACCGCACATTGCGCTCTATCTGCCGCTTCGTTGAGAAAATCGGGACCGGCTTCAGGGTTGCGATCATGTGTCTCGACGTCAAGAACCGCATGTTATCGGTCGAGCAGGCGCCAAGCCTGCCGGAGCCGTTCAAACTGTGCCTGGATTTTGTCAAAGTTGACCCGCAAAGCCTGACTTGCGGGGCCGCGGTTCACCAGGTGCAGGATCGCATCACGGCGAGCATCAAGAAGGACGACGGATGGGCCGGTTTTCGCAAGGAGGCCGCGAAACATGGCATCCAGGCGACCTGGTCGTTTCTGATACACGGGGCGGCCAATCGTATCGTTGGGACCCTGGATGTGTATGTCAGTGAAAGTCGCTCGCCGACCACGGACGAGATTGACAAAATCAGCAGCATGGCCCGGTTGGCCGGCATCGCGATCAAGCGCCAGCAAGACGAAGACAAACTGCGCACCAGTGAAGCGCGTTACCGCGGCCTGTTTGAAAACGTCGTGGATGGCGTTTACATCGCGTCGCGCGACGGTGACATCATTACGGTCAACCCGGCATTGGTCGAAATGCTGGGATACGACAGTGCCGAAGACATGAAATCTGCCGGCAAGACGACGGTTTTGTACGTGAATCCCATCGACCGGGAGCGTGTTTTCGCGCGCCTCGAAGCGGACGGCATTGTAAAGAATTTCGAGTATCGCCTGCGCTGCAAGGACGGCAGCGAAATCGTGGTACTGGAAAACTCGCGCGCGATCACCGACGACAAAGGTGAAATCGTGGCTCACGAAGGCACGATCACGGATATTACCGAGCGCAAACGTGCCGAGACGCGCATCTTCGAAGAGAAGGAACGCGCGGAGGTTACGTTGCAGTCAATTGGTGACGGCGTCATCACGACCGACGCCGAAGGCAATGTCGATTACATAAATCCTGTCGCACAAGACCTCACTGGCTGGGACCGGCGCAGCGCGCTGGGCAGACCCGTGACCGACATCATGATGATCGTCAGCGAACACACGCGTGCGACCGTGGAGAATCCGGTCGTGCGTTGCCTCAAGGAAGGCCGCGTCATTACGCTCGCCGAGAATTCCGTGCTGATCACCCGCAACGGAGACGAGATACCCGTGCAGGATTCCGCGGCGCCGATTCGTGATCGCATTGGCAATATCATCGGCTCGGTCATGGTGTTCCACGACGTCAGCAAGGAAACACGATTGTTTCGTCAGCTCAGTTACCAGGCATCGCACGATATGTTGACGGGCCTCATCAACCGTCGTGAATTCGAGAGTTGCCTGATCGGCGCGCTGGAAAAAACTCGCGACGACGCCGAGGAGATTCACGCGCTGCTGTACATCGATCTGGATCAGTTCAAGGTCGTAAACGATACGTTTGGCCACACGGCAGGCGACGCCTTATTGCGGCAATTGTCCGATCGGATTCAAACCAAGATTCGCACGACAGACTTGTTCGCCCGCCTGGGTGGCGACGAGTTCGGCATACTTCTGGAACGTTGCAGCGAAGCACGCGCGATCGAGGTCGCCGAAGATATTCGCAACATGATCGAGGGCTACAAGTTTGAGTGGCAGGACTCTTTCACGGCGGTGCGCTGCTCGATCGGGATTGTCATGATTACGAGCGAGAATGCCGACGTTGCCGCGGTCATGAGTTCGGCGGACGTGGCGTGCTACTCGGCCAAGGACATGGGCCGCAATCAAGTCCATTTGTACCGGGACAGCGACGCCTCGCTGCGTCACGAAGAAATGAAGTGGGTATCGCGCATCACCAGCGCCGTCGAAGAGAACCGGTTTGAGCTGTTCTTCCAGCCGATTATCGCCATTGGCAAGAAAAGCAGCCAAAGTCGCGGCCACTATGAGCTGTTGCTGCGCATGCGCGACGAAGACGGCAAGTTGATCGGCCCGGATCAGTTTATTCCTGCCGCCGAACGTTACAATCTCATGTCGACGCTCGATCGCTGGGTCGTACGCGAGGCTCTGACCGAACTGGCGGACCGCAACGAAGAAGGTGAGGCGCGTTACACGCTGGCTATTAATTTGTCGGGCACGTCTCTTAGCGAAGACAGATTTCTCGAGTTCGTGATCAATGAACTGAAAGCGCAAAACCTTCCGCGCGGGGCCATTTGCTTCGAGATTACGGAGACGGCAGCGATCTCCAATTTATCGCGCGTCGTGCATTTCATGAACGCGTTGAAGAAACTCGGTTGCAAGTTCTCGCTGGACGATTTCGGCAGTGGCCTGTCGTCGTTTACCTATCTCAAGAACCTGCCCGTCGACTACCTGAAGATCGACGGCCAGTTCATCCACAATGTTGCGCATGACAAGGTGGACGAAAGCATGGTGAAGGCGATCAGCGAAGTGGGTCACGCGATGGGCATCGAAATGATCGCCGAACGCGTCGAGACCAAAACCGTGCTCGAGAAGCTCGCCTCCCTGGGAATCGAATTTGCGCAGGGCTATTACATCGCCAGGCCCGCGTCCGTGCGGTCTTTTGAGCCTTGGGGCAGGAAGGCAAGCCAACTCCTGGCGTAGACGCCGGCTGCCGCTGATGCGGTACACTGGCCGCATGGCAAACAGTGACACGTGCAGGCTCCTGTCCGCGGACGAGCCCGGCCCCTTCAAAGTACTCAATTCCCTTAGCAAGTCGCCCATCCTGCTGGTTTGCGACCATGCCAGTTGCCGGTTTCCAAAGTCGCTGGGCAACATGGGGCTGGATCCGTTCACGCGACGTTGTCATTTGGCCGTCGACATCGGGGCTGGCGCGCTGACCGAGAACCTGGCGCGCAGCCTCGGCGTTACGGCCGTACTGGCGCGGTACTCGCGGCTGGTCATCGACTGCAATCGCGCGCTGCTGGACCCCGGCGCGTTTCTCGAATTTGGCGACGGCGTTATCGTGTCCGGCAATCGAAATTTGCAGCCCGCTGACAAGGAACGGCGTGCCGCGGCATTGTACTGGCCATACCACGACGCGGTCGATGAGCAAATAAAGCGACTGCAAGCGGCGGGGACCGCCCCGGCATTTATCGCGGTACACAGTTTTACGCCCGTTCTGAACGGTGAAGCTCGTCCCTGGCAAATGGGCCTTCTGTGGGACAAGGATCGCCGCCTGCGGGATATTTTCATCGAGGATTTCGCAGCGGCCGGTTACGTTGTCGGCGACAACGAGCCGTATTCGGGTAAGGCGCCGCAGGATTTTACGGTCGACTTCCATGCCGAAAAAATCGACTTGCCGCATATCGGTATCGAAATACGTCAAGACCTTATCGACGATGACGCCGGCGTCGCGGAAATTGCCAGGGTGATGCACAAAATCATTGCATCGATACCCGAGCGAATCGCGGCTGCCGGCCAGGAAGCGTATGGCGCGGTCAGTGAAAAATAGCGAACCGGCGTTCACGATCGGGGTAGAGGAAGAGTACCTGCTCGTCGACAAGGAGACGCGCGCGCTGGTCATCGACCCGCCCGAGACGTTAATGGCGGAAGCGCGAGCGAAGTGTGGCTCTCAAGTCACGTCCGAGTTGCTGCGGTCCCAGATCGAAATCGGCACCAGGGTATGCAGCGACGTTCGCGAGGCGCGTGCAGATCTGGCCCGCCTGCGTCGCAACATTATTGAGGTCGCGGACCGCCATGGGCTGGCGCCGATCGCGGCGTCGACGCATCCGTTTTCGCACTGGACCGAACAAAAGCACACGCAGAAAGAACGCTACGAAGACTTGACTCACGAAATGCAGGGCGCTGCCCGGCGTCTGGTCATTTGCGGCATGCACGTGCACGTCGGTATCGAAAACGACGAGTTGCGCATTGACCTGATGAACCAGCTCGCTTATTTCCTGCCGCATCTGCTGGCCTTGTCTTGTTCGTCGCCGTTTTGGTGCGGTATCGATACCGGGCTCAAGAGTTATCGACTGACGATTTTCGATGCGTTGCCGAGAACCGGCTTGCCGGAGCGCTTTGCGAGTTATGCGGAATACCAGCGGCACATACGGATTCTGGTCGATGCGGGAATCATCGAGGACTCGACACGAATCTGGTGGGATCTGCGACCGAGCGGGCGATTTCCGACCTTGGAAACTCGCATCATGGATGTCTGCACGCGGCTGGATGACAGCATTGCGTTGACCGCGCTGCTCGTGTGCATCATGCGCATGTTGTACCGGCTGCGCACCCGCAACCAGCGCTGGCGCATTTACACGCCGATGCTCATTCATGAAAACCGCTGGCGGGCCATGCGCTACAGTTTCGACGAGGGCCTGATCGACTTCGCCAAAGGTCGTGTCGTCGCTTTCAACGAACTGCTTGAGGATATTTTGTCGCTGGTCGCGGAAGACGCCGAGGCGCTGGGCTGCGAAAAAGAACTCGCTGGCGTCCGCACGATCCTTGACAGAGGCACCAGCGCGCATCGACAGCTTCGGGATTACGCGGCGGCGCAAGCATCCGGGGCCAGCGTCGAGGACAGCCTCAAGGCGGTTGTCGATACGCTCATTGCCGATACGGCGGCAGGCCTTTAAGCAAGCGGAATGCGGCGTACGTCGCATTATGTCGTGTCAAACCCCGATAGCATGGCTCCATGTCCGGGCTCACTCAATTCTTTACGCCGTTCCTGGTGCTGGCCGCCGTGGCTTACACGGTGCTCGCTGTCCGTGTTTCGCGCTCGGGGCCACAATACGCCAGTAGCGTGATCGGTTTCTTCCTGCTGCTGATCGCTGGAATGATCGCCGGTTCGGCGTTTTCCTACGGCGCGACAGACGCCGGCTTTTTCGGTACGGGCCGGGTATTGAGCTTTATCTCGGCTGGCTTCATACCGGTTGTCTTCTACATTATTTATCGTGAGTACACGGTCGGATCTCCGGGTACTCTCGCTGTTTTGGCACTGAGCATTATCCCGCTGGCAACGACAGCGCTTGCCCTGACTAATTCGCTGCACCACTTCATTTGGGTCGCGACCGAGACCGCGGACGGCCTCGTTGTCAGCGCCCTGAAGGATCACTTTTGGTACAACAACGTGTTTGCGCCGTTTGCCTACGGTCTGTTCGGATATTCAATCATCGCGTTGACTGCCCGACTGCCGACTATCGCGCCGGCACATCGCAAAATGGTTTCATTGTTGCTGATTTGCGCGGTGTTGCCATTTGCCGTGAGCGTCGCGAACACGTTCCTCGGCATGGGTCCCAAGCATTTCCCGTTCGCATCCACGACCCTGGCTTTGCTCTGGCCTGTGTTCGCGTTCGCCAGTCTGAAATTGCGCGGCCACGATTTCAGCCCGTTCGCGTATCACACTCTTTTTGACCATGTGCGTGATCCGATTATCGTGGTCGACAATGAACAACGCATCATCTGCGCGAACAAGGCGGCGCAGAATTTGCTGGGAGGTTCCGAGCGCGAGTTGATCGGTCGCGGCCTATGGGAGGATTTTCCGGCCGCGCGCGCCATTCTTGAAAAGGCGAGAACTCTTGACCAAACGCAGACGCTCGAGATGGACACGAATCGCGTGTACGAAGTCAGCGTTTCCACCCTGACCGGGCGGAGAAACAGGGATATGGGCATGGTGGTCGTGTGTCGTGACGTGACCGAACGACGCCGCGCGCAGCGGAAGCTCGCCGAAAGCGAACACCTGATTCGAACCCTGATCGAAACGTCGTCGAACGGAATTCTGCGTTTTGCGCGGGATGAGAATGACGCCGCGCGGAAGTTCCGCTGCGTCTTCGCGAATCGTGCGGCTGAATCGTTTGCCGGCGAGGGCGTCGGTACGCTGGTTGGCATGCCGCTCGAAAAACTGCGGCAGCTCGATCCGCAAAAACTACTGCAGCATTTCAATGCGACGGACCGGGCTGAATCGCAGATAAGCTATGAGATTTCTACCCACGCGGATCGCGAACAAATCTGGCTGCGAATCGTCGGTGAACCGGTTGGCGACGATTTCTCGGTGACACTGATCGACATCACTCAACGCAAGCGCAATGAGGACAAGATGCTCTCGGACGCTTTGCGCGATCCGCTGACTGGCGTTTTGAATCGGCGGGGTTTCGATCAGGAAGGTGCGGCTTGCATAGGCCGCAGCAGTGTAGGTGCGGTGTTGTATCTCGACCTGAATCAATTCAAGTCGATTAATGACCGCTTTGGCCATCAGGCCGGCGACGCGCTGCTGCGGGCTTTCGGACACCGCCTGGAATTTTGTCTGCGACCGGAAGATATTTTAGGTCGCCTGGGTGGCGACGAGTTTGCGATCGTGCTGCCAGGCGTTAACGTCGAGGATGCGCGACACATCGCGGGACGACTGGTGCAAACGGCTGCGGAGGCCTACATCATTCAAGGGCAGGAGATCACCTGCGCCGCGAGCGTTGGTATCGCTCTGATGCCAAAACACGGTAAGGAATTGTGGCAATTGCTGGGCGTTGCCGACGAGGCGATGTACAACGTCAAGCATATCTCCGAGGAAGATGCGGCCAACGATCGCGCCGCCTATGTGGACGCCGCTACCGCCTCCTAGGGCGCGGGCAGGATCCGAAGGTCCAGCACCGCCGGATCGACCGTATCGAAAACCACGATGTCGACAACGTCCCCGAGCACGACGTCGATCTGCACCGGCCCCGCTAATATATCTTTGGCTCCGGAATCGGTGACGTAAATATCGAAACTACCGGCGGCGAGGGCCGCGGGAAGAGCCTGCAGCCCGGAGTTTATTGCGGTCCGGAATGGATCGGCCTCAGCGATCGCTTCTCCCCGTCCGACAAAATAGAAATCCAGCTCTGCAAAATTGTTGGACGTCTGTAGCAGCAGAATCTTCGCAGACGTATCGACTGGTCGTAGATTGGGAATCAAAGTCGCGGTGGAGTAGGCGCCGTTGGCGCCCAGCGCCACGAAGCGATAGCGCACCCCGGACTCCGCGGCCAATGTGCCCTCCAGCGTGACCGCCGCGGTGCTGCCCGCTGGCGTGTAGCGGAACGTGTGATCGCCGGCGAGCAACGGTATCGCAGCCGTCAACTCCTGGTAGCTGTGATCGGCAATGACTTGCGACAGCAAAATTTCGTCGTCGTAAATGTCCGATGTTCCCAGGTCGGGCGCAGCATGCAGAAATTCCACGGTCGCCGGATAACTGCTGTCCGGCATCGAAAACGTGGCCCCCACGGCTGCCAGTGCACGCACGATGACAGGGGCGACGTCGTTTGCGTCGCCGTCGAACGGCGTAATGATCATTATGCTCTGCGCCGCGAATTGTGCTTCGTCGGAGGTATAAAGAATGTCAAGAGGATCGCCGGCGGTCGTTATCGTCATGACGTACAGACCGGACTCGAGATCGATCGGGTCGGTGATTTCTCCAAAAGACAGCGTCGCGACTTCCTGACCCGTGACGGGCGCCACCCCCGCCGCGGCGAAATAATAGTCCACGGCGCCCAGGGTGTTGGACGTGTGGGCAAATTGAGCCTGAAAAACGGTGTCGCTTAAATCGAAAGCACGGCCTGTCGATTCCCAAACTGTGACAACCGGTGCGGCCAGTGTGCCGCTGATCAACATGGTGTAGTCCTGGTCGGCGACGAAATCGACATGCTGGCTGGCAATGCGCGTGGTGGCGGTGTCGCCCGCGAAAAACACGTCGAAATTAAAGGTGTAATCCAGATCGTCGTAGCGCCCCTGCGGCGAAACGTTCTTATAGCCCACTTCGCCGATCGTACGTTCTTCAATCTTGAAGCTGATATTTGGCGAAGCCATTATCGCGTTGATCGACCGGACGTTGGCCTTGCCGGTCGCGACCGGCAGATTCGATTCGCCGGCGCACGCACCCAGCAGCAGAGCGCCAGCCAACGCCAGCAGTAATACAGTTCGTTTCATCAATGGTTTTACTTCTCGTAGCCGTAAACCGACTTTACTTCCAGGTATTCGTCCATGCCGTGCGCGCCCCACTCGCGTCCGTTGCCAGAGCGCTTGTAGCCGCCAAACGGGGCCATCGCGTCCAGGTCGGCGTCGTTGATGTGCACCATGCCGGTGCGCAGCCGCGACGCAACGCTGCGCGCTCGTTGCAAATTTGACGACGAGACGTAGCCGGACAAGCCGTAAGGCGTGTCGTTCGCGATGCGGACGGCCTCGTCCTCGTCATCGTAAGGAATGATCGACAACACGGGGCCGAAGATTTCCTCGCGCGCGATCGCCATGTCATTTCTGACATTCGCAAACACAGTAGGTTTCACGTAATAACCCTTGTCGAGACCATCGGGACGCCCGGTGCCGCCGGCCGCCAGCGTGGCACCTTCGTCGATGCCTTTTTGAATCAGCGCCTGGATCTTGTTCCACTGCAGTTCCGACACCACCGGTCCGACGCGCGTGCCTTTCTCTCGCGGGTCGCCAACGATCGTTGCAGCGGCGACTTTTGCGGCGATAGCCGCCGCCGCGTTCATCTTGTCTTTTGGAACCAGCATGCGCGATGGTGCGTCGCAGGACTGCCCGGTGTTTTCGAACATGGCCTTGGTACCGCTGGTCACCGCCTCTTCGAGATCCGCATCGTCGAGAATAATATTGGCCGACTTGCCGCCGAGTTCCTGCGCGACTCGCTTGACGCTCGGTGCGGCGTTTTGCGCGACCAGTATGCCGGCACGCGTCGAGCCGGTGAAAGAGACCATCGCGATGTCCGGATGTTCGCTAAGCGCGGTGCCGACGCCCAGGCCGTCGCCGTTGATCAGGTTGAATACGCCTGCGGGCACACCGGCTTCGTCGAGGATCTCGGCGAAGATAATGGCGTTGAACGGGGCGATCTCGCTGGGCTTGAGAATCATTGTGCAGCCGGCGGCAATAGCCGGTGCGACCTTGACGGCGATCTGGTTCATCGGCCAGTTCCACGGCGTGATCATGCCGCACACGCCGATCGGCTCCCTGGCGATCAGCGTCGAACCGATCTGCTCTTCAAATTTGTAATCTTTCAGCGTTTGCAGCGCGGCGCCAATATGTTGAGTGCCGCTCGCCGCTTGTGCGTATTTTGCAAGTCCCCACGGAGCGCCCATCTCGTCCATGATGGCGGTCGCGATATCTTCAGAGCGTTTGTTGTAAACATCGAGAATGGACTGCAGCAAATCCACGCGTTCTTCGCGGGTGGTTTTTGAAAAGGATTCGAATGCCCGCGACGCCGCGACGACGGCAATCTCCACGTCCGCGGCGGAGCCGATGCTGATGCGACCGTACACTTCTTCGGTTGCCGGATTGACGACGTCCATCGTTCTGGGTTCGACCGGATCGACCCAGCGACCGTCGACGAAGAATTGCAGTTTTTCGAGCATCGTTGTCCTCCACAAACGAGCCGCGCATGATAGCGTAAATAGTCAGGTGCAGAGGTTTTTTTGGCGGTACCGTGCCGGTGGCATGTCGTACCAGGACTTGAAGGCGGCAGTGAAGGAACTGATATTCGAGTAGCCCAGCAGCATCGCGATTTCGATGGACTTGAGCCGTTCGTCGCTGAGATAGTTGACGGCAAGTATCTCGCGAACTTCCTGCAGCACTTTCTGGAAACTGGTCTTCTCAGCCTTGAGGCGGCGTTGTAAAGTACGGCGGCTTAGTCGCAGAACGTGGCAGGCGGCGTCAGCATTGGCGTCCCCCTGCGCCATCAGGTCAGCCAGCTTGTGTTTCAGCTGGCCCACGATATCGTCCTGGCTGTAAAGCGACCGCAGGTATTTGCCGGCCTGATCTGTCAGTTGTCGGTACATCCGCGCATTATAACCTACGCATCATCAATTATGAGGGAACAATATGTCATCACCCGTGAGCTACCAGCTCGAGGACACGATCGGTGTCATCAGTATCGACAGCCCGCCTGTGAATGCGCTGTCGCATGCAGTGCGACAGGGATTGCTGGACGCGATCAACGCGGCGCAGAACGATGCGTCCGAGGCCGTCGTCATCGTGTGCGCAGGCCGCACTTTTATCGCCGGCGCGGACATCACGGAATTTGGCAAGCCGCTCAAGGATCCGTGGTTGCCCGATTTGCTCAATACGATTGAGGCGTCTGCGAAACTCGTGGTCGCGGCGCTGCATGGCACGGCGCTTGGCGGCGGTTTTGAAACGGCGCTGGCGGCGCACTACCGTTGCGCCGCACCGGGCGCAAAAATAGGGTTTCCGGAGGTGCACCTGGGACTGCTGCCCGGCGCGGGGGGCACGCAGAGAACGCCGCGGCTGGCCGGCGTGCAGGCGGCGCTGGACTTGATCACGAGCGGTACACCGATTGCCGCCGGCGAGGCGCAGGAGATCGGCCTGATCGACAAAATAATTGATGGCGACCTGCGCGCAGGCGCTATCGCCTGGGCTCGTGAACTCGTTGCCAGCGGCGCCAAGATTCGCAGAAGCAGCGAGCAGGATGTGCCGGAGTTCGATCATGCGATTTTTGACGTTTATCGCAGCAAGCTGGCCAGACGCGCGCGGGGTCAGGTAGCGCCCGATCATATCGTGGCGTGCATTGAGGCGGCGGCCACGATGACTTTCGAAGACGGCATGGCCAAAGAGCGTGAGTTGTTCATGGCGTGCATGGACAGCTCGCAATCGGCCGCGATGCGGCACCTGTTCTTCGCGGAGCGCCTCGCCGCGAAGGTCGATGGACTCGCGAAAGATACGCCGCAACGTCCGATCAAAAGCATCGGCATCATCGGTGGCGGCACCATGGGCGGCGGCATCGCCATGAGCTTCGCCAATGCGGGCATACCCGTGACGATGATCGAGATCAGCGAGGAAGCACTGGAGCGCGGTTTGGCGATCGTCGACAAAAATTACGCGGGCAGCGTCAAACGCGGCAAACTCACGCAAGAGCAAGCGGCGAAGTGTCGTGCCCTGATCGTTGGGTCTGTGGATTACGCGTCACTGGCAGACGTCGATCTCGTTATTGAGGCCGTGTTTGAGGACCCGGAGCTGAAGAAGAAAATTTTCGCGAAGCTGGACAAGGCGTGCAAAGCGGGCGCGATACTCGCGACCAATACTTCCTATCAGGACGTGGACGCAATCGCGGCTGCCACCGGTCGTCCCGAGGACGTCATCGGCATGCACTTTTTCAGTCCGGCGCACATCATGAAGTTGCTCGAAGTCGTACGTGGTAAAAAAACGGCCGACGACGTACTGGCGACGGTCATGGCGCTGGCGAAAAAGATTCGTAAGGTGCCGGTGGTGTCCGGTGTCTGTTATGGATTCATCGGCAATCGCATGTTGAGCCCGTACGGAAAAACCGCGCAATTGCTGTTACTCGAAGGTGCGTCGCCGCAGCAGGTCGATAACGCGATGGAGGCCTGGGGCATGGCGATGGGACCGTTGCGGGTGTTCGATCTTGCCGGTCTCGACATCGGTTACAAGGCTCGGGAAGCGTTGTCGGACGACGAAAAGGGCGACCCGAAGTCGTACCGGGTGCCGGATTTGCTGGTCGAGATGGGTCGGCTCGGACAAAAGTCCGGTGCCGGGTTTTATCATTACGACGATGCGCGCAAACCGACGCCGGATTCCGCCGTGCAGGAAATTATCGACCAGGTGGCGAGCGAACTTGGCGTTGATCGGCGTACGGTAACGGACGAGGAAATTGTTGCTCGCCTGATCGGCGCACTCATCGACGAGGGCAAAAAAATCGTCGCGGAAGGAATTGCGCAGCGCTCCGGTGACATTGACGTGGTTTATGTTTACGGCTACGGCTTCCCGGCTGCGCGCGGCGGGCCGATGTTTTACGGAGCCAATCGCGGCTAGGTCAGGGGAATACAATGGATACAACATGGATACAGGTTTTCATTTTGACGTTTGCCGAGTGTGTGGCGCCAGCGGGCAAGACCGTTTGCCAGGAGCAGCAGTTTGAGCTGCAGTTTGCGAAGCAGGCGGACTGCGAATACGCATTGGAGCAATTGCTGGCGATGAAGGACGGGCTCGACAATGTCATCGTGAATCGGCGCAAATCCGGCTGCGCGCCCTCGGCCATGCAGACCGAATCGTTTGCGAGCCTTGAGGCGATCAACGAGGCCTTCAAAGACAAAGTCGGCTGGACGGTTCCCGGCGAAGGCGGCGCCCGCAGGGCGATTGTCAATGCCGATCATCGTGAGCGACTGGTCAATCTTTATCCCTGCGAGGAAACCGGCGGAATCGCACCTTGCAGGATCGGCGACATCATCGTCGAAGAGGCGACGACAGGCGAAGTCGTTGAGATCTGGAAACGCGATTAGGTTTTAACGGTCACGGATTTGCTATTGCGATGAGCTTGTCAACTTGCCACGATGCGATCGCCGTCGCCCTGATGATGGACTGGACTGACCGCCATTGCCGCTACTTCATGCGCTTGCTGAGTCCGTCAGCCGTTTTGTACACGGAGATGGTGACGGCAGCGGCGATTCATGTCGCGGTCAGCGATGTGTTGTTTTGGAGAGTTATCGAGCCGTCATCGTTGATAAATTTAACTATATAAATAACAGGTAGTTATACGTTGACATTAGCTATTGATTGATTGAATTATGATACGAACGGCAGGGCTTCGCCGTGTTCGTACGCGTACTCTCTGTGCAATTCCTGCAGCTTAAGCGTCATCTGCCCACGTTTGCCATCGCCAATCACTCGTCCGTCGGCTTCCAGAATTGGCGTTAGTTCGCCCATCGTACCCGTCGTGAATGCTTCGTCCGCCGAATAGAGCTCGCTCAATGTCAGGTTTCTCTCGCCGCCCGGGATGCTCTGTGAGTTCGCGATATCGAGAATCATTCGCCGCGTCAGGCCGGGCAGGCAGGCATCCGCGAACGGTGTGAGCAGCTCGCCGTTGCGCACGACAAACATGTTCGTATCGTTTGTCTCGGAAATAAAACCATTGATGTCGAGCATGATTGCGCTGTCCACACCGGCAACATTGGCGTCAATGGCGGCCAGAATATTGTTCAGCAAATTATTGTGGTGAATTTTCGAATCCAGACACTGCGGTGTATTGCGTCTCGTCGCTGATGTAACGACACGAATACCTTCATCGGAGTAAACAGGCGGCTTCCATTCGGCAAGGACGATCAATGAGCACCCTGACAGATTAAGCCTGGGGTTCATGCCGGAAGTAATCTTTTCACCGCGCGTCAGCGTAAGACGGATATGGGTGTCGTCTGTCATCCCATTGGCTTCGAGCGTGTCAAATATTGCTGTGCGGATTTCATCGGACGATGGTACTGCCGCAAATGCCAGGGTCTTGGCCGAGTTTTGCAAGCGCTCGAGGTGTCCGCCAAGCGCGGCAATGCGACCTTTGTAAACACGCAGTCCTTCCCAGACGGCGTCGCCACCTTGAACGACGCTGTCAAAGACAGAGACACGGGCTTCGGCACGTGGAAGCAGATGGCCGTTGACGTGAATGAGGATGTCGGCATTTCGAGGGTCAGGCAGTTTCAATCGGGATCTCCTTATGCATTCATGCAGACGCGCGAAGAGCGCGGCCGTAAAGTTTTTCGTACCACGGCGAGCATTCTGCAAGTAGTGGCGCGAGGCTTTCCGGAAAACATTCCTTGTGATGATACCCGGAGAAACCCGTACTCTGGTGTACGGCTTGATACCAGTGTGGTGCCCAAACGCCATCTTCGGCACGCGGGCCAGGTTCCCAGCTCAGCATTGTATCCAGAAAGGGTACGTTCAGGTGCTCGCACAATTGTCGCAACACGGCTTGTGGATCCAGCAACAATTCCCGGGAATCAAGAATAGCAGGCCGCTGTCCCGCGGCATCAAGTTCCTCGAATAGTTGCCACTGCATTTTCAGTCCGGTGTCGGCCAGCGTCGCATCGGGCAGCTGAATCGTCAGCGACGGCAGCATCTGCTCCGGATCACGAATGAGAAAAATATGTTCAGTCTGCTGCAGAAAATCCTTGTCGATATCGACCAGATGGTGCGCCATCTGTTTTATGAAAAGGATATCGGGGCTGTCCGCAGATTGGACGAGCAGCTCGCGCATCACCTTGTTGCCGTCACACTCGACATTGGCTAACACTTCCTCACGGCCCGGATGAACGGTGCCGGTCACGCGCAAAAAATGCCCGTAAAGCGGCTCGTCGACGACGTGAGTGTCCGGTCGCTCGGCAAAACTGTACATGAGGGCGGTCGAAACATTCCGCGGGCCCGACCAAAGGCAGATCGTTTTCATTCTCGATTTCCAAAATAATATGTCACGGTCCGGTGCCGCAGCAGTTCAGCGGCTACGTCGCTGGAAGGACTGTTGCGGATTGAAGAACGCCAGTCAAATGAGAATCTTCGATGCTCTATTGAATCCAGCCGCTTCTGGCCACCCTCAAACCTGCCGTTCGGTAGTATGGTGTACGCAGACTGCTTTTGACCCACTGCATCCGTTGAAATTAGTTCGATCGTGATTAACGAAATCGCCCACATTGACATCGATTCCAGAAAACGAAAAAAGGCAGGAAGATGAAGAAATCTCTCGTAATGTTTGGTTTGTTATCGGTTTTGTTCGCTACAGAGGCACGATCATCCAATGAAATGCTGACCGCCGCTCTGGATGCGCAAGAAGCGTTTAAGAATGTCCAACGGTGTTGAAGCGATCAATGTAGCTGCATTGGCTCACTTGTTGGCATAGCTGTTGACTTGCTTTGAATGAAAGACTCTATGAACAACTGCGAAATAGCCGTCGCCCCCATGATGGACTGGACGGACCGGCACTGCCGCTACTTCATGCGCTTGCTGAGCCCGTCAGCCGTTTTGTACACGGAGATGGTGACGGCGGCGGCGATTCATCATGGCGATGCCGGTCGATTGCTGCGCTTCAACGCGGAGGAGCATCCTCTCGTGCTGCAGATTGGCGGCAGCGAACCCGAGTGGATGGCGAGCGCAACACGCAAAGCAATTCACTACGGCTACGACGAAATCAACATCAACGTTGGCTGTCCCAGCGATCGTGTGCAGAGCGGTCAGTTCGGCGCCTGTCTCATGGCGCGTCCGGAAACCGTGGCCGAGTGTTATCGCGCCATGCGCCAGGAGACGGATATTCTGATCACGGTGAAGACCCGGATCGGCATCGACGACAATGACAGCTATGATTTCTTGCGAGGTTTCGTGGAACAACTCGCCGCGGCAGGCTGCAGCAAGTTTGACGTGCATGCGCGAATCGCGATTCTGGACGGCTTGAGCCCGAAAGAGAATCGGAGTATTCCGCCGCTTGATTACGCACGGGTGTACCGGCTCAAGCGAGACTTTCCGGAACTTACGATCGTGCTGAACGGTGGATTGACGACGATCGCCGAGGTTGAGGACGTTCTGCAACACGTTGATGGCGCGATGATTGGCCGGCAGGCTTATCACCGGCCGTATTTTCTGGCCGAACTTGAAAATCACTTCAACCCGGACTTTGCGTTGCCCAATCGTCGCGACATTGTTGAGCAAATATTGCCCTACATTGAGTCGGTGCTCGCCGCGGGCGAGCCGTTAGCGCGAGTAACGCGGCACATGCTCGGTCTTTATGCGGGCCAGCCCGGGGCAAGATCCTGGCGGCGATACATCAGCGAGCACGCTCATCTGCGCGACGCGGGACCGCAAGTGCTGATTAACGCGCTAAAGGCTATGCCATTAGCCGCCTAGGCGGCTACAATGCACGCCCCCTTGCAACGCCCCATGCAGACAGGAACGCAATTTTGAAATGAGCGCCAAATCAGCGAGTAAGCGTCAGACGATGGCCGACAAGGCCGACATTCACGAATTGTACGAACTGGCCGTACAAAACGTCGAACATGAAGTCGAATTTTTGCAGGCGACGTTCAAATCGCTTGCCGGCCGCACGGCCTATCTGTTTCGCGAAGACTTTTGTGGTACGGCAAGCGCCTCATGCGAGTGGGTGCGCCAGGGAAAAGAATTTCAGGCGATCGGTGTTGATATCGATGCGTCAGTACTTGAGTGGGGTAGAAAGAATCGCGTCAGCAAGCTGACGTCTGCGGATCAGGCGCGCGTGAGCCTGATCGAATCGGACGTACTGACGGTCGAGACGCCGCAGGTCGATCTTCTGGCGGCATTCAATTTCAGTTTCTTTATCTTCGATACACGCGACAGGTTGCGCGCCTATTTCGAGCGCGCGTACGCGGCGCTCAAGGACGACGGTATTTTTTTCTGCGATATGTTTGGCGGACCCGAAGCGCAGGAAGAACAGAAAGAAAAAACCAAGCACAAAGAACACGGCTTTTCTTATATCTGGCACCAGTCGACATTCCACCCGGTCACGCATTTCATTCGTTGCCATATCCACTTCAAGTTCAAGGACGGTTCGAAGATCAAAAAGGCGTTCACGTACGAGTGGCGTCTGTGGTCGGCGCCCGAAATTTGTGAGCTGCTGCTGGAGGCGGGCTTTCAAAAAGCGACGGTTTACTGGGAAGGCGAAGATGAGGACGGCGAGGGCAATGGAGAATTCACGCCCGATGAGAAGGGCGAGGCGGATCTTGCGTGGATCGCCTATATCGTGGCCGAGAAATAGTACTATTATCAGCTGATGGCGAAAGATCTCGAGGTTGCAATTGTGTTTGCCGACGTTGTCGGCAGCACGCAGCTGTACGACAAGTACGGCGACACCAAAGCCAGCGAGACCGTTGCAGCTTGCCTCGATATCATGAAAGACGCGACCTACCAGTTCAACGGCACGGTCATCAAAACGATTGGCGACGAGGTCATGTCGACATTCGAAACCGCGGACGAGGCGATGGGCGCGTGCGTGATGATGCAAAATCGCATTACCGCCACCAGCAAGATAGCGGACGGCATTCCCGTGTCGATTCGTATCGGTTGCCACTTCGGGCCCGTGGTGCAAGAGCAGAACGACATATTCGGCGCGGCCGTGCACACGGCCAATCGCATGACATCGCAGGCGAAAGCCCGGCAGATCGTCATATCCGGGTTTACCGTTGAGCAGATGAGTCCGGAGCTGCGCAATCAGACGCGCCAGATCGACCTGGCCACGGTGCGCGGTCGTGTCGATGAGGTCGCGCTGTTCGAGTTGGTTTGGCAGCCGGACGAGGCGACGAGCATGCTGCCGACGATCGGTTGGGAGAACAAAGGACGCCGGGCGTCGAAGCTGCTATTGAATTTCCGCGACACGACGCTCGAGATATCGGATCAACGCAAGAGCATTAATTTAGGTCGCGCGGACGACAATGACCTCGTCGTTAAAGGAAATCTGATATCCAGAATTCACGCCCGGATCGAAATGCGGCGCGGCAAGTTTGTGCTGGTTGACCAGAGCACCAACGGCACGTTTCTGCACGACCTGCAGGGCAACGAGACCTTCGTTCGCCGTGACACGACCGAACTCGGGGCCGAAGGGACGATCGGTTTGGGGCGCGCCGAAGAGGCCGACTCTTCGCTGGCGATCTATTACAAGACGATCGATTAACGCAGAGCCGCCAGAATATTCCGTTGTTGTTCACGCAGCGCATCGGGCAGGCGGTCCCCGTAGCTCTCCAGATATTCGCCGACCGATTCCATTTCTGCACGCCACTGGGCGCGATCGATTGAGGTTAAAGCCTGCATCGTTGCCGCGCTGATATCGAGGTCCGTGGTGTCGATATCGGCTGGATTTGGCAGGAATCCGATCGGCGTTTCGTTGGCAGCCACGCGATTTTCGCAGCGGTCGATGATCCAGCGCAGGACACGCAGATTTTCGCCAAAACCCGGCCACAGAAATTCGCCGGCGGCGTTTTGCCGGAACCAGTTGACGTGGAAAATTTTCGGCAGCTTGTCGCTGCGGGCGGCGAATGACAGCCAGTGCGCCCAGTAGTCACCGAAGTTATAGCCGCAAAAGGGCTTCATCGCCATCGGGTCGCGGCGTACAACGCCGACTTCGCCGGCGTTCGCAGCCGTCGTTTCTGATGCGACGCTAGCACCGACCAGTACGCCGTGCGCCCAGCTCTTGGCCTCGTACACCAGCGGCGCCAGCTCTTTGCGGCGGCCGCCGAAGACGATCGCTGCGATCGGCACGCCTTGCGGGGCGTCCGCCAGCGCCGAATAACTCGGGTTGTTGGTCGCGGCGACCGTAAAGCGTGAGTTCGGGTGCGCGGCCTTGCCATTGGCTGCGTCGAAGTCGCGTCCCTGCCAGTCCGTGGCAGGCTCGCCGTTCTTCTTGCCCTCCCACCACGGCTCCCCATCCTTAGTGACTGCGACGTTCGTGAAGATGGTGTCGTGCCGAATCATGTCGTAGGCATTTTTGTTGGTCGCTTCGTTGGTGCCGGGCACGACGCCGAAATAACCACTTTCCGGGTTGATCGCGCGCAGCCTGCCGTCGTCGTCGAGATGCAGCCAGGCGATGTCGTCTCCAAGCGTCCAGATTTTCCAGCCTGGCAAGGACTTGGGTGGAATCAACATCGCGAGGTTGGTTTTGCCGCAAGCGGAAGGAAACGCGCACGCGATGTAATGGATCGCGCCCTCGGGGCTTTCGAGGCCGACGATCAGCATGTGCTCAGCCAACCAGCCTTCCTGGCGTGCCTGGTGACTGGCGATACGCAGCGCATGGCATTTTTTGCCGAGCAGCGCGTTGCCGCCGTAGCCTGAGCCGATGCTCTTGATCGACAGCTCGGCCGGGAAATGCATGATCAGCCGCCGCTCGGGATCCAGATCGCCGGTCGAGTGCAGTCCCTTGACAAAAGTTTTATCATTTTCAATGCGTTGCAACGCTTTCTCGCCCATGCGAGTCATGAGCTTCATGTTGATGACGACGTAGGGGCTGTCGGTAATCTCGACCCCGCAACGGGCGTACGGTGAGTCGATCGGGCCCATGCAATAGGGGATGACGTACATTGTGCGGCCCTGCATGCAGCCATCGAACAGCGCGTCGATTTTGGCGTGTGCGGCATCCGGGTCCATCCAGTTGTTGTTGGGCCCGGCGTCCGTTTCGTCGGCTGTGCAGATGAAAGTCAGGTGCTCCACGCGGGCGACGTCACTGGGGTCGGAACGATGCAAATAACAATTCGGGTATTGGGCCTGGTTCAGGGTCGTGAGCGTGCCGTCGGCGAGCATGGATTCGATCAGCTCCTGGTACTCCGCGTCGGTTCCGGTACACCAGCGAACGGCATCGGGTTGGGTGAGTTTTGCGACCTGGTCTACCCAGGATTGCAACGCCGATAATTGGGTCATCATTGGTGGAGTCTCTGAAGGTGGTTTTCGTTTTCGGCTGACTTTGCCATTCGCCCTGAACAGGTGCCGCATTATACTGATGCGCAGCACAAATGCAGTACCCAATATCCTTTGGCGGTGCGGTATCCGCCGTGTGAGACGCGTCACAGTCCGAGTGTGAGGAGTATCACAATCTGTGCACAAAACTGGCGATATTATGGAAACTCAGCCCATAATCCGCGACATTCAATATCAATGACTTGCGACACATCCTTTTGGTGTGTCCTCGCGTAGTGTGGACGGCAGGCAATACTCAAGGTGGATTGGCAGATTCAAAACAAACGGGAAACTCAAAGGCGGCTGTTGCTGCAGTTCGTCACGACCGTGACGCTGCTGCTGAGCGGCCTCTCTGCAATGGCGACGGGTACGCCAGCAGGCACGGTTATCCAGAACTCCGCGACCATTGATTTCGATCTGGGCGGTACGCCGATCACTTTGACGTCCAATACGACGTCGATAACGGTCGCTGAACGTATTGACGTGACGGTCACGCTGCAAAGTGCGCAGGTTCAAGTTAGCGCCGGCGATACGATTCGAGCCATACTGTTCCGCGTTACCAATATCGGCAACGGCACGGAGACGTTCCAGCTCGCAATCGACAGCGTGCTGGCCGGAGACGATTTCGATCCGCTTCCCTCGGCGCCTGATGCCATCTTTTTCGATACTGACGGCAGCGGTGACTTCAATATCGCCAACGACCTGCCGTATTCGCCGGGCGCAAACGATCCGAACCTGGCTGCAGACGCTTCCGTTGATATTTTCCTGGTTAACGATATTCCAGGAACGGTCGTCAACGGCAATATTGGCCGCACTGAGCTCACGGCGACCTCTGCAACGGGCACCGGCGCGCCGGGTACCGTGTTCCCTGGACTCGGAGACGGCGGCGTTGACGCCGTCGTGGGCACCACCGGTGGTCAGGCTGCCGACGTTGGCGAGTACATCGTCGTTGACGTGCAGGCGAACTTCGTCAAGTCGCAGCTGGTCAACGATCAGTTTGGCGGCACTGAGCCAATTCCCGGCGCCACGATTACCTACACGGTCACGATCGAGATTACTTCGGCTGGCACGGCGACCGCCAGTGTGTTCAGAGATGTGGTCCCGGCAAATTCCACCTACGTTGCCGGCAGCATATTGCTGAACGCCGCGTCGCTTTCCGACGCTATCGACGCGGACGCCGGCGAATTCGATACGTCCGGGGCGCCGACGATCGTCGTACGGCTGGGAGACCTGACGTCGGCGGACGGCGTTCAAACCGTCGAGTTCCAGGTGACGATTAACTAATTGATGTGAGCTAAGGAGCGAATGATGAAAATTTTGACAGGACTGATGCTGACGATGTTTGCCTGCATCGCAGTGGCACAGGATCCGGTCCATCTGGATGTGCGCACGATCGTGCAGAAGGAAGAGATCGTCGTCAACGCCGCTGGGGACACGGAGACGAAGCTGGTCACAGCCGAGACCGTAGCTCCGGGCGAAAGCGTGTTCTACACGATTACTTTCACCAATGTGAGTGACGAGGTCGCCGACAACGTCGTGATCACCAACCCGATCGCGTCTGAATTGACCTACATCGATGGTTCGGCTTTCGGGCCGGGCATGGACATCCTGTTTTCCGTGGATGGCGGACAAACATTCGCCGCAGCGGGCGAACTTAAGGTGACCGAGGACGGTCAGGAACGCGTCGCGACGGCGAGTGACTTCACACATGTTCGCTGGATCATGCAGAACGACTTGCAAGCCGGCGCGCAGGGTATCGCGCGCTTTGCCGCCGTCCTCAACTGAATAATTTTTGAACCGAGCGGTCTTTATTTGGGCCGCTCAAATTTGATGTTAAGCAAAAAGGAGTACCGTGATGAAAACTGTAGGACACAAAATCGGAAATCTGCTTCGGTTTGGTGCTGTCGCAGTGGCGCTGTTGCTTGGGCAACAGGCGTTCGCTGTGGGTACCGACGCCGGAACCTCGATTTCCAACTCAGCGTCAGTCGTTTATGACGTGAATGGCGCCACTCAGACGGCCGTAGCTTCGACTGTTGCGACGTTTACAGTGGATCGTATCGTCAGCTTTACGCTGGTACAGCAGGGCGCCGCGGACACGATTACGAGTCCGGGAGCGTTCAATGCTGCGACTGCGTTCGAATTGACGAACACGGGCAATTCGCCGCTGGACTTCAGTCTGTCTGCCATCAACCTGGCTGCCGGAATTGTCGTCAATTCCACGGCCGATGACGCGGACATGGATGCGACCTTCGAGTTTGCGGTTGCCAACGGCGATGGTGCCGGTGGTACGCCGATTCCCGGAACGGATCTGACGTTCGTTGACGGCCTCGCCGAAGACGCGACGGTTGTTATTTGGGTTTTGGCTGACGCGCCGTTGACATTGATCAACGGTCAGATTGCCAACATCGAATTGACAGCAACTGCCGCCGATCCTGGCGCGGGTGTGAATCCGGCTCCGGACTCCTCCCTGGGTGTCGACCTGACCGCATCCGTCGCGGATGGCGATCAGGCCATCGACGTTGTCTTCAACGACGCTGGCAGAGACGGCTTCGAGGCGGCTCGAGACGGCTACGCCATTGTTTCGGCAAGCCTGACGATCACCAAGACGGCCCTCATTATCGATGATCCCGTTAACGCGGTGGCACCGTTCTTTGCGATTCCGGGAGCGACGATCGAATACACGATCAACATCGCCAACACCGGTACCGTGGATGCGACCGATATCGTGATCAGCGATACGCTGGATGCGAATCTGATCTTCCAGGTCGGCGCCTACAGCGATGCCGGTACTCCGGTTGACGTTTCCATCGGCGGCACTACTTTCTGTATCGCTGATGCAGCGGATGCCGACGGTGATGGCTGCGCGCTCGACGGCGCAATCCTGACGATCGGCGGTGCGGACTGGACCGTTACTTCGCCTGCCGCGCCGATCAATGTCGCTGCGGGTACGAATATCGATATCACCTTCCAGGTCGTCATAAACGCCACTTAAAACTGGCAGTTGACGATAAATCACGGTGCTTAAGGAATTGCACGAAGCGTTACGCCTGCCGGCGGCCCTGATGGGTCGCCAGCGGGCAGCCGCGCACTCGACCGGGCCACCCGGGCGATGCGGCGGCGGTCGCCTCGTGCAAACAGATTCTCGGGGGGAGCAACGGCTTCCCCCGAGGCACGTCTGGAGTTCCTGCACCACCGCATTTGGTACTTTTATGGCGGCTGTTCTGCTGTCATTTCTTGGCGCGGGGACGGTCTTTGCCAGCCCCCCCGGAGCTGTTATTTCCAACCAGGCGGCACTCGACTACTTCAACGCGGCGGGCCAGCCAGCGACCTTACTGAGTAACACAGTTACGGTCGTAACAGGGGTCGCGCGCAGTCCATCCAGCGTCGAATTTACTCGCGTGTTGACGGTTGGTACGGGCGCTTATCAGGAAGTTGTTGGTCCGTCATCGTGTTTCCAGGCAGGCGTATTCCAGTTGCTTGCCGATCCGCTTCTGACAGGCGGCGTGGTGATCGATCCGACGCAAACGCAGGACGTCAGCGCAACGTCGTCGTACAACCTGGGCGAACCGTTGTTTATTCGCCTCGTTGACAGCGATCAGAACGTTGACTATCAGGTGATCGATACGGCCGTTGTGACGGTCGTAAACGACGCCTCGGGCGACACGGAAACCATCCAGCTCAGTGAAACGGGCGTCGATACCGGCGTGTTCGTTGGCTACATTCCCACGGCAAGAGGTGCCGCCAATTCCGGTGATTGCGTCTTGCAGGGGCCACTGGATTCGTCGGTCACTGTTCGCTACACCGACCCTGTGGATGGCACGGACACGGCACAAGCGACGGCCAGCCTGGATCCGGTGAGCATTGTTTTCGAGTCGCTGACCGGCACAGTGGTTGATGATGTACTCGTCGAACTGGTCGATGCTGTAACCGGGTTGCCGGCGGTCGTATTCGGCAACGACGGCACCAGCACCTTCCCATCGCAGATAACGAGTGGTTCCACGGTCGTTGACAGTTCCGGAACAAATTATGTATTTGGCGTCGGCGAATATCGCTTCCCGGTTGTTGCCGACGGTGATTACCGGCTGGTGGTTACGCCGCCACCCGGATACGTCGCACCATCGACCGCCACCATCGCTGATCTGCAATTACTTGCCGGCGCACCGTATGCTTTGGGACCGGAGTCCTTCGGTGCGGCGTTTACGAAAACGGGTCCGGCCTCCATCGACGTCGATCTGCCAATCGATCCGATCTTGTCGGCGCTGTTCCTGCAGAAGCAAACCTTGACGACGACGGCCTCACCGGGCGATTTTGTCCGTTACGAATTGCTGCTCGAGAACAATGCGGCAGTTGGCGCTGTAATCGACATCACTGTTATCGATCAGCTGCCTGCCGGCGTGCGTTTTGTACCAGGGTCAGTCACCGTAAACGGCGTGACGGCGCCGGATCCGGTAATGAATACCGGGCCCCTCACTCTCGAATTTACTATCGCTGCGCTCGCCGTTGGTGAGCGAGCAAGAATTTTCTACGTCGTCGAAGTTATCGGTGGCGATCGCAATGGCGAGTTGGTAAACCGCGCAACCGCATTCGCTGCAGGTGGTTTGTCGTCGAATGAGTCGACCGCGACCATTCGACTGACCGAGGATTTGTTCCGCTCCACGGGCACCATTATTGGCCGCGTACTGGAAGCGGACTGCAGGCAGGCGACGTTCAGCGAGGAGCAGGGCGTCTCCGACATACGTATCTACCTTGAGGATGGCCGCTACGCGGTGACAGACGAGGGCGGTCGATTCCACCTCGAGGGCATCGATCCCGGAACCCATGTTGCACAGCTCGATACTTTCACGTTGCCCGGATACTTCGACATCATTGGTTGCGATGCCACTCCAGGTTACGCAGGCAGTGCGGAATCCCAGTTCGTGCGAGTCGCACGCGGCGGGCTGCACCGAGCCGATTTTTACCTGCGACGCAAAGCGCCGCCGGAAGGCCGCATCGATCTTGAGCTCCAGAATCTCGGTACCGATAGCGCCGAGGAAGTCATCTACAAATTGAAACTCAACGGCGTTGGCAACGTCGCGATTCGCAACATCAACGTAATGATCGTTTTGCCGCCAGGCGTCACCTACGTTCCGGACAGCATGACCGTCGATGGCAAGGATCTCGGCAATCCCAGGATCATGGGTCCGGCCGTGACATTGGCGCTCGACCCGCAGACAGGCGACTGGACCAGCGAAATCGAATTTGTTGCCACGATCGACGAAAACGTTGCCGGCGAGCTCGTGTCCAAAGCCACCGTGCTTTTCGATTCACCGGTTGCCAGGGGTCAAAAAACGCCGGTTGCGGAAACCCGCATGGTGCGCGAACCGAGCGTCGTTGAAAGCGAAGATTACGTGCTCTATCTCAATTTCGACGTGCTCTCGGACAAGCTTGCTCCCGAGGACAAACTGGAACTCAACATGCTGATCGGTGATTGGCAGGGCATTAGCAACATTCAGATATTCGCGACGGGCCACACGGACGTCGACAGGATTTCGCCGCGCAATATGCACTTGTTCGCCGACAACTATGTGTTGTCGCAGGCGCGGGCTATGACAGCGGCATTTTACCTGGCCGACGGACTGAATATTCCCAATGCGAACATCCTGGTCGTGGGCCGCGGGTCGGACGTTCCGGTTGCCAGCAACGCCACAGCAGCCGGGCGCGGCAGCAATCGCCGCGTCGAGATGGTGATACGCGGTATCCGGCCAAGCAAGCCATCGTTCCTCGAAGTAACCCAGGAATCCAGTGGTACCCGGGAAGCGGCGACGGTTGGCGCTCTCCCGGGGTCCGAGATCGAGCAAGCGCGGGAAGACCGGGCCGCTGCTGAAATCGTCTTCGTCGGTACGCCGAAATCTCAGGTCGAAGAGCCACTGGAATCGTTGCAGCCGGGCATCTCAATGTTGCTGCCGAAAAAGTCTTTCCAGCCCGCTATTTTAGCATCGAAGGTTGCGATTCAGCATGCGCCGGATCAGACGGTAGCCCTGTACGTCAACGGCAGCCTGGCCGATGCGTTGAATTTCGAGGCGACGGTTGTGAACCGTCGTCAGACGGTTGCCGTCAGTCGCTGGCGCACGGTCACATTGCAAGCAGGCAAGAACGTGCTGCGCGCCGTGATCACGAACCCGGACGGAACGCCGGCGAAGACGCTTACGCGCACGATTTATTTCACGGGCGTGCCCATAAGAGGCGTACTGGATCTGGAAGCGTCCCACTTGGTCGCCGACGGCCAAACCCGACCGGTCGTCGCCGTGCGGCTGTTTGACAGGACGGGCAACGTATCTCGTCCGGGCATGGTTGGCGGCTACCGCGTGAACCCGCCGTACCGGTCCTGGTGGGACGTTGAGAAAGAGCGCGAGAATGAACTGGTTGCGATCGGCGAGCGCGAGTCCACCTATCGTATTGGTGCGGACGGCATCGCCCTGATCGAACTCGAACCCACCACACGCACCGGCGAACTGACGCTGAACCTGAAATTCGAAAACGGACGCGAGCAGAAAATCCGTGCGTGGCTGAAGCCGGCTGCACGCGACTGGATCCTGGTTGGCTTTGGCGAGGGCACCGCGGGCAATACAACGATCTCGGACAATGCTGTTGCCGCGGCGGCCGCCGGTGAATTCGACGGTTATTACGACGAGGGTCGTGTCGCATTTTTCGCCAAAGGCCAGATCAAAGGCGAGTATTTGCTGACGCTGGCCTTCGATTCCGACAAGCGGCGCTCTGACAATCGGGATCGCTTCAACACCGTGATCGATCCCAACGCGTACTACGCGTTGTACGCGGACAAGAGCGAGCAGCGTTTCGAGGCCGCCAGTCAACGCAAGATATACGTCAAGCTTGAGCGCAGTCAGTTTTATGCGCTGTTCGGCGACATGAATACCGGATTGTCGGTTACCGAGCTGTCTCGCTACGAACGGCGTTTCAACGGTTTCAAGAGTGAATTCCGCGGCAACAACGTCGGGTACAGTGTCTTTGCCGCCGAATCGGATCAAACGTTTGTTCGCGACGAATTACGTGGCGATGGAACGTCCGGCCTCTACCAGTTAAGCCGGACGCCGATTATTGCGAACAGCGATATCGTGCGCATCGAGGTTCGCGATCGCTTCGACAGCAGTATCGTAATTAGCAATACAACCTTGAGCAGGTTCCTGGATTACACGCTCGACCCGCTGACGGGCACGCTCTTTTTCAAGCGGCCCATCGCGAGTCGCGATACCGACTTCAATCCGGTGTACATCATTGTCGAATACGAGACGGCCAATACGAGCGCCGCAGATCTGATCGCCGGCGGTCGCGGGTCGTTGCGCGTGGCGGACGGTCGGGTCGAAATTGGCATTACCCATGTAACGGACAAAGCGCAGGGTGCGGCGGCAGATCTGACCGGCGCCGACCTGCGCTGGCAGATCAGCGACCAGACGGTGCTGCGTGCCGAAATTGCGGCCACGAACAATGAAGTTGGCGGCGTTACGCAGTCCGGCACGGCGCAATTTATCGATCTGCAACACAACGGCGAGAACGTCGACGTGCACGCCTACATTCGCGAGGTCGAAGAATCGTTCGGCATGGGCTACCAGTCGGCGGCGGACAAGGGCTTTCGCCGTCTGGGCATCGATGCGAGAGGCAAAGTCAGCGAGCATTACTTTGTAGAAGGCGAAGCGACCTGGCAACAGAATTTGCAGACACAGGACATCCGCAATACGGTTCGCGCTCGCGTGCGTTATGAGAAAGAGGGTTTCACGGCAACGCTGGGTCTCCTGCACGCTGCCGACAAGTTTGACGATGGCGATACGCGGAGCAGCGACCTGGTCGAAGCCGGCGTGTCCAAAAAGATGCTCAACAGCAAGCTGACGCTGCGCGCATCCGCCAGTACCGCGATAGGCAATGCGGCGCAAAGCGTGGATTATCCGGGCAGCGTCGTCGTTGGCGCAGACTACCGTATCGCGCAGGGCATCGACCTGATCGCAGAATATGAAAAGGCCAGTGGCCGGGATATCGATACCACGATGACTCGTGTTGGTGTCCGCGCAAGGCCGTGGAACCGGGCGCAAATCAATACATCTCTCACGAACGAAGAATCGGAATTCGGACCGCGCCTGTTTGCCAACCTGGGACTTGTGCAGGGTTTCCAGATTGGCGAAAACTGGGTGGTTGACGTGGGCGTGGACCAGACAAAATCGATCATCGACAACAATGCACGCGTTTTCGATCCGGACCGCGAACTCATCTCGGGCTCGCTGAATCAGGATTTCCTCGCGGTTTACACCGGCGCCATGTATTCCGCCGCGGACTGGAGCGCGAACGCGCGCATCGAAATGCGCAATTCGGATGCGGAAGATCGCAGGATCCTGTTGTTCGGCTGGTACCGTGCGCCCACCCAGGGACATGGATTGTCGGCGGGCCTGACAATGTTCACCAGTCAGCTCGACACTGGCAACGAGCTCGCATCGGCCAGGTTGAAAGTCGGCTGGGCATATCGCATAGCCGACAGCAAGTGGGCGTTCCTCGACCGGGCAGATCTGCTCTTCGACAAGGCGGTACTGGGCGTCGACACGGAAAAATCCTGGCGTTTCATCAATAACTTCAATGCCAACCGCCGTATCAATGCGCGCGCCCAGTTGTCGCTGCAGTACGCGTTCAAGTATGTCCGCAGCAACTACGACGGGGCGGATTATACGGGATACACCGATCTGATCGGCGTTGACTTCCGCCACGGCCTGCGCGAGCGCTGGGAGGTCGGCATGAACACCAGTGTGTATCACTCCTACAGCGCCGGGATTCTCGACTACGGCGTGGGCGTAGACGTCGGCTACAACGTCGGTTCGAACATGTGGTTGACGCTGGGATACAACTTCACGGGCTTCGACGACAAGGATTTTTCCGAGGCTCGTTACACCGCGTCGGGTCCCTACCTGAGATTCTCGATCAAAGCCGACCACCTGCTGCTCAAGCGCATCGCCGGACAGCGATAAACCCTGAATTTTGCCTCGATTCGGTCGCGCCAACGTGGCACGAACCGTGTAATCTTGCGCCCGTGACATCTCTGACGGAATTCTTCGGCGACGCCAGCCCACTCAAAGATCTGTTGCCAGGTTTTCAGCCGCGGGCGGGTCAGGCGTGGATGGCGGAAGCCGTCGCCGAGGCGATCGCCAACTGCGACAAACTGGTCGTCGAGGCCGGCACCGGAACCGGGAAGACGTTCGCTTACCTGATTCCGGCGCTTCTGAGCGGCCGAAAAACCATTATCAGTACCGGCACGAAAGCGCTCCAGGACCAGTTGTATCATCGCGACCTGCCGCTCGTTGGCAAAGCGATAGGCCGGCCGGTCACCACGGCGTTGCTCAAGGGACGCGCCAACTATCTGTGCCTGCAACGACTCGACCAGGTGACGGACCCCGCACCGGCATTGCTGCGAGATCTCAACGAGGTCCGCGAATGGCGCCACCGTACGATTAGCGGCGATAAGGCCGAGTTGATCGAGGTTCCCGAGGATTCTCAGGTCTGGCCGCTGGTCACCTCGACCGTGGACAACTGTCTCGGTCAGAAATGTCCCGAGTATTCGCAATGCCATGTCGTGAAGGCGCGGCGCGAGGCGCAGGATGCGGACCTTGTGGTCGTCAATCATCACCTGTTGCTCGCCGATCTGGCGATGAAGGAGGAAGGTTTCGTCGAGTTCTTGCCCGACGCCCAGGCCATCATTCTCGACGAGGCGCACCAGGTACCCGACCTTGCCGCGCAATTTTTCGGCGTGTCGCTCGGCAGCCGCGAGATGGAGCGTCTGCTCGACGAGGTGCGTGCCGCGACGTTGCCATTTTCGCAACCGGACCTGAATCGTCGCATTGACAAATTGCAGACCGGAATTCGAAATTTGCGAGCCGCTGCGCCGCGCACGGAAGGGCGGCACGAGCTCAGCGAAGTCATGGACGAACTGCGCGAACCTCTGGCGCAGCTGTCCCATGCCATGCACGACGTCCAGGTGGCGTTGATGGACCTCGGGGACGCGTCGCTTGCCATCGAAAAGCTTCATGAGCAGCTTGTCTCGATGGCGGAGCGGTTGGTGTTGCTGACCGGCGAGGACACCTGGGACGGATTGCGCTGGCTGGAGATTCATCCGCGAAGTTTGCGCTTGCACCTCACACCGCTCGATGTATCCGCAAAGCTCAACGGCCTCATCGACAATGGCGTGCAGGCCTGGATCTTTACGTCGGCCACGCTCGCCATCGGCGACGACTTCTCGCATTTTGCGGCGCGCATGGGACTTACGGGCGTTGCCGGGCTGACGTTTCCCAGCCCTTTCCCGATCGAGCAAAATGGCCTGATATTTTTGCCGCCGGACATGCCACAGCCCGCCGATCCGAGCCACACGGGGGCGATGCTCGAAGCAGTGACGCCGCTGCTCGAAATGGTCGCAGGCGGCATGTTCTGCCTCTTCACGAGTCATCGCGCTCTGAACAACGCAAAAAAATGGTTCAAGTCTCGCAAGTCGGCGCTCGGCGGCCGCATTTTGCTGGTGCAAGGCGATGCGCCGCGGGACGACTTGTTGCGCCGCTTCCGGCAGATTGGCAATGCGGTATTGCTGGGGACGGGCAGTTTTTGGGAAGGCGTTGACGTGCGTGGCCCGGCGCTCAGCGTCGTTGCGATAGACAAGCTGCCGTTTGCGTCGCCCGCGGACCCGCTGATGATGGCGCGGCTGGAATTTATTCGCCGCGAGGGCGGCAACGGATTCATGGAACACCAGTTGCCGCTCGCCGCGTTGTCGCTGAAGCAGGGCGCGGGCAGATTGCTGCGCGATCAGACGGACTACGGCGTCGTCGTATTGTGCGATCCGAGAATCACTGAAAAAAATTACGGCAAAATGTTCCTGCAATGCCTCGAGCCTATGCCGTCGACGTCGGCGCTGCACGAAGTTTCCAGTTTTCTCAGAGCACATGAGCGCAAAGGGGCCGTCGCATGAAACTGCTGGCGATCGATACTTCATCCGTCGCGTGCACGGTCGCGGCAAGGGTTGGCGAGACCTTGGTTCAGCGACATGCGGAGCAGGCTCGGGAACACACCCGATTGTTGATGCCCATGATTCGTGAGGTGCTGGAGGAATCCGGAATCGAACTTGCGGACTTCGACGCGATCGTGTTGGGCAACGGTCCGGGATCGTTTATCGGCATGCGCATAGCCGCGTCGGTCGCACAAGGTCTTGCCCACGGCGCAGGACTGCAGATTATTCCCGTTTCATCGCTCGCGGCGGTCGCGGCGCAGGTGTTCGCGGAGTCCGATGCAAAGGAAGTGGCCGTCGCACAGGATGCGCATATGGGTGAAGTCTATCTCGGCCTGTATGCACGAGGAGAAGACGGTCTGCCGGAATCGATCGTCGCCGAACGGTTGCAGGCACAGAAGCGGATCGGGGAACTGGATCGCAAGGGTAGAGATCAAAGAGTTGCGGCTGGCAAAGGCTGGCGACGATATCCGGGGCTCATGGCTGTGAACGAGGCGTTTTTTTCCGGCCAGTCGAAAGTATTGTATCCGCGCGCTGAATATTTATTGGGGCTGGCGGAAAAATTGCCGGCCATCGAAGCGCAAACCATTACGCCAGCTTATCTGCGGCAAAAAGTCGCGGAAAAACCGGCAACGAGGAATACGAATTAATGAAGTCAGCATCACTGGCGGCGTTGTTGTGCGCAGCTTCGGTTCTGATCGCCAGCCCCGCATCGGCCGCAGAACAAAGCTGGGTCGATCGTATCCGGTTCAAGGGCGACGTGCGACTCCGATACGAGAGTATCGACGAGGAGTTTGCAGCAAAGCGCGAGCGCATGCGTTTTCGTGCGCGCTTTGGTTTTACCGCGGACGTTCGTGATGATCTGCAGGTCGTGTTGCAGCTCGCGTCGGGTGGCGATAATCCGGTCTCTACCAACCAGACGTTTGATGATGGCTTCTCGCGTAAGGATATCGGCCTGGATCTCGCCTATGTGGACTGGCGTGTTAACGAGTCGTTGACGATCCAGGCTGGCAAGATGAAAAATCCCGTGTTCAAAGCCGGCAAGGTGCCGCTGATCTGGGATAGCGACCTGAACCCGGAAGGATTCGCCGCCAGGTTCCGTTCCGACAGGATGTTCGGAACAGTCGCTATTTTTTCGGTTGAGGAACGCAGCTCAGCCGACGATTCACTGTTGACCGTCGTGCAGGCCGGGGCGAAGTTTGCCTTGGGGGAAGCGTGGAAATTGACGGTCGGCGCCGGATATTTCGCGTATTCCAATACGGTCGGCAATCGACCGTTCTACAATGGCAAGGCTCGCGGCAACTCGGTCGATACCGATGGCGACTATCTTTTCGAATACAAAGATACCGAGGTTTTCGCCCAGGTCGAGTCGACGTTTTACGATTTGCCATTGCAGGTATTCGCGCACTTCGCACAGAACAACGCAGTGAGTACACAAGACAAGGCATTCTCGCTGGGCATCAAACTGGGCTCGGCCAAGGAGCGGGGCCAGTACGAATTCGCCTGGATTTATCAGGACATAGAAGCGGACGCCGTTATCGGCACCTACAACGACTCCGATTTTGCGGGAGGAGGCACGGACTCCAGGGGTCACATCCTGAAGGTGAAGGTCGGTCTGGCCAGGAAAATCTTCTTTGCGGGTACGCTGTTCGTGAACGCGAAAGACCGGTTCCAGGATATTGAGCACGATTATACTCGTGTGCAAATCGACATAGAATTCAGGTTCGATTAGCGAGGCTCGCGATGTCACTGCCGAACAAGCGCGTCCTCAATCTGGCGGGATTTAGCAGTTGCGCCGCGATGATGGCTTTTGCCCTTTACTCGCAGCATGTCTTGCTGTTGGATCCGTGTCCGCTTTGCATCCTGCAGCGGATTGCCGTGATTCTGCTGGGAATTGTTTTTCTTGTAGCGGCAATTCACGATCCTGAGCGTTTCGGCAGCAGGGTGTACGCCGTTTTGTCCGGAGTGATTGCGATAGCCGGCGCGTCGATTGCCGGCTGGCACGCGCGCTTGCAGAACCTGCCCGCAGACGAGGTGCCGGGATGCGGTCCGGGTCTTGATTACATCATGGATAATTTTCCACTTCAGGATGCGTTGGGCCTGATTTTCAAGGGCTCGGGAGAGTGCGCGGAGATTGCCTGGAGCTTGTTGGGGCTTTCGATGCCGGTGTGGGTGCTTATCAGCTTGCTGGGGCTGGGAGCTGTCGGGGTTTGGAATTTGTGGCGCAGCTAGTCGAGCAGCAGTTCAATGACTCTTTGGTACATTTTCGTCAATTGAACGACGTCGTCGACTTTTACGTGTTCATCGATTTTGTGGATTGACGCATTGACTGGGCCGAGTTCGACGACATCGGCGCCGGCGGGCGAGATAAAGCGGCCGTCCGACGTGCCGCCGCCTGTCGACAGTTCGGGCGCCGAACCGGTGTGTTCCGTCACGGATTGCACGACAGCATCGATGAGTTTTCCCGATCGGGTCAGGAACGGTTCTCCGGAAAGATGCCATTCAATTTCGTAGTCGAGGTCGTGTGCATCGAAAATTTCGTGTACGCGCTTTTTTAAAGTCTCATAGTTCCATTCGGTTGAGTAACGGAAATTGAAGCGCGCCGAAAGTTGGGCCGGCGTTACGTTGGGCGCCCCGCTACCGCTCCTGATGTCGACCACCTGAAAACTTGTCGGCGGGAAATGCTCGTTGCCCTGATCCCATTCGATGTTGTGCAACTCGGCGAGTACCGGCGCAAAACCTTGTATCGGATTGTCGGCCAGATGCGGGTAGGCGACATGTCCTTGAATACCTTTGACGGTCAGCAATCCGCTCAGCGAGCCGCGCCGGCCGATTCGAATCACGTCGCCCAGCGTCTCCTGGCTCGACGGTTCGCCAAGTACACACCAGTCGATGCGCTCGCCACGGGCCTGCAGCGCCTGCATGACCCGCAGAGTTCCGTCGCGCGCACGGCCTTCTTCGTCGCTGGTAAGCAGCACAGCGAGGCTACCCTGGTGGTCGCTGTGCCCGGCTACAAATTGTTCGATTGCGATCATCATGGAGGCCAGGCCGCTTTTCATATCTGCAGAACCGCGGCCGTACAACAAGCCGTCGCGGCACGTTGGTGCAAACGGCGGGCTGGTCCATTCCGATTCGTCGCCCGGTGGCACGACATCCGTATGACCGGCGAAGCAGAGCACGGGTGATGCAGTGCCGCGTCGCGCCCACAAGTTTGTGACGTCGCCGAAGACCATCGTTTCACATACAAATCCGATGGCCTCGAGACGATCGATAAGGACTTGCTGGCATCCTGCGTCTGCGGGCGTTATTGAATCGCGTCGCAACAGATCACGCAGTAGTTCGATTTCGGGTTCGTCAGCGAGAGCTGCCATCGGATTTCTTGAGGAAGGCCGAAAATCGTTTTTCCGAAAAGCCGACGGCGATGAACTGCGGAGATTCCAGAACCGGTCGTTTCACAAGCGTTGGATTGTCGAGCATCAGGGAAAACGCACGGTCTTTGGTCATGTCGCTGCGATCGACTTCCGGAATCTTGCGCCAGGTCAGGCTTTGCTTGTTGAGCAGCGCGGTCCAGGCAATGCGCGCCGACCAACGCTCGAGCATCTGGATGTCCAGACCGTCGTCACGAACATCGTGAAATCGGAACTCAATGTCATTTTCCGCGAAAAACTTGCGCGCTTTTCTGCAAGTGTCGCAACTCTTGATTCCGAATACCGTTAGCATGTCAGGCGTATGGTAGCAGCAACGCGCGCCGCAATTCATCTTGAGCGTCATCGGTGAGCGGCTGCCCCGACGCGTCACTGATATAAAATACGTCCTCTGCACGTTCGCCGATCGTCATGATCTTCGCGGACGCGATGTTGATTCCCTGTTCGATAAATACCTGGCCAACGTGGCTCAGAAGCCCGGGCCTGTCCGCGGCGATCAGTTCCAGCACGGTCTCGTTGCCGGACAAGCTGGCGCTGAAATGGACCCGGGTCTGAGTCTTGAACACGCGCGCCTGACGGGTCATTGCGCGAGTGACTTTGGCGACCTCGTTATCGCCGGCGGTCAGGATACGCGTCAGCGACCGCCTGATCTTGTCCAGGCGGGTCTCGTCGATCTCAACGCGCTTGTCCTGCTCCATAAAGACAAACGTGTCGATACTGAAGCCGCGTTCCAGCGGCACGATGCGCGCGTCCATAATTGTCATGCCGAGCTCGCCCAGGACCGCCGTGGCGTGCGCGAAAGTCCGTTTTTTGCGTGGCGTCAGCAATACGGCTTCTGCGCCATCGCCGGTTTTTCGGCGTCTGATAGCCACGAGGCCGGCCGCCGGGTCTTTGCCGGAATCGGCCAGCCACTGTGTATGCCAGGCGATTTCCGCGCTGCGATGGCGCAGGAAGTAGTTTTTGTTGAACAGCTTCCAGACATCGTCGATGCGATCGTCGCTGATTTTTAAGTTGCGCAGAGTCTGCCTGGCCTTTTCCTGTTTCTCGAGGACGAGCTGTTCACTCTCGATCGGATTCTCCAGGCCGCGTCGCAACGCGCGCTTCGTCAACTCGTACAAGTCCCGGAACAGCTGCGCTTTCCACGAATTCCACAATTTTGGATTTGTCGCGCGGACGTCGGCGACCGTCAGCACATAGAGGTAGTCGAGATGCAGCGGATCGCCGACCAGCTTCGCAAACTCGGCGATAACGTCCGGGTCGCCGAGATCCTTCTTTTGTGCCGTGGTCGACAGAATCAGGTGGTAGCGTACAAGCCATGCAACGGTGCGCGCCTCGTACTTGCTGAGGCCGTGCTCCAGGCAAAATGCAGCGGCGTCGACGGCGCCCAGTTCGGAATGATCGCCGCCGCGTCCTTTGGCGATGTCGTGGAACAGTCCGGCCAGGTACACGATCTCCGGCGCTTCGATGGACTGCATGATCTGACTGCAGTGCGGGAATTCGTGATCGAATCTGGGCAGGGCGAAGCGCCGCAGATTGCTGACGACAAACAGCGTGTGCTCATCGACCGTGTAAGCGTGAAACAGGTCGTATTGCATGCGCCCGACAATGCGGCCGAAGGCCGGAATATAAAGCCCGAGGACGCCGTACAGATTCATGCGTCGCAATTCATTCGTAGCGCCTTCGGGCGCGCGCAATATGTTCAGAAAGAGACGGTGGTTGCGCGGATTTTGCCGAAATTCGTCGTCGATCAGGTGCAAGTGGCGCTTGATGGAGCCCACCGTGTAGGCGCTCACGCCGCGCAGTTCCGGCTGTTGCTGCAACAGAAGGAACATTTCGAGCATGGCGGATGGATCCTCCCGGAAAACGTCCTCGTTGGCCGTCTGCAAGAAACCGTTCTTGACCTGGAAGCGCTCGTTTAGCGGTTCGGCCGGCGCATCAGGATCCATAAGAATGGCTTCTTCGAACTGCTGCAGCAGCATTTCGTTGAGGCGGCTCAATTCCATCACGGTGCGGTAATAGCGTTGCATGAGTTGCTCCACCGCCAGCGTGTAAGCCGCATCCTCATAGCCCAGCATCCTGGCCAGTTTGGCCTGGTGGTCGAACAACAGTCGGTCTTCCCGGCGGCCGGTTATGATGTGCAACGCGAAGCGTATGCGCCAGAGAAAAGCCTCGCCGTCTGCAAGTCGTTGCAGCTGTTGCGGCGTCAGGAACTCGTGCTTCACGAGTTCCGCCAGGGTCGCAGCGCCAAAGTGTCGCTTGGCCACCCAGCCGATCATCTGAATGTCACGCAAGCCGCCCGGACCGCCTTTTACGTTGGGTTCCAGGTTGTAGGCGGTGTCATGGTAACGGTGGTGCCGGGCGATTTGTTCCTTGCGTTTTGCCGAAAAAAACTCGGCCGATGGCCACATGCGTCCGGGTTCAATGACCTGCTGAACGGCGCCAAACAGGCTCTCGGGTCCCACCAGCAGACGGGATTCCATCAGCGTCGTCGCGATCGTGAGATTGGCCTTGGCTTCTTCAAAACATTGTTCGATCGTGCGCACGCTGTGCCCGATATCGAGGCCCAGATCCCACAGGCAGGTGACGAAGCCCGACAATGCCTCCCTGCTGGCCTCGGTCACCTTGTCGGGCAGCAAAATCATGATGTCGATGTCCGAGCACGGATGCAGTTCACCACGTCCGTAGCCGCCCACGGCGAGCAGCGCTGCGCCGCGGTCTCCAACGTGCTCGTTCCACAGCCTGACAAGGATTTCATCGACGATGCCGGCGCGGGCGTGAACCAGGTTGACAACGGACTCGCCGGCTTCGAATCGTTCCCGCAGATCCACGCCGGCGATGAGAAGCTCTTCGCGAGTTTTTCCGTAAGTCATTGTTATTTCAGCGTTCGTCGGCACCGAGTGTGAGTACCTCAAAACCGTCTTCGGTAATCAGGCAGGTATGTTCCCACTGCGCCGAGAGGCTGTGATCCTTGGTGACAACGGTCCACTGGTCCGGCAGGAGTCTTATGCCGGCCTTGCCGGCGTTGACCATGGGTTCGACCGTCAGCGTCATTCCTGCGCGCAATTTGAGGCCGGTGCCGCGTTTGCCGTAGTGCAGGACTTGCGGGTCCTCGTGGAATACCTCACCGATTCCGTGGCCGCAGTATTCGCGCACGACCGAAAAGCGATGTTTTTCCACGTGTTTTTGCACGGCCGCGCCGATATCGCCCAAATGCTTGCCGGGACCCAGTTCCCTGATGCCTAACCACATGCTTTCAAAGGTAATTTCGGATAATCGCTTCGCCTGGATATTCTCTTTTCCGGCGAAAAACATGCGGCTGGTGTCACCGTGAAAGCCGTCCTTGATGACCGTGACGTCAATATTGACGGCATCGCCTGCCTTAAGCGTCTTGTCGCCGGGAATCCCGTGACAGACCACATGATTGACCGAGGTGCAAATCGATTTGGGGAAGCCCCGGTAATTGAGCGGGGCCGGGATCGCCTGCTGGGTAACAGTGATGAATTCATGGCAAATACGGTCCAGCTCACCGGTCGTGATGCCGGGCTTTACATAATCCCCGATCATATCGAGAACATCGGCAGCCAGCCGTCCTGCGACGCGCATTTTGGTCTGCTGTTGTGGCGTTTTGATCGTGATGCTCATTGGGCTGCAGTTAAAACCGTTTCCTCATGAATTTGTTGCCATTGCGCGTTGTTGGGCGCGACCGGCTATGGTATAAAGCGCGCGCCCTTGTAGCAACTCAGGGGCAAATACTACACACGTGTACCGACACATTTCGCAGGGTGCCCCACCTGAAAAGGGGTTGCGGAATGGGGTATGCGGAGGCTTAACCCGGAGACAACACAATGGCAGACGTAACCATGCGCCAGATGCTAGAGGCTGGCGTGCATTTCGGTCATCAGACCCGTTACTGGAACCCAAAGATGGCCCCCTACATCTTTGGCGATCGTAACAAAATCCACATCATCAATCTCGAACAGAGTTTGCCACTGGCGCGCGAAGCCTGTGCTTTTATTAAAGCCACGGTCGCCGATGGCGGCAAAGTCATGTTTGTTGGCACGAAGCGTGCGGCTCGCGAGGCGATTCAGACACACGCGCGGCGCGTCGGAATGCCCTTCGTATCGCAACGCTGGCTCGGCGGCATGCTGACCAATTACAAGACGATTCGCCAGTCCGTAAAGCGACTTCTGGTGCTGGAGGAGATGTCCGAAGACGGCACATTCGACAGCCTCACCAAGAAAGAAGTCCTTGGTCTGACCCGCGAGCGGGATAAACTTGAACGCAGCCTCGGCGGTATCAAGGAAATGCATGCGCTGCCCGACGTTCTGTTTATCGTCGACGTCGATCATGAGGATATTGCGTTGCGCGAAGCGAAGAAGCTGGGTATCCCCGTCGTCGCCATCGTTGACACGAATTGCTCACCCGATAATGTTGACTATGTCATCCCCGGCAATGACGACGCGATGCGCGCCATAGAGCTGTATGCAGGAATGATTGCTGACGCGGTGCTTGAGGGCAAGGCGTCTCTTCCGGAAGTGGCGTTGAGCGACGATGACTTCATCGAACTCGACGAAGACGGCAAGCCGAAGAAGGTGAGCGCCAGAAAGAAGGCAGCGCCGCAGAAGAAAGCAGCCAAGAAAACCGTCAAGAAGGTCGTCGTTAAGAAAGCGTCGACCAGGAAGCTTGTCGAGAAGGCGGACGATCAGGCCGCAGCCAAGACCGAGGTGCAAGCCGATGAGAAGGCGGAGCCGGTAGCCGAGAAGAAGGCCGAAGCCAAGACCGAGAAGAAGGTCGAGGCCAAGACCGAGAAGAAGGTCGAGGCCAAGACCGAGAAGAAGGCCGAAGCCAAGACCGAGAAAAAGGTCGAAGCCAAGACCGAGAAAAAGGTCGAAGCCAAGACCGAGAAGAAGGCCAAGGCAAAAACGACGGCGAAGAAGAAAACACCAACCAAGGCCAAAGCTAAAGCCGGGGAGGACTGACGCATGTCTGTCTCTGCATCGTTGGTGAAAGAACTTCGCGAACGCACGGGCGCGGGCATGATGGAATGCAAAAAAGCGTTGGTCGAAACAGAGGGCGATCTGGAAGCGGCTGTCGACGTATTGCGCAAATCGGGTCAGGCCAGGGCGGACAGGAAGGCAGGTCGTGTCGCCGCTGACGGTCGCGTTGTCGTCAGCCAGGATGGCGACAAGGTGGTCATCGTCGAGATCAACTCGGAAACGGACTTCGTGGCCAAAGACGAGAATTTCGAGGCGTTTGCTGCAGCGGTTGCCGCTGCGGCCCTCGGCAGCGGTACGACCGACGTTGTAGAACTCGCCGCGCAGCCACTTGACGACGGCAGGACGGTCGAAGAGGCGCGCACCGCGCTCGTGACGAAAGTCGGCGAAAACATATCGGTGCGCCGTGTCGCGATTGTCGACCATGCCGGACCGATCGGTTTTTACACGCACGGCCTGCGCATTGGCGCGGTCGTAGCGCTTGAAGGCGGCGATAGCGAACTTGCGCGCGATATTGCGATGCACGTTGCGGCGATCAACCCTGCGTGCATCGACGAAAGCGGTGTCGATGCGGATACGCTGGCTAGGGAGCGGAGCATCTACCAGGAACAGGCGGAAGCCTCAGGCAAGCCACCTGAAATCGTCGAGAAAATGGTGACGGGCCGGGTCGCCAAGTTCCTCAAAGAAATTACTCTGGTTGGTCAACCGTTCGTCAAGGATTCCGACCAGACTGTCGGCGCCCTCCTGCAAGGGGCCAGCGCCAGCGTTGCCAGCTTTGTCCGCTTTGAAGTGGGTGAAGGGATAGCAAAGAAAGTGGATAATTTCGCCGCAGAAGTGATGGCGCAGGTGAACAGCGCGGGTTAGCTTTGTCGTGCGCTGCGCCGCCGTGATGGCAATATTATAAAGGGTGATCAATGAGTGACAATCCGGTTCAGTATCGTCGTGTATTGCTGAAACTCAGCGGTGAGGCGCTGATGGGGGATCTGGATTACGGCATCGAGCCGAAAGTTATTCAGCGCATTGCGGGTGAGATTTCCACAGCCCTCAAGACCGGCGTCGAAATCGCGATCGTGATCGGCGGTGGCAATATTTTCCGCGGAGCAGGTCTGGCGCGTGCGGGTATGGACCGGGTGACCGGTGACTACATGGGTATGCTCGCGACGGTGATGAATGCACTGGCGATTCAGGACGCACTCGAAGCGATCGATGTCTATGCACGCGTGATGTCGGCGCTGCGGATCAACGAGGTTTGTGAGGACTATATCCGGCGACGCGCGGTGCGGCATCTGGAAAAGGGCCGGGTCGTGATACTCGCCGCCGGCACCGGAAACCCGTTTTTCACAACGGATACAGCGGCCAGCCTGCGTGCCATCGAAATTGGCGCTGATGTATTGTTGAAAGCGACTAAAGTCGACGGCGTATACGACTCCGATCCGATGATCAATCCGGACGCGAAGCGCTACGACTCGGTATCCTACGATCAGGTGCTGTCGGAAAAACTTCTGGTCATGGATGCGACGGCGATCGTAATGTGTCGCGATAACAATTTGCCGTTACGCATATTCGATTTATCGCGTGCGAACGCGTTGGTGCTGGCAATGACAGGCGACGATATCGGGACGGTGGTCACTGCCTGACGGGGTGGCGGCAATATCGAGAGGGCTATTAAACGTGTTAGACGAAATCAAAAAAGACGCGACCAACAGGATGGCCAGGAGTGTGGCTGCATTGCAGCAGGAGCTGACAAAAATTCGCACGGGCCGTGCACACACGAGTTTGTTGGATCACATTACCGTCGAGTACTACGGTAGTCAGGTTCCACTGAGTCAAGTCTCCAACGTCGGCATAGAAGACTCGCGTACATTGATCATCACGCCGTGGGAAAAAGATATGGTGCAGCCCATTGAAAAGGCAATTATGTCATCGGATCTGGGCCTGAATCCTGCCACGGCCGGTACCGTCATTCGGGTGCCGCTGCCCGCGCTGACCGAAGAGCGTCGCAAGGACATGATTCGTATCGTGCGGCATGAAGCCGAAAGCGGCCGCATCGCCATTCGCAGTATTCGCCGCGACGCGTTGCACAACGTGAAGGAACTGCTCAAGGAAAAAATGATAGGCGAAGACGATGAACGTCGCGCGGAAGGCGAAATTCAGGGCATTACCGATAAATTTGTCGGACAGATCGACGGTCATCTGGCGGACAAGGAATCCGAGTTGATGGAGATTTAGGGGGTTCGACTCCTTTAATCTACCCGAGCTGACAGTGACGAGTCCCTCCGCAAAATCATCGGCAACCGGCAACGTGCCTCGGCATGTCGCTATCATCATGGATGGCAACGGTCGATGGGCGAGTGGCAAGAGCAAACCACGACACGCGGGCCATCGGGCGGGCGTCAAGTCCGTGCGCTCCGTCGTTGAAGCGGCTTCGCAGCGCGGCGTCGAATACCTCACTTTGTTCGCGTTCAGCAGCGAAAACTGGGCCAGGCCAGAGGAAGAAGTCAACCGGCTGATGAGACTGTTTGTCGACGCCCTGCGACGAGAAGTCGACGAGCTGCATCGTAATAATGTAAAGGTCACGTTCATAGGTGCTCTGGACCGTCTGCAACCTGCGCTCAGGGACAAGATTTCGCAGGCTGAAGAAAAAACGGCTGGCAATACCGGCCTGCAGCTGATTGTCGCCATTGGGTACGGCGGGCGTTGGGACATTATTGAGGCGAGCAGGGCGGTCGCCAAAAAAGTAGCGGACGGTGCATTGCAAGTGGACGAGATCGATGAAACCGAATTTGCTCGCAGCCTGCAACTCGGAACGACGCCGGATCCGGATCTGCTGATCCGCACGGGTGGGGAGCAACGCATTAGCAATTTTCTGCTATGGAATCTCGCCTATGCGGAGCTCTGGTTTACCGACGTGTTGTGGCCGGAATTCGATGCAAAGCATTTCGATGAGGCGCTTTTGTTTTATTCGGGCAAACAACGCCGCTACGGACACACGGGCGATCAGGTAAAGGTTGTCGGATGCTGAGGACACGCTTTGTTACGGCTGTTATTTCGTTGCTGATTCTCGGTGCAGTGCTATTCCTCGTGCCGCCCGTAGTTGCGCTGCTGGTCGTCGGTCTTTTGGTACTTGCCGGCGCCTGGGAGTGGTCGGGATTCCTGCAGCTTGGGACGACCGCCTGGCGAATCTCTTACGTCGTCCTGATCGCCGCCTTGATGGTGGTCACGAGCCTCGTGTTTCCCGGGCAAGCCGATCTGTTGCTGAGCATCGCTTGCGGTTGGTGGCTGCTGGCGTTCGTATGGACGTTCTTCTTCCCGACGCCGATTCCTGCTGCGGTGCGCTGGGCATGCGGCGTGCTGGTGCTGATACCGTTGTTTGTGGCGCTGCAATCGTTGTACGGGCTTGATCCGATGCTGCTGTTATTGTCACTTCTGATCGTGTGGGCGGCGGATATGGGAGCGTATTTTATTGGCCGAAAATACGGTCGCGTCAAGCTGGCGCCGAGCATTAGCCCTGGTAAGACGTGGGAAGGTGTTTTCGGCGGCCTCGCAGCAGTCGTCGTACTGATCCTGGTGTGGGCGCATTTTCGCGACATGGGCATCGCTGTGCTGCTGCCGTTTTGCCTGGGCGTCGCAGCGCTGTCAATCGTCGGTGATTTGACGGTGAGCATGTTCAAACGCACCGCCGGCCTAAAAGACAGCGGCAATCTGTTTCCAGGTCATGGCGGCGTCCTGGACAGAATCGACAGTGTTTCGGCCGCTGCGCCATTATTCGTCATCGGCGTAAAGTGGCTGGAGTTGTTCCCGTGAGTCGTTCAGGCAGCATTCATCCGCAGTCGCCTATGGTGAGGGAAGGGAACTATTAATGGGTAATGCACTGACCAATCTCCTGTCATTCATCGCCGCGATCAGCATATTGGTCGCCGTGCACGAGTTCGGGCATTATATTGTCGGTCGCTGGGCCGGCATGAAAGTGCTGCGTTTTTCCATTGGCTTTGGCAAAACCGTCTGGACTTACATCGGTGGCAAGGATAAGACGGAATATTGTGTGTCTGCGATTCCGCTTGGCGGCTACGTCCGATTTCTCGATTCTCGGGAAGGATCGGTAGCCCCGGAGGATGAGGGCCGGGCTTTCGATCAGCGCCCGATCGCTGCGCGAATAGTGGTGTTGCTCGCCGGGCCCGCTTTCAATTTCATTTTCGCCGTTGCCGCGTACTGGGTTTTGTTGTCCCCGGGCGTCATGCTGTTAAAGCCCGCGGTGGGCGCCGTGTCGCCCGATTCCTACGCGGAAAAGGCCGGCTTGGTGTTCGGCGACAAGATCGTCGCCGTTGGCGCGACCGAAACGCGCGAGTGGGAGGCGGCGCTGGTCGCGATCCTGGGAGAAATGGTTGACGACGGCCGCGTGCCTGTCACGTTGGAGAACGCCGCCGGTCAGCGCCGTCAGACCGTTATTGAGGTTGGCGACGACAAGACGCGCCTGACCGAGCCGGGAGTGCTTTTTGTGGGGCTGGGTTTCGAACCCTGGCAGCCGCCAGCGGTCATCGGTTCGTTGCCCGATACCGGTGCCGCCTACGCTGCCGGCATGGCCGTTGGGGATCGAATCACGGCGATCGACGGCATGCCGGTTACGAATTTCAGCGATCTCAGAGACGCCGTTGGTCCGCGCGCGGGTCAGGCCGTTGTGATCGATTTCGTTCGCGATGGCTACGACGAATCGCTCGAAGTGGTGCTCGGCGAGCAAGAGGTCAACGGTGAAACGCGCGGTCTTCTGGGCGTCGCATTGCCGGAGTCGACGAACGATTATTACTATCGCAGAAGTTACACGCCCGCCGAATCATTGCGTGCGGCTGCCGTGAAAACCTGGACTTCGACTGTATTTACGGTACAGATGCTCAGTCGCATGGTGACCGGCGACGTCTCTATCAAGAACATCAGCGGACCTATTAATATAGCCCAGTTCGCCGGAGCATCGGCGCAGCGCGGCCTCAGCAGTTTCATCGGCTTCCTGGCAATTATCAGTATCAGTCTTGGCGTCCTGAATTTGCTGCCGATTCCGGTGCTCGACGGGGGCCAAATCGTTTACCAACTCGTAGAAATGGTGAAAGGCAGTCCGATGACCGAGCGGGCGCAGATTCTGGGCCAGCAAGCAGGCATACTTGCGTTGCTGTTGCTGATGAGCTTCGCTTTCTATAACGATATTCTGAGAATTCTCGGGTAACTCCGAACCAACGGAACATTTTGCAGATGAGATACACTTTATTCGCGTTGCTCGCAGCGCTGCCATTGAGCACGATGGCGGCTGAAGATTTTGTCGTCAAAGACATGCGGGTCGAAGGGCTGCAACGAATTTCCGAAGGTACTGTCTTCAATTATCTGCCGATCAATATCGGCGACACGATCGACGGCACTCGGGTTGGCGAGGCGATCCGGTCGTTGTACGGGCAGAATTTGTTTGATGACATCGAAATGCGTCGCGAAGACGACACGTTGGTCATTATTGTCGAAGAGCGGCCGTCGATTGAGAGCTTCGACATTGACGGCAATAAAGACATCAAGACGGAAGACCTGATGGAGTCGCTCCGTGGCGTCGGTCTGGCACGAGGCCGCACCTTTGATCGCTCAGTACTCGATAACGTCGGTATGTTTTTGCGAGAGCAGTACTACGATCGTGGCAAATACGGCGTGGTCATCGACACGGATATTCAGGATCGCCCGAACAACACGGTCCGTATTAAAATCGACGTAAAAGAAGGGGAACGCGCGAAGATCCGCCAAGTGAATATTGTTGGCAACGACTCCTTCGATGAAAAAGAGATCCGTGCCGATTTCACGCTCGATACCGCGAACTGGCTGTCCTGGATCCGTCAGGACGATCGCTATGCGAAGGAATCGCTGGAAGGCGATCTTGAAATACTGAAGTCATTTTACATGGATCGCGGCTATGCCGATTTCCGCATCGAGTCGACGCAGGTCGCTATTTCGCCCAACAAGAAAGACATCTACGTCACGATCAATATTCATGAAGGGGACGTGTATACGATTTCCGAGGTCAGGCTTGTTGGCGAGATGATGGTGGCAGAGACGTTTCTGAAATCGCAGATTCTCGCGCAGCCGGGTTCGGTTTTTAATCTGAATTTACTCACCGTGTCGGCGGAACGTATGCAATTCATCCTTGGCGCGGAAGGTTATGCCAACGCCGAGATCGAACCGGTGCCGGATTTGGATCACGAGACGAAAGAGGCGGCCGTCACCTTTTATATGAATCCGCAAAGCCGGGTGTATGTGCGTAAAATCAATTTCCACGGCATCGACCAGGTCGACGACGAGGTGTTGCGTCGTGAGATGCGACAAATGGAAGGCGCGTATTTGTCGAACGCGTTGATGGACCGTTCCAAGATTCTTTTGCAGCGATTGCCGTACATTGAACCCGGCGTAGATTATCGGACGTCGCCCGTATCGGGAAGTCCTGATGTCGTGGATATCGATGTTGATCTTGAATATCGCATGCCAGGGCAATTTTCTGGTGGCCTGGGCTACTCGCAATCGCAGAAGCTGTTGCTGAATGCCAGCGTCGTGCACACCAACTTTCTGGGCACGGGCGACCGCGTCGCAATCGAACTCAATTCCGGTCGCTTTCAAAAACTCTACAGCATTTCGCACACGGATCCGTATCGATCCATGGACGGGATTCGTCGCACCTTAAGCATTAATTTCCGAGACATAACACAGTTCACGTCTGCATCTTCCGATTTTTCGACTACCAGTGCCGGTGCGACCATCGACTACGGCTATCCGATTTCGGAATACCAGTCCTTGTCTTTCGGCGTGAATTTTCAACACTCCGAACTGGTGACGTCAAGCAACAGCACGCTGCAGGCGCAAGCCTGGGTAACCGAAAACGGCAATCCGTTTGTGGAGGACCTTCCCAACGGAGTCACGTTGTCCGGTTCAGTTTTCAATGTTTTCGAAGCCATCGTCGGTTGGACGTACGACAGTCGCAACCGTTCGATATTTGCAACTCGCGGGATGCGACAGCAGGTGTTCCTGAGCGCCGCCGTACCGGGCGGCGATGTCGAGTACTTCCAGGCGCGCTATAATTTTACGAAATACTTTCCGCTCTCACCGCGGTGGGTCGTGCGATTAAACGCGGAATTTGGAATTGGGCAGGCGCTCGGCGCTACGACGGCGGTGCCGCCGTATAAGCAGTTCTACGGCGGTGGACCCAAGACAGTACGCGGTTTCAAGGAATCTTACCTCGGACCGCGGGATAGCTTCGGTCGTCCGTACGGAGGTAACGTATTGGTTGCGAGTCAGCTAGAGCTTATAATTCCTCTGCCGGACAAGTTTGCCAGCCAGGCGCGGGCGAGCTTTTTTTACGATATTGGCAACGTGTTCAACACCGGTGAGGTCGCATTTACCGACAAGTTGGGCAGCCCGCTGGAATACAAACCCGATTTTTCCGAATTGCGTGCATCGGTTGGCATTGGAGTGCAGTGGCTTGCGCCGCTGGGTATGTTCCGCTTCAGTTATGCTTTCCCGCTGAATGCGTATGATGGCAATGACAGGTACTACGGAGATGAGCTGGAACGCTTCCAGTTCTCCATTGGACAAGCGTTTTAAGGAATGGAATACATGAGTTTTATGAAGCGAAGATTGGTTAAAGCTAGTTTGGGCGTAGCGCTGATTTTAGTACTTGCGACGCCGGCTCTGGCTCAGGAAGTCAAGATAGGCGTTGTGAGCCTGCAGGCTATCGTGGAGCGTGCGCCGCAGACGAAAGCGGTCATGGACGCGTTGCGCGAGGAGTTCGCACCGCGCGAACGTGAAATCCGCGCGAAACAAAAAGAAATAGAGGATCTTCAGGCCAAGGTGCAGAAAGATCTGGCTGTCATGGGTGAAACAGAACGCCGCAACGCCGAGAAAAATCTCCGCGAGCTGCAGCGCGATTTCACGCGGCTGCGTACCGAGTATCAGGAAGACAGCAATCTGCGTCAAAACGAAGAAATCAGTATTTTGCAGCGTTCGGTACTCAAAGAAGTTCAGGACTACGCGGCGGCGCAGGGTTACGATCTTATCGTTGGTGATGGCGTACTGTATGCAAGCAGCGCGGTGAATATCACCGAAGCAGTGCTGCGCGCAGTTGAGGCCAACTACCAGGCGACTTCGCCGTAAGCTCCGACTACCAGCGACGACGTATTCAATGCCGATCAGTCTCGGAGAGCTTGCTACCAGTTTTGGCTGCGAGCTGATCGGTGATCCGGATACGATAGTCAGCTATCTTGCCGCATTGCAAAATGCAGAAAGCGGGTCGCTGACTTTTCTTTCGGGGGCCTCTTTTTTGAAGTATCTGTCGGCGACGCAGGCCGCCGCCGTGATCTTGCGGGCTCAGGACGTCGACCAATGCCCGGTCGCGGCGCTGATCTGCGACGACCCCTACGCGACCTACGCACGCATGGCCGCGGTCATTTGTCCGCCGCCGGCATTCACTCCGGGCGTGCATGCTTCGGCAGTCGTGGCCAGCACCGCAACCGTAGCGGCAAACGCGCATCTTGCCGCCAACGTCGTTGTCGGCGAGGGTACTACGATCGGTGAAAATACCTACGTTGGTCCGGGCTCCGTGATTGGGCCGGACTGCAGCATCGGCAATGACTGTCGCTTGATCGCAAACGTGACGCTCGTGAAGCAGGTGGTGATTGGTGCACGCGGCATCTTTCATCCGGGCGTTGTTATCGGCGCCGACGGATTTGGCAATGCCAGTACGGCGGAAGGCTGGGTCAAGGTGCCGCAGATCGGCGGCGTCCGTATTGGCAACGATGTGGAAATTGGCGCGAATTCAACCATCGATTGCGGCTCAATCGACGACACGGTTATCGGAGACGGCGTCCGCATAGACAATCTCTGCATGGTCGGGCACAACGTTCACCTGGGTGCGCACACCGCCATGGCCGCGACGGCCGCCATCGCCGGGAGCGCGAAGATAGGCGAGCGTTGTATTTTCGCTGGCGCCTCCGGCACTGTCGGACATATTGAGGTATGCGACGACGTTACCGTTGCCGCCCTGTCATTTCTAAGCAAAGATGTCACGGAACCGGGAAACTACGCGGCCAGCTTTCCTGCCGTTGCCGCAAAGTCCTGGCGCAAGCAATTGGCCAGATTCCGCCGTCTCGGCCAGCTAAACGAGCGCGTCAAGAAGCTCGAAAAATGATTCATTCCACTGCCATTATTGCCGCGTCAGCCGTCATTGCGGACGATGTTGAGATCGGCGCGTATTCGATTGTCAGCGATCATGTGGAAATCGGCAATGGCACGAAAATCGACAGCCATGTGGTCATCAATGGACCGACAGTTATTGGCAAAGAAAATCACATCTATCAATTTTGCTCGATAGGCGATGATCCGCAGGACATGAAGTACGCGGGAGAATCAACGCGCCTGATCGTCGGCGACCGAAATACGATTCGGGAGTTTTGTACTTTGAGTCGCGGCACGACGCAGGGCGCCGGTGAGACGATCCTGGGCAATGACAACTGGATCATGGCGTACGTGCACATCGCACACGACTGTGTGATCGGCGACAAGACGATCATGGCGAACAACACGACGCTGGCCGGGCATGTGCATGTGGGTGACTGGGTGATCTGTGGCGGTTTCTCAGGTGTGCATCAATTCTGCAGGATTGGTGCGCACGCTTTTCTGGGGATGTACGCGGGAATCAATCGCGACGTGCCGGCGTACACGCTGGTGTCCGGGCAGCCTGCCGCGCCGAAGGGCATCAACAGCGAAGGCTTGAAACGCCGGGATTTTTCGGTGGACCAGATTCGCAATATCAAGAACGCTTATCGGCTCGTATTTCGCAAAGGCTACAAGCTCGCCGAGGCGATAGAACAGATTGAGGCAATCGTCGACGGGCAGCCCGAGTTGTCGTTGTTTCTTGATTCGCTGCGCTCGTCCGAGCGTGGCATCGTCCGCTAGGAGGCAACGCGGATGCGTATCGGCTTCGTTGCTGGCGAGTCCTCCGGCGATCTGCTGGGCGCAGGCCTTATTCTGGAATTGAAGCGGCGCTATCCGGACGCGGTGTTCGAAGGCGTCGCGGGACCTGCGATGCTGGCGGCCGGTTGTGAGCAGTGGCACCGTGCCGAGACTCTGGCCGTCTTCGGCCTGGTTGAGACGCTGGCGCACATCCCGCGTCTGTTGCGTCTGCGCAGGGAACTGTGCAGGCGGTGGCAGCATTCGCCCCCCGACGTGTTTGTCGGTATCGACTCGCCGGACTTCAATCTGGGCCTCGAGAAAAAACTGCGCGCCGCCGGCATCAAGACCATTCACTATGTTAGTCCGTCGATCTGGGCATGGCGCTACGGTCGTATCAAGACGATACGAGCGGCAGCGGACAAGGTGCTGTGCATACTGCCGTTCGAGAAGTCGCTGTATGACGAACAGGGCATTGACGCGGTATTTGTAGGGCACCCGAAGGCGGATAGCACGCCGGAGTTTGCTGATGCCGCCAGCGCCCGGCAGGCGTTGGGAGTCACTGCGCGGACCGTCGTGGCGGTCTTGCCGGGCAGCCGGGCCGGTGAAATATCCCGCCTGGGCGAGCCCCTGGTGGCGGCGGCTGCGCTGATAGCAAAAACCTGTAGCAGCATTCAATTCATCACCCCCGTCGCGACGCCCGCGCTGCGACCGGCCATCGAGCGCCAGATTGCTGCTGCAGGCCTGACGGATATGTTCCTGCTGCTCGACGGCGACTCTGAACGCGCCATGTTGGCAGCCGATGTCGTGTTACTCGCGTCGGGCACCGCAGCATTGGAGTCTGCGCTTCTGGGTAAGCCAACGGTTGCTGTTTACGGGGTCGCGCAACTGACCTACTGGATTCTGACGCGGCTGCGCCTCGTCAGGTTAAGCCATTACACGCTGCCAAATCTGCTCATGGAGATGCCGCTGGTGCCGGAGTTCATACAAGGCGATATCCGTCCGCAAGCCGTCGCAAATGCTGTCATCGAATTACTGGACGACCCGGATCGCAGGCGAATCATCGGCGACAGATTTGCTAAACTGCGAGCCGAGCTGGCGCAAAATACAGACCAGCGTGCAGCGGACGCGGTGGTCGCGCTTCTGCATCGATAAAGACCATCAGGCAGATCCAACATTCGGCTACCCATGCAGCAAACGAACAGATTGAAGTTTGGCGGGCTTCTGGCCGGCATTGACGAGGCAGGCCGAGGTCCGCTCGCGGGCCCGGTGGTTGCAGCTGCGGTCATATTGAACCCGAATGCCGCTATCCGGGGGCTGGTGGACTCCAAGAGGCTGTCGGCGCAGCGACGTGACGCGCTCGCCAGGCAAATAAAGCAGGGTGCGCTGGCCTGGTCGGTTGCCTGGGCCGACGCCGCGGAAATTGATGCGATCAATATACTCGCTGCAACGATGCTGGCGATGCGGCGCGCGATCCTGAGCTTGCGCATCATGCCTGAAATCGTGCAGATCGACGGCAATCGGCTGCCGGATTTGCGCTTCGGGAACACGACGGTTGTGGGCGAGGCAATCGTTGGAGGCGATGACATTGTTCCCGCGATCAGCGCGGCGTCCATCATCGCCAAAACCACTCGCGACCGGATGATGGTTAGTCTCGATAAAATCTATCCGTGCTACGAATTCGCGCGACACAAGGGCTACGGTACACAGATCCACCGCAACAACTTGCGAGAATTCGGGCCGTGTCGTGCACATCGACGAACCTTCGCGCCCGTCAGGGCCGTTTCCTGATGTCCGCCGGTTTTGTCCACCTGCATGTGCACACCGAGTACTCGCTGGTGGACAGCATGGTACGCATTCCCAAGCTCATGGAGCGTTGCGTTGCCGAGCGCATGCCTGCGGTCGCACTAACGGATCAAAATAATCTGTTCGGACTGGTCAAGTTCTATCGCAAGGCGATGGCGGCAGGCGTGAAGCCGATCATCGGTCTCGATCTGCGCATCGTCAATGACGACGCCGCCGATCAACCGTTCACGTTGTTGTTGCTGGTGCAGAATAACTTAGGCTACCGGAATCTCTCGCAGTTGGTGACGCGCATTTACCTTGAGGGCCAGATCCGCGGCGCACCGATGGCGCGCCACGAATGGCTGACGCCGGATAGTTGCGCAGGGCTACTCGCGTTGTCAGGCGGCCGCGAAGGAGACGTGGGTCGCGCCTTGCAGAGTGGTCACGCCGATCACGCCAACGAACTGCTGGACTACTGGCAAAATGTTTTTGGCGACCGCTATTACCTGGAATTGATTCGCACGGGGCGACCCGGCGAGGAAGACGTTGTGCGGCGAAGCCTGGCGCTCGCGAGCGATGCAAGGGTGCCGGTTGTTGCCAGTAACGACGTGCGTTTTCTGGACGGGGACGACTTTGACGCGCACGAAGCCAGGGTTTGTATTCACACCGGTCGCGTGCTGGCCGATGCGGACCGGCCGAAGAACTACACTGACGAACAGTATTTTCGTTCCACGCAGGAGATGCTGGAGCTGTTCGCAGATGTGCCATCCGCCCTGGACAATACCGTCGAAATTGCGCGCCGCTGCAGCCTGGACCTCAAGCTGGGCGAAAGCGTGCTGCCGGCGTTTCCGGTCCCGGACGGACGCAGCGAAGCCGAATTTCTGCAGTCGGAGGCGCGATCCGGTCTGGATGCCGCTTTGGCGATCAAGTTCGAGGTGGAGGCGGTGCCGGCGAAACAGCGCGATGCGGCCGCAGCGCCGTATCTGGCGCGCTTGAAAATCGAACTCGACGTTATTCAGACCATGGGTTACGCGGGGTACTTTCTGATCGTTGCAGACTTCATTCGCTGGGCGCGCAAAAATGACATCCCGGTCGGACCGGGTCGCGGTTCCGGCGCGGGTTCTCTGGTCGCCTGGGTGCTGCATATTACCGATCTCGACCCGTTGCAGCACGGCTTGCTGTTCGAGAGATTCCTGAATCCGGAACGCGTGTCCATGCCTGACTTCGACATCGACTTCTGCATGGAAGGCCGCGACCGTGTCATCGACTACGTTGCCCGGCAATACGGGCGTGAGCGGGTATCTCAGATCATTACTTTTGGCACGATGGCGGCAAGGGCCGTCATACGGGATACCGGCCGCGTGTTGGGTCAGCCCTACGGTTTAGTTGACCGAATCGCGAAACTGGTGCCGTTCGAGATCGGTATAACGCTGGCCAAGGCGCTCGAGGATTCCGATGAACTGGCGGCGATGGTTCGCGATGACGAAGAGGTTGCTGCGATCATCGATCTGGCGCAGTCACTGGAAGGCCTGGTCCGCAACGCCGGCAAGCATGCGGGTGGCGTCGTCATTTCGCCGGGCGCGCTCACGGATTTTGCGCCGCTGTATTGTGAAGAGGGTGGCAGCAACGTTGTTACGCAGCTCGACAAGAGTGACGTCGAGGCCGTTGGCCTGGTGAAGTTCGACTTCCTGGGCCTCAAGACGCTGACGATTATCAACTGGGCCGTGAAAATTATTAACGACAGCAACCCGGATCTGTCCTTTACGATCAAGACGATTCCCGACAACGACGCGAAGACGTTCGAGTTATTGCGCAGCACCATGACGGTCGCCGTGTTTCAGCTGGAGTCCAGCGGCATGCGTGACCTGATCAAGCGCATGCGGCCGTCGCAGTTCGACGACCTGGTTGCGTTGGTGGCGCTGTTCCGGCCGGGTCCGTTGCAGTCCGGCATGGTGGACGATTTTATTACGCGCAAACACGCCACGAGCAAGGCGCACATCGATTATCTGCATCCGGATTTAAAGCCTGTACTGGAAGAAACCTACGGCGTCATTCTCTATCAGGAACAGGTCATGCAGATTGCGCAAGTGCTCGCAGGCTACACGCTCGGTGGCGCGGACCTGTTACGTCGCGCCATGGGCAAGAAGAATTACGAGGAGATGGCGAAACAGCGCGGCATTTTTGTGACGGGCGCGACGGAGCGTGGTGTTACGGATAAAACGGCAACCCGCATCTTCGATCTCATGGAGAAATTTGCAGGCTACGGTTTTAACAAGTCGCACTCTGCCGCCTATGCTGTGCTGTCGTATCAAACGGCTTACCTTAAGGCGCATTTTCCTGCCGCGTTCATGGCGGCGGTTATGAGCGCCGACCTGGACAACACCGATCGGCTGGTCGTGCTGAAGGCCGACTGTCGCCAGCTGAAACTCGAACTGCTTGCGCCTGATATCAATGTATCGAAGTACCGCTTCAGTGTGCCGGACGATGGCACGATTCTTTACGGTCTGGGCGCGATCAAGGGCGTAGGGCAGGCCGCGGTCGAGTCGCTGATCCGCGAGCGCGAAAAGAACGGAGCGTTCACAAGTCTGGTCGAGTTTTGCCGCCGCAGCGATCACGACAGGACCAATCGACGCGCGCTCGAGGCGATGATCAAGTCCGGTTCCATGGACGGCTTTGGCGAGACGCGCCGCAGCATGATGCAGCAGGTGCCGCAGGCGTTGCGCAGCGCGGATCAGGGAGCCAGGGCAGCGGCCGCCGGCCAGAACGACATGTTCGGTCTTGAGGACGCCGCGAGCGCTGCGGTGGAGAAAGCCGTGCCGCTGGCCGAGTGGCAGCAGTGCGAACTGCTGAATTGCGAAAAGGAGGCGCTGGGTCTGTACCTGAGCGGGCATCCGTTTGACGCGGTTCGGCACGATGCTCGATACCTCACGGATGGCAGACTTTGCGAGATCGCTGCAGAGCCCGCTCCGCCAACGATCAAGGGCAAGCACAATTACGCGCAATTGCGCAGAGAGGCCACGGTTGCGGGACTGATTGTCGAGATTCGCAAACGCGGCAATCGTGTGACTGTGACGCTCGACGACGATACGGCTCGCATGGAGGTCAGCCTGTTTAGCGAGGTCTTTCAGGAGTTTCGGGACTTGCTGGTGATGGAAGAAATCGTCGTCGTCACCGGCGCCTTGCGTTACGACAACTTCATCGGTAGCTGGACCGTGAACGTAAAGAAGGCGCTGCACATCGACAGGGTGATTGAATCGCGCGCGCAAAGCATGGTCTTGAGTATTTCACCGAACGGGCAGGGCGAGCAATTATTGGCCAGGCTGCATGACGTGCTTTTGCCCTATCGTGTGGGTAACTGCGACGTGTCGGTGCGTTATATCGGTGAGGGCGCGGCAGCGAGACTGTCGCTGGGGCCGGAGTGGGCGGTTCGTCCGAGCCGTGAATTGCGTGATAAGTTGACGGAATTGCTGGGCAATAATAATGTCCGCCTTCTGTATGGGCCGGGACGCGACAGCTGATGGAATTGAAATTTCTGGATTTCGAGCAACCGATCGCTGAATTGGAGGCGAAGATCGATGAGCTGCGCTATGTGGGTGATGACGCCGAAATCAACATCAACGACGAAATCGCGCGTCTTAAGGAAAAGAGCGCCTCGCTGACCAAAGGCATTTTTGCCAAGCTGTCGCCGTGGCAGGTTGCTCGCGTTGCACGACATGAGTCGCGGCCGTATACGCTGGATTACCTCAAAGAAATTGCGCCCGATTTTCAGGAACTGCATGGTGATCGCATGTACGCGGACGATCCGGCGATTGTCGGCGGTATCGGCCGAATCAACGACATCGTGGTCATGTTTATCGGCCATCAAAAAGGACGCGACACAAAAGAGCGCGTCCGCCGAAACTACGGCATGCCGAACCCCGAAGGCTATCGCAAAGCGCAGCGACTCTTTCGTCTGGCCGAGAAATTCTCGATGCCCGTCGTTACCTTTATCGATACGCCGGGCGCTTATCCGGGGATCGGCGCCGAGGAACGCGGTCAGAGTGAAGCGATCGCACAGTGCTTGTACATGATGTCCACCCTGCGGACGCCCATCATCAGCGTCGTCATCGGCGAGGGCGGTTCCGGTGGTGCGCTCGCGATCGGGGTTGGCGACAAGTTAATGATGTTGCAATACAGCATTTACTCCGTTATTTCACCGGAAGGCTGCGCGGCCATTTTGTGGAAGAGCGCCGATATGGCCGAGGACGCTGCACAGGCGATGCGAATTACTGCCGCTCATCTGGACGAATTCGGCCTGGTCGATGAAGTACTTCCCGAACCACTCGGTGGTGCCCACCGCAATCCCAAGGCAATGGCCGAAGTCGTGCGCAACGCCCTGCTGCAAAGTCTGGATGAGCTGACCCGCTTGCCCATTGAGGAACTGCTTGCAAAACGCCAGCAGCGTCTCGCGAGCTTCGGACAGTTCGAAGAAGTGTGACTTTCAGCCCGGCGCTTCTCCTGGCGCGACTCGCAAAACTCGAAGCCGTGGCGGAAAAACCGGCTCGCTATGTTATAGCGTTCAGCGGCGGTCTTGATTCGACGGTTCTCGCACATGCCGTCAGCGAATTTTCCAAAATCCCGGTTCTGGCGATGCATGTCGACCACGGACTGCAGGCCGGATCGGCCGGTTGGGCGCAGCATTGCGCGTCCGCCGCCGCGACGTTTGGCATCGAATTTCAGTTGCTGCAGGTGCAGGTCGATCTGGATTCCGGCAAAGGGCCTGAAGCATCCGCGAGGGACGCGCGATACACGGCCTTGCAAGCCGAAATGCGTTCCGGAGACTGGCTGCTGAGCGCGCACCACCGTGAAGATCAGGCCGAAACGCTGTTGTTGAACCTGATCCGGGGCAGCGGTCCGGCGGGGCTTGCCGGTATCGGCGAGATCCGGCGTTTTGGTCCCGGATGGCTGGCGCGCGCGATGCTCGACGTCGATCGCGCGGCCATTGAGAAATATGCACGCGATGCGGGCCTCGACTGGGTGGAGGACGCGTCGAATTCCGACCGGCGATTCGATCGAAATTTTTTGCGGCACGAAATCCTGCCGCGTTTCCAGTCACGCTGGCCGGACATTGCCGCTCGCCTGCAGCGCAGCGCCGGACATGCCGGTGAGGCGTCGCATTTGCTGACCGACCTGGCGAAGATCGATCTTGAGCGATTGGGTGGGCGGCCCGAGCGACTGTCGATCGACGGGTTGTCGCAACTGTCAGCGCCACGGCAGCGCAATCTGATTCGATACGCGCTGCGCGATCTGGGACTCTCCACGCCGAGTGCGCAGCAGCTGGAAAGGGTCATGCACGATGTCATCGCCGCGCGCGTGGATGCGCAACCGCTGGTAAGTTGGCCTGGTGCCTCGGTTCGGCGTTATAGAAAAGGGCTTTATCTGCTGCCCGAAAAGCTTGCAGATGTGATTCAGATGACCCGCTTTGCAGGCGATGAGGTGGAACTCGGCGCGGGTCTTGGCAGCTTGCGACTGGTCGCCGGTGCGGACGTTGGGATATCCCAGGCGCTGGTGCAGCGCGGATTGACGATCAAGTCGAGGTCCGGGGGAGAGGAATTTCAGCCACAGGGTCAATCGCATACGCGTAAATTGAAGAAATTACTTCAAGAAGAGGGCGTGGTTCCCTGGATGCGAGAGCGCCTGCCATTGCTGTACTGCGGGGAGCAACTCGTGGCCGTGGGTGACCTTTGGATGGCCGCTGACGCCGTCAGCCGACCGGGCGTAGCCGTGCAATGGAGCGGTCGCCCCGCATTGCATTAAGGCACTTGCCCTGATAACGTTTAACACCGTCTTTAGTCCAACGACGGCGCGGAATACCAAGGGTTGGAAAAAAGCACCGTAGTTTGCCGGTGGTGCTTTTAGTCCAGCCCTTTCTTGTTTCTCGCTTGCACCGATTAACAACGCGCGACCTACATTGAGTTCACACATGACATCGTATGTTTTTATTACCGGCGGTGTGGTTTCTTCCTTAGGAAAGGGAATCACCTCGGCCTGCCTGGGCGCAATACTTGAAGCGCGCGGATTGACGATCAGCATGATCAAGCTCGATCCGTACATCAACGTTGATCCTGGCACCATGAGTCCGTTTCAGCACGGAGAGGTTTTCGTTACCCATGACGGCACCGAAACCGACCTGGATCTGGGGCACTATGAGCGCTTCGTACGCACGGCCAAAGGCGGCAGGGACAGCAATTTCACGACGGGCCGTATCTACGAGAGCGTCATCGCCAAGGAACGCCGCGGCGATTACCTGGGTGCGACGGTGCAGGTCATTCCGCACATCACCGACGAGATCAAACAATGTGTGCAACGCGGGGCAGGCGATGCGGATATCTGCCTGGTTGAAATCGGCGGTACCGTCGGCGACATCGAATCCTTGCCCTTTCTCGAAGCGATACGGCAAATGGGTATTGAGATGGGTCGCGACCACGTGGTCTACGTCCATCTGACGCTCGTGCCTTACATTCCGACATCGTCGGAGATCAAGACCAAACCGACGCAGCACTCGGTAAAAGAGTTGCGCTCTATTGGCATACAGCCCGACATCCTGGTGTGCAGATCTGTGGATCCGCTGCCGGATGCGGAGCGCAAAAAAATAGCGTTGTTTACGAACGTTCCCGAAAAATCGGTCATTTCGGCCTGGGATGCCGACGATTTGTACAAGATTCCCGCGATGATGCACGACCAGGGTCTCGACGGCATCGTGGCGCGGCAACTCGGGCTCGATCTGCCCGAAGCCGATCTGTCCGAATGGGATGAGATTGTTGAGGCGAAGCAAAATCCGGAAGCGCAAGTGCATATTGCGCTGGTTGGCAAGTACATGGGACTGAAGGATTCGTATATTTCGCTGGTTGAGGCATTGCAACACGGCGGCATTCATACGCGCACGCGAGTGAAAATTCACTTCATCGAATCGCGCGACATTGAGGAGAAGGGTGTCGGTTGCCTGGAGGGCATGGACGGTATTGTCGTGCCCGGCGGATTTGGCGATCGCGGCATTGAAGGCAAGATCGAGACCGCGCGTTTCGCCCGGGAGAATGGCGTCCCGTATCTGGGCATTTGCTTAGGCCTGCAGGTCGCGGTGATCGAAGCCGCGAGGAATCTTGCCGGTCTCAAGGGCGCCATGAGTACCGAGTTCGATAAAAATACGCCGCATCCCGTCATCGCGCTGATTACTGAGTGGCGTGACATATCCGGTGACACCGAAGAGCGTGATGAGCAATCCGAAATGGGCGGGACGATGCGGCTTGGCGCACAGAGCGTGACGCTGCAGAAAGGATCGCTGGCCGCGCGCAGCTACGGCCGCACCGATATCGAGGAGCGTCACCGGCATCGCTACGAGGTCAATAACAATTACCGCGAGCAGTTGGAGAAAGCCGGAATGGTGTTTTCGGGCGTGTCCATCGACGATCTTGTGGAAATGATTGAATTTCCTGAGCATCCTTTCTTCCTTGCGAGCCAGTTCCATCCGGAATTCACGTCGAATCCGCGTGATGGCCATCCTTTGTTCATTAATTTCATTCGTGCCGTACGCGAGAACTGCGAGTGCGAATTACCTGAGGCGGCAGAAGGATGAAGTTGTGTGGATTCGAGGTTGGCAACGATCAGCCGATTTTTCTGATCGCCGGCACTTGCGTGGTCGAGAGCGAGCAGATGACGATCGACACAGCGGGGGCGCTCAAGGAAATTTGCGGCGATCTTGGCATCCCGTTTATCTACAAGTCCTCGTTTGACAAGGCGAACCGCAGTTCGCGTGATGGCTTCCGTGGTCCGGGGATGGAGGAAGGACTGCGCATACTCGGCGAGGTTAAGAAGCAACTGGCGCTGCCGGTTTTGACCGATGTGCACGAAGACACACCGATAGACGAAGTTGCCGATGTCGTGGATGTGCTGCAAACGCCAGCGTTCCTCTGTCGGCAAACCAACTTTATATTGCGCGCAGCGGCGGCGGGACTGCCCGTGAACATCAAGAAAGGTCAATTTCTGTCGCCCTGGGAAATGCAGAACGTTGTCGACAAGGCGAAGTCCACAGGCAACAAGGACATCATGGTTTGCGAGCGGGGTTTCTCGTTTGGCTACAACAACCTGATATCGGATATGCGCAGCCTGGCGATCATGCGCGGCACCGGCGCGCCCGTGGTGTTTGACGCGACGCACTCGGTGCAATTACCGGGCGGACAGGGTACGTCGTCGGGCGGACAGCGCGAGTTCATACCGGTACTGGCGCGTGCCGCAACCGCTGCCGGTATTGCGGGCCTGTTCATGGAGACGCACCCGGATCCTTCCAAAGCGCTGAGCGACGGTCCGAATGCCTGGCCGCTGGCGCAAATGAAACAACTTCTGGAAACGCTGGTGGCGATCGACAACAGCGTCAAACAAAGCGGCTATCTTGAGGCGGAACATGGCCTCGGGGTAGTGGACCCGGAGTAGCAATGATCAAGATCAGCGCAATACGCGGTCGGGAGATTCTCGACTCGCGCGGCAATCCTACGGTGGAAGCGGACGTCACACTGGTAGACGGCAGTGCGGCGCGAGCGGGGGTGCCCTCCGGGGCGTCGACCGGGTCTCGCGAGGCCGTGGAACTGCGTGACGGCGATCTTTCACGGTACCTGGGCAAGGGCGTGTTGGGGGCTGTCGCGAACATCAACGGCGAACTCAGTGAGGCGTTAATCGGCGAAGAATTCTCGGATCAGCGCGCCATTGATCAGCGCATGCGGGATCTGGATGGCAGCGACAACAAGGGACGCCTGGGAGCGAACGCGATACTTGCGATTTCCCTGGCTGTCGCAAAAGCCGAGGCCATTTCAAAAGGACTGTCGTTGTTTCGCCATTTGGGCGACAGCACGACGATGCCAGTGCCGATGATGAACATCATCAACGGCGGCGTGCACGCGAACAACAATGTCGATATTCAGGAATTCATGATCCTGCCGGTCGGCGCGCCCAGTTTTCGCGAGGCATTGCGTTATGGCGCGGAAATATTCCACAGCCTGAAAAGCGTGTTGCAGGGGCAGGGCTTGAACACGGCCGTGGGTGATGAAGGTGGGTTTGCACCGGACCTGCCGTCGAATCGGGCCGCGCTGGACATCATCCTGGTCGCGATCGAAAAAGCCGGTTTCAAAGCCGGAGACGATATCCTGCTGGGTCTGGATGTTGCCAGTTCGGAGTTTTACAGCGATGGCGTCTACGACCTCGAGTCGGAGAACCGGCAGTTCGATGCCGCCGGATTTTGCGCATATCTGACCGAGCTGGCCGATGCCTATCCCATCGTCAGCATCGAAGACGGTATGGACGAGAATGACTGGGAGGGCTGGCGATTGCTCACCGATGCCCTCGGCAGCCGCATACAGCTGGTCGGCGACGACCTGTTCGTCACCAATACGACGATCCTGAGTCGCGGAATAAGCGAAGAAATTGCCAATTCTATATTGATAAAACCTAACCAAATCGGTACCTTAAGCGAAACTCTTGATGCGATTACTATGGCAGACGACGCAGGCTTTACCGCAGTCATCTCGCACCGGTCGGGGGAAACCTCGGACAGCACGATTGCCGACCTGGCGGTGGGCACTCAGGCAACGCAGATCAAGACGGGTTCTTTGTCCCGCTCTGACCGTGTCGCCAAGTACAACCAGCTGTTGCGCATTGAAGAGGAACTGGGCGCAGACGCAGTTTATGCAGCCCGCGAGGCGTTTTCGGTCAAAGTGGGCCAGACCGACGCCAACTGATTTGGCTATTGGGGTTTTAGATTGTTCTGTGCACGCTGGCTTCTGGTCATACTCGTAATGGGCGGGCTCGGTATTCAGGCCGAACTCCGGTTTTCCGCCGACGGTTATCAAAAGACCGTGAAATTGCGCGCAGCGGTGAACGAGCAGCGCGCTTTGAACGACACCCTGCGTGAACGCAATGCGGCGCTGGACGCCGAGGTGATCAATCTCAAACGTGGCCGCGATGCGGCCGAAGAGCGCGCCCGTAGCGATCTGGGCATGATCGGCAAGCGGGAAACCTTCTACCAGGTCGTGCCCGTCGCCGCTGCATCCCGGTAAAACCACACGTGTCATTGCCCGCCTGGCCCCGCGCGCACGGGTCGACGTTGTTCGCCGCAGTCATTCGATCCTCCCCTGCCGATTTTGACGTTACCGAAGCACTCGACTTCGATTTCTCGGGCGACGGCGAGCACGATGTCCTTTACGTCGAGAAAACCGGCGCCAATACCGAGTGGGTCTCGCGGCAGTTGGCAACGCATGCCGATGTGCCGGCCAAAGATGTCGGATACTGTGGACTTAAAGACCGGCACGCGATCACACGGCAGTGGTTCAGCGTGCCGCGTTGGAACGCACCCGACTGGAACACGTTGACGATCGAGGGCGTATCGCTGCTGGACGTCAAGCGGCATTCGCGCAAACTACGGCGCGGCGCACACAAGGCGAATCATTTTCGGATTGTCTTGCGCGGCGAGATGCCGGATGCCGACATTTTGGAGCTGCGATTGCAGCTCATTCGCGACGCCGGCGTGCCCAATTATTTCGGTTCGCAGCGTTTTGGACGCAACGGCGCGAACGTGGAACTCGCGAATATTTGGAGCGCAGGCAAACGCCTGCCGCGACACAAGCGCAGCATCGCGATATCGAGCGCTCGATCTTTCATGTTCAATGAACTGCTGGCGACTCGGGTCACCGACAACACCTGGAATACGATTTTGCCCGGGGAGGTCGTTAATCTTGACGGCTCCGGCAGCGTATTTGACGTCGATGTCGTGGATGACGAGATCACGCGGCGCTGTCAGGAGTTGGACATCCACCCGACTGGATTGCTGTGGGGCGACGGTGCGGATGTGGATACGGCTCCAGCGGGGCACGAGAATTGGTTACGCGCTCTTGGCAAAGCAAGAGTCAAGCCCGCGCACCGAAGCCTGAGACTAAAAGTCATGAACCTTCAGTGGCAACTTGACGACGAGTCGTTGACGCTTACATTTGCATTGGGGCGTGGCGCTTTCGCGACCTCGGTTTTGAGAGAGCTTGCGGCAGTAAGCGACGCACTTTTCAATTGAGACCGGGCTGACCAATAACGTCTGTTTTTCCGGATAGCGGACGTCGATGGCTGCCTATTGGCTTGGTACCTACTGGTCCGGAGCACCAGGATCGTTTTCAATTGATGCCAGGTGATCCTCTATAACTTGCCACAAAGGAGCGTCTACCCACGTGTCATCGAGATAGAAGCCTTCGGGAACCTCTTCTTTTGGGTCTATGATCAGATTATAGATTGATGGATAGGCCATAGTTCGGATCGCATAGCTATCCTCATCGATTTCCTTGATAAGCATTTTCCAATTGCGCCACTTCACTCCAAAAAGTACATTACCAATGTAAATGACGATGGATTCTCGAGCGGATTTCTCTGACTTACCCATCAGGAAATCAGATTGGTCAACACCATCGAGTATGCGATCTTGCGGGATATCGCCGCCGGCAAAATTCGCCAATGTGGGAAACAAATCCACCAGATGGACCATGTCGTTTGAGACTTGCTTTGCGGGGATTTTCCCAGGATAGCGGATTAGAAAAGGAACACGTAAGGAGCCTTCATAGGGTGAAAACATCGATCCTCGCCAGGGCCCGGTGAATCCAAACGATCGCGTTACGCCTTCGCGACCATTGTCCGATGTAAAGATAAAGATGGTGTTGTCTTTGAGCCCTAGATCATCGATCGTATCGAGGAGTTCGCCCACGTAGGCATCGGTTTGTGCAAGAACGTCAGCAAAGCTTCCGTTTCCGGTCGTACCTTTAAAGTCGGGATGGGCGTCGACCGGTTCATGGGTTTGCGTATACGGGATATAGGCGAAAAAAGGCTGCTTGGTTTTAGCCTTGCGTTTGATGTAATTGATGGCGTGATCGGTGATTTCCCGGTCGATCGTCCTGCGCTTCTCGCGGCCGTACACTTCCAGTTTCTTAGGCGTTTCACCTCGCTTTGATGACACGACATAGGTGAACTCGAGATCCGGGTGAGCCCCCTCCTGCCAGCTATCGCTATCCGGCCAGAAGGCCCGATCCGATGAATGGGGGATTCCATACCACTCATCAAATCCCTGGTCCGTGGGAAAACGGCCCTCGGTGTTACCCAAGTGCCATTTTCCGAATATGCCCGTCGCGTAACCGGTATCGGACAGCATCTCCGCCAGTGTAATTTCCCATTGGGTGATGCCCCACCATATATCCCTGGGAGGACCGTCAGGCCGCTGCCGGGCACGAATCCCGTAACGACCAGTCATCAACGAGGTACGCGATGGCGTGCATTCCGCTTCGACATTGAAGTTGGTCAGCTGGAATCCCTCAGCGGCAATGCTGTCAATATTGGGTGTTGCGGCCCCGCGCAGGACACCGCCGCCGTAAACGCCAACTTCCCCATAACCAAAATTATCCATCACGACAAGGACAATATTGGGTTTGTTATCACTGCCTGGCGCAGCCACAGCCAGTGGAACGGACGCAACAAGGACTATCAGGAATACAGGGAATCTCACGGTTCGAATGTACTCAAGCATTGTGGCCTCCTATGGCGCTGCTTTCGGTTACAGCTGGTGTAGCAAAAAAATTGCACGAATTAATATTGACGCAATTCAGTGGATGATCGTCAACGTCCGCTTCGGATCCAGGCCGTGTAAAAACCAGCGCCGTTACTCATTTATGCAGCGACCCCGTGGATCATAGTTCATTTTTCGGCTGTAATGACTCAGGGTCCGCCATTTGAACGATCTTTTTGAGTTCGTTTTCTGATTTGTTTTTTGTTGTCATGGACAGGCTCTCACGCGGCGAGCAAGGTAAAACCAAAACTTTCCAGTACCACCGATTGCTCGCTACTACTAATGATTCTCATTCAGATAATCCCCCGCGGGGGCATTAGTTTCAAGGGGCGTATACACGGCTCCAGCAGGCCATTATCACTGGTTGCAGGAACTGCAAGTCTCTTGACCGGATATCTGAGGCAGTTTGCTTACTGCGTAAGGAAATTCATTTCCTCGTCTGCGATGCGCAGCAATGCGGCAACAATTTCTTTTCGACCGGGCTGGATATGCCGGCCGTCGGTGTAGCGCAAGCGCTTGGGTTCGCGCGCGGCATCGAACAACAGTTCCGCCTGACCGGCGGGTGTCCGTTCGTCGTCGCGTGCGCCAATGATCAGTACCGGACGCGGCGAGAGCGTGGCAACGTGTTTGCTGGTGTCGAGAACGGGACCGTATGCCAACCAATACAGAATTTTCGCCAGAGGATAATGCAGGAATTCGGTGTCTAACCGTCGTGCCACCTGTACCTCAAGCCACAACTGATTATCGGCTGCGCCGTGGACGAGCATGAGACCGGTCACACGCGGATCACGAGCTGCGACGGTTGCGGCAAACGGTACGCCGAGACTTGCGCCAATCAGGACAATTCTTTTTTCGTCAACCCAGTCCTGTTCAAGCAGCCAGTCGAGAATGAGGGACACGGCCGGGACAGTGTCCAAAAACGCCCGCCGAGCCAGCGGGATCGCTTTGGCAATAGAAATCACACCTTTGACTTTTTCCGGTCCAGCATAGGGATAGTCCACTCCGACAATCGAGCGTTGACCGACGTCGCCAAACAGCTCAACCGCATCGCTGCCGGTGCGGTGTCCACCCAGTATCATCAACACCGGCAGCGGAGCATCCGTTTGCACATCGCGGATGATGCGAAAAGAAACCTGCAGGCCAGAATCGGATGTCAGCCGTACCGTTTTCGCCAGTTGTCCGTGTTCGGTGATCGACTCCTCGGTCGCTACGGCATCGATCCGACCATGCCGCTCGTTGAACCAATCATCCCTCGGCCGGCCGGAATCCCAACGCAGCCAGGTCAGTGACAGTGTCATTGACAGTACGACGATCAGCAAAAAATATTTGAGCACTGAGCGTACGTTTGCGATGGTCATGTCGTTCCAGTGTGCTTAAACACTCCTCCGCGGAGGGACTATTTTTCAAGCAAAACATACACGGCGCCAGTGCCGCCGTCGACCTGCCGTGTTGAAACGAATGCCAGAACGATGTCCCATTTTCTAAGCCAGTGATTGATGGCGTTCTTTAACACCGGGCCGCGGTCTCCGGAGCCCAGCCCCTTGCCGTGCACGACACGCACGCACAGCCGATTCTGCTGTGCGCTGTACTGGATAAAATCTCGCAGGCGCGGTTTCGCTTCTGCCAGCGTCATGCCGTGTAGATCGATTTCCGCCTGCACGCTATAAGCGCCGCGGGCCAGCTTGCGCATCGTACGACGCCCGACGGACTGCCGCTGATAGTGCAGGGCGCCGCCGTAGCCGTGCTCGATGGTGTCTATATCGTCCTCAAGACTTTCGACCAGCACGGCGGCCTCGTCTGCGCGCGCAAATGCAGCGCGGGCTTTCGGCTTCGGCTTGTCTTCCGGGGCGCGCTTTGCGGCTTTGAGCCGTCTTGCGCCGGACACTGCCCGGTGAAACTCTTCGCTGTCTTCTTCGGTCACGGCGTGCCCTTTGAGGCTATGGCAGGCGGCAAACATTCAGTATAGTGAGCGCGTCTGCCAATCACGAGTTCACCCGCCAAGAATAACAATGAAAATTCTCGTAAGTAACGATGACGGGTACCTGGCCACGGGAATCGTCGTGCTCACAGAAGCGCTGGCACAGGTGGCGGATGTGGTTGTCATGGCACCCGATCGCAACCGTTCGGCGGCCAGCAACTCGTTGACGTTGCAGGTGCCATTGCGAGTGTCGGAATTTGGCGAGAATCGCTACAAAGTGGACGGTACGCCGTCGGACTGCGTGCACCTCGCGTTGACGGGTTTTCTGGACTATGAGCCGGACCTCGTGGTGTCCGGAATAAATCACGGCGCCAATCTTGGCGATGACGTGATCTATTCGGGGACGGTCGCCGCAGCCATGGAAGGGCGTTTCCTCGGATTGCCGACGATCGCGGTATCTCTTGTGGGACAGAATCTCAAGCATTTTGAAACGGCCGCGCAGGTCGCATGCGAGCTGGTGCAGAAGATCGAGAGCGCACCGTTGGCGTCGGACGTGGTGCTGAATCTGAATGTGCCGAATATTCCCTTTGATCAGCTCAGCGGCGTGCGCGCGACGCGTCTTGGATTTCGCCACAAGTCCGAGCAGATACTGAAAGACACAGATCCCTATGGACGGCCGATATACTGGGTCGGCCCGGCGGGAGAGGGGCAGGATGCAGGCGAAGGCACTGATTTCCACGCGATCGAACAGGGATTTGCGTCCGTTACGCCACTCAAAGTGGATCTGACGCGCCATGAGGCGGTGCAGGTTCTTTCCGCCTGGCTGGAGGAGTCGCCTGGATGATCGATGCACGACTGGGCATCGGCATGACGTCAGCGCGCACGCGCAACCGGCTGGTGCAGCGCCTCATTGAGCAAGGCATTCGCTCGGAGGTGGTGCTGAATCAAATACGTACCGTGCCGCGCCATCTGTTCGTCGATGAAGCGCTGGCCAGCCGGGCATATGAAGATACGGCCTTGCCGATCGGCCTCGGCCAGACGATCAGTCAGCCGTTTATCGTTGCGCGAATGACGGAAGCGCTGCTCGATGGCTTTACCGGTGAGTCGATACTCGAAATTGGCACCGGCTGCGGCTATCAAACCGCGATGCTCGCGCCATTGGTGAAGAAAATTTACACGGTTGAACGCGTTCCTGAATTACTGAAAAAGACGCGCGTGAGATTACGGAGCCTCGATATCTATAACGTGCAATTCCGCCCAGGCGATGGCTGGGAAGGTTGGCCAAAGTACGCTCCTTACGATGGCATTATCGTTACCGCGGCTCCAGCTTCGATTCCGCAAAAGCTGCTTGATCAGCTGGCGCCGGGTGGTCGGCTTATCATTCCAGTCGGCCCCAAAGGGCGCCAGGATCTGACGATGGTGACGAAACTCGCGGATCACTTCGAGCAGGTGTCTTTGGGCGCCGTGAGTTTCGTGCCGCTCGTGCAAGGTAAGTAGAGTGAAACTGTTTGCTCCCATGTACGAACAGGTCATGCGCTGGTCCCGGCACCGTCATGCGGAGCGCTATCTGAGCGCGATGAGTTTTGCCGAATCGTCGTTTTTTCCGATTCCGGTCGACGTCATGCTGGTGCCGATGTGCCTGGCGGCTCGGGAACGCTGGGTCCGTTTTGCGAGTATTGCGACCGGCTTCTCCGTACTCGGTGGTCTGGCCGGTTACGCGTTAGGTTACGCGTTGTTCGATGTCATCGAACCGTGGCTCAGGGAGTCACGTTACTGGGGTGCGTACGTCACCAGTCGTGACTGGTTTGATGGCTACGGTGTCTGGGTTGTCCTGGTGGCCGGTTTTTCGCCGATTCCGTACAAGGTCTTTACGATCGCAGCGGGTGTGGCGGCTTTGAGCCTGCCGGGTTTTCTGATCGCATCTCTGCTCGGTCGTGCAGGTCGTTTTTTCCTGGTTGCCGGGCTGGTCAAAGCCGGCGGACAGCGCTTCGAGGACGGTTTGGCCCGGAACATTGAGCGCGTAGGCTGGGCTGTTGTCCTGGTTGCCGCGCTGGTGATCGTTTGGTTGATGATGCGCGGGCAATGACGCCGCGTTTCCTCATACTGCTGCCGCTGATGCTCCTGCTGGCATCGTGCGGCGGTCACTCGTCCTGGCGAGACGATCCGGACACGCACATCGTGCGCAGGGGAGAGACGCTGTTTTCCATCGCCTGGCGTTACAACAAGAGCGCTCGGGACCTGGCGCGCTGGAACCGACTCGGTGACGGATCACTGATCTATCCCGGGCAGGTTCTGCAGCTGCAAGGCCGGGCCGCGTCCGGCGCGCGGCAGACTGCATCAGGTCCCGTAGCGAGGCCCAGGGAGTCGCGTCCGTTGCCGTCGATACCTGCGCAGCCGCCACCCAAATGGTCGTGGCCCACCAAGGGGCGAATAAACGTCGATTTTGGCGCGAAACCGGGCACCGGGACCGGCGTATTGATCGACGGCAAAGCCGGGCAGTCTATTCGCGCCGCGGCATCAGGCCGTGTCGTGTACGCAGGCAGTGGACTGATCGGCTATGGCAAGCTTATTATCATTAAACACAACGACACGTACCTGAGCGCCTACGGGTACAACGCGTCACTGCTGGTCAAAGAAGGCGAGCAGATAAGAAAAGGCCAGCAAATTGCGACCATGGGAGAGGGGCCGGAACGCAAGCCGCGACTGCATTTCGAGATCAGGCGTAACGGCAAGCCGGTGAACCCAAGGCAGTATTTGCCAAAGAGATAAAAACAGTGGGACAACTGCTAGATCCAGCACGGCAGTACCTCGACGAGATACGCATCTCGCCCCTGCTCACTGCGGACGAAGAAAAACGCTTTTCAAGACGCGCGCTGGGAGGGGACGAATCGGCGCGGCAACGCATGATTGAAAGCAACCTGCGGCTCGTCGTCAAAATCGCGCGACGCTACATCCATCGCGACCTGCCGTTTCTCGATCTTGTCGAGGAGGGCAATCTCGGGCTCATACATGCCGTGAAGAAGTTCGATCCCGAACGCGGCTTTCGTTTTTCGACTTACGCCACATGGTGGATACGCCAGTCCATCGAGCGTGCAATCATGAACCAGTCGCGCACCGTGCGCCTGCCGATTCACGTTATCAAGGATATCAACTTCTGCCTGCGTGCGGCACGGCGGCTGCGGCAGACGAGCGATGTGGAACCGACGTTGGCGATGCTTGCGGACTACGTGGGTCTGGATGTAGCGAAAGTACGGCGTCTGATGGCTTTGCATGCGCGCGTCACGTTGAGTTCGAGTCAAATTGAGGATGACAGCGGCGGCCCGGTCGATATGTTGTGCGCCAAACGCGATGCTGAACCTTCGCGTTGCGCACACAATGATGCGTTGCATGACATCGTGGATCATTGGGTAGGGGCATTAGGCGAGAAGCAGCGCGCTGTGGTCGAGCGTCGTTTTGGGTTGCACGGCTACAGGCGAGCGACGCTGGCACAGGTGGGTGATGAAATCGGCGTCACACGCGAGCGTGTGCGACAGATTCAGATTGATGCGCTCAGGAACCTGCGCGAGATGATGGAAAGTCACGGCATATCCGGCGACGCCGTCTTCGATTCATAGACTACACATACAAGACCGCCGCAACCTTGCGGCCGTCGCTGGCCAATACGTTAAACGTGCGTGCCGCGGCGGCCGTATCCATTACTTCCAGCCCAACACTGCGGCGAGCGAACGCAAACGTGAGTTCACGGGGCGGGAACAGCCCTTTTGCTCCGGTGCCCAACACGATCAGTTCTGGCGATTGTGCCAGCAGTGTGGCGAAATCCTCGACGACGAGATCGGCAACGGATTTTTGCGGCCACTCAGTGATATTTTGCTGTGGGCTTATCGCGATGGCTACCGGCCACAGTCGGTCGTCGATACGAATACCTGCAGCGGTGACGCTGCGTATGGCCAGGGTTCCCGGCAATTCTCTCGTGAATTTCAATCGCGCATCCCTTAACATCTGCGCTCATCGTGAACGCATCATATGATAATTCTTCTGCGGTCGTCGTGCTGCCGCCTGTGTCGGATGGGCGGCTGCAAAACAAATCGCTGCGCGCCTGGCTGGCCAGGTCCGACCTGACACAAGCACCGGGGCCGGAGGAATTGCTGGCGCGGGTTCTCAATGTTGTGCGATTGCCGTATCCGGAGCAGGGGCTTGCGGCTTTGCGGATGTGGGGTCAGACTGGTGATCGACCGACTCACTGGATCGCAGCGGCAGACCCCGTATATCTCGAGCCGCAGCTGGATCGTTTGTATTTGCACGAGTTACGGCGCTGCCGTATCCCGGTCGACCAGATGCGCTCTTTGATCAATCATCTTCAGGCAACGCTTGCCGATGGCGGTACGTGTGGATTTGTGCGTCTGGGGTCTTACAGTTACCTGAGCTCTGACAAACCCATCGCGACCGCCGCGGTACCGGCTTATGTCGTTGACCAACAAGTTCCGACTCATTTCCTGCCAACGGGCGACGAGACTGCTAGCTACCGCAATCTTGTCAGTGAAATAGAAATGGCGCTGCACGAGCATGAAGTGAATGAGCAGCGCGTCGCGGCAGGAGAGCAGCCGGTCAATTCGCTGTGGTTGTGGGGCGGTGGTACCGCAGCAGAGAAAATGACCCGGCGGCAACCGCCGCTGTTCTCCGACGACGCGTTACTGACCGGGTATTGGTATTCTGCGACGGCCGACGCATCGCCATGGCCGGGCGATATCGAGTCGTGCCTGCAGGCTTCGGTCGCCGGATTCGTTGCCGAGACACCCGAATTTGACGATGACCCGGCCCTGCTCGAAAGTTGCCTGCTTGAGCTGCGTGCGGCGCTGCGATCCGGGCGATTGAGTCGCCTGATCCTGCTGTTTCGCGACGGAGTGCGGGCCGACGTCAGGCGCTCGCACGAGCTGCGATTCTGGCGCCGCAAGTCGGGGTTGCTTGCTACGACGACGCCCGCATGAAGACGCTGCGGCCCATCGTCATTCGACCGAATCCCGGGCAATCCGCCATCGAGCGTCTTGGCGATATCGACCCGTTGCATGCGCGCCTGTACGCGATGCGCGGGTTGAGCAGCGCCGTCGAACTGGACTATGGGCTGGCGCAGCTTGCGCCCGTCAGTGCGCTCGACAACATCGATGCGGCGGCGAGACTGGTTATAGCGAACCGCGAGCGACGAATTATTGTCGTCGGCGATTTCGACGTAGATGGCGCTACGAGCACCGCACTGGTTCTGCGCTGCTTGCGCGAGTTCGGATTTAAAGACGTCGAATACCTCGTGCCGAATCGCTTCGCCTACGGCTACGGCCTGACGCCCGAAATCGTCAAAGTTGCCGCTGAGAGATTGCCGCACTTGTTGATCACGGTCGACAACGGCGTGTCCAGCGTCGCCGGGGTGGCGGTTGCGAACGAGCTGGGAATCGAGGTGCTGGTTACCGACCACCACCTTCCCGGCGACGAGCTTCCCGCTGCTGCCGTGATCGTGAACCCGAACCTCAAGGGCAGTACGTTCCCGAGTCGTAACCTCGCAGGCGTCGGCGTTGCGTTCTATCTGATGGCGCAGACCGGGCGCATACTCGAAGAGCAGGGTGCGACTGGCGCTGCGAAGATTCCGGCAAAATATCTGGATCTCGTGGCGCTGGGTACGGTGGCCGATGTCGTGCCGCTGGACCACAATAATCGAATCCTCGTGCAGCAGGGATTGATGCGAATGCGAGCCGGCCGTGCCGTGCCGGGCATCGGCGCGCTGCTCGAGGTCTCCCGACGGCAACTCAGTCGTTGTGTGAGTTCCGATCTTGGTTTCTCTGTCGGCCCCAAGATCAATGCGGCGGGTCGACTTGAAGATATTTCCATCGGCATTGAATGCCTTCTGACAGACGATGCCGATACCGCGAACAAGTACGCCCGTATCCTGGACAAGATCAACAATGAGCGACGCGAAATTGAGGCGACGATGCGCGAACAGGCGTTCAACTATGTCGATCAGCTGGGCGAACAGCGCTGGCCGCGCTGCGTTTGCGTCTATGACGAGTCCTGGCACCAGGGAGTCGTCGGGCTGATCGCAGCGCGCGTGCGCGAACGTTGCCACAGACCGGTCATCGCGTTTGCGCGGGAAAATGCGGATTTTTTGAAGGGCTCGGCGCGCTCCATTCAGGGTGTGCATATTCGCGATCTGCTGGAGGCCGTTTCGACGGCAAAACCGGGGCTCATCGACAAGTTCGGTGGTCACGCTATGGCGGCGGGTCTCACATTGGCTGAATCGTCGTTGGCCGAATTCAAGCAGGCCGTCGTCACGCAAATGGAAAGATTGTATCCAGACGCCGATTTCAGCGGCGCGATCGTTACCGACGGTCCATTGCCGGGTTCGGCAATCAATCTTGGATTTGCCCGTTCATTGCGCGACGCAGGTCCCTGGGGATCTGCGTTCCCCGAGCCGATGTGGTGCGGTGACTTCGATGTGGTTGAGCAAAGAACCGTGGGAGAGAAGCACCTGAAGTTGCGAGTCCGGCCCGCCGGAGGTGGCGATATCATTGATGCGATCGCGTTCAACCAGGCAGGACCTGCGTACCGGGGAATCGTACAGCTCGCATACAAGCTCGACGTGAACGAATTTCGCGGCAGGGAAACTCCGCAACTCGTCGTGGAGCAAATTGCGCCTTTGCACAAACCCTCTGCGTGATAAGATCGCGCCACTTCGCGCCAAGCACATCTCGGGACCGACAATGGAAACCAGCCAGATCAGGCAATCGATAGCTGACCTCGCCGAACGCACCGATGCGTTGAGGAGGTATCTTTGACTATGAGGCCAAGGAAGAGAGACTGACCGAAGTTCGGCGCGAACTCGAACAACCCGACGTCTGGAACGACCCTGAGCGTGCACAGGCTCTCGGGCAAGAGCGGTCACAGCTCGAGCAAGTGGTTGTCGGCCTCGACGAACTCACGACCGGGCTCGCGGACGCCGGTGAATTGCTGGCGATGGCGATCGAGGAAGACGACGAAGCTACGGTTGCGGAGGTCGTTGCCGAACTCGCGCAATTTGAAAAGACCGTGAGTGGGCTTGAATTTCGCCGCATGTTTTCCGGCGATATGGACGCCAATAACGCCTACCTCGACATTCAGTCCGGCGCCGGCGGCACCGAAGCGCAGGACTGGTCCGATATGTTATTGCGCATGTATCTGCGCTGGGCTGAAGCGCACGGCTTCAAGGCAGAAGTCATAGAGGCGTCGGCCGGCGAAGTGGCCGGCATCAAGAGCGCCACCGTGCACATTGTCGGCGAGTACAGTTACGGTTGGCTCAGAACGGAGACCGGCGTGCACAGGCTGGTGCGCAAGTCGCCGTTCGATTCCGGCAATCGCCGCCATACGTCGTTTGCCTCTGTGTTCGTTTCCCCCGAAGTCGACGACAATATCGAGATTGAAATCAATCCGTCGGACCTGCGCATCGACGTGTACCGTGCGAGCGGGGCAGGCGGTCAGCACGTCAATCGCACCGAATCGGCGGTACGAATTACGCACCTGCCGACCAATACCGTCGTGCAGTGTCAGAACGACCGCTCGCAGCACAAGAACAAGGCGAGTGCGATGAAACAGCTCAAGGCCAAACTGTACGAGTTACAGATGCAGGAGCGTCGGGCAGCCGCAGCGGTGGTCGAAGAGAACAAGGCGGATGTGGGGTGGGGAAGCCAGATTCGCAATTATGTGCTCGACCAAAGCCGCATCAAGGATTTGCGTACCGGCGTCGAAACCGGTAACACTCAAGCGGTGCTGGACGGCGGACTGGATATCTTCATCGAAGCCAGCCTGAAACAGGGATTGTAGTGAGCAACGACAAGCAACAAAACGAAAACAAATTGATCGCAGAAAGGCGCAGCAAGCTCGACACACTGCGCGAGAGTGGGAATGCCTTTCCCAACGATTTTCGGCGCAATGCGGTGGCGGCAGAGTTGCACCAGACGTTCGAGTCGCACGCAGATGAGGTCCTGCGCGCAGAGCACGTGGAGGTATCGGTATCCGGCCGGATGATGGTGAAACGCGTCATGGGCAAAGCGAGTTTCATCAAGCTGCAGGACCGCACGGGCCAGATTCAGGTGCGCCTGGAACTCGATCGACTGGCCGACGGCGTGTACCAGGGATTCAAGAAATGGGATGTTGGCGACATTGTCGCCGCCACGGGAGAATTGTTCCGCACCAAGACCGGCGAGCTGACAGTTATGGCGGCTGAAGTCAGGTTGCTGACCAAGTCCTTGCGTCCTTTGCCCGAAAAATTTCACGGTCTTGCCGATCAGGAGACACGTTATCGGCAGCGCTATGTCGACTTGATTATCAACGAATCCAGTCGCGACGTGTTTCGCAAACGCTCCGCAATCATTGCCTACATACGTTCGTTCCTCGATGCGCAAAACTATCTCGAGGTCGAGACGCCGATGATGCAAACGACGCCGGGCGGCGCCATCGCCAGGCCATTCACGACCCATCACAACGCGCTCGACATGCAACTTTACCTGCGCATAGCGCCGGAGTTAAACCTCAAGCGACTTATCGTCGGCGGCTTCGAGCGCGTGTACGAAATCAATCGCAGTTTTCGCAACGAGGGCGTCTCGGCGCAGCACAATCCGGAATTTACGATGCTCGAGTTGTACCGGGCCTATGCCGACTACGAAGATCTGATGGAGTTGACCGAGGCGCTGTTGCGCGGCATGTCGGAATCCGTACTCGGCACGACACGGATCGAGTATCAGGGCGAAGAGTTCGACCTTGGCAAACCGTTTATTCGCATGACGGTTGCCGACGTTATCCAGAAATATAACGACAACTTCGATATGCAGCGCATTCGGGATCGTGACTACCTGGTCAGCGTTTGCGAGACACTTGGCATTGCCGTCAAAGACGGCTACGGCCCGGGCAAACTGCAGATCGGGATTTTCGAGAAAAACGGGGAAGGCAATCTGCGCGAGCCGACGTTCGTGACCCAGTACCCGCTCGAAGTGTCACCGTTGGCGCGCAAGAACGATGCTGATCCGTTCCTGACGGATCGTTTCGAGTTCTTCGTCGCGGGCCGGGAAATCGCCAATGGATTCTCGGAGCTTAACGATCCCGAAGATCAGGCGGAGCGGTTTCGTGCCCAGGATGCCAACCGGGAAGCGGGCGACGAAGAGGCCATGGGCTTCGACCACGACTACATTCGCGCGCTCGAATTTGGCATGCCGCCGACGGCGGGAATCGGTATCGGTATCGACAGACTGGTCATGTTGCTGACGGATTCGGCGTCCATCCGGGACGTTTTGCTGTTTCCACACATGCGGCCGGAGGTATTTTAGGCGTCTCCAAGTGATTGTTTTAATATGATTAATCCGGATATACTGGCTACAATCACAGTATTTTTAACGATCACAAGGACGTGCCATGAAACCTGTTATTAATCCTGCCGATTGACGATCTCGATCAGGCGATCGTCACGCTTTTTCCGCCAGAATGAATGCCGCGACCTACGAACTGCTGGTGCTGATTCGTCAATCGATCGCTGCGCGTTCATGGCAATGCCGAACGCGGAACGATAACGATTACCATTGAACTCCCGATGGAGACTGGCGAGCTGGTCGAGAAAGCACTCGACAAGGCGCGCGACGATTCGATGACCAATGCCGAGTTTGTCGACGAGTCCTGGTCGGCTCGCCAGGCAGATGCGCTGGTTGCCATGTCGAGTTCGTATCTGTCGGGTGATCTTTCCGCACTGCTCAATAATCCCCCAGCGGGGGGATGGCTGACCGATACGAATCATTTCGTGTCGGAGCCGCCACCGCCCGTTTATTGGCATTAGCTCGAGTCCGTTAAGCCATTTTCATCGCGAAATCGAACGTCCGCTTGGCGGCGGAGGGGCTGGTTTGCGCCCAGATGCTGCCGCTCAGATGTTACGATTGGGCGTGTAGAAAACGACTGCTACTGACGCTTAGCAGACATTACTCGAAACGCTGCAACTGTGGAGGAAACGCATGGCCGCTTACTTTATTTTGACTCACACGATCACCGACCTCGAGGCGTACCAAAGTGAGTACGTTCCCATGGTCCTTCCATTTATCGCAAAATATGACGGGGAAATAGTCGTAGCGTCGCCCGACGCAGAGCCGCTTCAAGGTAGCCCCGAGAAAGGCGTTGTTGTCTTACGGTTTCCATCGGAAGAAGCTGTGCGGGGCTTCGTGAATGACCCGGAGTATCAGCCAGCCAAAGAGCTTCGCATTTCAGTGACAACCAATGCCAACGCTGTGCTCGCACCAGAGTTTCAGATGCCCTAAGGCCGACTGAGACGGGTCGTAACGGTAGGCTATAGATTGTCGGCGGCCGCTATTGGCCGTTAGCTGCCCTTCAAAATAGCAGTATTTAACCTGGCCGAACGTCCGGTATGGGTGAAAGCGGACATTCAGAAACTAGCTCCCGAACTATCAGCACGGAACGACCGTTTTACCCCCGATAGC
>JADFNS010000032.1 GCA_022563255.1 Pseudomonadota bacterium
TGGTCGATCGAGTAACGCACGCCGGCCGGCGCTGCGAGGTGCACCACTTTGTCGAACTGCTCTTTTTTGAACATCGACTCGATGGCGTCGCGGTCGGCGAGATCGATGCGGTGCATCGAGAAGCTGTCGTAGCCGTCGAGCACGGCGGCACGGGATTCTTTTAAGCTGACGTCGTAGTAGTCGTTGAAGTTGTCGAGGCCGACGACGGTGTCGCCGCGATTCAGCAGTTGTTTGGCGGTGTGGAAGCCGATGAAGCCGGCGGCGCCGGTGACGAGGATTTTCATTTACAGCCGATCATCGGTCTGATCCGACGGCAGTATGTATTTGATGTCGTAAATCACGCTGTTTTCTTTGGCGAACTTCCGGATGCCGGCGGCGCCCAACGCGCGAAACTCGTCGTGAGCCACGGCAATAATCACCGCATCATACGCCCCTTTTTTCGGTGCGGCGACGAGGTCCAGATCGTATTCGCTTTTGGCGGCAGCGGCGTCCACCCAGGGATCGTGCACGTCGACCTGCATGCCGTAGGTGGTCAGTTCCGTCACGATGTCGATGACCTTGGTGTTGCGAACGTCCGGGCAGTTCTCTTTGAACGCCAGTCCCAGGACCAGCACCCTGGCGGTCAACGGCTGAATGCCCTTGGACAACATGCGCTTGATGATCTGCGTCGAGATGTACAGGGACATGTTGTCGTTGATGCGCCGGCCCGCGAGGATCATCTGCGGGTGGTAGCCCAGCTGTTGCGCTTTGTACGTCAGGTAATACGGATCAACGCCGATGCAGTGGCCGCCGACCAGGCCCGGGCGAAACGGCAGGAAATTCCACTTGGTGCCGGCCGCTTCGAGCACCTCTTCGGTGTCGATGCCGATGCGCTCGAAGATCATCGCGAGTTCGTTGACGAGCGCGATGTTGACGTCGCGTTGCGTGTTCTCGATGACTTTCGCCGCTTCGGCAACCTTGATGCTCGACGTCATGTGCGTGCCCGCGGTGATGATCGACCGGTACACGGAATCGATGAACTCGGCCGCCGCCGGCGTCGAGCCCGACGTGACCTTCAGGATCGACGGCAAGCGATGTTCCTTGTCGCCGGGGTTGACGCGTTCCGGGCTGTAACCGACGAAGAAGTCCTCGTTCATTTTCAGGCCGGATTCTTTTTCGAGAATCGGCACGCAGAATTCTTCGGTCGCGCCCGGATAAACCGTGGACTCGTAGACGACGAAATCGCCTTTTTTAATGACGCCGCCGATCGTGGTGCTGGCGGCGCGCAACGGCGTAAGCACCGGCCGGTTGCTGTCGCCTATCGGTGTTGGCACCGTGACGACGTAGAAATTGCAGTCGCGCAGCGCCGCAGCGTCGGATGCAAGACGAAGCTGCGTGGCCGCAGCGAGCTCCTCGCTGGAACACTCGAGCGTTGCGTCTTTGCCTTTCTCCAGTGCCGCGATACGCGCCGCGTCGATGTCGAACCCAAGCGTCGGATATTGCTTGCCGAACTCGACCGCGAGCGGCAGGCCAACGTAGCCTAAGCCGATGACGCCGACGCGCAGATTTTTAATGTCGAATGACAAACTCAGCCCAAATACCACAGCGCCAGCAGGCCTGTCGTGCTCATCGTAATCGTATACGGCAGCGCCATGACGACCATCTTGCCGTAGGACAAGCGGATCAGCGGCGCCAGCGTCGAGGTTAGCAGGAACAGAAACGCGGCCTGGCCGTTCGGTGTCGCGACCGACGGGATGTTGGTACCGGTGTTGATGGCGATCGCCAGTGCATTGAATTTCTCCCGCGTAATCTCACCGGCCAAAAACATTTCCTCGACCTCGCCGATGTACACGGTCGCCACGAAAACATTGTCACTGATCATCGACAACACTCCGTTGGCGACGTAGAACAGCGCCTCCTGCATCTTGCCATCGTACGTCATGACCCATTGAATGACGGGCGTGAACAGTCCCTGATGGTGAATGACCGCCACGATCGCGAAGAAAACGATCAACAACGCCGTAAACGGCAGCGCCTCTGCGAATGCCCGCCCCAGTCGATGCTCCTCCGTAACGCCATTGAAAGCAGTTGCCAGCACGATGACCAGCAAGCCCACGATGCCCGGTTCCGCCACATGGAATCCGAGTGCTAACATCAATATTACGGCGACAATACCCTGTACGACGATCACCGACTTTTCCTGAGGTGTGCGCTTCGCGGTCATGTCGAGATCGTATTCTTCGAGCACGCGGCGCACCTTGGGCGGCAGTTGCGCACCATAACCGAACGTTTTGGTGACCTCGAGCAACATGCAGGTGAGCAAACCGACGATTAGCACCGGCATCGAGATATGCGCCATGCGCATAAAGAATTCGGCGAAACTCCAGCCCATGATATCGGCGATCAGCAGGTTCTGTGGCTCGCCGACGAGCGTTGTCACACCGCCAAGCGCAGTGCCCACGGCGCCGTGCATCATCAGATTCCTCAAGAATGCGCGGAAACCTTCAAGATCGTCACGGTGTAATTCGACGACCTGATCATCCGTTGTCGGATCGTGGTCGTGGTCAAATTTCTTGCCCGACGCAACTTTGTGATAGACGCCGAAGAATCCTCCTGCGACCGTTATGATAACGGCGATCACAGTCAGCGCGTCGAGAAACGCCGACAGGAATGCCGCGGTACCCGAGAACAACAAAGACAGCAGTATCTTGGAGCGCACGCCCAGCAGAATCTTGTTAAACGCGAACAGCAGCATCTCGCGCAGGAAGTAGATACCCGCCACCATGAACATCAGCAACAGGATGACGGGGAAATTGGTCTCGACCTCCTGGAGCACCATTTCAGGAGTTGCCATCCCCAGGACGATCGCCTCGATCGCCAGCAAGCCACCGGGCTGCAGCGGATAACATTTCAGCGCCATCGCGAGTGTGAAGATGAACTCGATCACGAGAACCCAGCCGGCGAGGAAGCCGTTCATCGACACCAGCACAGGGTTGAGGATCAGGAAACCAATAATTGTGAGTTTGTACCAGCTGGGGGAATTGCCGAGAAAATTCCCGCGCAACGCCGCCGCCATCGTGTGCACCATCGTTTTTTATCCCTTAATTTGGAGCGCCGAGTCTAGTCAATATCCCAGACGCATGCACCGGATTTACGGATTTTCTCGAGCATGGCGTCGTGCTCGGCGGCTTCTTCGGGGGAGGCCTTGATGACAAGCAGCTGCAGATCGGGGCTTGCAGGAGCGGTCCCCGGCGCGCGACGATCTTCGGTTCGCGCGCCGGGGCGCGCTCCTGCCGATGTGTCGTCCAGCGACAAATCCGCCTGCCCGCCCGTCATCGCCAGGTAGACGTGCGCCAGCAATTCGGAATCGATCAGCGCGCCGTGAACATTGCGCCGGGTCGCGTCGATTTCATAGCGCTTGCACAATGCATCGAGGCTGTTGCGCTGGCCCGGGTGCAATTGGCGCGCCAGCACCAGCGTGTCGAGGACCTGCGCGTGATCTTCGATCTGCGGCTGCGGGTGCTGCATGAGCTGCAGTTCGTTGTTGATGAAACCGACGTCGAAGCTCGCGTTGTGGATGATGAGTTCGGCGCCCGCCACGAACTCGAGGAAATCGTCAACGATCTCCGCAAAGCGGGGCTCGGTTTCGAGGTCCTCGCGGCTGATGCCATGGATGCGTTCGGCGCCCTCGTCGATGTTGCGATCCGGGTTCAGGAAGCAATGGAATTCACGACCGGTGAGGCGCCGGTTGACGAGTTCGAGGCAACCGATCTCGATGATGCGGTGGCCCTGACCGGTTGAGAGGCCCGTGGTTTCGGTGTCGAGGACGACTTGTCTCATATCAATGAATCGCGCGCTGAGGCGCACTCCTACAGTTTATCGATGCCCAGATTCGCGAGTTCGTCGGCCTTTTCGTTCCCCGGATTGCCCTCGTGGCCCTTGACCCAGCGCCAGTCGATCTGGTGGCGCGCCACGGCCTCATCGAGCGCCAGCCACAGGTCCTTGTTCTTGACGGGTTTCTTCGCCGCGGTTTTCCAGCCGCGTTTTTTCCAGTTCGGCAGCCATTCGTTGATGCCGTCCATGACGTATTTGGAATCGGTGTGCAGGATCACGTTGCGGCGGCCACGCAACGCGTTCAATGCCTCGATGGCGGCCGTCAATTCCATGCGATTGTTGGTCGTATCCGCTGCGCCACCGCACATCGTCTTTTCGTGTCCGTCGGCTATCAGCAGTACGCCCCACCCGCCCGGACCGGGATTGCCCCTGCACGCGCCGTCGGTATAGATCTCAACTGTCTTGCTCAAAACGGATTCGCGATACCTGGGTGGCGCTGGTGGATGATTCGGCCAGTCCGGCGACGACTTTCGGTCTGCGGCTCCATATCGGCCGCACCGGAGTCATCGGACTGACCCTTTTCTGCGCCGAGAGCATATAGCAAGCCGCGAGCTCCGGCCACCAGGCCTGCCCGCGCCGTTCCCACTTGGCGGACACACGCGCTTTGTTCACCGGCAACGGCCAGCGGAAGAAATAACGCGCCGTGGCCTGTATGCTCATGTCCAGCAATTGCAGCCAGTCGCGCAGACGTCGATCGGAAATCAAATAATCCGCCGCCGACGGCAGGCCCGCACCCGGAATCAATCGGCGCAGCCCCCAGAGACCGCCCGGCTTGAAACCCAGGATGACGATGCGGCCATCGCGCCGCAGCACCCGGTCGACCTCGCGCAATATCGCATGCGGCCGGTCGCTGAAGTCGAGCGTATGCGGCAGCAGGACAGCGTCGATGGAGTCGCTCTCGACCGGCAGGCGGTGCATTTCCCCGACCGCGCAGGGATGGCCAGCCGCCGTCTCGCCGATCAGGGAGCAACGGTGGGTGCGCGTAAAGCGCAAAAATGTGCGCCGGTCGCCCCACATGCCCAGCTGCAGGCACTGCTCGCCGAAAATGCCGTCCAGCGCCTCTTCGACAACGCGCGCCTCGCACTGCAACAACGCCTGGCCGAGGCGCGATTGCAACCACTCTTGCGTTAATTGTGAACGAACTGCTTGCACAACCCAGTCGCCTCAGTAGGATAGCCCGATGTTTAGCGTAATGTACCTGTCCATTTTGCTGTTTGCGAGTCCCGGGGTCGCAGAAAACCCGGCTGCTGCGGCGAGCCCGGCGCTGACGCTGATCTCGCCCGTCGCAGGTATGTCGCTCGAATCCACACCGGTGGGTCCGGAGGACGTGCTCGCGAAGCTGCGCCGGAGCTTCCACCTGACGTACACGGAGCATCGCCGCACGGCCGCCGAACTGCAGTGGTTTGCGAAGCATCCCGATTACCTGCAGCGGGTTTTTACGCGCGCGCAACGCTACCTGCCCTACATCGTGGCCGAACTCGAGCGTCGCGACATGCCGCTGGAGCTCGCATTACTGCCCATCGTCGAAAGCGCTTACGACCCGTTCGCGTACTCGCACGGGCGCGCGGCCGGACTGTGGCAAATGATCCCGGGAACGGCGCGGCGTTTTGGCGTGCAGCAAAACTGGTGGTACGACGGTCGTCGCGACGTCGTGGACTCCACCCGGGCGGCGCTCGATTACCTCGAGTATCTGCACAAGCTGAACAACGGTGACTGGCTGAACGCCATCGCTTCCTACAACTCCGGCGAGGGCAACGTGTTGCGTGCCGTGCGCCGCAACACCAGGGCGAACAAACCGACGGACTTCTGGAACCTGCAGTTGCCGAAAGAAACCATCATGTACGTGCCGAAGCTGCTCGCGCTGGTGGAGATTGTCAGCGACCCGGCCAAATACAATCTGACCTTGCCCGTCGTTGTCGACGAGCCGCAATTCGTTGTAACCGAGATTGGCAGCCAGATCGATCTCGCGCTGGCAGCGGAACTGGCGGGGATCGATGTCGACACGGTGTACCAGTACAACCCCGGCTACAACCGCTGGTCGACCGACCCGGCGGGACCGCACAACCTGGTCATGCCGATCGACGTTGCAGAAGATTTTGTCGCTGCGCTGCAGGAGGTGCCGAAACGCGAACGCGTCCGCTGGCAACGACACAAAGTCAAAACCGGCGAAGCGATCTCGCAGATTGCACTGAAGTATCACACGACGGTTGCGACGATTCGGGCCGCGAATAATTTGCGCGGCAACACCATACGCGCCGGTCATCACCTGATGATTCCGGTGGCGACCAAACCCTTAAGCGCGTACAGCAAGAGCGCCGATGCGCGTCTCGCCAAAACGCAGAATCGCCGACGCGCCGGCAACAAGCTTGAGCACGTCGTCAGACGCGGCGAGAGTTTCTGGTCGATCAGTCGCCGCTACAACATCACGACGCGGCAGCTCGCGGCCTGGAACAGCATGGCGCCGGGCGACACGTTGCCCGTTGGCCGCAAGCTCGTGGTCTGGACCAACGTCGCCACGGTCTCGGTACCGCACACATCGACCACCCGCAAACTGCGTTACACGGTCCGCAGAGGCGATTCGTTGTACGTCATCGCCAACCGCTTCCGCGTCACGATCAGCGACCTGGTGCGCTGGAACAAGATCGACCGGAACAAGATCTTAAGGCCCGGGCAGAAGCTCACGATGTACGTGGATGTGACGGCACAAAGTTCGTAGGAGCGCGGCGCCTGTTCGCGCACTGGCGGTCTACCGACGCCCGGTGAGTTGTTTGCAGGGAACCGCATGCCCGTCTCGCTTAAGCTCGCTCGCCGGCCTTGCGCCGATAAGCGGTGAGCCTGTCGCGCTTTATTCGGGTTAGAATACGCGCCACGAAAATCCACACGGGAAAACATCATGGGCTTCATGGCCGGCAAAAAAGCACTGATCGTCGGTGTTGCAAGTGACCGTTCAATCGCAACCGGTATCGCGGAAGCCTTTGCTCGCGAAGGATGCGAGATCGCGTTCACCTACCAAAACGAAAGACTTCAGGGCCGCGTCATCAAGCTCGCCGAGCGTCTCGGCCAGAACACCGATCTTCTGTTTCCCTGCGACGTTTCCAGCGACGCCGAAATCGATGCTGTGTTTGCGGCACTGGGAAAAACATGGGACGGCCTGGACATTCTTATACATTCCGTGGGATTCGCGCCGCGCGAGCAACTTGAAGGCGGCTTTACCGACGCTGTCACGCGTGAGGGCTTTGCGATCGCCCACGATATTTCATCTTACAGCCTGGCGGCGCTGGCCAAGGCCGCGGTGCCGATGATGGAAGGCCGCAAGGCCGCTATCCTGACAATGACCTACTACGCGGCCGAGAAAGCCGTGCCCAATTACAACGTCATGGGACTGGCCAAGGCCAGCCTCGAAGCCTGCGTGCGCTTCCTGGCGGCAGATCTCGGCGCAAAAGGCATCCGCGTGAACGCGATTTCGGCGGGCGCGATCAAAACACTGGCGGCGGCAGGAATCAGCGGTTTCCGCGAGATGCTGAAGCACGCGGAGAAATCATCGCCATTGCGGCGCACGGTGACGACCGAGGAAGTCGGCAACGTCGCGGCGTTCTTGTGCTCGGACCTTGCCAGCGGGATCACCGGCGAGATCACGTTCGTTGACGCCGGCGCGAACATCATGGCCATGCCGCCGCTCGACGACTAGGTCGCGCGTGCATGCCCGCATGGGTGCGACGCGCGCAGGGCGCGCTCCTACCGCACAGGTCGGCGAGCGAGATACTGCGTACAGGAAATAAAGCGCAGCGCACGTCGGCCCCGCCGACGGTGCGAGCCATTCCAGTACACAGTATGTCGGTGGACGGTCCTACGCGAATAGGACAGCGCGCTCGCGCGTATGCCCGCATGGGTGCAAGGCCCGCTCCTACAAGGCGACGTTCGTTTTCTCGCCTTGCAGTCGCGCGACAATGGTGGCGCAACACGCGTCGCCCCAGACATTGACGCTCGTGCGGCACATGTCGAGAATGCGGTCGAACACCATCAGTACGCCGATCGCCTCTATCGGCAAACCGATCGCCGCGAGAATGATCGCAATGGAAACAATCGACGCCGAGGGCACGCCCGCCACGCCGA
>JADFNS010000003.1 GCA_022563255.1 Pseudomonadota bacterium
GTTGCATCGAATTAAACCACATGCTCCACCGCTTGTGCGGGTCCCCGTCAATTCCTTTGAGTTTTACCGTTGCCGGCGTACTCCCCAGGCGGAGAACTTAACGCGTTAGCTGCGACACTGAAGGACAATTTCCCCCAACATCTAGTTCTCATCGTTTACGGCGTGGACTACCAGGGTATCTAATCCTGTTTGCTCCCCACGCTTTCGCACCTCAGCGTCAGTATTGGCCCAGGAAGTCGCCTTCGCCACTGGTGTTCCTTCCGATATCTACGCATTTCACCGCTACACCGGAAATTCCACTTCCCTCTACCATACTCTAGCTCTGCAGTATCGAATGCCATTCCCAGGTTGAGCCCGGGGCTTTCACATCCGACTTACAAAGCCGCCTACGCGCGCTTTACGCCCAGTAATTCCGATTAACGCTCGCACCCTCCGTATTACCGCGGCTGCTGGCACGGAGTTAGCCGGTGCTTCTTCTGTAGGTAACGTCAAGGCTCACGGGTATTAACCGTAGGCTTTTCTTCCCCACTGAAAGTGCTTTACAACCCGCAGGCCTTCTTCACACACGCGGCATTGCTGGATCAGGCTTGCGCCCATTGTCCAATATTCCCCACTGCTGCCTCCCGTAGGAGTCTGGGCCGTGTCTCAGTCCCAGTGTGGCTGATCGTCCTCTCAGACCAGCTACGGATCGTCGCCTTGGTGAGCTTTTACCTCACCAACAAGCTAATCCGGCTTAGGCTCATCCATTAGCGCGAGGTCCGAAGATCCCCCGCTTTCCCCCGTAGGGCGTATGCGGTATTAGCTCGAGTTTCCCCGAGTTGTCCCCCACTAATGGGCAGATTCCTAAGTATTACTCACCCGTCCGCCACTCGACGCCTGGAAGCAAGCTTCCATCGTTTCCGTTCGACTTGCATGTGTTAGGCATGCCGCCAGCGTTCAATCTGAGCCAGGATCAAACTCTTCAGTTTAAAGCTTTGAGCTTCATCTAAAGAACGTAATCACCAGCTTAATTACAAATTAAACTTAGGTTCTTACGTCAAAATTGCCTTCGCAAAATCCAACGCAAGCACCCACACAAATTATCTGATTGAATTGTTAAAGAACGAGAAAAAAGGTGCCAGGTTTATTTTCGCCTGCCGATGTTTACCAGACGAAAATAAACCTGGCACCTTTTTTCGATCAGCCCATAAGTATACAGGCGAAAGGGGACCAATCAACAGCCCTCGGGCGCCTGCATCAAACTTCTTGGGGGTTCGCCGAAGCACACCTTGTCCTCAACGAGCCGGGCATTATACGGGCCAAGCGGGTCCCGTCAACATCTTTTCGGAAGTTTTTTCAAAATGCCCGAAATCCACGGCTGGCGCGGGCTTAAGGGGTCCTAACGGACGTCTCGAAAGCAGGCTTTTCCCCGGGCAAAAAGGCTATTTCCGGGACCCGCCCCTTACCCCGGCCGATACACCATATACACGTCAGCGCGCTCGTATTCTGAGGGGTTCGGGCGGGGTTTGTGTCGAAATCCCGCAGATTCATACAAGGCCCCGTCCCTGGCTATCTTCGGTGACGGCCATTTTGGTCAGTTCAAAGACGCCCTCGCCGTGATACTTGAGCGCCGCCGGGATCGATGATCGTGCTTTGCAGGTCCGACAGCATTTCCTCGTCAATCGGCTCGACGCGAAAGAATTTTTCCAGCCATTCACGATTCAGCTGCCCGAATGCGTCGCCACCGCATATCGAAAAATCGACAATTTCGACGTTACTCCCGGCTCGCACGCCAATCCCTGAACTCCTGGCTTGCCGCAAGACGGATGAATCCCCGGAATCGATCCCTTTTCAGTTTTGCCGCATCGAGTTTGTGCCCGAAGTCATTCTCAAGATGCGTCAGAACCTCGGTCGCACCGGCGAAATTCCCTGCCGTGGAGCGCGCGCGTAGCAACGACCACCAGCCGAGCTCCAGTGTCGGTTCGTTCATCGTCGCCTCGACGGCATATTGTTCCGCTTCCTGACGCTTACCCAATGCGAGCGCCAGCGCCGACAATCGTGCCGGCGTTGCACCTTCCTTTATTGCCAGCCGATCATGAAATTTCAAAAGCGACTCGTACCCTTTCTCATATTCCTGGAGTCGCAACAATAAATCAGTGAGCAGGAGGGAAAAATCCGGGTTGCCCTCGAACAGTTCCTGGAAAATTGGAAAGGTCTTGGTGAATCGATCGGCATCCCGCCCGCTTAACGCGATCAGGGCCGCAAATTTCGCGATCAGCATTTCTCGTTGCAAGCCTTCCGGCAGGTCGTCGTAGATCTCGAAAAAACGCGCCATATCGCGGTCGCGCGCCGCCTTCAGAATTTCCGTCAACTGAAACAGCTCACGATCTGTGACATTGATCGCCTTGACCAAGCGCCTGGTCGCACCCTTGCTCGGCAAGACCACCATCAGAAACTCACTGACCTCGGCACTCAAAGTCTGCCCGGCGTTGTAGCTCAGGAAATCAACGATCTTCAGTCGGCCTCTCGAATCGTGGCGCAACTGAAAATCGTGGTACTCATATTCGTATTGCGGCTGCCGAAATCGCACCACCGCTCTGCCAACGCCGTCCTTGAATTCGAAATGCACGAGCTCGCCTTTGATACCGGACTCGACGCTCGGCGACACGCCATTGAAAACTTCCTGTACGATTTGCCAAAAATTCTCGTCGAATACTTTCATGACCTCAACGTCGACGGGGCGAATTCCGTAAATTCTGGCGGTCAGCTCGTTCCGGTCCAGCGATCTTTGTATCGGCGTGAAGGAATGCTCGTTGATCCCTTTCAGGATGACTTGAAACTGCTTTGGGGCTTTAGCATCGTTGTCAGCCCCGTGCAGCGGCGGCGAAAGGAATATGAACGCAATAATAGTCACGACTTGCGTTGCGAACTTCATATCGAAACCTCCTGCTCAACGATGCCCGGGCCGAGCTTGAGCCCTGTACCGAGAACCCGCCCCCCTCAAGTCAGACTGACGCGTGCGAATTTGCGCTTGCCCACCTGGTATGTGTGAGTCGTGCCCGCATCGAGCTGCAACGAGTAATCTTCAATGCGCTGACCGTCAATCTTCACCGCGCCCTGCTTGATCATGCGTGTCGCATCCGACGTGCTGCTCACGAGTCCAGCGCCCTTCAACAAATGTGTAATCGCCAACTTGCCGTCCTGGCAGCCAAGACTTACGTCGGGAATATCATCCGGCATGGCGCCTTGCTGAAATCGAGAAACAAATTCCTGCCTGGCCGCTTCCGCCGATGCGTCACTATGGAATCTGGCAACTATTTCAATGCCAAGTTCAAATTTTGCGTCGCGCGGGTTCATGCCAGCGTCGACAGACTTCCTGAGTGCCGCGATATCCTTGAGCGAGCGGAAACTCAGGACTTCGAAATAACGCCACATCAGATCGTCAGAAATCGACATGATCTTGCCGAACATTTCGCCCGGCGGGTCCGTTATGCCGATGTAATTGCCCAAAGATTTCGACATCTTCTGCACGCCGTCCAGGCCTTCGAGCAGCGGCGTCGTAATGGCAATCTGTGGTTCCTGCCCGTAGTCCTGCTGCAACCGGCGGCCGACAAGCAGATTGAACGTTTGATCTGTGCCGCCAAGTTCGACGTCCGCCTGCAAAGCGACCGAATCGTATCCCTGTACCAGCGGGTACAGAAACTCATGTATCGAAATCGGCTGACCGTCTGTGTAACGCTTGTTGAAATCATCGCGTTCAAGCATACGTGCAACCGTGTGCCGGGCCGCAAGCTTGATCAGCCCGGCCGCATCCATCTTGTCCATCCAGCTCGAGTTGAACTCGATACGCGTTTTTTTCTCATCGAGAATTTTAAATATCTGTTTCTCGTAGGTCGCGGCATTGGCGCGGATCTCTTCCGATGACAGCGGCGGGCGCGTCACGTTTTTACCGCTGGGATCGCCGATCATGGCGGTGAAATCGCCTACCAAAAATACGACATCGTGGCCGAATTGCTGAAACTGGCGCATCTTGTTGATCAGGACCGTGTGGCCAATGTGAAGATCGGGCGCGGTCGGATCGAATCCAGCTTTGACAACCAGCGGACGCGCCTCTTTCAATTTCGCTTCGAGCCCGTCTACGGGTAATACCTCAGCGGTACCGCGCGTCAGCTCTGCAAGTTGTTCCTTAATGCCTGTCATGCCTCTTGGCGCTCAGATTTTATCGGGTTAGCAGGAGCAGAACTGTAGCATTGAAAAAATTCGCACGGTAGAGTAACGACTTCCAGCCCAGAAGGTACGCAGACTTGAATCGCCCTGTCAGTCCGTTGCGTCACGACTACAAGACATCTGCTTATAGAAAGCCCGCGAAACCGAAGGCCCTTCAATGGTTTGCGGTCGGGCTGGGCATCCCCCTCATCGCCGTGTTCCTGCTCGACGCCGTCACCGGGAGAGCGCCGCAACCGCCAGTGTCCAGCGCACCCATCATGACCGCAAGCGTTGATGAGCTACTCGTATCTCCGCCGATCGATCATTTCGCGCTGCTGCAGGAGCCCGTCCCGCAGTTCGATAAGCTCATGCTGAAGTTCGCGTCCGGCGACACCATGGAAGGGCTATTCAGGAGGAACAACCTCGACGTGGGTCACCTGATGCTGATCACTCAACTTGAAGAGGTGCAGAAACGTTTTCGAAAAATTAAGCCCGGCGACGTGTTCGAGGTAACGCACGACAACGGTCGTTTAATCAGCATGTATACGAAACTTGATCTGACCAGCGCTCTGCAAATCGAAAGGCGCGCTGCCGGATTTTCGGCGAAAATCGTCGAACGGCCGATCGAAAAACGCAACCGCATAGCCTACGGCGTGATTGATTCGTCGTTGTTTGAAAGTGGGGCCAATGCTGGCCTCTCGGATAAAATCATTATGAATATCGCGGGTATTTTCGCCTGGGACGTCGATTTCGTTCTCGATATTCGCGCGGGCGACAATTACTACGTGCAGTACGAAGAAATCTGGCAAGACGGAAAATTTGTGGCCGACGGCGAGATCATCGCGGCAGAATTTAACAACAACGGTCGGACGATTCAGGCGATCCGTTTTGTCTATGACGACAATCGCAGCGAGTACTTCACGCCTGACGGCCACAGCGTACGCAAAGCGTTCATACGCGCGCCCGTCGATTTCACCCGGATCAGTTCGAATTTCAACCCGCGTCGCAGGCACCCGATTCTCAATAGAATCCGCGCGCACCGCGGCGTTGATTACGCCGCACCTCGCGGCACGCCGGTCAAAGCCTCGGGCGATGGCAGGGTCATTTACCGCAGTAACAAGTCAGGGTACGGCAGGACGATTATCCTGCAACACGGCGGTAACATCACCACGCTGTATGCACACTTGTCGGGGTACGCGGCCAAAGCTCGAATGGGGTCGCGAGTAGTGCAGAGCCAAACCATTGGGTATGTCGGCATGACAGGACTCGCCACTGCAAATCATCTGCACTATGAGTATCGCCTGGACGGCGTTCACCGAAATCCACGTACGGTCAATCTTCCGGACGCGAAGCCGATCGCGGAGCAGTACCGCGATAGATTCATGGCCGAGGCGGGATCCATCCTGAAAGAACTGGAACAGTTCAAAAGTACGCAGGTCGCCTTGGTCGCGTACAACAGCCGATAACTCCGGTGACTGATTTATTCGTCGGTTTGATGTCCGGTACCAGCATGGACGGAATCGATGCCGTGCTCGTCAGCTTCGATGAGTCTGGCGTGCGTATCCACGCATCTCACACGCAACATTACCCCGACAAACTCAGGAGTGCGTTGCTCGCTGCGATCCGCGAACCGCTGGACGTCGAACTGGATCAGTCCGGCATACTGGACCACGACGTCGGCGAGTGTTTCCGGGACGCGGCGCTAACTGTCCTCGCGAAAGGCGGTGCCAACAAGAAAGACGTCCTGGCCATCGGCAGCCATGGCCAAACGCTGCGCCACCAGCCCAACGCCGAGCCGCCGTATTCGCTGCAAATTGGTGATGCGGACATTATTGCGGCGGGCACCAACGTCGCAACGATCGCAAACTTTCGACAGGCGGACATTGCCGCAGGCGGACAGGGAGCGCCGCTCGTCCCTCCGTTTCACGCGTGGCTGTTCGGTTCGGCCAACAGCGACCGGGTCGTCGTAAACATCGGCGGGATCGCCAATATTACGGTCCTGCCTGCAAAGAACCCGGCGGTGACAGGTTTCGATACCGGACCCGGCAACGGCTTGCTGGACGCCTGGGTGCGCGAGCATCTTGATCAACCATTCGACGCCGACGGCCGCTGGGCAGCGACCGGCAAAGTCGTCGAACCGCTGCTCGCGCAACTCCTGGCTGACCCTTACTTTGCACTGGCGCCCCCGAAGAGCACGGGCTTCGAGTACTTCAATCTCGCCTGGCTCAGAAAATTCCATGTCGACGAACACCAGCCTGGCGACGTGCAGGCGACACTCTGTGAACTCAGCGCAACCACGATTGCAGATTCGATCGGGCAGTACGCGACTCACTGCGCGGAGGCCTTCATCTGCGGTGGCGGCACACATAACCGGGAACTGATGCGGCGGCTGAGCAACAAGCTTCCCGAAATATCGGTATCGAGTACGTCCGCTGCCGGCCTCGACCCTGATTGGGTGGAAGCCGCCGCGTTTGCCTGGCTGGCGATGCGAACACTGCGCGGTCAGACTGGAAATCTACCCAGTGTGACTGGCGCCAGGCACAAAGTAGTGCTGGGCGAGATACACTCGCCCTGACCATGGACAACCTGTATTTCAATCGAGACCTTAGTCTGCTTGAGTTCAACAGACGTGTGCTGGCACAAGCTCAAGACGCCGAGGTGCCGCTACTCGACCGCTTGCGATTCCTGTGTATCAGCTGCACCAACCTTGATGAATTTTTCGAAATTCGCATTGCCGGACTGAAGCAGCGAATGGAAATCGGTGCGCCGGCGCAAGGCCCCGAAAAAGAACCGGCGCAGGATATATTCGACGCATTGCGCGTTGGCGCCGCCGATCTGATCAAACAGCAATACGAATTGTTGAACGACGAACTTTTCCCGAAATTGACGAAAGCCGGCATTCGCTTCATGCAAAGCGATGACTGGAACGAGGAGCAGCGTGCCTGGTTGGATAAATATTTTGAGGAGCAGGTTGTACCGGTGCTCACGCCACTGACTTTTGATCCGTCGCGACCGTTTCCACGCATTCTCAACAAGAGCCTGAATTTCATCGTACGCCTGCACGGCAAGGATGCATTCGGCCGCCGGCGGCATCGCGGTATGGTGCAGGCGCCGCGATCGCTGCCCCGTATCATCAGGCTCCCCAACGACCTCAGCAAGCCGGGCGACCACAGTTTTGTTTTCTTGTCGTCCATTATCCGCGTAAACGTCGAGCGCCTGTTCCCGGGCCTGGATGTCGATGGCTGTTACCAGTTTCGTGTAACCCGCAACAGCAATCTTTATGTTGACGATGAAGAGGTCAGTGATCTGGTTCGTGCGCTTGAAGGCCAGCTTGAGGCCAGCCGGTATGGCGCCGCCGTGCGCATAGAGATAGGTCATGAATGCCCGGACGACCTGAAAAATTTCCTGCTGGATCACTTCGGCCTCAGCGAAGACGACACCTACATGGTTGACGGACCAGTAAACCTGAACCGGCTGGTGACAGTTTGCGAGTTGGACGACCGACCTGATTTGCTGTACCGACCCTTCACGCAAGGCCTGCCTGTCGAATTGCGGACGGACGAAAATATCTTCTCGATTCTCAGCAAGAAAAACGTACTGTTGCACCATCCGTATCAGTCGTTTAAGCCCGTCATCGATTTCATCGGCACGGCCGCCATCGACCCCGACGTGCTCGCGATCAAACAAACGCTATACCGCACCGGTCCCGCATCACCGATCGTTGATCACCTCGTCGTCGCCGCGCGCTCGGGCAAAGAGGTCACGGTGGTTATCGAACTCATGGCACGCTTCGACGAAGCGGCAAATATTTCGCTGGCGAATCGCCTGCAGGAGGCGGGGGCTCATGTCGTTTATGGTTTGGTGGGATTCAAAACACACGCAAAAATGACTCTCGTCGTCCGCCGCGAAAGCAACGTGCTCGTACGCTACATGCATCTGGGCACCGGCAACTACCACCATGCGACAACCTCGGTTTACACGGACTACGGTTATCTGAGCGGCAGCAAGCGCCTCGGCGAGGATGTGCATAAGCTCTTTTTGCAACTCACCAGCCTCACTGAAGCGAGCGGCATGACGCGCATGCTGGCGTCACCGTTCAGCTTGTTTGACGCACTCATTGAGAAAACCCGACGCGAGACCACCAATGCGAAGGAGGGCAAGCCCGCCAGAATCATTGCGAAGATAAACTCCCTGAATGAACCACAGCTCATCAATGCCCTTTACGAAGCATCGCAGGCCGGGGTGAAAATTGACCTGATCGTGCGCGGCATTTGTTCGTTACGACCCGGAGTGAAAGCTCTTTCTGAAAATATCCATGTTCGCTCCATCGTCGGCCGCTTTCTGGAACACTCACGTGTCTACTATTTCCTCAACGACGGCAAAGAAGAGTTTTATTGCTCGAGCGCCGACTGGATGCACCGCAACATGTTCCGGCGCAACGAATCGTGCTTCGAAATCAAGCAAAAAAGAATGAAAGATCAGATCAGGAGCGACCTCGAACTGTTCCTGGCGGACAACTGCCAAGCCTGGGTGTTGAGCAGCGACGGGAGCTACCGACGCTTGTCGCCCGGCAAGAAAAAACGCATCTCGGCACAAGAAACTTTTCTTGAAGACCTGGCACTACAGTAAAAAGGTGCCTTTTTATGCCGCATGAAACAGGTCGCATAGCAGCCCTTCTCGCAGCGCGGTGTCGGAAACGCGCAGCTCGCCAATACGAAAAACGTCAAACAACTCAACAAGTATCGATAATCCGCCAGGCCAAACCTGCGCGCGTCGTTCGGAGAGCCCTGCCAGCGACAAATCATTAACGGAGTCGAACTCCAGAACTTCCGTTATGAGCGTCTCCACTGTTTCCATCGTAATCCCAGCCGCTGCGATCCCCAGTTGCTCGGCAACCTCTGCCGTTGCGCGAATGGTTCCCGATGCTCCGATTGCTTCTGCAGCCGTCGCGTCCCGAATAACTGCCTTGACTGACAGCAGCTCCATTCGCGCTGCTTGCCTCGCGTCGATGAAGCCTGCACGGGTGATCGTGCCACCCGGGAAGAAGCGTTCCGTCATGGACACGCAGCCGATCCGCAGGCTCTCCATCTCCTGCGGCTGCGCTGCCTGACCCAATATTACTTCGGTGCTGCCACCGCCGATATCCATAACCAGACGCATGCCCGTAGTCGGCGGAAGACTGTGCGCGACGCCAGCATAAACAAGCCGAGCCTCCTCGATGCCCGATATCACTTCAATCCGATGGCCCAGCAGGCTCTCCGCCACAGTTATGAACGCGGTGTCGTTTCGTATTCGCCGCATCGCGCTGGTACCCGCGACACGCACACGACCTGCGCGCAGCTCGCGAAGCCGCTCGCCGAAACGCGCAAGACAATCCAGTGCACGCTGCCGCGTGTCATCGGTGAGTTCGCTTGTGGGGGAGAGGCCTTCCGCGAGTCTGACTGTCTCGCGACTGCGGTCGATGATCGTGAGCTGGCCGTCGCGCAGCTCGCCGACAATCATATGAAAGCTGTTTGAACCGAGATCAACGGCCGCAAGAATTTCTGACTGGCTGTTCTCAGACCGTAAAGGACTGCCCGCAACCACAGGTGCTTTGCGCATTCGGATTCCGGATGATGAACTGTGCTCCTTGCAGATCTTCCTTGTAGTCGATCTCGGCGCCCATCAGGTATTGGGCACTCATCGGATCAATCAACAGGGTAACGCCCTGATTTTCTACCTGGCTATCGCCATCTTCCACGCTTTCATCGAACGTAAAGCCGTACTGAAAGCCGGAACAGCCGCCACCGGAAACATAGACCCGCAACTTGAGATTCGGGTTGTCCTCTTCTGAAATCAGCTCACCCACCTTCCGCGCTGCGGCATCCGTGAAGATAACGCTGGGAGGAGGTGGCACACTTGTTGTCGTTTCCATATCTGTCTTTCCTGCTGCCGCGGGCGGTTACTCTTCCGCCGTGGCCGCTGTTTCGTCTAATCGGCTCGTCTGTTCCAGAAGCGGCACCTGCCCCTTGGGCTGGTGTACCAGTTTACCGTTAATCTCGGCGCCTTCTGCCATTTGGATCAGATTATAATACACATTACCAATGACCCGCGCCGTCGCGCCCAGTTCCACACGCTGACTGGCGGAGACGTCGCCCTTCACTATGCCGTTCAATACGACATAAGGGACTGTGACCCCGCCATCAATATCACCAATATCGCTGATACTCAACGCCGAGTCCGTATCCGGATCTGCCGTGACATTGCCCTTGATCGACCCATCGATATGGCAACCGCCCTGAAAATGCAAATCCCCATTGATCTTGCTTTTTGAGCCGATGAGTGTTTCAACCACTAAGTGTCTGCGTTGTTTCTTGCCGAACATCTGGTTCTCCGTGATGCCGCCTCGCGGCCCAAAATCTCAGCCCTGACTGGTCACCCAGTCAAAACTCTCTTCGATGCTGGAAATCGATCGCGTGCGGGAATGTACTTCGATTGTGATGCTCTCCGGCGTAAAGCCGTCCGGCAAGACCAACCACCGGTTAAAGTCCTGAAAATATCGGAATGAATACACCCAACGTTTGTCGGCTCCATCGGTCAGCAATTGCGCGAACGTATATGTAGTCTCAACGCCGTCCTGACTTCCTGCCACGCTCAGATTGACGTCACCCGACACTTTGCGGTCGTGCTTCATTGCCTGTACCAGCACGATTCGCACGTTGAATTCCCGCTCGGACTTGCCGCGCGTAACTTTCAGGTCCTGCACCCGCAATCCGGAATTACCGTCAATCGGCGATACAATGCCTCGATAAAACGCGATCGCATTGCGTTGCTCTTCTATCTTGGCTTGCAGTGCCAGCAGGCTTACCTCAACTTCTTTATAGGCAACGCGCTCGACGTCCCGATGTGTTTCCAACAGGGCTATTTTCTGACGCAGCTCAATGATGTCGTTGTCGAGCGCCACTATGTGATCTTCGTACGCCTGGTGGATGCTGACCGCGTCGACGACATTGTAGCCCGCCTTGATCCGGCCGTATTCGAATACCAGGTAAGCGCTGACCACAACCAACCCAATGAAGAAGACCCGGACCGCTAAGGTTCTGCCTGTCCCGTGCTGCTGAAGGGGAGACTTTATTGCCACTGCGTCGATAACTTCCGGTAGCTTTGAAAAGACGTTATGTTACTCACGTATCCGGGCGAACTACAATGCGCCAGGTCACGAAATATCAAGTAACCACACGGGCGAATCGATGGCCTCATATTACATTTGGCTCAAGGCACTGCATATTGTATTCATGGTGACCTGGTTTGCCGGCCTTTTTTACCTGCCGCGACTGTTTATTTACCACGGGCAGACGGCGGATCCCGAGAGTCGGAAGCGGTTTACTTTCATGGAACGGCGCCTGTTCGCAATCATGACGCTCGGTGCCATACTCACTGGGTTGCTCGGGATACTTCTGGTGGGCGCCAACCCGGCGGTCGCCGAAACCGGCTGGTTTATGGCCAAGCTAGCGCTGCTACTCGGACTCGTGATCTACCACTACCGCTGCTGGCTGTGGATCCGTCGATTGCAGGACACGAACGAAATTCAGGAATCGAAGTGGCTCAGGGGGTTTAACGAAATCCCGACTGTGTTCCTGATAGGCATTGTCCTGCTCGCTGTCGTCAAACCGTTCTGATCAGGAGCCTTTCGTGGCATTCTTCGCCGCCGCCAGATCTTTATCGAAAACCGCGCGCCAGCGTTGTGGCCACCACCGGGGACGCGGCGGCAAGCCGTCGGGATGAACGGCCGGTCCAAGTTCGTACAAAGCACTCGCGTAGACGCGACGCTTGAAATAAATCACTTCATTGACTGGCCGCCAGAAATCAACCCAGCGAACACGGTCGAATTCGGGTTTGTCGCACCGATCGAAGCGCACGGCGTCGGCGTTACAGAGGAGCCGCAAAATGAACCAGCGCTGCTTCTGGCCAATGCAGAGGGGTTTGCTGTGCCGGCGTATGAATTTGTCCGGCAAGTCGTAACGCAACCAGCCGCGCGTGACTTCGAGCAGCTCTACATCGGCTTTTACGAGCCCGATTTCTTCATGCAACTCGCGGTACATTGCATCGACGGACTCTTCGCCTTCGAGCATCCCACCTTGCGGAAACTGCCAGCCTTTGGCACCTATCCGGCCACCCAACAGCAGCTTGTTGTCGGAATTCGCAAGAATGATGCCGACGTTGGCGCGATACCCCTCGGGGTCTATCCAATCGTTGCCCATAGCAACCGTACTTAAACTCTAACTGCCATTTACTTTACACTATCCGTCGCCAACCGCCCCAGGAGATTGTTAGTGATTGCAGGTCGCGCCGGAATCCTGTTTGCAGGCCTCTTGATGCTATGCGCTGCGGCGTTCATCGCGGCACTCGCCTCCGGCAGCGCCGACATCGCTTTCACCGAGACCCTCAAAGCGTTGCATGGAGCCGCTCCGGCAAGTGTGCAATCGCTGGTTTTGGATTTGCGTCTGCCCAGGGCACTGACCGCTTTCGCCGTAGGCGGTCTGCTTGCAGTCGCGGGCGTCCTGATGCAGGTCTTGCTGCGCAATCCGCTCGCAGAGCCCTATATTCTGGGCAGTTCAGGAGGCGCCGCCGTCGCTGCGCTGCTCGCGATGACGCTGGGCATGGGCAGCCTGATCGTCGATCTGGCGGCCTTTGGCGGCGCCATGGCCGCCACATTACTGGTGTTCGCCATTGCGCACGGAACCGGCAGTTGGGCGCCGTCCCGGCTGTTGCTTACCGGTGTCGTGCTCGCCGCGGGGTTCAGCGCTGCAACGACGATGCTGCTGGCGCTTTCCCCTGATCAAAATCTCCGCGGCATGTTGTTCTGGCTGATGGGCGATCTCAGCTTTGCTTTCGAACCCGCGCGTTCCCTGTGCTTGCTTGCGATATTGCTGCTGCTCGGGACCGCTGCAGCCCGACATCTCAACGTCCTCGCGCGCGGCGAATTGCAGGCAGCCATCGTCGGTCTGCCCGTGAAGGGATTTCGTTATTTGATCTTCGCCGCCGCCGCGCTGGCGACTGCCTTGTCGGTCACAACCGTCGGCGTTATCGGTTTCATTGGCCTGGTCATACCGCATTTAATTCGCCTGGTCGCCGGCAGCGACCATCGAATCGTATTGCCCGCGTCGGCGCTCGCAGGAGGTACGCTGCTCGTGATCGCAGACACTCTCGCGCGGACGCTGATGGCGCCGCGTCAGCTACCGGTTGGCGCGTTAACTGCGGCTATCGGTGTGCCGCTTTTTCTGCTCCTCATGGCCCGCTCTTTCAGAGAGCTGCCGCAACGATGACGCGATCCCGCCCAGCGGACTTGGCGGCGTACAGCGCGACGTCAGCGCGTGCGAGCAGCGAATCGCCGACGGTTTTCAGATCGTCGTCGGCGGGCGATGGCTGCACGCCGGCGATGCCTATGGACACGGTGATGGTAACCGTTTGCCCGCCAGGCAGATCCATCGGCGCGCCCGATATGGTTTCGCGAATACGCTCGGCCAGCAGTTTCGCCGATGACGCCTCCGTGTTGGGCAGCAGCACAACGAACTCTTCACCTCCGTATCGCGCGGCGACGTCACTGGCGCGCACCTGAGATTCAATACGTTGGGCCAGCTCGCGCAATACCGCATCGCCTGCCACGTGGCCCCAGGTATCGTTCACGCGTTTGAAATGATCGACGTCAAGCATCAGGCAGATGATACCGGCCTGGTCACGTCTGGCCCGTGCCAGCTCTTCCCCGAGTCGCACCGTAAGATAACGGCGGTTGTACCAGCCGGTCAGCACGTCTGTAAATCCGCTGCGCAACAAACGCGCCCGGTTGGCGACGTTTTCCACGCAATACGACGCAATGATTCCCAGATGCGCCAGGAAATCGCTCGCGTGATCACGAGTAAATCGCGCCGCATCGCTGCTGCAAAGATTGATACTTCCGAGCAGCTTGCCGCGGTGCGTCAACGGAATCATGGCAATGCTTTTGCTGCCGTCGGCACCGGGGCAAATCATCTGGTGATCACAACCCGCAAACGCTCCCAGCCAGGGTCGATGCAGGGCGGTGTATTGCGGTGCGAGTCCGGTCAGTGATTCGACCATCAGGAGATTCGGAACATCCTCAACGGGAGAACCGGTCGCCAGCAGCAAGTGGCGTATGTCATGGTCCGGATCGCACAACACCACACTGACGTATTCAAGTCCGTAGCTGTCTCGCAGTCCATCGATCAAGGCGTGAAACAGCGAATCCAGATCTGCTGCCTGCAACAGGCACAGCTCCCGCTGTTGCGCACGCTGCATGATGTCGTCGTTGCGGGCAACCTCGTCCGTCAACTCGTCGAGCTGGCGTCGTGCGGCATCAAGTCGCGCACTTAATTCTTTCGCTGATCGCATGAATTTTCCTGCTCACTATCCCCGCAGCGCGAAGTAGTCGCGGCCCTTCTGCATGAGTTCCACGAACTCGTCTTCATCTCCGCTCGCGACCGCATCGCGAATTCTCCCGGCAGCCTCACACAGCGCATCCAACGGTCCAAGACCAAATTTGTTGAGATTCTGAATTTCAAAATACAAATGCGGATTGTCCTGCGCTACGGCCTCCGACACGAGCAGCTGCGAATCGAAGGTAGTCGAGGATATTTGCGCGAGCTTCGGCGCTGCTTCGCCGCTCTCCGCCAGCGCTGTAAAGAACGCGATGTTAAGCGCGTGCGACAAACCCAGGACGTAAGCGATCAGACGATCGTGGTCTTCCAGCCCCATGTCGAGCTGCTCCACCATGGTCGCTGCAAACAAATCTTTCGCGGCCGCCGTCGCCTGTGCGTCGCCGACGTCACAGAAAATGAGATGACGGCCCGACAGCAATCGCGTATCCGGCCCGTACATCGGATGCAAGGAAGTTACGCGGCATCCCGCCGACCGCAGCTCCTTGAGACCATCAAGCAGCGGAGACTTCAGCGAACCGATATCGAATATGAGGCCCTTTGGTTTCAGCACGGCGAGCTGGGCCAAAATCCTTCCCGATACAGCCAGCGGCGCCGCTACAACGATGACGTCGAATTCGACGCCCGCATCGGTCCAGTTCCTGAACCGGGACGGACCGTCCTCCACCGATGTATCGGCGACCGTCGTCGCATAACCCTGTGAGGCAAAAAAATCCACGAACCAGCGGCCCATTTTTCCGGCGCCGCCGATGACCAGCGCGTGACTGCCGTCGCCCCGTCCTTCAGCGACGACACGATCGCGCTCCTGGCTTTCAAGCGATGAGCGAATCAGCAATTGCAGCAGGTTTTCAATCAGGTCCGGATCTATGCCCATCTCAACCGCCTGCTTGCGGCCCATATCAAGCACCTCTTTCTCGCGCGCATAATCGCGCGTGCCGGTCCCGGCGGCTTGCTTGATCTTGCCGATATCACCAACGATGCGTTCGCGATCAGCAATGAGGTCGACCAGGTGCCGGTCGATGGCGGACAGGTTCTTGCGAAGTTCGTCGAGGCTCATCTTGAGGTTGCTGTGTCCGAAGTTAATCGCATCCTTTTTACAGGAGACAACGGCACAGTGAAAGCTGGCCCGGATAAATTCGGGCCAGCTTTCGCGTCTCGCTACATACCAGTACGCCTAGTGTCCGTGATGTCGATAGCGCGACGTTTCCCAGAGATAGATAGCAAACAGCTGCTGCCAGGACAGGTACACGTCCCTGCGATACAACGAGCCGCCATACCAATGGCCAAACGAGTTCTCATGCTGCAACCAGTACGGCATGTGGTGCGCACGCGCGTGCCGCTCACTGTAATAGTGACGCCGATAAGAACGGTGGCGATACGGTTCGTAGCGATGCCTGCCGGAATAATGGTAGCTCCGCGACTGGTACTGACGGCGCATCTCGTCGCTGGCCGCAGCTTCCGGCGAATCCAAAAGCAACAGGCCACCCACTACGAGCGTTATGAAAAACAATTTGTTCATGATCAGACTCCGGTTTCTCTTGCTTCACGTGCAGAATAGGCTTGCTGGCATGAACCCAAACTGAATACAACTCTTTGTTTATATTAATTTTATGAACGCAAGATGAACGAGTCTCGTAATCGTGAGAACATCCGGGCACAAGCTGAATTTTGTCGGGGTAACAAGAGATGAAGACACGTGCAGCCGTCGCCTGGGAAGCAGGTAAACCGCTCGAGATCGAGATGCTGGACCTGGAGGGTCCAAAGGCGGGTGAAGTGCTGCTTCGCATCGTCGCATCGGGAGTCTGCCATACGGATGCTTTCACGCTGTCGGGCGACGATCCCGAAGGAATCTTTCCAGTCGTGCTCGGACACGAAGGCGGTGCGATCGTGGAAGAACTTGGCGCGGGCGTGACGTCGCTCAGTGTCGGCGACCATGTTATTCCGCTGTACACACCCGAATGCGGCGAGTGCAGTTTCTGCACCTCGGGCAAGACCAACTTGTGTCAGGCAATTCGCGTCACCCAGGGCCAGGGCCTGATGCCTGACGGCACCTCGCGTTTTTCGTCCAACGGCAAGACCATCCACCACTATATGGGGACGTCGACCTTCAGTGAGTACGCAGTATTGCCGGAGATCGCCGTCGCCAAAATCAATAAGGAAGCACCCCTGGAGAAGGTTTGTCTTTTGGGCTGCGGCATTACGACCGGGATCGGCGCGGTACTGAACACGGCCAAGGTCAAGCCTGGCGATACTGTCGCGGTCTTCGGTCTCGGCGGCGTCGGATTGAGCGCCATTCAGGGCGCCACCATGGCCAGAGCAGGCCGGATCATCGCTATCGATATCAACGCGGATAAATTCGAGCTCGCGCAACAACTCGGCGCTACGGATACCGTGAATCCGAACGATTACGATGGGCCCATTCAAGATGTGATCGTCGAACTCACCGGCGGCGGCGTTGATTTTTCATTCGAGTGTGTCGGCAACACGGACCTGATGCGCTCAGCGCTCGAGTGCTGCCACAAAGGCTGGGGTGAATCCATCATCATCGGCGTTGCGGGCGCCGGTCAGGAAATTGCGACGCGTCCTTTCCAGTTGGTGACGGGCCGCGTCTGGCGCGGCACTGCGTTCGGCGGGTGCAAGGGCCGTTCACAGCTACCCGGCATGGTTGATCAGTACCTGGCCGGCGACATCAAGATTGACGAGTTCATCACCTATACGATGCCGCTGGAGGACGTCAACAAAGCGTTCGACCTTATGCATGAAGGCAAGAGCATCCGATCGGTGATCCACTTTTAGTGACCAGCGTTGCAGTAGCCACAGCCTCTCAGTTGGCCGCTGACGCCGCGTACGAAGTCGCTGCGGCCGGTGGCAATGCAGTCGACTGCGCGTTGGCTGCAGGACTTCTGGCGATGAACACCGAGCCCGGTGTGTGCGCTCTGGCGGGCGGTTCCTTTATCACGATCTGGCAACACGGCGGCGCACCGGTAACCATTGACGGCAATGTCGCGGTGCCGGGCGCGGGCCTGGCAGCCGACGAACGCGGTCAAGGCGCCACCGCCGTGACGATGGATTACGGCGGCGGCATCGAAACACTGGTCGGCGCGGGCGCCGTGGCGATTCCCGGATCGCTCGCCGCCATCGAGCACGCCTGGAAGAAATTCGGTGCAGCCGGATGGGAGACAATATTCGCGCCGTCTATTCGCGCGGCACGGGACGGCTTCCCGCTTTCCGCCGCTTGCCACTACTACCTCAGCTATTCCGGCGACTGCATTTTTGCGCGCAGCGACGACGGTCACAGCGCCTTGCATCACCCGGACGGCACATTGCGTGACGCCGGCAGTCGGATCGTCGTTCCCCACCTCGCCGACACCCTGGACGCGATATCGCGCGAAGGCGCCAGCTTGTTCTATGCAGGCGAACTCGCGGCGGTTTTGTCGGATCACTGCCGCGACGGCGGCGGCATGTTGACACGCGAAGATTTATCCGCGTATCGCGCCATCGAAAGACCGTCCTTGATGACGAACGTGGGGAACTGGCGCATCGCCAGTAACCCTCCGCCGGCGGTCGGTGGCGCGATGCTGGCTGCGATGCTGCTTGCTTGCGCAGATCTGCCCGCCACCGAATGGAATCGCGAAACGCTGGCGAGCCTGATTCGGGCGCAGCGAGCCTGCCTCGACTTTCGTCAGCGACATCTCGACCTTGAGGACGACATAGGCGCTGCAGCCACACGTCTTGTGGAACTCGCTCGCAGTGGAAAATTAGTGAGCGAGTGGACCTCTGCATGCACCGTCCATACCTCCGTCGTCGACAGTTCCGGCACTGGTTGTGCGATCACGTCTTCATCGGGTTACGGCTCCGGTGAAATGCCGGCGAAAACCGGCCTTTGGCTCAATAATTGCCTCGGGGAGATCGAATTGAATCGCCACGGCCTCGATGCCGGTCCTCCGGGTTCACGTTTGCCGTCCAACATGGCCCCCAGCGTTGCACGCCACAATGGCGCAGTTCTTGCGGTAGGATCACCGGGTGCGGATCGAATAAGTACCGCGCTGCAGCAGTTCCTGATCAACTATTTGCAGTTCGATATGTCTCTGGAAGATGCGCTCGCGCATCCACGAATTCACGTCGATACCAGCGGCGAGGAGACTCGCCTGATGGCTGAACCGGGACTGGATCTCCCGGACACGAACTTGCCCGTAAACGTATTTCCCGAGCTGGTAATGTACTTCGGCGGGGTCGGCGTTGCGACACACTACGACGCAACGGGCCTTGCTGCCGCGGCAGACCCTCGCCGTGCAGGTGGAACGTGTATTTACGACGGCTGATCATTCTCGCGTTTGCCATTGTGTGCGCCCTGCCGGCCAGCGCGCAAGTGACATTCACGCGCAGCGCCAATCTTGCCGTGGACGTGTCCAAAGACGGCCGCCTGGCGATCGATTTGCGCGGCGAAATCTGGGTCGTGCCCAGCGGCGGCGGCGATGCCCGACAGCTGACTCAAGGTCTGAAAACGGTGCAACACCCACGCTGGTCCCCGGACGGCGAGCAACTCGTATACGAGGCGACAAGCAACGGCCGGCGAGGCATTTGGCTATACAACATCGGTAACGGTGAGATGCGCAGCATCAGCGCAAATTCCAATTTCGACTTACACCCGGCCTGGCATCCCGACGGTGAACGCGTTATCTATGCGTCCGACAAGTACGGCACCGGAATCGACCTTTGGGAGATCGACTTGCCGACCGGTCTGCGCTGGCGCGTCAGCGACCGGCCAGGCGACGAAACGGCTCCCGCATGGTCGTCCGACGGCCGCGATCTCGTGTACGTCTATCGTCAGGGCAAACAGTGGTCGTTGATCTTGCGCCGCCATGCGCAACCTGAGGAAGTCCTGCTAACGTCGCCGGAAATGATCGCCGCGCCATCCTGGCGACCGGACAGCAGCCTGATCACGTTCTTTCGCAGCACGGCAGGGCGTATCTCCATCGACATGATTATCTTGTCGCGGCCGAGGCTGATTCGGTCGTACGCGGCCGATGAGAATTTCGTAGTCAGTCCGGTCAGCTGGCTCGACCGGCACCGCATGTACTTCTCCTCGAACGGAGAAATAAGGCAACGGCTGTTTAACTCACGAAGCTCCAGCCCTTTGCAATTTCGGGCAAGCATACGACCCAAGCCACTGCACTCAAGGCGGCGCGAGCGGCACCGGTTGCCCTGGATTGATGAGCCACCCGGAAAATTCGTCGTCCACGCATCGCGATTGTTTGACGGCACTAGCGACGGCTACCGGCACGACAAGGACATCGTCATAGAAGGTGGTCGAATCATCTCCGTTGAAGACCATGCAGAGCGATCCGGCGTGATCGTCATCAACATGGGTGATCTGACAGTGCTGCCCGGCTTTGTGGATGCAGACGCCCGCCTGCCTGCAGGACTTGCGGCCAGTTACGGACCGGAGCTGTTGACGACGGGGGTGACCACACTGATCGGAACGCACCCACAGACGGAGCAACTGAATTCATTGTGGTCAGGCAGAGACGTTCCAGGGCCCAGATTGCTCGATGCTTCGCAATGGCACATCAGACCTCTGTCCAGACCCGAGTTCGATGTTACTGCAGCCGTTGTCAGCAGTCGATCGACCAACCTGCCAGCGGGTCAGGCACTGCAAGCCGAGTTTCGGGAAATGCAGGTTGCAGGTCTGACACCGCTGCAGACCTTGCGAGCTGTCGGCGTGAACGCGGCGGCGGCCCTGCTCGCCGACCCCTACCTCGGTCGCATTGCGGCCGGCGCCGCAGCGGATCTGGTTTTCGTCGACGGCGATCCACTGGCGGATATCTTCGATGCGCTAAATGTGGTCGCTATTATCCGAAACGGGCGGTTCTACAGCGTCTCCGGTTTAATCGAACGAGCCAAAAATGCACAAAGCGTCGAATAATTTAACAAATCCAAAGCAAATTCCGGTACTCAGGCCCGACTTTTTTCTATTGGACATAATAAGACGACTTTTCACGCGCCGTCCGTCCAGCAGCGGAGAATCGCTGCCTAAAAGTGTCGAATTTCTTTACAAAATACTGACTATCGTGAACTGTCCCCCGGTCGGGTGAACGCTAATCCGTTGAATTCGCGTCTCCGCCGACGACGTTGGCACAGCTCTTGCTCCTATTTAACCTGCCCAAGCAAAGCGTAGCTGCGTTTGATAACGAAAACGGTCAGAAACAGGATTTAGACGCCAGAAGAACAATAACTATAAAAACAATAAGATCCAGATCCAATAACAATAAGAAAACCACTGTCACCGGTTATCGAAAATGCAGTTACCTCTCTTTTGAAAAAAAGAGAAATCCAGCCCCACCGTTAACACCGTGGGGCTTTTTTTGCCCGCGAACGCGACGGCGACGGCCTGCCGCACTTTGCCCTTTCCTGCCTGTCCGAATAGGATCAGGAAACCAGGGAGAAACATCATGAGCAAGCCGACAAGAATCAGCGGGCTGACTGCGGTCCTCGCTTGTACTCTGATAGCCGCGTGCGACCAGCAGTCTGCTGAGCCACCGGCCACTGAACCGGAAGCCGTTGCAATTACTGCGCCTGCCAACGACGCAAGCGGAGCATCGATTTACGCCGCCGCCGTCGCCGATACGGCGAGACCGGATGCCGACACGGAAAGGGACGTACAACGCAAGCCAGGCGCAGTGCTGGAGTTTTTTGGCATACAGCCCGGCATGATCGTGCTCGATATGTTTACTGGCAGCGGCTATTACGCCGAGATCGTCGCCAACATCGTCGGCCTCGAAGGCAGGGTCGTCGCACACTCGAACCAGGCATATCTCAATTTTGTCGGCGACGCCTTCGAGGAGCGTTTTAGCGGTCGCCTGACGAACGTCGAGGTGCTCATGGCAGAGAACAACGAACTGTCTCTGGAAGCCAATACCTTCGACGCCATTTTGCTGGTGTTGAGTTTTCACGATCTGTATCACGCTGATCCCGAGCACGGCTGGGAACGCATTGACGGCGCGGTATTTTTTGCGGAACTCAGGCAGTCGCTGAAGGCTGGCGGCATCGTCGGCATTGTGGATCACTATGCACAGGCCGGTTCACCAAGTGAAACCGGTGACACGATACACCGCATCGATCCCGCCATCGTAATCGCGGATATGCAAGCAGCCGGGTTTACTCTGGCGGCACAAAGCGACCTGCTGCGAAACCCGAACGACGACCTCAGCAGAACAGTCTTCGCGCCTGAGTTGCGCGGCAAAACCGATCGTTTCGTGATGCGTTTTCAGAAAACTGAATAATGCGCAACACCTGCAGCGCGTTACTGTTATTGGCGCTCGCGGCGTGCACGGCCAGCGAGCAGGATTTTTCAGAATCCGGCCTCGCTGAACTGCACGATCAACTGCAGCGCGGCGAAATCAGTGCAGAACAGCTAACGCAGTGGTACATCGATCGCATTGCTGCCATCGATCGTGCAGGCCCGACACTCAACGCGATCATCGAAGTGAATCCTGACGCCCTGAGGATTGCCAGGGCGCTTGATGATGAATGGCGGATGTCGGGACCGCGCGGCCCCATGCACGGCATCCCCGTCGTTCTCAAAGCAAATATCGATACGGCGGACGACATGGTTACGAGCGCGGGTTCGCTAGCGCTCGCCGAACACTTTCCTCCTGAAGATGCGTTCGTTGTGCGACGCCTGCGCGATGCAGGCGCTGTTATTCTCGGTAAGGCGAACCTCAGCGAGTGGGCGAATTTTCGCTCGATGCACTCATCGAGCGGCTGGAGCAGCGTTGGCGGCCAAACCCTGAACCCCTATGACACCCGGCGATCTCCGTGCGGATCGTCGAGTGGGTCCGCCGTAGCCGTGGCCGCGAACCTGACCGCAGTCGCCATCGGCACCGAAACCGACGGCTCAGTGGTCTGTCCGGCAAGCATCAATGGCATCGTCGGCATCAAGCCCACGGTCGGTCTCGTGAGCCGCAGCGGCATCATTCCACTTGCCCACAGTCAGGACACGGCCGGACCTATGGGCCGCACGGTTCGCGATGCCGCCATATTGCTGACGGCGATGACCGGTATGGACCCTGCGGATCCCGAAACGGCAAACGCTGCAATGCATCACGACTATTCCGCCAATCTCACGGCCGACGGACTCGCGGGTAAACGCATCGGCGTCATACGGTCCTATCATGGCGCCGGTTCCAATCCCCATGTTGACGATATTCTTGCGGCCAGCATCGACAAAATGAAGGCCGCTGGCGCGACTGTCATCGATGACATCAATATCGACGTGGGGGAAATGTATGACAAGGAATACGAAGTCCTGCTCTACGAATTTCGCAGCGACCTGAACACATACCTGACGCGGTCGGACGCACCGGTACGCAGCCTTGCCGATCTGATCGCTTACAACAGGATCAATGCAGAAACAGTCATGCCCATTTTCGGTCAGGAGCATTTCCTGGCTGCCGAAAAGAAAGGCCCGCTTACGGATGCCGCATACCTCGAGGCGCTGGCAACCAGCAGGCGCATCGCGCGATCCGCCATTGATGGCCTGCTGGAAGAGCATCAGCTGGACGCCCTGATCGCGCCGACCAACGGACCAGCGTGGATGATCGACCACGTCAATGGTGATTCCGACGGCATTAGCAGCTCTTCGCTGGCCGCGATCTCCGGCTACCCCAGCATCACCGTGCCCGCCGGCTTCGTTGCCGGCCTGCCGATCGGCATTTCGTTCATTGGAAATGCCTGGAATGAGAAGCAGCTCATAGAGTTAGCCTATGCGTTTGAGCAAACTACGCAGATTCGCAGGCCACCCGATTTGTAGTCCATGTTCAAAGCCATCCGCGTTTCGATACTGCTGCTAATACTCTTTTTTGTCGTCGTCAGCACCTGGCTGACGCAGGCGAGAAGCACCGACTGGAACAACAGCCTGTGGATCAAGATTTATCCGATCAATGGCGATGGCAGCGAGGCAGCGCAGAAATACATTGATCATCTGAAACTGCGTGACTTCGAAGGTATTGAGACGTTTATCGCCCGCGAGACAAAACGCTACTCCAGGGACATAGCCCGCCCCGTCCGTATCGAACTCGGTAGCGAGGTCACGGAACAACCACCGGCGCTCGGCAAGCGGCCAGGCATGCTCTCGGTCATGCTCTGGTCGCTGAAAATGCGTTGGTGGGCCAGCGGCGCAACCGATGCACAGGACCGTATCAACCCTGACGTACGCATTTTCGTGCGCTATCACAAACCTGACTTCGCCGTCATGCTGGAAAACTCCGTCGGCCTGCAAAAAGGCATGGTTGGGATTGTTAACGGCTATGCCAGCCGCCGTCATCGCGGCACGAACAATCTCATCATCGCGCACGAGTTCCTGCACACGTTGGGGGCGACCGACAAGTACAGTCCACTCGACGGTCAGCCCATCGGGCCGGACGGAATCGCGGAACCGGATCGGCAACCACTCTATCCGCAACGCTACGCCGAAATCATGGGCGGTCGCATTGCGATTTCCGCAGACGATTCATTGATACCGAAAAGTCTGCAGAAGGTGCTGATCGGCCGTCTCACAGCCCGTGAAATCAATCTCATTGACTGACCCGCCTTTTTCTACACGTCTGCGTAAGCTACGCTGCGGCAATGCGTGATAACGAACGAAAATTTTTCTCCAGCGAGGATCTAACTGTCAGCGTCGCCGGACGCATGCTGGTCGATGCGTTGACCATGGAAGTCGAACGTGGCGAGCTGATCGCCGTGCTTGGACAAAACGGTTCCGGCAAAACCCTGACGCTGCACACGCTCGCCGGCCTGCGGCCAGCGGAAAAAGGCGTCACGCGACTGCAGGGAGTGGATGTGGCCAACGGCAACAGACTCGAACTCGCGAAGCATCTTGCTCTACTGCCACAGCACGTCGATGACATATTTCCGGCGACGGTGCTCGATACGGCGCTGGTGGGCCGGCATCCGCATATCGGTCGCCTGGACTGGGAATCGCAGCAAGACATCGAGGTCGCGAAAACCGCCCTGGCATCCGTTGATCTCCAGGAGCTCGCACAACGCGATGTGCTTACGTTGTCAGGCGGCGAACGCAGACGCCTCGCAATCGCGCAAATCCTCACGCAAACACCCGACTTGTATCTGCTCGACGAGCCCACCAATCACCTCGATCCGCAGCATCAGCTGGATGCCCTGCGGCTGTTCCGGGAGAAAGCCGACGACGGTGCGGCCGTGATCGCAAGTCTGCACGACGTCAATCTGGCCGTGCGCTTCGCTGACCGCTGCCTGCTGCTTTACGGCGACGGGCGCTGGGACATGGGTGCAACGCGAGACATTCTCGACTCCGAGCGCTTGAGCCGACTCTACGCTACGCCGATGGAGGCCATCGACTGGCGGGGACGCCAGTTATTCATCGCGTCAGGTGACGCAGCCCTTTAGCTGGCGCAGGTATGTTCGATGCAAGGACGGGTTCGCCGCCAGCACCGAGCGAATTTTCAGATCCGGCTGCTCGCCGTTGAGGTTTGTAAATACGCCGCCTGCCTCAGTCACGATCACCGACAACGCCGCGATGTCCAGAATATTCACGTCCGACTCAATGACCGCCTCGATTTTTCCCGCAGCCAGCAAATGGTAATGATAAAAATCGCCGTAACCACGAATGCGGTCAGCACGTTCGACAATCTTGCCCAGCGACGACCAGCCGTCGCTGGCGGCCAGCGACTTCAGATTGCCGGTGGAGACGGCGGCCCGGTCCGGGTCGTCAATCCGACTGATTGCCAGCGGCTTGCCGTTTAACCAGGCGCCCTGTCCTTTTTCCGCCCAGGCGAGCTCGTCCATCATCGCGCCGCTGGACACGCCGAGAATTAATTCACCGCCGTGCATGAGCGCAATTTGTGTTGAGAAAAACGGGTACTGGCGAACAAACGCCTTGGTGCCGTCTATCGGATCGACCAACCAGAGATATTCGGCATCTTCCTGCGTTCGGACGGTCTCCTCGCCGTAGAAACCGTGCTCGGGATAGGCGCCAAGAATAACATCGCGTATCGCCTGTTCACACTCGACGTCCGCTTGCGTAACAGGCGTCATGTCAGCCTTGGTCGTTACGGTGAAATTGCCGGCGTAATAATCGCGGCTGATTTTGGCCGCTTTATCAGCCGCCGCCAGCGCTACCTTAAGGTAGCCCGACGCGTTTTCTGCGCTGAAACTTTCCACCGTACTGAGAGATCCTGCAGTTGCTGACTGACGGCATCACTATGGCCGCAAGCTTCGGGAGAAACAAGCACGGTTTCTTGACAGCCCGGACCCGCCTACCTATCGTTTCAGCATGGGAAATCGGCTGAGCAAAATTTACACACGCACCGGCGATGACGGCACCACAGGTCTCGGCGACGGTAGTCGCGTCGCCAAAGATTCCGTCCGGGTCGAGGCTTTTGGCACCGTCGACGAGGCGAACAGCGCAATCGGCGCCGTTCTGGCGGCAGACACCGTGCCAGAAGACATTCGTTTGTGCCTGGCCGAGGTGCAGCACGACCTCTTTGAACTCGGTGGGGAGCTGTGTATCCCTGGCCACAGCGCGATAACTCAGGCGTTCGTTGACCGACTTGAGGCCGACCTCGACGGCTTCAACGCAGACCTTCCGATGCTCAAGGAGTTCATCCTGCCGGGAGGCGGGCAGGCCGCCGCCGCATGCCATCTGGCACGCACTATCGTGCGACGGGCGGAACGAAGAGTCATCACGCTAGCGGGCGTCGAGGATGTCCGGTCCGAGGTTGTCAAATACCTGAATCGCCTGTCCGACCTGCTGTTCGTAATCGCCCGCGTCCTGGCCCGCAAGGAATCCGGCCAGGAAGTCTTGTGGAACCGCGACCGATAGCGTCTCTACCCGCGATTCACTCGCGCCTGTTGCAGCGCCGTACACAACGCTTCTCCGGCGATGATCAACCGCGCCGTCGCCCGCCCGATCTCATCGGCCGGCAACAGGAACTGATTCCCAAAACGATTGGCCGCAATCTCCGGCCAGCGCTCCCACTCATCGAACGCGTTGTCGCCGGCGTCGGTGCTCGCCAACATGACCTCCGGATTGCGATCGACAACGGCTTCAACGTCAACGGTCGGCGCGAGATCGTTTAGGTCATTGAATATATTTTCACCGCCGCATATCGAAATCAGCTTACTGACATAGTGCTCTTTGTTGACCGTGAAAAGCGGTCGCGCGGAAACCTGGTAAAAGACGCGTATCGGGTCCAGGCCCGCAAAGCGCTCCTGCAGAGACCACAGACCGGCACGAAATTCGGCGGCGGCGCGCGCCGCCTCGTCGGTACGCCCCGTCAACGCACCGAGGCGCAACATTGCGTCGGCGATGTCATCGAGACCGCGCGTGCGAATCGACGCAACGCGGTAACCGGTCGCCCGCAACTGTTCAATTGTGCGCGCGGGTGTGCCGCTCTCCCAGACCAATAGCAAATCCGGATTCACCAGCGCGAGCCGTTCCTGATCGACACTAAAGGCGTCGCCGACAACCGGCAGATCAAGCGCCTCCTGCGGATAATCCGACCAGGCGCTGACACCCACGAGCTGGTCGCCCGCCCCGATCGTGTACATGAGTTCAGTTAGATTTGGCGCGAGAGAAACAATGCGCGGCGCGTCGTTGGATACAGGCGTTGGGTCTTGCGCTTCGGTACAGGCGGCAACGCAGGCAAGTACCGCCAGCATCGCCAACGCGGCTTTCACCGCGTCAGGCCGTACAACGTCATCGCCGCTATGACAACCGCCCAGATCAGCAACAGGCGGAATACGAGTTTCTTGGCCGCGGTCGCACCGCGCAAGCCGCGTTCGGTCACTGTCTCGTCCGCCAGATCCTGTGTCGCAAGAGCTGCGACACCGACTCTCGCCAGCAGATTTTCGCTTTGCTCGGAGGTTGTCGCATCGTGTTCTTCGGCTGGCGCACGGAACGCTGCAATCGCGTCATCAGCGTGTCCTGCCGTCGCATAGCCAAGCGCTGTCAACCGCGCTGGCACCCAGACCAGCCAGCCGTGCAGCGATTCCGCCGCGTCGCGTATGCGCTCGGCGTTGCTGGACGACTCGGTATCGCGAGCCGCGTTGAAGACAGCTCGCCGCCTGATCAGGTCTGTGACCCGATAACCCCACGCTGCCAACGGGCCCAGGACAACGAACCAGAATACGACGGCAAACAACCGGTTATTCGCCTGCACGCAGACGGCCTCTTCCACGCGCGCAATTCGCGCCCGCGCATCGGCAGGAACCTTGCCTTCGATGATCGATTTTGCGGCACATTGAATTTGCTCTTCGTCTTCCGATTCGAGGGCCTTGCAATAGGTGTCGACTTCCTCTCCGATATCTTTGGGGCCTATCGAAAACAACAGGACAATAATGGCGAGGATCAGGTAGGTGAAGCCCTTCAAGGTCTCACCAAGACCGAAAATAATTCCGAAAACGGGCAACACGAGAACCGCAGCCAGCAGGAGTACGGGAATTAACGCCGGGCAATTGTCGAGGCCCGCGGCCCGGGCGAATCCCGCATCGATAATACGGTCCAGCCAACGCATCCGACGCCAATGAAACCGCTTCGTTGCGAGTCGCTCAATGAGCAGTCCGATCAGCAGCGCTATCAGGTTCATAAGGTGTCGCTCTCCACTAGTTCACCCCAGGCATCATACAAGCGCAGCCAGTCGAGTGCAGGACCTGGGTCGCTCTTGCGACCGGGAGCGACGTCACAGTGACCGGCAATACTGCGTGCCGTGATTTCGGGGTAGGCCTGTATCAAAGCCCGCGCAACATGGACCAAGACGTCGTACTGCCGATCGTCATAGGGTGTTTCGTCCTCACCCTCGAGCTCGATGCCTATCGAAAAATCGTTGCACTGCACCCGGCCGCGAAAACTGGACTCTCCCGCATGCCAGGCACGCTCGCCAAAGGGCACAAATTGAATCAGTTCGCCGTCTCTGCGAATCAGCAGATGCGCCGACACCTGCGTCCCCCGAATCTCATCGAAGTACGGATGAGCGTCCCAGTCGAGTTCATTCAAAAACAACGCCTCGATCTGCGGACCGCCGAACTCGCCGGGCGGCAGGCTGATGCCGTGCAACACGATCATCGCTGGCGCCGTACCCTCTGGACGCGCGTCCCGGTTCGGGCTCAGGCGCAAGCGGGCCGGATGAATCAGCCCGGTTTCCAGGCTGATGGCATATTGGCCAGGCACGTTTAGATCAGGCATGATTTCGGAGTCATGAGTACGAGGCTATTTGTTTCCGGCGCATTGATCAACGGCGTCGAAATTGAACTCGACGGAGATCGTGCGCGGTACCTCGGCAAGGTGCTGCGCGCGCGCGTCGGCGACAGCGTCATTGTCTTCAATGGCGAAGGGGCCGAATGGCCAGCGACCATAACGCGCATCGGCAGGAACGGTGTCAGCCTGACGGTGGGTGAGGGCTGCGAGGCGGGCACCGAATCGCCTCTGAAGATACACCTTGTGCAGGCAATCTCGCGCGGCGAGCGCATGGACTTCGTCGTGCAGAAAGCGACGGAACTTGGCGTCAAACGTATTACGCCCGTACTGACGGAGTACGGCATCGTCAAACTGAACGCCGAGCGCGCTGAAAAACGTCGGGACCACTGGCGGAAAATCGCGGCAAGCGCATGCGAGCAATCGGGCCGGACTCGCCTGCCGCTGATCGACACGCCGATACCGCTGCAGCACTGGTTTGGCAGCAAGCCCGACAACGTCGATGCGGAACTCATACTCAAGCCGGGTGCAAAAACGGCCCTCGCGACATTGTCCGCCCCCAAGACCAAGGTTTGCGTGTTGATCGGACCGGAAGGAGGGTTCAGCGACCTCGAATACGAGGCCGCTGAAATCGCTGACTTCAAGCCAATGTCACTGGGACCGAGAATCCTGCGAACAGAATCCGCGGCTATCGCAGCGCTCGCCATACTGCAATCTTTGTGGGGCGATCTGCGCTGACCAGGCTTTGCAGGTCAATGGTGTCCGGCGTAGATGTCCTCACGCAGCAACTGCTCAGTGCCAAGCAATTTATTGCCGTCAGGTGAGAAACCCTTCACCGGAATCACCGGGTTGCCAAAATGTCTCTCAAGCAAGCAATGCGTGAAGTTGCTCGGTCCGGCGGGAAAGCAAAGGTACCCGGCCTTGCTGAATTTTCCGGCACCGGCCTCAGCGTGCACACTGGCGCTACCGGCAAAAAGTATGATCGCGGCCAGTGCCGCCACACCTGCTCATTCCCCTTTTTTGGCCTGCTACCAGAAAGTACCGGGTCGTGACGAAAAAGTTGGGGCGAAACAAACGGTTTGGCCGGTCAGGCCTGCAACTCCTCGCGTTCCAGCATCGCCTCAATCTTCTCGAGATCCGGAATCAGGGGAAACTCGTTAATCATCCGCACACGGCAATGCACGGGTACATCTTCGGGCCAGTCGTCTTTGGCCTCCAGTTTAAGCACGTCCGGGTTGACACGAACGAGCTGCGGGAAGCCCTGCGTGACGATACCGAAGTGACCGGCCTTTAATTTGCCGGTAATCGCATAAAAAACGACGACCCGCGTTCGACCGGTAGTAACCGGCACTTCTTTTCCCAGAGCGCCCTCGAAGGAAATTACCTGCAGTGGCCTGCCATTCCAGTTGACGGTCCCCAACATCCAGGAGTGAGCGCCTTCGAGCCGCTCAAGTTGGGATAGCCTGACAACCTCAGCGACGCAGGCTCGCGGCACGATCAACCGATCCTCCGACAACGGCACGAGCAGGCTGTACAGTTCTTCAGCTGCGGTGCTCACGGCAGCTCAATACCTCTTTCTTCCAGTTGACGACGAATGGCTTCGAGCAGTTCTGAATCCTGGTACGGCTTGCCGAGGTAGTCGTTCACGCCGAGCTCAATCGCACGCGCCCGGTGTTTATCCCCAACTCGCGACGTGATCATGATGATCGGCACATCCGACACGCGCTCGTCGTTGCGTACATGCGACGCAAATTCGTAGCCATCCATACGTGGCATTTCGATATCAAGTAAAATAATGTCGGGTTTCGCATCCTGCATCACGCGAATCGCGTCAAGACCGTCTTTTGCGGTCACGCAACGCAGACCGTTGCGCTCCAGTATGCGTTCCGTAACGCGACGCACAGTAATCGAATCGTCCACCACCAGGGCCAGCGGTCGTTCGTCCGTCGGGGTTGGCGCGGCTTTGGCGATTTCAACGACAGGCGCGCCTGTGCGCACGAAGGCATGGATGTCGAGGATCAACACGATGCTGCCATCACCGAGAATGGTCGCGCCGGAAATTCCGCGAATACTGGCGAGTTGCGGACCGACGCTCTTGACCACGATTTCGCGACTGGCGAGCATCTCATCCACGAGCAATGCCGCTGAAAATTCGCCTGCCTGCACAAGGATGACCGGGACAAACGGCTCTTCCTCGGGCAACTTGGCGGCCTGACCGCCCAGGTACAGCCCCAGGTGGCGAAACTTGTAGGTCTGCTCACCGTACTCGTAGCTGGGCTCGCTCTGACTGAGCAGATTCTCCAGTTCCCCACGCGGAATACGGGCGATTCCTTCCACGGTCGGCAGCGGCAATGCGTAAATCTCTTCACCGGTTCGCACGATCAGAGCCTGCGTGATCGCGAGTGTAAATGGCAAACGCACGGTGAAGTTGGTGCCCTGACCGGTGACCGAACTGATACGCAGTGACCCGCCGAGCTTTTTGATTTCGTTCGCAACAATATCCAGGCCAATGCCACGCCCGGCTGACTGCGTTACTTCGGTTGCCGTTGTAAAACCCGGCGTAAGGATCAGCTGCATGATTTCGTCATCGGTAACCTTGCTGTCGGGCTTGAGCATGTCGAGCTCGTAGGCCTTGCGTCGAATGGCGTCGACGTCGAGCCCGGCGCCGTCGTCGGCAACATCGATGATCATTTCCGCACCTTCCCGGCGCAGGCTGACCGTAATCCGGCCAACGGCCGGCTTGCCCGCAGCCTGACGTTTCGGTGCGTCCTCGATACCGTGTATGACCGCATTGCGCAGCATGTGCTCGAAAGGCGGCAACATCTTGTCCAGCACCTGACGATCCAGTTCGCCGGATGCACCCTCGACTGCAAGTTCTGCGCGCTTGCCCGTTTCCTCCGCGACCTGCCGCACAAGTCTGGTCAATCGACCCACGTGCCGCTCGAACGGCACCATTCGCGTGCGCATCAGTCCGTCCTGCAACTCAGCGGTGACACGTGACTGCTGCACGAGCAAGCTGTCCGCCTCTGTCGTTACAGTCCGCAACAGGTCTTTCAGGCTGCCCAGATCGCTCGCCGATTCGGCTAACGCTCTCGTTAGCTGCTGAATATTGGAATAGCGATCGAGTTCCAGCGGATCGAAATCACGGGCAACAAGTGTTTCCTGGTGGCCGTGCATAATTTGCGCTTCGGTCTCGATTTCGAGCTTGCGCAACTGTTCGCGCAGGCGAGCTATCGTCTGTTCGAGTTCATCCACATGAAACTCGAAGGAATTGATCTGCTGACTGAGTCTCGCGTGATAAATACTGATCTCGCCCGCCGCATTGAGGAGATCCTCAAGCAGCTCGGCGTCGATCCGAGCGAACTCCTGACGAGTTTCTGGCGCGCGGACTGCGCGAACATCGGGCGCTGGCCTGGTTTCAGGCTTCGATTTGGGTTCCGGTTTTGGCTCCGGCGCTGGCGCCGGTGGTTCTTCGGGCTCGACGTCCGCATCGTCTTTTGTGTCTGCGCCGATCTCAGCAAGATCGTCTGCGAGCGGCGAGTCAACGATAACCATGCTGATCGTGTCTTCGGGTTCTATAGTAAATTCGGTCGACGGCGCCACCTCGACATTCGCATCGACCACCGTCAATTCAATATCCGCATCGTCAGCCACTTCAAATCCAGCGTTCGCCTGCTGAATACGCTGTTCCAGTTCCAGCGAGGCTTTTACGGTCTTGCCGGCGATAACCGTGTCACGCATCCGGTGTAAGCCGTCGATGCTACGTTGCAAAAGATCCTCGATTGCCGGTGTGGCTTTAACGCTCCCGGCGTCAATCGAAATCAACAACGTCTCTATTTCATGACTCAGATTGCCCATGGCCGTGATACCGGCCATGCGGGCGCCGCCTTTTAGCGTGTGGAGATGGCGTTTGAGTTCTTGCATGGCCTGCGGCGACCTGTCTTTTGACCAGGCTATAAGCGCCAGATCCGCCTCTTCCAGCAACTCTGCAGATTCTTCGGTGAAGATCGCGGCAATTTCAGCGTCGTACTCCGCCTCTTCGACAGTCTCTGCAGCGACGAGCTGCGACACGTTCTGCGGTAGGTCCGGCTCTGGCTGCAGCGGCTGTGGCGCAGCGGCCGGGCGGACCGCGTCCGCAAGCCTGGCGATATGGTCGATGAGCGCTGTGTAGTCGGCGCGGTCTCGGTCCCGGGTGTTGATATCGCCAACAATCGTTCCGATTGCCCGTGCCGCCGCGCGCAGCGCATCAAGGCCTGATTTCTGGAATCCGATTTTATGATCGTAGACACGACGCACGAATCGATTGAGCGCCGCTGCAACGGCGACACCTCGCTCAACGTTCGCCATATTGGCGCTGCCGTGCAGCGTATGACACGCACGATGTAATTTATCCGTAACGTCGAACGGCGGTTGATGCCCTTCGCACGCCGCAAGATAGTCGATTATAACTTTCAGATGGCCCGCTGTTTCTTTCGTAAAAATATCGTGCAGGATGGGATCCATCTCCAGAGCTGACTTTTCCTCGTCCGGCTCCGCGCTGACCGACCTCGCGATCGTCAACACCGCCGCGTTCGGATTACCGTCGGCGAACGCGTTTGACCGAGCGATCAGCAAACCGATATCAGCCTTTGTCTCCGTACCCACTTCCAGCTGTTCCACAAGTTCGGGCACTGCAGCGGCGGCGGTCAGAATAAAATCGACCATCGGCGGCGTGCGTTCCAGCGTCCGATTGATCAGTCGATTGAGAAGATTTTCGATCGCCCAGGAATATTCGCCTATGCGTTGCGCACCGACCATCCGACCGCTGCCTTTAAGCGTATGAAAGGACCGTCTGACCGTTATGAGCTTTTCCATATCGTCGGGTGTTTTTGCCCACTCAGGCAAATGTCGATTGATCGAAGCGATTTCCTCTTTCGCCTCTTCTATGAATATTTCCAGCAGCTCAGGGTCCGTCCGATCGGCGGTGGGAGCCACCACCGGCAACGGAATAACGTCGGTCGCTTGCAGCGACGGAGCTTGTCCGGACCATGCCACCTGTCCCTGCGCTGAGACAGCAGGCTGTGCCCCGACATCCACGGCCGAAAGCTCTTGCGGCTGCTCCGGTCTCGCCGGCTTATCTTCGCCAGACTTCAATAAGCGCAGTTCGACACCCTGCAATACGGCGAGGCAAGCCTCGGCGTTGTCGAGCATGTACCAAGGTTCATTGCGGCCTGCTTTAACCGTTTCCATGTAGTACTCAATGCTGACGATGACGTCGGCGAGGCGGTCCGTTTCTTTCTGATTCAGCATCGCCGTGCCACCAGCATTCAGCATCGTCGCTATCAAGCGACCAATCCGTTCAACGACCTCCATCGCACGCGTTTTGTCCAGCATTAACAAGCCGGCTTTAATGCCACGTATGAGGGACGGCACGTTATCGAGTCCCATCGACGGCGATCGCGAGGTCAGACTCTGGCTGATAGTCTCCTTGATGTGCGCCAGATTGATGATGCACTCACGCATGACCGATGCGGCAACCTTGCGAAAGTCCTCTTCGTCCTGTGACAATTCATCCGGCCCGCCGTCGCCGTCCCGCGGTGCGGTCAAGCGCACCAACTGGTAATCGAGCCGGTCTTCCACGCGCAATAATGTCGAGGCGACATCCAGAATGACCGCATCGTTCGCGACGCCGCCGCGTTCGACAACAGATTTTAGCCGATCGATTTCGCCATCGATGTTGCCACGCAATTCGCCGAGGCCCAGTACTCCCAGCGTGTCACTGATCTTCTTCAATAACTCGAGCTGCGGAACCAGCTCCGAGGACTTGTTCAATCCCGTGCGCACGAAAATATCGAGTACGTCTTTGACGCGACCCAAGTCGTCCTTGATAGCGGCGGCAACCGTCTTCATGAGTTTGGCGCTTGGAGCAGACAGCGCCTCGCGAGCCAGTTCAACCTGCTCATCGCCGGGCAATAGCTCGGAAAGATTGAACGCTGCGCGAATTTCGCTGATGCGTTCGCCAACGTTGCTCGAACGAGCAACGTAATAAAGAAGGTTGTTCAACAGATCATCGACGGGATGTTCGTCAAATGCGACTAAGCCTTCGTTGATCACATACTTGAGTTGGCGGTCGGCCTGCCCAAGAAGACGCTTGATAGCGATGGACGTCTCGAGGCCGCCATTTTGCAAAGACTCCAGCACACCCGATACTATCCACCACAACTGGTACATGTCGTCGCGCGTAGCAGACTCTTGCACGGCAGACGCAACTTTACTCAGTGCAGTAAGATAGCGGTCGTTATCTCCACCTTTGATCCACCCCAGCAACGCCAACTGAAATTTCGGTCGCAAGCGTTTGGCGACGAGCACTGGATCCTCGCCGCTGCCCTTGTGTACCTGAGCTTTCCTAGTGGAGCGGTCGGGCGACAGGTTCAGGAGCAGCAGCGTGCTTTCAGAGAGCAGGGGCTCGCCGCGCGCCGCGCGCAGATCGTTCAACATCGGCAACAACACCAGCGCGATATCCCGCCCGCCGCCGAGCAAACGTTCAATATAAATAGGCAACTGCACCATCGAACGCGTCAGAGCTTCGAGACCGTCTTCACGTTCGTTGCCGGAGCGCAAAACCGCGAGATAATCGCAAGCCAGTTCCATCTCTTCGACCAGCAGCGCTGCGCCGTAGGTTTCCGTGAGATGCAAGGCGCCGCGGGCCTGATGCAATAATTCGCCGGCGCGCTTAAGTGCCGCCGTGCCACCGCGGCCATCGACACAGTCTTCCAGCGCCAGATGAGCGTTATGGATAGTCTCCATGAGTTCGGCGCTGATAATCGACAGCGCACTAACAGCGCCACTGCTTGCATCGTCGCCGATCATCTGTTCGTGAATGCTTGTCTCGCCCATCATCTGGTCGTCCGTGTCGCTCGCGATAGACCGTTATCGACTATCCCACTTTCACCTGGCTGCCCGCCGGCGGTTGCGACGCAACTTTGGGAGGACTGGATGCCGCCCGCGCCAACGCACTCGCTTGCATCATGTCAGGCGGCAGGGAAAACCCCTCCACTGTTTTTCTCAGTTGTGTCGCAAGTTCCGATAAGTTCGCGATTGACGCGGCTGTCGCCATTGTCGCCCTGCCGGTCTGATCACCGATTTCGCGCAATCTGGCTGTGCGCCGCGTGACATCGGCCGCCGCCAATGCCTGTTGCCTGGCCGAGCTCGAAATATTCTGCACGAGGCTCGCGATCTGGTTGGATACCTGCTCGATCTCGTCCAGCGCCGCACCGGCATTCTCGGCCAGCAATGCGCCACCCACCACATCGGTAGTACTGCGTTCCATCGAGATCACGGCCTCGTTGGTGTCTGCCTGAATCTTTCTTACAAGAACTTCGATCTGTTTTGTCGCATTGGTAGAGCGTTCAGCAAGCCGTTGTACTTCGTCGGCGACGACCGCAAATCCACGCCCGGCCTCGCCGGCCATCGACGCCTGTATGGAGGCGTTCAGAGCCAGAATATTGGTTTGCTCGGCGATGTCGCTGATCAGCTCAATGATGTTACCGATTTCCTGCGAGCTTTCACCCAGTCGCTTGATGCGCTTCGAGGTTTCCTGAATGGTCTCGCGAATAGCGTTCATGCCGTCTATCGTCCGCCGTACTGCCTCGCCGCCTTTGTGCGCAACCTCCACGGAATGGCGTGCAACGTCCGACGACCGTTCGGCGTTTCCCGAAACCTCTTCAATGGATGCAGCCATCAATGCGATGGACTCCGTTGCTGCATTGATTTCCCTGGTCTGATTTTTTGCGGCCTTGGCCAGGTGCACGGCCGTGGTTTCGGTTTGTTTGGTGGCAGTATCGACCATGATCGCCGTGTCATTCACCGTGGAAACGAGCTTGCGCAACTCCTCGATCGCAAAGTTGAACGAGTCGGCGATGGTTCCGGTAATGTCCTCGGTCACGGTTGCCTCGACTGTCAGATCCCCGTCGGCAAGACTTCCCATCTCGTCGAGCAATCGTAAGATCGCTTTCTGATTGCGTTCGTTTTGTTCGCTCTGCTCTTTGGCAAGTCTTTCGAACACGGCGCTCTTCGAGTGCAGCACCAGCAGCCAGCCTATGAGCAAAGCCGCGAAACCGACCATGCCGATCGGAATCCAGGGATTAACCAGGAACGACGGCAGCAGTGACGTACCGCCGCCCAAACCGAATGCGGTGCCCAACGATTTCTCGGCACTCGCTGATAGCTCCGCGACCGTGGCGGCAAGGGCGACAACCGCACCTATGTTGCTGTCCAGAATCGCGGACTGTTCCTCCAGGCTGCTCAGGCTGCTGATGACCGGCACCAATGCGACTTCGCGGCCTTGCCTGTTAAGCGGACGAATATCAAGATCGCTGGTGGCGCCGTTCAGCGCATTCGCAACATTGCGCAGAAAACCGATGTCTTCGGCAATCGCGCTAGCGGCGCTTTCACCACCTGCGGGCAAGCCAGCCGCCGTTTCGCGGATGCGATCAGCGCGTTGTTGAAATTCCTGAATGGTGGCCGTCGCCCCGGAACGATTCAGAAGTTCGTCGGCCAGTTTCACCAGCGACGCTGCATCGATTCCGATACGATTCGCCGCCGAGTGTACCGCTTCAATCGCGGGTCGCTGCTCGAGAATCGCCGCGGCCCGTGATTCCAGTCGCCGCCAGTCGGACGACCGCCCTGCCGCACCGTCGCGCTGCAACGCGGCCAACTTTTTGGTGCTGATTTCGAGTTGTTCGAATGCCCCGCTGTCGCCGCCCAGCGCCCGCGCCGCCTGCGTCGGAACGGCCTGTGACAGAGCGGCCAGTTCCGGCGCTACAGAATTACCGCCACCTGCCTGCAAATAAATCAATGCCGCCGAGAGGATTAATAGAACCGCCGCAATTATGGCGCCGTTTCTAAACAGGGATGCATTGTCGATCTTTCTAGCCATAACTCACCTTTATTCCTTCGATGCCTGCAGGAATACATTGCTTTCGACTAAACTGGACAAATTGAAAATTGGCCACGACTGCCCCTCGCGCTGGTAAGTCCCGGTCAGGAAACGATCGCATCGTACGATCGTTTCCTGCGTTTCCCTGACGAATTCGTGATCCATGAAACGCCGGAATCCCAAAACTTCGTCAACGACGAGTCCTGCCGGCACTTCGCGGTGATTAACCGATATCACGCGCGTGCTGCGCCGCAGTGATGTTCTGCCACTACCGAGCATTAATTTCAGATCTATCAACGGCAGCAGATGTCCACGCAGATTGGCGATACCGAGCAACCAGCGATTGGCTCCAGGCACGCGGGTCATCGCGTCGGGCAACATCAAAACTTCCCGGACCTGATCGCGCTCGGCAACAAATTGTTCCTCGCCAACACGAAACCCGACGCCAACCCACTCGTCTGGCATCGAGCCCACGGCCTGCCCCTTGTGTGCGGAAAGACTGCGCAACTCCATTTCCTGCAGCAACTCGAACGGTTGCTCAACGAGAGCCGCGAGGTCCACAGAATCACCCATTCAGGCTGCCATCACCGTATTTATCTTCGCGACCAGATCCTTGTCGGCGATCGGCTTGACCAGGTACTCAACGGCTCCCTGGCGCATTCCCCAGATTTTGTCGGTCTCCTGATCCTTGCTCGTGATCATGATGACCGGAATCGCGGACGTCGCCGGATCCCGCGTCAGGCGTCGAGTCGCCTGAAATCCGTTCATTCCCGGCATGACGATATCCATCAATATGCAATCCGGGTGCGCCGTCCTGGCGGTCTGCAGACCTTCCTCGCCGCTGTCGGCGACCAGCGTATCGAAACCCGCCTTTTCAAGCATGTTCTGAAAGAGATGAAGTTCCGTTGGCGAATCATCGATTATGAGTACGACGGCCATCTAACAAGTCCTCTGTCTGGTTATCGCCAGGCCCGGCCTAGCAAATCTGGTTGGTAATCGCATTGAGCAGTTCGTCCTTCGTAAATGGTTTGGTCAAATACTGCTCGGAACCTACAATCCGCCCTCGCGCGCGATCAAAAAGACCGTCTTTGCTGGAGAGCATGATCACGGGCGTCGACTTGAATACTTTGTTGTGCTTGATCAATGAGCAGGTCTCATAACCATCGAGGCGCGGCATCATGATGTCCACAAAAATCAGGTCGGGCTGGTGATCGGCAATCTTCGACAACGCATCGAATCCATCAATCGCCGTAAACACCTGGCAACCCTCTTTGGTTAACAGCGTCTCTGCTGTTCGGCGGATGGTCTTGCTGTCGTCCACGACAAGTATTTTCAGCCCGTTAAGACTTGCGCGCGCGTTACCTGACACCGAATTTCCCCACTGTAAAAACCGATTTTTACCATATTGACATAACTGCTGCTACGACGCGCGCCGCGATACGCAAAATCCTCCGATACCCGGTGCTTACGAGAGATTTCACGGTATAGTTGGCCGCTTCCCACGACAGGCGCACCGGATTCACGAAAGATGGGCAGGAAACCGCTAAAAATTGGCATCGTGATGGACCCGATCGCGTCGATCACGGCGAAGAAAGATTCTTCGCTCGCGATGTTGCTCGAAGCGGCGCGTCGCAACGCCGCAATACACTACTTCGAGCAGCGGGATTTATACCTTCTGTCCGGCACGGCGATGGGCCGTGCGACTCGCTTAAGTGTTCGTGACGACAATGAAAACTGGTTCGACTTCGGCGCGTGCGAAGAGGTCGCGTTGGGCGATCTGGACGTCATTCTGATGCGCAAGGACCCGCCGTTCGATATGGAGTACGTCTACACAACGTACATTCTGGATCGCGCCAAAGAAGCTGGTGCACTGATCGTCAATGAGCCGCAGGCGCTTCGCGACATGAACGAAAAGGTCTGCACGGCCTGGTTTCCGGACTGCACACCGGTCACACTGATCACGCGATCCATGGAGCAGATGAAGGCTTTTCTCGCCGAACACGACTGCATCGTCGTCAAGCCTCTCGATGGCATGGGTGGTCGCTCGATTTTTGTGCTTCGGAAAGACGACAAAAACGCGAACGTCATATTCGAGACCTTGACCGACTACGGTCAGCGTTTTGCGATGGCGCAGGTTTATATACCCGAAATCAGCCTTGGCGATAAACGCATACTGCTCATCGACGGCGAAGCCGTTCCTTTTGCGCTCGCGCGCATTCCGCCGGAGGGCGACAATCGCGGCAACCTGGTCGCTGGCGCCATCGCCAAAGGCCAGGAGTTGTCAGATGCTGATCGCAGAATTTGCGCCCAGGTTGGGCCGGTGCTGCGCGAGCGCGGCGTCTTGTTCGCCGGCATCGATATCATCGGCGACTTCATGACCGAGATTAATGTTACGAGCCCGACCGGCATGCGCGAACTGGACCAGCAATTCGACCTCAATATCGCGGGACTGATTTTCGATGCCATCGAAAAAAAGCTGTCGTGAGCGCTAATCGCTTGTTTTTGTAAACAAATTGGCGGATTATGCGCGCGAGTATGGCCAACGTTGCGCTGAATACAGATCCTCTCGACGAGTTGCGACTCGTCGCACCAGCCGTCCCCGACAGGCTGCCCGCCATGCTTTTCCTTGCCGCCCTGATACACGGCGTCCTGATTATCGGGGTGACCTTCAATCCGGAACTCGCCAGTCAGTTTGCCAACGTAATATCGCTGGAAGTGACGATCGTTGCCGACGCCGATCAGCAAATTGACCGGCCCGACGAGGCCGAATACCTGGCGCAGGCCAGTCAGGAAGGCGGCGGCAATACGACGGACAAGGTACGACCTTCGGCGCCACTGCAAAGCGCAATGCCCATCGACAACGAAGGCCAGGAAGACGGTACAACATTGTTGACGTCAAAAATCCATGAACGGTCTGCCGACGAGGTATTGGCGACGCAGGACGACAACGAACGGCAGGTCAATATCGATCCGCGGACCGACCCCAGGTCCGAAACCAGCATCGCGATCGCCATGGAAGCCGGTATCGAGGTGACCTTGCCCTTGCCGCAGGAAGATCGGGCGACGATGTTGATCAGCGACGACAAACCACGGCAATTGATTGTCAGCGCCGATACGCGCGAGTCGGTTGTTGCCGCTTACCTCGACAACTGGAAACGCCGGATTGAGGCGGTCGGCGCCGCCTATCTTCCGGAACTGGGCGAACTCAAGGACATCACCGGCAGCCCAACCTTGATGGTGAGCATAGACGTCAATGGCGACCTGACCGAGGCCGTCCTGCGCAAGAGCAGCGGCTCGACGGTTCTCGACCTCGCTGCACTGGACATCCTGCAGCGCGCCTCGCCTTTTGACCCTTTTCCCCCGGAAATCACGGCGGAGTACGATACGGTTCGTTTTGAGTACAAATGGCTGTTCACCGACCAGCTGATTTCGGGCACGTCAGACCCTGGCTGACCGCCCGCTTGTGCCGGAGGGCACGAGCGCCGATACTGCTTGCATGGAGTCGAACAGCTCGCTGACAAATCAATTACTTATCGCCATGCCCGGCATGGCGGACCCAAATTTCAGCACGACCGTCACGTTGATCTGCGAACATAACGACGACGGTGCGCTCGGTATCATCATCAATCGCCCCCTGAATCTGAGGCTCTCCGGATTGTTCGATCAACTCTCGGTTCCTTACACCGGTCCCGACACCGTGAGCGATCTGGTCGTCTCCGGAGGCCCGGTTGGGATGGAGCGCGGGTTCGTTCTGCACGACAAGAACCACAGTTTTGAGAATACGTTGACCGTTTCCGACGACATCCACCTGACACTGTCGCGCGACGTCATCGAAGCGCTGGCGATGGGTGAGGGACCGAAAAAATCGCTGGTCGCGATTGGCTGCGCCGGCTGGGAACCAGGGCAACTCGAAGACGAGATGCTCGCCAATTCGTGGCTTAGCGTTCCGGCTACCCCGCAGCTGGTATTCGACACCCCGTTCGCCGAACGCTGGGACTCGGCGGCACGAATACTGGGTATCGACATCGCCAGCATTTCCCCGGACGCCGGTCACGCCTGACTTGTCACGACCCGGAACCATACTCGCCTTCGATTTCGGCCTGCGGCGCATCGGCGTCGCGGTCGGTCAGGATATTACGGGATCCGCGAGTCCGCTCGGCATCGTTGCCAATCGCAGCAAAGGCGTTGATCACGCCGCAATCGCCGCACTGATCGAGGAGTGGCAACCGGCGACTCTCGTTGTCGGCATGCCCACTCACGCCGACGGCTCACCGAGCGAGATGCAATCGCCAGTCGACGCGTTCATACAGGAAATGCAGCGCTATGAACTGCCCATAGCAACGGTCGACGAACGTTACACATCGATCGACGCGAAGCGGGTACTCAGGGAGGCTCGCGCGGCTGGATCTCGCGGCCGCATTTCAAAGGAAATGATCGACAGCGCGGCCGCGGTATTTATCGCTGAAAGATACCTCTCATGTGGGTAGAATGCCCCCCGCAATGAATGCCACAGACAATCTCGAAGAAGACGGCAGGCTACAGCTCAACGAAAAAGGCGAATTGCGCCATCTGCTGACCCTGAAGGGTCTTGACAAGGCGATGTTGATCGACTTGCTCGACGAAGCCGAGCAATACTGCGTCCCGCACGGCAGTCTGCCGGCACGCCGCCAGTCGCTCGCCGGTCGCACGGTCGCCAATCTCTTTTTTGAACCAAGCACTCGCACACGCGCATCGTTTGATCTGGCTGGAAAGCGGCTGGGCGCCGACGTATTGAATCTGGACGTCAATACGTCGTCTCGCAAGAAAGGCGAAAGCATACTCGACACTATTTACACGCTCCAGGCGATGCAGGTCGATATCATGGTGGTGCGTGACGCAAGCTCCGGTGTCCCGGCCTACATCGCGCGCAACGTCGGTGATCATGTGTGCATACTCAACGCCGGTGAGGCGGACGTTTCGCACCCGACGCAGGGTCTCCTCGACCTTCTGACTATCCGACAGCACAAAGACAGTTTTGCAGACCTCGTGGTCGCCATTGTTGGCGACATACGACACTCCCGAGTCGCCAAGTCGACTGCACAAGGATTGCAGACGATGGGCGTTGGCGAGCTGCGCTTGATTTCGCCCCCGGCGCTTGCGCCGAATCCGGAATTCGCGGCAGGCGCGAAAATCATCGACAACCTCGACGACGGACTCAAGGACGCCGACGTCGTCATGGCCCTTAGAATCCAGCGCGAACGCATTGGCAACCTCGACGGTATTCCCGGTATCGACGAATACTTTGCGAACTTCGGAATCAGCCAGGAACGCATGAAAATCGCGAAACCCGACGCCATCGTCATGCATCCCGGACCCATGAATCGCGGTATTGAAATCGAGGGCTCGCTCGCCGACGGCCCGAGTTCAGTCATCACTCGCCAGGTTTCGAACGGCGTGGCGGTTCGAATGGCCATCCTTGATCGGGTCAGCAGGACTTTGGTTGCGCGGTGACGACTGCGGCGCAACAAAAAGCTCAACAAAACCGTAGCACCGTGTTCGTTGAGGTCGGCAAATTATCGTCCGTAGAACGATTGCCCGGTGACCAGTTCATACTGAGAATTCGAGCGCCAAAATGCGCCGCCGCTGCGCGGCCAGGCAGTTTTGTACACCTGACATGCGACCCGGCCGCGCCCATGCGACGCCCGCTGTCGATCATGCGCGTCGTAGACGATTGCATTGAAATTCTCTACAAGATTGTCGGGGAAGGTCTGCAACGACTGTCCGAAAAGAAGCCCGGCGACACGATCAGTATTTTGGGCCCGATCGGCCATCCCTTCCGGCCGTCGCCCGAACGTCCGAAGGCATTGTTGATCGGCGGTGGCGTTGGCATTCCTCCGATGATTTTCATCGCGGACAGCCTGCGACAACAACCGGATACCTGGACGCCACTGGCGATTCTGGGCTCCGAGATTCCCTTTCCGTTCGCGCGGCAAAGGTCGCAGCTGGCGACGCCTTGGTTAAGCAACGCGATCATCGATACGATGCCTTTGCTGGAGGGATGGGGTGTCCCGTGCCGACTCGCGACACTCTCGGGAATGGATGGCTGCTTCGACGGTTACGTCACAGACCTGGCTGAACAATGGCTGTCGACTTTGTCAGCGCAGGATCTGGCGAAGACGCAGATTTTTTCCTGCGGGCCCACGCCGATGCTCAAGGCGGTGGCCGCACTGGCGGAAAAGTACGATCTCCCCTGTCAGGTATCACTGGAAGAATTCATGGCCTGCGCAGTAGGCGGGTGCGGCGGTTGCACGGTGGTGATCAAGACGCCAGAGGGCGAAGCAATGCAACGTGTCTGTGTCGACGGTCCGGTCTTCGATGCCGCATCGGTGGTTTGGTAACCAGCAAGCCGGTTCTCCCCGCCATCTCTTTCCACTTAGGAAGGAGACGATCCATGTTCGACAATACAGATAATGTAACGCGCGCTGAAGCTCGGGACGCCCTTGATTCAGCTGATAAAATGGAAAGCGCCGGTTGGCGACGCGGCGTACCCGAACGATGGTTTGGTGCCGTAATTTCAGCCTTGATCGGCAGCTTGTTTGCCGTATACACGCTGCAAGACCCCAGCGCCTACATTGTGTTCCCAATTCTTGCTCTGGGCATAGTCATCGCAATAACGCGCCAGAAAAGCGGTGCGTATGGGCGAGAATTTCCGAACACCAAAGCGGACGCGTGGAAGACGGCGTTGTTTGCCGCCGTGCTGCTGGTCGTATTTTTCGGTTCGATTGTCATCAGACGAACCTATGACATTGCATGGGTGCCTCTTGTTGCCGGGTTGCTGGTGGCGCTGTTGGTATATCTGGCCAGTGAACATGAGCGCCGTGCCTACCTTGCCAAGGGTGCTGGTGGTGAACCTAAGTGACGAAGACGCAACTCAACCCAGTCATCCATGCACCCAATCGTCTCAGAATCTGCGCATTTCTGACGCCGCTGCAGGAAGCTGAGTTCCAGGTGCTTCGAGACGAATTGGATGTGAGTGATTCCGTGCTGTCCAAGCACCTGAAACAACTAGAGGAAGCCGGGTATGTTGCCTTCAGGAAAGGCGCAGTGAATGGTCGTCAGCGCATGTGGGCCAGCCTTACGAAAACGGGCCGGAAAGCGTTTGCGGGACATATTGAAGAATTGACCCGTATCGCCGGCGTCATTGATGCCTAATCTGTGGATAGCAGTGTGCGAATTGGCGAGTTTAGGTTATCGCGCGCAAGGCGCGCCCCTACCCGCCAAAATTAACTTTGGCCTCAAGGTTCGCGCGCGAATCGGCATGCGACATTGCCTCATCCAGTGTGATGGTGCCGTTATTGTATAGCTCCAGCAACGCATCATCGAAATTCCGCATACCCTGCTCACCACTGTCCCTGTGGGCTTCTTTCACGCCGGCAATATCGCCCTTGAGGATCAGGTCCTTGATGTGCGGCGTGTTCAACAGGAGTTCCACCGCCGCAACCAGTTTGCCATTGCGAGCACGCACAAGTCGTTGAGAAAGAATTGCGCGCAGATAGTGCGCGAGATCCATGAAAACCTGCGCATGCTGTTCCTGCGGAAACAAATTGATGATTCTATCCAGCGTCTCAGGTGCGTTGTTCGAGTGCACGGTGGCAAGCACCAGATGACCTGTGCCGGCCATGTCGAGGGCCGCACGCATCGACTCGGTGTCGCGGATCTCGCCGATTAGAATGACATCGGGCGCGGCACGGACAGCGCTCTTGAGTGCCCGACTGTATGATTTCGTATCCAGCCCGACTTCGCGCTGGTTGATGATCGACTGCTTGTTCGGGTGTAGGAACTCAATAGGATCTTCAATCGTAATAATGTGCGAGGACGTCTTTTCGTTGCGATAATTCACCATTGCCGCCAGAGTCGTCGACTTGCCCGCGCCCGTGGCGCCTACCATCAGGATCAGGCCACGTCGCAGCATGACCAGTTCTTTGAGTTCCTTGGGCATGCCAAGCTCCTCCAGCGTCGGCAAATCCGAGGTGATGTAGCGCAACACCATGGAAACGTTGCCGCGCTGGTGGAATACGTTCACACGAAACCTGCCGAGGCCTTCTTCGGACAACGCGAAGTCGATTTCCAGTTCCCGGTTGAACTCTTCGATCTGGTCTTCGGTCATGAGTTCGAGGGCCGCCTGCCGTACCATTTTCGGCGTCATTTCAAGTTTATTGACCGGCATGATCTTGCCTTCGATCTTGATCTTCGCAGGCGCGAATGGCGCGAAAAAAAGGTCCGAGGCCTTTTTTTCCACCATCAGTTTAAAAAGCGGTTTGACGTTCATTTGTCAGACTTCCTCATTCACTCAGAAAGTCTGAGCGGTATCTTCGTCCATGATTTGCAGGCTTTCCGTGTGTTGATCGGCGGGGGCGGAGTCGCGCTTGCTTTCAAGCTTGATGCGCAGCCGCAATTCGTTCTTCGAATCTGAATTGCGTATGGCTTCTTCGTAGGAGATATCGGCATCTTCGTAAAGAGCAAACAGCGCCTGGTCAAAAGTCTGCATGCCGAGGCGCGTCGACTTCGCCATGATTTCCTTTATGTCTCCCACCTTGCCTTTAAAAATCAGGTCCTGAATCAATGGCGTATTGAGCATGATTTCCATTGCCGCTACTCGACCTACGCCACCTTCGCGCGGTATGAGACGCTGCGATATGAAAGCTTTCGTATTCAGTGACAAATCCATCAGCAATTGCTGGCGCCGGTCTTCAGAGAAGAAGTTAATGATGCGGTCGAGTGCCTGGTTCGCACTGTTCGCGTGCAAGGTCGCCAGACACAAGTGGCCGGTCTCCGCGAATTGAATGCCGTATCCCATCGTCTCTCTGTCACGAATCTCGCCGATCATGATCACGTCGGGGGCCTGACGTAAGGTGTTTTTCAGCGCTGCATGCCAGGATTCCGTATCAACGCCAACTTCGCGTTGCGTAATGACGCAGCCCTTGTGCGGGTGAACGTACTCGATTGGATCCTCGATCGAAACAATATGGCCACGTGAATTCTCGTTGCGATGGCCAATCATCGCAGCGAGCGTTGTCGATTTGCCGGAACCCGTACCGCCAACGACGATGCACAGACCGCGTTTGTTCATGACGATGTCTTTGAGGATAGGCGGCAGCCCAAGACCTTCGAGCGTCGGAATCTCAGTGGTGATCGCGCGCAGTACCGCTCCAACCATGCCCTGTTGAATAAATGCGCTGACGCGGAACCGGCCTATTCCCTTCGGCGCGATAGCGAAATTGGCCTCGTTAGTCGCGTCGAATTCCTTGATCTGCCTGTCGTTCATGATCGAACGCACCATGATCGCGGCCTGATCTGCAGTCAGCGGCGTATCGGTTGCCTTGTGGATCGTGCCGTCGACCTTGATGGCCGGTGGAAATGCTGCCGTAATGAACAGGTCCGAACCGTCTCGCTCGACCATTTTTCGCAATAAATTCTGCGTCAGTCGTATCGCTTGTTCGCGTTCCATTGTTCTAATCTCCAGTCAAACTGCTCGCCTTCGTGCAGCCTTAGAAGTTCTCTTTATTGACGGCCCTGTAGCGCGCTTCTTCCTTGTTGATCAGACCTTTTTTCAACAGGTCCGCAAGGTTTTGATCAAGCGTCTGCATACCTGCACCCTGACCGGTCTGAATGGTCGAGTACATTTGCGCAATCTTGCCTTCACGAATCAGGTTTCTGATCGCCGGTGTACAAATCATGATTTCGTGGGCCGCGATCCGTCCACCACCCACCTTCTTCAGCAGTGTCTGCGAAATTACCGCACGCAGCGATTCAGATAACATCGCTCGAACCATATCTTTTTCCGCCGCCGGAAATACGTCGACAATGCGGTCAACCGTCTTCGCGGCGGAACTTGTGTGCAGCGTACCGAAAACCAGATGACCGGTTTCGGCGCCGGTCAGTGCAAGACGGATGGTTTCGAGATCGCGCATTTCACCGACCAGGATCACGTCGGGATCTTCCCGCAGCGCGGAACGCAGCGCTTCGTTAAAGCCCAGCGTGTCGCGATGCACTTCTCGCTGGTTAATAAGTGATTTTTTCGATTCGTGTACGAACTCGATCGGATCTTCGATCGTGAGAATGTGATTGGGTTTGTTCTCGTTGATGTAATCGACCATCGCCGCGAGCGTCGTGGACTTACCGGAGCCCGTCGGTCCCGTTACGAGCACCAGGCCCCGCGGGTGCATGGATATATCCTTGAAAATCTGCGGCGCACCCAAATCATCCAGCGACAAAATTTCGGATGGAATGGTTCTGAATACTGCAGCCGAGCCGCGATTTTGGTTGAATACGTTAACCCGAAATCGTGCCAGCTTCGGTATTTCGAATGAGAAGTCGGTCTCGAGAAATTCCTCATAGTCCTTGCGCTGCTTGTCATTCATGATGTCGTACACCATGCTATTGACATCTTTGTGGGTGAGCGCCGGCATATTGATGCGTTTGATGTCGCCATCAACGCGAATCATAGGCGGAACACCACCTGACAAGTGCAGGTCTGAGGCGTTGTTCTTAACCGCAAACGACAACAGTTGGGCAACATCAACAGCCATGTTTCTCCCTCATTGTAAAGATATCCCGGACTTACCATAACCCGGGATGATTTGAGCCTAGTATAGCGAAGCACCGGGACGAAAACGTGATTAGAGTCACGGAAAACCTAGCATTAATCAACGATTTGTTGGCACTTGCGGCCGTGGAGGCCAACCGCGGACCAACGAGCATTAGATTACTGGCCGTTAGCAAAAAACAGCCTGTGGAGAAAATTCTTGCCGCTGCTGCCGCCGGACAGGTTGATTTTGGTGAAAATTTCGTCCAGGAGGGACTGGCGAAGATGGCCCGGACAAGAAGTGAGAACCTGATCTGGCACTTTATCGGGCATCTGCAGACGAATAAAACCCGCGTCGTCGCCGAGAACTTTGACTGGATTCACACGATCGACAATGCGAAAACCGCGCGGCGTCTAAGCGACCAGAGACCGGCGGCGCTCGGAGCCCTGAATGTTTGCCTGCAGGTCAACGTCGACAACGAGGAGGGCAAGTCGGGCGTTGGCGTCGACAAACTGGCGGAACTTGCCGCAACCTGTGCTGAATTACCGAATCTGGCGTTGCGCGGACTCATGTGCTTACCCGCCGTGAGAACGGAATTTGATGATCAACGAGCGCCATTCAAAAAGCTACGCGTATTGGCGGACACCCTACGCGCCAGGGGGATCGCTCTGGACACGCTGTCAATGGGCATGAGCGAGGATTACCGGGCGGCAATTTATGAAGGCGCCACAATCGTGCGACTGGGCACGGCCGTATTTGGCGAAAGGATGTCCGGATGAATTATGAAAAAATAGCTTTTGTCGGCGGCGGAAATATGACCCGGGCCATCGCTGGCGGCCTGCTTGACGCCGGTCACGCGGCGGGTGACATTTCCATCTCCGAACCGCTTGCGGATCAACGCGACGTATTGCGCAAGAATCTTGGCGGAATTCATGTCAGCGACGACAACGCCGCAGTGGTGCGCGGGGCCGGCAGTGTCGTCCTGGCTGTGAAGCCGCAGGTCCTCGCCGACGTATGCAAACAACTCGCCAGCGCGGTGCAGGGATCGCGACCGCTGATCATTTCAATAGCAGCCGGCGTCCGCAGCATCGACATAGACAGCTGGCTGGGCGGCGGACTCGCAGTTGTGCGCGTCATGCCGAACCAACCGGCGTTGTTGCGACAGGGTATCTCCGGGATTTTCGCGAACGACGCGACCGCGCCAGAGCAATTGGCGGCTGCCAGCAAAATCATGTCTGCCGTCGGATCCGTCGTGGCCGTGCCGAACGAAAGCGATATTGATGCAGTTACGGCTATTTCCGGAAGCGGCCCGGCTTATTTTTACTTGTTGATCGACATGCTCGCTACGACCGGTCGCGACCTCGGACTTGACGCAACCACGGCCAGGCAACTGGCTGCGGTGACGGCCAGGGGCGCCGCCATGCTGGCGCTCGACTCGGATGAGGCGATGGCGACGCTGATCGCCAAGGTTCGTTCGCCGGGCGGCACGACAGCCGCTGCTCTGGATAGTCTTGAGGATCAGGGCATTCGTGATATCTTCGATCGAGCGCTGCGCGCCGCACACGAACGCGCGGTCGAACTCGCCGACAACGCGCATGTCTCGGATCAGGACTAATTTATGCCAAGCAATATTACTTCCGCCATCGCTTTTATCGTCAATGCGCTTACGAGTCTTTATCTGCTGGTATTGTTGCTGCGTTTCTGGCTGCCCTGGCTACGAGCGGATTTTCGCAATCCGCTGGCACAGGGGATCCTTAAATTGACGTCGCCCATAGTTGTTCCGCTGCGCCGGGTCGTGCCTTCGTTCGGCCGTCTTGATACTGCGACCGTGGCGCTGGCGTTCATAATTCAGTATCTGACGATTCTGTTGCTACTCCTGATTCTGAGCGCCAGCGCCACGTTCGCAGATATCGCGATCACCGCGTGCGTAAAACTGATCGCTCTTTCGATCAATCTATTTGCGTATGCCATCTTCATTCGGATCATTCTCAGCTGGATCGCACCGGGGCAGCACAGTCCGGGAACGGCAATTATCACTGCATTGACCGAACCTGTTTTGCGGCCGTTCCGGCGCATCATTCCGCCACTGGGCGGCTTCGATATCTCACCGCTGTTTGCCGTGATTCTTTTGTTTGCGCTGACCATCGTCGTCAATGGTTTCAAGCCGTTAGGAATTTGACGCTCGCTGTGCGGCTTCGGCGTTTCGCCGAGCGCTTTTGCGCGGCAATTCCGATTCGGAACAAGCGATTCCTCATCCGTCTGTAATGGTTTATAGTGACTTGAAAAAGGGGACAAGTGTCATGCTTCGAAGAATGCTACTGATTTCTCTTCCTGTGCTAGCACTGGTTGCAGCGTGCGGCGGAGCTGGCGACGCCGCGGTAGTTCCGAAAGCGGAACCTGCCGGCGCAAGCTCTGTTGATATCGGTAACCATGTCGTACATTTCAGCGCACAGTCCACCGATCAGCTGCCGCCCGCCATTGCCCGCGAATACAACATTGTGCGCAGCAAGAATCGCGCGATGCTCAATGTTTCCGTCATTCGAAAATCTGACGATGTGCCTGTGACGGCTGTCGTCACGGTCAAAACCGTCAATATGACGGGTCAGCTCAAGAACGTCACGATGCGGAAAATCGAGGAGCCTGGGGACGTCGTCGCGATCTATTACATTGGCGACACGACGGTTGCCAACCGCGAAATGCTGCTCTTCGATATCAGCGTCACGCCGGAAGGCGAAGACGCGCCGTCACAGATGCGGTTCAGGAGACAATTTTACAGCGACTAGAGATCGGTTGGGCGCAAGCGATTTTTTTGCTCTTTTAATGAAGCTAAAAGCGCTTTGAGCAAAAGTCTTTTGGCGATTACAAGCTTTGCAAGGTGTGTTATCGTCGCGCAGCTTTCATCGCGGGCATCGGCCCGTTTTTGTTTTTATGAGGAGTCCGTTTTTCATGGCAGAAAACAGCAAGAAGCCACCAACAAAATCTGAAATCTACGCAAAAATTGTGGACGACACCGGTCTCTCGCGCAAAGACGTAGCGGCAGTCTTCGAATCGCTCAACGGCCAGATCGAAGAAAGTCTTGGCGGTTCCGAAGCTCCGGGTATCTTCACTATTCCGGGCCTGATGAAATTGCGCGTGGTACACAAAGCGGCTCGTGAGGCTCGCATGGGTACCAACCCGTTCACAGGCGAAGAAATGATGTTCAAGGCCAAGCCAGCGTCGAAAGTTGTCAAGGTAACTGCATTGAAAGGCCTGAAAGACATGGTTTGATGCGGCGGCGGCTCAAGCCGCAATTTTGTTCGGGCCCAACGGTCCTGCTGCACACTGGAAAGCCGGGCTTGGTCCCGGCTTTCTCACGCCAGCTGAGCAGTCACGAATTCTGTCACGACTTCGCGAAGCCCCGTAAGCTTGCCGTGAAAAAAATGCCCGCCACCGGAAACAATCGATATCTCCGGACCTGGCTGCAATTCATTAACCCACGCTATGGTTTCCCCCACAGCAACGATATCGTCCTGGTCTCCCTGAACAATGAGCCAGGGGCAAGTGGGTTGCGAGGCGAGGCCGGAGGCAAAATGCCGGACTGGCGGAGCAACACTGACGAGGCCGTCGGCGCGTGTCGCGATTGCCGCTTTGACCGCAATCGCTGCGCCAAACGAAAACCCCGTCACCCAGAGACGAGACCCGGCATCTGTTTTCTGCAGCCAATCGATCGCCGCCAACATATCGTCGAGCTCGCCATCGCCCGCGTCAAATTCGCCCTCGCTTTTCCCGGTGCCGCGAAAATTGAACCGCAACGCCGCAAATCCCATGCGCACGAAAGCCCGGGCCAGAGTATGCGTGACCTTGTTTTGCATCGTGCCACCGTGTTGCGGGTGTGGATGGCAGACGGCAACGCTGCCGACCGGAGAATGCTGCGCGGAATGTTCATAAATTGCCTCAAGACGACCTGCCGGCCCGTCGATAAACAAGGTTTCTGTGTTTAGAACTCTGGACATTGTGGTATCCGGGGTGGCCTGTGGCTGAGATACTGCTGTAAAATTGTTACCTTATGTAACACGGCCTCCGGAAATCGGGGCTCTTAGACGACGTCGGGTGGCATTAATGACTCCCAGTATGGACCTTGAGGCACAGTATTGCGCGCGCAACTACCTCCCGTTGCCTGTCGTCCTGACGCGCGGCAAAGGCGTCTTCGTCTGGGATGAAAACGGCAAGAAATATCTCGACATGATGAGCGCCTATTCGGCCGTCAGTCACGGCCACTCGCATCCGCGACTCGTGGCTGTGGTCAAAGAGCAAGTCGAAAAATTGTCGATCGTCTCCCGGGCATTTTACACCGACCGCCTCGGTCCGTTCCTCGAGCGCGCATGCAAGCTGACGGGGCAGGATGTGGCGTTGCCGATGAACACCGGCGCGGAAGCCGTGGAAACGGCGATCAAGGCTGCCCGCAAATGGGCCTATACGGTCAAGGGAGTTGCTCGGGACAAGGCCGAAATTATTGCTTGCAGTGGCAATTTCCACGGCAGGACCATGGCCGCCGTGGCAATGTCCGACGAACCGCAATATCAGGAGGGATTTGGCCCGTTCCCGCCGGGCTTTGTCATCGTTGAATACGGCAGCATCGATGCTCTCGAGGCCGCGATCAACGAAAACACGGCGGCGTTTATCGTGGAACCGATCCAGGGAGAAGGTGGCATCGTCTTGCCTCCGAAAGGATATCTCAAATCTGCAGCAGCGCTTTGTCGGGAAAACAACGTGCTGCTCATCTGCGATGAAATCCAGACCGGCCTCGGTCGGACGGGAAAATTACTCGCCTGCGAACATGAAGACGTCAAGCCCGACGGTCTCATCCTTGGTAAGGCGCTCGGCGGCGGTATTCTGGCCGTATCGATGTTCCTGGCTCGCCGCGACGTCATGGACGTTTTTACGCCGGGCGATCACGGCAGTACGTTTGGCGGAAATCCACTCGCGGCTGCGGTCGGCCTCGAAGCGCTGAACATTATTGTCGAGGAAGAACTGGCGCTGCGCAGTGCGCAACGCGGTGAGTACATGCTCAGCAAATTGCGCGCGATCGATAGCCCGTTAATCCACGAAGTTCGCGGGCGCGGCTTGTTTATTGGCGTCGATATTAATCCGGCGCTCGCCACCGCGCGCACCGTTTGCGAGGCGCTGATGGCCCGGGGCTTGTTGAGCAAGGAAACTCATGCAACCGTCCTCAGGCTGGCGCCACCTCTGGTGATCGAGGAGGCAGAGATCGACTGGGCCGTGACGCAAATCGGCGCAGTACTCGCGGAACTGGAATCGGTGCCACTTGCATCGTGACGCTTTTTACCCGAATGATGGAAGCCATTGATGCCTGAAATCACTGTTGTACACATCGTCATGCTGGTCGCAGCAGTTGCCGCCGGCGCCATCGTCGCGTGGATACTTCGCGACAAGAAATCGCTGCAGGAGAAAACAGCAATTAACGTCGGCTGGCAGGAGCAAATCAGCGCACAGCGCGTGGAACACGACCGGCTGACTGATCAAAACAAGGGACTGATGGAACAGATCAGTCAATACCTGGCCTCCAACACCGATGCCAAGAATCGCGCCAAAGAGCTGTCGGAAGCCGTACAGGAAGCATTCGCGCGACGCGATCAGCTACAGCGCGAGATAAAGGACATTCGTGGCAACCTCGAAGTTGCCGTGGCCGAGCGCGACCAGTTGCAGACAGATATGAGCGCACGCACCGGCAAGTCTGCGACCGCCGACGAAAACGATTCGCGGGTCGCGAAACTCCGCCTTGAACTCGAAAACTGGCAGAATCGCCTGCCGCCGCTTATCGAGCGATTCAAGATACGCAACGCCGAAGCCGAACAACTCGAGGCCGACCTTGACGTAGCTCGCAAACGTATCGCCGAACTTGAGGAGCTCAATGACGCCAGCCCGACCGCTGTCGAGGCCGTACGCGACCCAAGGGCATTAACTGACGGCCGCGATGCCTCCAATGACCCGATCGAAGAAGGGCCAGAACCCGAGCCCGAACCGGAGCCGGAGCCGGAGCCGGAGCCCGAGCCCGAGCCCGAGCCCGAGCCGGAGCCGGAGCCCGAGCCGGAGCCGGAGCCGGAGCCGAAGCCCGAGCCGGAGCCGGAGCCGGCGCCGGAGTCGGAAAACGAAGAGCTAACTGCAACGGTGCGCGACAAGCTGCAACGCATCAAAGGCATCGGACCGGCCATAGAAAAGACGCTCAACGAGGTCGGCATATTCCGCTTCGAACAGATCGCGGAAATAAGCGAGTACGAAATTGATCGCGTCGCGAAGCGCCTGAAGGGATTTCGCAGCCGCATCTATCGTGAAGACTGGGTAGGACAGGCGCGGGAATTGCGTGACCAAGAAAACAACGACTAGAGCCGTTGCAGCCCTCATTCTCATCGTCGGCCTTGCTGTCACGTCGATTCTGGAGCAGAGCGATCCGAGCGCATCACCTGCGGCTGCGCCCCGGGGCAACCAGACACCCGGATTCAAAATAAGCTGGCTGCGCGGCAATTTAACCATTGCTGGCCACACACGATCCCGACAGCACGAACAGGATCTTCTGCAAGTCGCGTCTACCTCCTATCCTGGCATCAAGGTTGCCACGGCTTTTGAGCCGCTGGGCACTGTTCCGGACTATTGGAGAGACATGACGATCCAGGTTCTCTACTTGTTGGCCAAAACGGTCTCGGCACAAGCACAAATGTCGGTCGAAAATCTCACGATCCGCGGCGTCACCGTAGACGAACCGGGATGGAAAAATCGGCTCAGCGCCCTGAAAAAAGCGTTGCCGGAGGGAATCAGCGTCGCAACTGAGACACTTGTCGTTTATGACACGGCGAATATTGCTGCTGTTTGCCAGCATGCGTTCGCAGCCGCCAAGCTTGGGCCGATCAACTTTGCAGAGTCCAGTGCCAGCTTTCGCCGCTCCGCCTACCCTCGGCTAGACAGAATCATAGCAATCGCAAACGCCTGCCGAGATTCGATAATTTCGATTACCGGGCATACCGACGCGTCCGGGACTGACACCTGGAACCAACAACTCAGTCTGAGACGCGCCAACGCCGTTGGCAATTACATCGTCGACGGTGGAATTGATCGCCGGCGCTTGCGCGTCTCCGGCGTGGGTTCCACGCTGCCAATCGCCAACAACGACACGCGCTATGGCCGTGCTCTCAACCGCCGCATCGAGATAATTCTGGGCGGCGATTAATGGCCTATTCCTCCGGCGAAGTCAGTTTGACGAGCTCAACGCTGAATAACAACGTCGCGTTTGGTGGAATTGGCAGCCGGCCGGCCGGACCGTAGGCCAGATCTCCAATAATTTTCAGCTCGCGTGTTTCGCCTATCAACATACACGGAACACCGAGGTCCCAGCCTTTGATGACCTGCCCGGAACCAATCTGAAACTGAAACGGTTGCTGCCCGCCGGACGACCATATTTCGGTGCCGCGGCCCCCGTCGGCCTCGCCGTCGTACAACCACAACGTTGTGTGCACATCCGCGTAATCGCCGTTCACCGCCGCGCGACCGTAGCCCTTCGTAATAATCGTCGCCGTGAGTCCTGGAACAATCGTAATCTCGCCGTCCTCGCCAGCTTCGGGACAATCGTTCGCGATCGCCGTAGATTCGTCGTCTGCCGCCGTCATATCAGTGGCCTCTTCCGTTGTCGTCGGACCACAGGCCACTAGTACGACAGCAAAAAACAAGGCGAACACCGTGTAAAAGAATTTCATTCATCCAGGTCCTTAAAAGCCAGTGATGCGGAATTAATGCAGTATCGCAGACCGGTCGGTTGCGGGCCATCGTCGAACACGTGCCCGAGATGAGCATCGCAATTCTTGCAGACTACCTCGCGTCGAATCGTGCCGTTGCTTGAATCCGTGTGCGTGCGCACGGCATCGCCGGCCAGCGGCAACCAGAAACTCGGCCAACCCGATCCGGAATCGTATTTGTGCTCCGAGCTAAACAGCGCCGCATCGCAGCACACGCAACGGTAAGTGCCGTCCGCCTTGTGATCGACGTATTTTCCCGTAAAAGGGCGTTCCGTAGCTCTGTTTTGCGTCACTTGATACTGCTCGTGGTCGAGCTTGTCACGCATTTCCTTGTCGTCCAAATTACTCACTTTCCGCCTCATTATCGGCACCGAGCAGGTACTTGTTCATACGCCACACATAGTCCGCTGGATTTGCCAACTGAGATCCTTCGGCCAGCAACGCGTGATCGAGTACGATATTCGCCAATGCGTCGAAACGTCCATCATCACCCTCACTTGACAGGCGCTTGACAAGCGGATGCCCGATGTTTATCTCAAGAATCGGTTTGGACTCCGGTAACTCCTGACCACTGGCCTCCAGCATGCGCCGCACTTGCGGATTGAGGTCCTGAGCGCCGGCCACAACACACGCCGACGAATCCACAAGTCTGCGACTGACGATGACAGACTCGACACGTTCGCTGAGTGCGCTCTGAATTTTCCCAAGCAGTCCTTTGTGCTCGTCCTTCGGCTTGTCCTGCTTTTTGCTGTCGCTGTCTTCCGGCAAATCGAGCGACGCTCGCGCAACATCCACGAGTGTCTTGCCCTCGTATTCGGAAAGACCGTCCGTAACCCATGCGTCAATCCGATCGGTCAGCAGCAATACTTCGATACCGCGACTTTGAAGTTGTTCCAGGTGGGGGCTGGCAACCGCAGTGGCGTAATTCTCCGCCAGAATGTAATAAATCTTGTCCTGACCATCGACGGCGCGCTTGAGGTAGTCGTCCAAAGACTGGTCCTGCGTGTCGTTGCCATTGTGTGTCGTCGCAAACCGCAGCAATCTGGCAAGTTTTTCCTTGTTGGCATGATCCTCGACCAGGCCTTCCTTGAATACCTGTCCAAATTCGGCCCAGAACTTCTGGTAATCGTCCTTTTTGCTGCTCGCGATTTTTTTGAGCATGTCCAGAACACGCCGCGTCAGCGCACGCCGCATCGCGACGAGGTCGGGGTTCTGTTGCAGCATCTCCCGGGATATGTTGAGGGGTAAATCCGACGAGTCCACAACACCTTTCACGAAGCGTAAATACAGCGGCAAGAATTGTTCGGCGTCATCCATTATGAAAACACGCTGCACATAGAGCTTCAAGCCACGCGGCGCTTCTCGATTCCAGAGATCAAAGGGCGCTGCGCCCGGAATATAGAGCAGGCTAATGTAGTCGCGCTTACCCTCAACACGGTTGTGGCTCCACAAAAGAGGATCCGCGAAGTCGTGCGACAGATGCTTGTAAAACTCCTTGTATTCGTCGTCCGACACGTCGCTGCGCGAGCGTGTCCAAAGTGCCGTCGCAGAATTGACGATGTTTGGTTCTTTGTCGTCGTCACCGATCTGGATCAGCGAGACCGGAAAACCGATATGGTCTGAGTACTTGCGAATCAGCGACTCGATTCGAAACAACTCGGAAAATTCTGTCTCGTCTTTTTTCAGATGCAAAGTCACGCGTGTGCCACGATCAGCGCGCTCGATATTCTCGATCGTGAACTCACCATGAGCTTCAGATTCCCAGCGCACACCGGCATCAGCGCCAGCGCGTCGTGTGTCCACGGTAACTCTGTCTGCTACGATAAAACTGGAGTAAAAACCGACGCCGAACTGGCCGATAAGGTGGGCGTCGTGCTGTTTGTCGCCCGTCATTTGTTGCAGAAATTCAGCAGTGCCCGATTTGGCGATCGTGCCTAGATTGTCGATAATCTCCTGACGCGACATACCGATGCCGTTGTCGATCACAGACAGCGTGTGCTGCTTCTTGTCGATCTCGATACGGATGGCAAGATCCGTATCGTCGCGCAGTAATTCTGGATTCCCCAGCGCTTCAAATCGCAGTTTGTCTGCGGCGTCTGACGCATTGGATATCAGCTCCCGAAGAAAGATTTCCTTGTTGCTGTACAGCGAATGGATCATCAACTGCAGCAGCTGACGGACTTCGGTTTGGAATCCCAGGGTTTCGCGATTATCGCTCACGCAGACGTCTCCAGACTTGTTTAGGGACAGACACGATGAGGCCTGCGGCACCTATTTCAAGGGCGACAATAACAGCAAAAAGGAAACTCAGGCTAAACGCGCAGCCAGCGCGACGACGGTACCGTAACGGACCGATACAGCAACGTCACGAAGAGCAGGGTTAAGCTTGCAAGCGCGATGGGTGGGTGTAGCAGCGCAAGCCACACGCCGGCGGTGGCGCCAACGCCAACGGACAAGAAGGAAAACAATGTGCGTGCGTAGCGGCGCAGTCGTTCACTGACCAAACCTACCATGCCGTAGAAATCATCGAGATCGTCGAGATACTGAAGCAGTCGTTCCACTGCCTGTCCCTAGCGGACTATGGTCAGCAAGGGCCCGGCGCCCTCGGTACCACCGACATGTGCGTCAGCCCCATCCATGGACGCGTTGTTCGACTCTTTCGCATGTGCGATTGCGCGATGGAACAGCTCCCAGCGTTGGCGGGCTGCTTCGTTCTTCAGTGCGTCGATTGGCGATTTCGAATTGACTTGTTTTTTTGGCATGCTCAGATATTCGTAATTGGCGTTGGTAAATGAACTATAAAGAGGCGCAGTCTGGCACTCCGTGAGACAGGTCACAGCTTGCTGCAGAACTTGCCGGAGAATCCGTTTTTCAGCCAAAAACCAGACACAGTTCCGTCGAAAATAGTGACTCCATTCACGGTCGGCAAGCCCTGCGGTTTTTTGACTTGGCCACTATGCAAAACGCCGACACAAGGTCGGCGCTTTACGTCAAATTGAATGCTGCGTCAGGGCTTAGTCGTCGCTGCCAGAATCTCTCGACCAGCTGCGCTTCACCTGGTCCGACCAGTCGCGATACCCCTGCCAGGAATACAGTGAAGGATCGATTCCCGCGCGTCGTCCGCGCGGCGTCGGCGCTTTTGATATCCAGCGTCGATACTGCTGCCACCCGTCTGCATCGTTCGCCGCCGGCGCATTGTTGCCCAAGTTTGCATCTTCGGCTTTGGGGTCGGACTCGGTATCCAACCCGTAGCGCTCGACTCTGTTCATGTACTTGCTGTCTGGCATTGCATTGCTCGGTCAATCCTTTTGCAAATGCTAAGTCGCAACAGGCAACAATCACAGGAACTGCATCACAATGCACTTTCGGTATTTCTTCTATTTTTTCAATCAGTTGACTTACGATTTTACTTAATCACATAACATGGATCGTAGTCTTCGCCCGATATCTGCATGAGTCGCTGGTCGACGAAGGCCTTCAGCAGTTTGTCCGGCATGGCCATGAATCGCCGCGAACCGTCGATTTGCAACGGCCGTAGCGGTCGATCAGGGACGAATTACGATCGGTGTATCGGCATCTGTCATCAACCAGATATCGATCATGTCCGAATTGGAAACGGCGATGCAACCGTTGGTCCAGTCCTGGCTGCGGTAATAGGCTTCCGATCGCGTCGGTTCGTTCGGCTGGCCATGAATCATGATGGCGCCACCTGGATTCAGACCGCGTTTTTTCGCTGCGCGTCGATCGGCGACGCTGGGATAGGAAACGTGAATTGACAAGAAATAGTCGCTGTCCGGATTTCGCGTGTCGAGCAAATACTCGCCTTCTGGCGTCTTGAAATCACCCTCTTGCGTCTTGTCGCCCTCCGGGTTGCCTCCGAGAGCAATTTTGAAAGTACGAAACGGCTCGCCGCCTTTCATCAAATACAGTTCGCGGGCGGACTTGTCGACAATCACAATATCAGCGACCGGAAATTCACCGGCCTGCAACAAGCCCGGAACGACCAGCATGAGCGCACAGCGCAAAGCTTTTTTTCGATTCGCTGTCACAGATAATCCTCGCATATGCATCTAGCGTAGCAAACCTGCAGGCGTCCGCAAACGGCGCACATCACAGTAGCGAAGCTCTGATCAATGCAGCACGTTTCTAGACATTTCGACCCACGATACGGCCGATCGCAAAGCCAATACCGCCCGCGACGATTGTGTAAATAGGCAAGTACTGAAATATGCGATCGGGGTGCCTGACATCCGTAAACATCTCATTCAGGTTTATCGAATAGGCATAGTGCAGGTACAGTGACAGGCCAAGAGCGGGAATAGCGTAACCAATCAAACCCAACGGCATTCGCCTGTCGCCGCCGAACCACCGGCCGCGGCCACGATACAGCGTCAGCCAGGAAAGCAACACCAACAACGCCAGCGGCACCAGGTTTCGCAGTATGAACGGCCCGCCCTGCTGTACATCATTGAACCAAAACGCCGCAACGCTTGTCACGAGTATGACTGGCAGCATGCGCCAGATAATGACGTTGCGCATCTTGCCCATCACCCAAGCTCCACATCGATCAGCAACGGGATTTGCACTTTCGTGCCAGGAATTACTTTGTGCAAATCGACGCCAGGATTGTACTGGCGGAACAGCCAGATCGGCACATGGTATTTTCTTAAAGCGATAATCCAGATTGATTCGCCGGAACGAATGGTGTGCTCCGTCACCCCACTGATGACATGCTGACGAAAAAAACGATCCTGCTGCGTCCGGTGAAAGGCGATGCGACGTTCTTCAAACGCTTTCGCGTCAACCGATGTCAGATCCAGCCGGATACGGTGACCGACGTTCAGTGGCGTGCGAAAAGTGAGACCGTTTAAATCCCGCAGGCGTTGCGTCTTGATTTCCAACCAGTCGCCGTAGTGCCCCAGGGTTTCCAGCGGCTGCACTTCGATCGTGTTGTCCGTGGCCACCCTGTAGTCGCTTGGATCTGACAACAAGGCCGTCTGAATCCTGCTGAGAAACGACGAGGCCAGATCGCTGACCATCGCACCTGCGGTAACTTCTGCAAGTTCGGGTTCTTCGTCCGGGACCGAATCCGCAACTACGGGACCGCGTCCACCGGGCGCGGGCCCGGCGGCCGGTAGTCTCAGGCGCTGGCCGGAACGGATACGGTGACTGCTATTGAGATTATTCAACGCAACCAGGATGGATATGCGCGTATCATAAATCTCAGCAATTTGTGACAACGTATCGCCGCGCGCGACTCTGTGAAACAGGTCAGGCAGCTGTTTTTCGAAAACGAAGTCGCTGGACAATGACCCCAGCGTTTGCTGCAACGATTGCTTCAAACCGTCGGCAGGAAAACGCAATTCGTAGCCTTTGGGCAAGTACTTGCTGCCTTGCCAGATCGTGGCTTGCAGTGCTGGATTGTGCAGCGCAAGTTTAGCCGGCGTAATTCCGAGCGCTTGTGTCAGACCCGACACTGAAACGTACGTCGTAAGACTTGCGACCGAGTAGTCGGTCGGCTGTTCGGCGATTACGCCCGGAAAGTATTTTTCAGCATTCTGGTCCACTTCCATGGCCGCAAGAAACGCCACATAGAAATTTCGCGACGCAAAACCGAACGTGCGGCCATCGTAACGGTGCAGAATGTCGACGTAAGCAGTATCGCCGTATTTGCGCATCGCCCGGCGTACACCCGCAAGCCCGTGGTTGTAGGCCGTAATGGCCATCGGCCAGTTGCCGGTGATTGAATAATTGTAGGCCAGCAGGCGTCCGGCAGCACGCGTCGCCGCAAACGGATCGTTGCGTTCGTCGACAACATGATCGACTCGCATGAAGCGCCGCCCGGTGCTGCGCGTAAACTGCCAGATACCGGAGGCGCCAATATGCGAACGTGCATCCGGATTGTACGAAGACTCCACATGCGGCAACGCAGCGATCTCGATCGGCACACCGAGCGCCGAAAATTCCCTGTTGAGGTGCTCGCGCCACCGTCCGGCACGCTGCAGACCACGTCGAAATCGATCCCTGAGTCCCTGCTGGAAGCGAATCCGACCGACGGCGCCTTTCAGCGTCAGGTTGCTGACGTCGGCCGGCCACAGAGCGAGAAGCCGCGCTTCCTCAACCGTCAAGTGGTCTCGCTTGCCGGATGCGAGCGTCCTCAACGTCGCCTGCAGCAGCCTGCGGCGTTTTTCCACGCGGCGCCGCCGTTCCCGACGTGATAATTTCTCGGGCATGGCCAATCGCTCGTAGACGACTGCCAGATTGCGATTGTCGTGCAACACGCCTTCGTCATTGCCGTATTCAGTAAAGACATGCAGCCAGAATTCAACGTCAGGCTGCAACTCCGCTGGCTGGGGAAATGTCTCGTCAGCAGCAGCCGCCGCCGAAAAAAAGAAACTAAGCAGTAATAAACAGGTTCTTGGGCTTGTCATATATGTTTAAGGCACCTCTGATCAATTTTCAATCGCAAACTTCTGCTTACCTCACAGTAAAAACCAGTGAAATACGCTAATTTTGGAGCATTATGAGCACCGACCAGCGACAATCTGACAGCTACCGAGGCATTTGCCAACACCTGATCGGTATTGCGGCGCTTTTGCTGCTTGGCATCAGCCACGCCGACGAAGCCGCCGTCGATCCATCCGATGACAGTGTCGATGTTCCTTTGGGTTCGACTCTCTATGCCGATTCCCGTTCCACCGAAATCCTGGCCAACGTCGAGAGATTGGGCGATTCCGTGCCAGGATCCCTGTACTTGCTCGACACCGAAATTCCGCCGGGGACCACACAACGTCTGTCCTGGACAGCAACGGAATTGTTTGACGGGATACCGGCATCCACGCCGGTACTCGTCGTCAACGGTGTGCGGACAGGGCCGACTCTGTGTCTGATCGCAGCGATACACGGCGACGAACTCAACGGTATCGAAATGATCCGCCGCGTTCTGTATAACATCGAACCAACTAAATTATCGGGCGCCTTGATCGGCGTGCCCATCGTCAATGTGCAGGGCTTCCTGCGTGGATCCCGTTATTTGCCGGACCGACGTGACCTCAATCGCTATTTCCCGGGCAATCCCACCGGCAGCGCTGCGGCAAGAATCGCTCACTCGCTGTTTACTGAGGTCATTACACACTGCGATGTATTGGTTGATTTGCATACAGGATCTTTTGACCGCACCAATCTTCCCCAAATTCGCGCTGACCTGAACAATCCGGACGTCTTGAAGATGACGCACGGTTTCGGTGCGATGGTTGTGCTGCACAGCGAGCCAATACCGGGCACGCTGCGTTACGCTGCGACGCTGGCAAATATTCCCGCTGTCACGATTGAGGCGGGCGGTCCATCGCAACTTGAACTCGCTGAGGTGAAGCACGGCGTAAAGGGGATCGAATCGCTGCTGACAAGCCTTGGCATGATCAAACGCAAACGCCTGTGGGGCAATCCCGAACCCGTTTACTACCGATCGTCCTGGGTGCGTGCGGACACCAGCGGGATATTATTGTCCGATGTATCGTTGGGCAGCACGGTCAAAAAAGGGGACGTGCTGGGATCGATAACAGATCCCATGAGCAACGCCAGCACGGAAATACTTTCGCCGTATTCCGGCCGCATCATCGGCATGGCACGCAATCAGGTCGTCATGCCAGGTTTCGCAGCGTTCCATGTGGGCATCGAAACCAGCGAGCTTGCCGCGAGCGAACAAAGCGCCGACACCCCAGAAAAGCCGTCAGTGAGTAGTTACGCAGGCGGCATGTCCGAGTAGACTGCGGTCGCTATGTCCGCAGATCGCAAACCACTTTACAGCTATTGGGCGCCTCAGTACTGGCCGATATGGTTTTGGCTGGCGTTGCTGCGCCTGGTTTGCCTGTTGCCGCATAAAATAGCACTCGCCGCGGGACGCGTCGTCGGCAGGCTGGCACATCGATTTGCTCATTCCCGCAGGGCCGTCGTCCGCCGCAATATCGAATTGTGTTTCCCTGAACTGACGCCCGGCGATCGCGACGCTCTGGCCTACAAACATTTCCTGGCCATCGGCATGATGGTCATCGAGACGGGCCTGGGTCGCTGGGCAAGCGATGCACACCTGTCGTCAATCACCAGGATCGTGGGCACAGAACATTTGCAGCGGGCAGTCGATAGTGGACGGGGCGTCATATTGCTCAGTGCCCACTTCACGACACTGGAGATCAGTGGCCGTGTACTCGCTCTGCACAGTCCTCCTTTCGATGGTGTGTATCGTAAAAATCCCAGCGACTTCATCACTGAATTGCAGCGCAGCGGACGTGAGCGATCAGTCGCTGTCACGATCGAAAAACGCGAACTCAAGAAAATCATCCGCAGCCTGCGGGACGGACGCCCGGTCTGGTACGCACCGGACCAAAGCTACAGCCGCAAGGGCTCAGTGCTAATAGAGTTCTTTGGTATTCCAACGATGCACACGACGGCAACGTCCACGCTCGCGCGTCTTGGGCGTGCCGTGACGATTCCGTTTTTTCCGTCGCGCCTGGAGGATGACTCCTATCTGTTGACACTACTGCCGCCACTCGAAAATTTTCCGAGCGACGACCCAATCGAAGACACACGGCGTTACGTTGCTTTGCTCGAAGAACATATTCGAACCTGCCCTGAGCAGTACTTCTGGATGCACCGCAAATTCAAAAATCTGCCAGATAACTATCCCGACTACTATTCTGATTTGGCAGCGTCGAAATAACCCGCAAGCAACTGTTCCCAGTTGGTCGAACGGAAGTGCAACTGCGGATCCAAACCCATGATTTTTCTCAGCGAGCGATGCAGGCGACTCAATGTTTCCTGCTGCCACCGGCCCGGCGCCCTGAGCGCCCCTTTATCGAAGTCGAGCATCCAGAGATCGCCATCTTTGTCGATCTGCACGTTATACGCATTCAGGTCGGCGTGATATACGCCAGCCTTGTGAAACTTCCAGATGGACGCGCCGGCTGACCGCCAAAACGCCTCATCCCGTTCTTCTGCGGCGATGTACTGCGACAACGCCACGACATCCGGGATACGCACCGTAATGATATCGGCCGTGTAAAACGTGCCGCGCTGACAATATCGGGCGGCCGCCGGACGCGGCACCTTCATGTTGTTCACTGCCAACTTGTCGAGCAAGCGCCATTCCATGAACGAACGCGTCGCATCCGCACCGGAAAACACGTAGAAATCACGAATAAGCTTGCCGACGAGACCGCCTCGAACGTAATGCCGCAAAACGAATTGCCGCGGCACATTTCCCACGAAGTACGTATTACCGCGCCCGCCAGAGCACAATGCTCCGGTCAGTAATTCGGCATGCGGCCAACCCTGGGGCGTAAAATGCTCGGCGGTTATCTGGTTGATAATCGCCTTATCGTATAGGATGGCGCCGGTCTCGGTTCTCTCGACGGTTTCGGTCAACGGGTCCGTCCTTCTGTCTTGTCTGATCTAAAATTACAAATACAACCGCAACGAATCTGCCTCATCCGCCTCTCGGCGATCGGTGACACATGTCATGCTCTGGCTGTCGTTCGGCGCCTTCAGGACAACTGGCCCGATGCGCGAATCACCTGGATAATCGGCAAAATCGAAGCAACGCTTCTGACCGACATATCGGATATCGAGTTTATCATCTTCGACAAATCCAAAGGTCTTCGCGCGTATTCTGATGTACAAAACCAGCTCGGTGACAGCCGCTTCGACGTCGCACTCTGCATGCATGCATCGATGCGCGCTAATTTCCTTTGCCGCAAAGTGAAAGCGCCGATTCGGCTCGGATTCGACCGTGCCCGGGCAAGGGATTTTCAGTGGCTTTTTACGAACCGGCGTATCGTGGCAGCATCGGAAGAACACGCTCTTGAGGCCATGATGTCATTCGCCGCGGCGATCGGTGCGGAACCGCACCCCATCCGCTGGGACATTCCGCTCGATGAAGAGGTGAGATCCTTTGCGTCGGGTTACAGGAGTTCTGGCAAATCGCTGGTCGTGATCAGCCCGTGCAGCAGCCAGCGCAGCCGCAACTATCGAAACTGGAGCATCGAGAATTACGCAGCGACGATCCGGCATTTGACCAGCATTGGGTGCCGCGTCGTGCTGACCGGCGGCCGGACCGATCTCGAACTCGAATACGGCAAGGCACTTTGCACCGCTGGGGCAGCCGACAACCTGATTGGCAAGACGTCGTTGAAGGAACTCCTCGCTTTAATCGACAACGCCGATTTGCTGATCTGCCCCGACTCCGGACCGGCGCATATGGCGACGGCGGTCAACACTCCGGTGTTAGGGCTGTACGCAAGCTCCAACCCCGCTCGCACCGGCCCGTTCGCGTCTCGCGAACTGACCGTGAATCGCTACCCGGATGCTGCATTGAAATTCCTGCATAAACCCGTCAAGCAGCTTCGATGGGGCCGGCGAGTACGCCATCCGGACGCCATGGATCTGATCACGGTCGACGATGTCATCGAAAAGCTTGAATTATTTTTCAGCATTTAGGATTTTCCACAGCGCTCTGGATGATTGTCGAGTGCACGTCCGCAGGCGAAATCTCCTTCAGGCAGCGCAGGTGGCCAAGCGGGCATTCGCGTGCGAAGCAGGGGCTGCAATCGAGGTGCAAATAATGCATGTCGCGCCGCGGCGTCAACGGCGGCGTAAATAACGGTGACGACGAACCGTAGATACCATGCACATGAGTACCGACGGCGGCCGCAATGTGCAGCAGACCGGAATCATTGCTGACGACGCGTTCGCAGAAAGCCAATAAATCGATGACGTCTTCCAGCGACGTCCTGCCACACAGGTTTACGGCATTGTTACTTGCAGAGATTTCATTACCGGCTGCCGCGTCCTTATCTGAACCCACTATCCACACGGTATAGCCCGAGTCCTCAAGCAATGTGGCCAGCTCCGTGAAATAAACAATTGGCCAGCGTTTTGCCGGGCCGTATTCCGCTCCCGGCAACAACGCAGCGACGGGTTTTTCAGTATCGAGGGACAAGCTTTCAAGCAGGCGTTGCTGGTTCTGCGCAGACACGCGCAGCGATGGATTCGGAACTTCCGGCAACGTCTCCGCAGAATCCAGGCCCAAAGCGACGAACTTTTTAACTGTTTGGTCGAGAATGTCCTGATCGAATACGCGCGTATCGTTGACAAGAAAAAATCGCGATTCGCCCCGAAAACCCGATCGTACGGGGATGTTTGCGAACCACGGAATCAACGCTGCCTTGAAAGAGCGCGGCAGGATAATCGCTTTTTCGTAATTCGCGTGACGCAATTTCCGCGCGACGTGCCAGCGTTTCGCAAGGCCCATTTCGCCGTGACTGTTCTCGGAGGCTATCCCGCACCGAATTTCCGGCATGCGGGCCACAACGGGCAACGACCAGGCGGGCGCCAGCACATCCAGCTTCCGATCAGGCTCGCGCTCGATCAACAACTTGAACAACGACTGGGCCATGACCATGTCACCAACCCAGGAGGGCCCAACAATCAGTGTCGCGGCGCTACCCAATTTGATCCAGATAATCCTTTACGCCATCTGCAACGCTGCGAAATTCCACATCGCAGCCCGATAGCCGCAATTGAGTCAAATCTGCCCGCGTAAAGCTTTGATAAGCGCCTTCAAGATGTTCGGGAAACGGCACGTAACGAATCTGGCCCTTGCCGTGCCATGCGATCACGGCGTTCGCCACATCGTTGAAGCTTTGCGCCTGACCCGTGCCCGTATTGAAAATTCCAGATGCGTCGGGATGATCGAGAAACCACAGATTGACGTTGCAGACGTCGTCCACATAAACGAAATCGCGCAATTGTTCGCCATCGGCATAGCCGTCCGTGCCCTTGAACAATCGCGCCGCACCGTCCTCGCCAATCTGTGTATTGAAATGATATGCCACGCTCGCCATGGAGCCCTTGTGCTGCTCATGCGGCCCGTAGACATTGAAGTATCGCAGGCCAACGACCTGACTCTGAGAATTTGCAGCGACCCGGCGCACATAGCGATCAAACTGAATCTTCGAGTAGCCGTAAACGTTCAACGGTTTTTCGAACAGCGGGTCTTCTACGAATTCGCTGGACCCGCCGTATACGGCTGCAGAGGAGGCGTAGATGTACTGCGTTTTGTTTTCGAGACAGTGGTGCAACAACGTCCGGGAGTAACTGTAGTTGTTCTGCATCATAAATCGACCATCCCACTCGCTCGTATCCGAACAGGCGCCCTGGTGCAAAATTGCGCTTATGTTTTTCGCGAATCTCTTATCCGTTGACAAGCGCTCAAGAAACTCGTCCTTGTCCAGATAATCGGCAATAGGCAGATTGGAAATATTGACATATTTACGACCGTCGGTGAGATCGTCGACAACAACGACGTCGTCGCAGCCACGCTCGATCAACGCGCAAACTAAATTACTGCCAATAAAGCCGGCGCCGCCGGTTACGATATGCAACGGTCGCTACTCGTCATCTTCCGTCATATGATACTGAGCCCCACAATATGGGCACTTCGCGTCACCCGTGCTTGCGATAGGCAGGAACACTTTGGGGTGTGAATTCCACAGGTACATTCCTGGCATTGGACAGCTCAGCGGTAAATCTTTGGACCGAACCCCGTATTTATTCTGGGCGTTCGCCGGAATCAAATTCTGCTCAACGGTTCCTGCTCTGGCTGCCACGATTCCCTCTTCTGCGTTTGTATCCGGACGGCGAATTATAAACATTGATTTCCTCCGCGGCCACGCCTAAGTGCCTCAGCCCAGCCACTCATTCCAGACCGAGGCTACGAATTCTCGCTCGGCCGCGAAGCGTCGCGCATCACACATCGGAGCCCGGCCATCAAGAACGAGGTGATGCTGATGAAGCCGGAAGTCGCAGTAGATTTCCTGCAGGCGCCCACCGGTACTTCGTTCAAGCAGGCCCGCCGCGACCAGCGCATCAAGTTGTCGAATGTTATCAGAGTAGACGATAACTTCAGGGTGCGAGGCCGATTCACGTAACACCATGTATTGCACAAGAAATTCAATATCCCCTATACCACCACGTGCATGCTTTAAGTCAAAGCTGGACGCGTCACTCCGATCAAGCTCTTTGCGCATCTTACGGCGCATGGCGATAACGTCGACGCGCAAATTGTCACGTCGAATCCTGGCTGTCAGCGTCTCCCGGCGTATGCGCTCGAATTCGCGCGCCACTTGTTCGCTTCCGGCAAGAGCACGCGCCCGCAGCAGCGCCTGATGTTCCCACGTCCAGGCGTTTTCGTCCTGATAGCGCTCGAACGCCTCGGTGCTCGTTACGAGGAGTCCGGAACGACCATCCGGGCGCAAGCGCATATCGATTTCGTAGAGCTCGCCGGATCCGGTCTGGGTCGTCAGAAAGTGCACGAGACGCCGCACCAGGCGACCAAAGAACATTGAATTGTCGAGCGGTTTTTTGCCGTCCGTCATTTGCTCGCTACCCTTCGAGTCGTGCAAAAACACGATATCGAGATCGGAGCCGTAGGACAGCTCTAGCCCCCCAAGCTTGCCGTAGCCAACGATGCCAAATCCCGCATCGTGGGTAACACCGTCAACGACATAGCGCGGTACGCCATGGCGAGCTTGCAGATCGTCCCAGGCGACTCGCAACGCTTCATCCAATACGGCTTCGGCAAGCCAGGTCAAGCCGTCGCTGACCTTCATAATGGGCAATGTGCCGTTGAAGTCTGCGACCGCTATTCGAAACGTTGTCGCGCGCTGGTACTGTGCAATGGACTGCATTTGCCTTTCGCTGTCCGTTTGCGCTTCGTTTTCAAGCCGTTGCCGCAATTCGCCGACAAGGTCCTCTTTGGTCACTTGTTCCGAATAAATACCTGCATCAAGCAACTCGTCCAAAAGTACCGGGTAACGCGCCATCTGGTCGGCGATGACTTGACTTCGCTCGCAGAGATTCACGAGTTTCGACAAGGCCTGTCGGTTCTCGTTAAGCAAGGCGATATAAGCGCTACGCCGCAAAATGCTTTCTGTAACGGCGAGCGTGCGCGTCAGCGCTGGCAGCGGTCGCTCGACGTCCGCAACCAGATCGAGCAGCTCTGGAATGAAACGCTGCAGTCGCCTGCCAGCTATCGCATCGATCTGCTTTATCGCGGCCAAATTCGCAAACGCGACGATTTTCTCAGCAAGAGCCGGCGCACTGTCGCCGAACAGCGCCTGCAGTTCGTCCGACCATTGCGGTTCGCCTGCGCCGGACTCCCAAAGCACGCCAAATACCTGCCACCTGGGACTTTCGTTACTTTGACCGCGAAACGCGATTGCATCGAATTGCCGCGACACTGCATCGCGATGCCGGTCAAGCTCGCCGACAAGTTCATCCCAACTGTCGTGGCCCATCGCCAGGCACAGTCTTGCCCGGTCAATATCGGTTTCCGGCAGATCGTGCGTTTGCTGATCACGAATCGCCTGCATGAAATTCTCGAGCCGACGCAGATAGCGATAGGCAAGCCGCAATTCCTGCGCGCCGGCCGCTGTCAAGCCGCGATCACTGACCAGCTTTGGCAGTACTTGTTGCAGTTCGCTGGTCTGCAGTTCGGGCTCACCGCCGCCGCGCACGAGTTGCAATGTCTGCACGATAAATTCCGCTTCGCGAATGCCGCCGGGCCCAAGCTTGATGTTGTCCTTCAGTTCCCGCCGACGAACCTCCGCGGCGATCATCGCCTGCATTTCCCGCAGCGATTCAAAAACGCCGTAATCAAGATAGCGTCGATACACGAACGGTTGAATCAGATTTATGTTCAGGTCATCAAGAACCTGTTGCCGGGGCTGCGACCCGACCACTCTGGCCTTGATGTATGCGTATCGCTCCCAGTCGCGACCGTGTTGCAACAAATAGGATTCCAACGCCGCAAAACTAACCACGGGTGGCCCACTGTCACCAAACGGGCGCAACCGGGTATCGACGCGAAACACAAAACCGTCGACAGTGACTTCGTCGAGCAACGCGATGATCTGCCGGGACAGGCGCGTGAAGTACTCTTGCGCGCTGAGCTTGCTGGCGCCGTCCGTCTCTCCGTTCTGCGCATAACAAAAGACAAGGTCTATATCCGACGAAAAATTCAACTCTCGCCCGCCGAGCTTGCCCATGCCCAAAATCACGAGTGGGACGACATCACCGGCCGGATTCCGTAGCCGTCCATAGCGCGGTTCCAGATGGCTTTCCGAGTATCGAGTCGCGGCGTCCAGCAACCGGTCAGCCAACGTCGAAAGCTGCTGCAGCGTTTCGTCAAGATCGGCAAGCCGGTGCACCTCACGCCAAAGAATTCGTAGCAGGGCCTGGTTGCGAAAACGGCGCAGCCGAGACTTGATTTCGCCCTTGTCCGAATCGCTGGCGGCTATTGCCTCGACGAACGTGTTGAGGATCTGGTCATCGACTTTGTTCGAAAAAGTGGCAACATTTTGAATAAACCATTCGTGCTCGCGCAACAACACGTTCCCGGCAAATTCACTGCATGCAACGAGCCGGGAAACGGGAGCAACAAGATTGTTCGCCAATGCAAGTTTTTTATCGGCCAGCTTTTCGAACCAGAGATCAACAGCCGACTGCAGATCTGCGGATAAATCAGCTGGATGATGATCCACGGACGTCCCCATGCCCGCAGTCTAACTAAATTCCGGCTTGCAGCGGCGTCCCTCGCACGAGGACTGGAGGTCGATGATACCTGGCGACTATCCCGTGGACGAAGATGTCATATTGCTGAGGTCGGACAGCACGGAATCCAGTTTGACCGGTTTGCCGATGATGTGACCCTGTGCGAAATCGACGCCAATTTTGGCCAGCAGTTTACGTGTGTCGTCGGTCTCTACATATTCGGCAACTGTCTTTAAGTCCATCACTTTCGCAACTTGCGTAATAGCGGTCACCATCGATTCTGAGATACGGTTTTCCGTGATATCCCGAATAAAGCTACCGTCGATCTTCAGCGTATCGACGTTGAAGTTCTTGAGATACGCGAACGAACTCAAGCCGGCGCCGAAATCGTCCAGCGCAATTTCGCAACCGAGCTCGCGGAGCCTGTCAATGAAAGATTGGGCTTTCCGGCTGTTCGAAACCGCCGCCGATTCAGTAATCTCGAAACACAGCGACGTTGGTGACAGACCGCTTTGCTCAATCTCTCCCTCGATAAACTTCAGGATGTCGTCATCGCCTAAAGACTGCCCCGACAGGTTGATCGCGAACACCGCGCTTTGTCCATGAACAAATTCACGAACGCCGGCAAGCTTCTCAATCGTATTCGACACCACCCAGCGATCGATTTGCGGCATCATGCGATATCGTTCGGCCGCAGACATCAGCGCGTCCATGGGGATATAGCCGCCGGCGCCGTCACCCATTCGCAACAGCACTTCGTATTTTGGGTTTTTTGGCCCATCACCGAGGCTGGCAATCGGCTGCGCCAGCAATTCGAATTCATCGCTGTCTAGAGCCTGCTGAATCTGCGTGACAAGCTGCATGTCATCGTAGCGTCGCATGGCGCTGCGATTGTCTTCTTCATAAATTTCAATGCGATCCCGACCGTGTTCTTTCGCCGCTTCGCAGGCCATGCGCGCCGCCGTCAACACGTTGCCCACATGCCAGCTACTAAGCGTAAATTCGGCGATGCCGACACTCATGGTGACCTGCAACGACTTATCGCCGTCGAGGTACCGCAATGCCCCGGTTTTCTTTTGCACGGCGTTCGCATAATTCAATGCGGCATTTGTATCTGCGTGCGTCAGCAGCATGCAGAAATCGTCGCCCGTCAATCGAGACAACACGCCGCTCTTGGGCAGGTCCTCTTCAAGCAAGCTGGCGAACCGCAATATGACTTCGTCGCCAGCTTTGCGGCCGAAAGTGTCGTTCACCAACTGCAGATTGTCGAGGTCGAAATAGATGATTTGATGCGCGTCCTGGCCGGTCGACAATGTGCCCAGCGACTCCTCCAGTTGAGCTTCGAATCCGGATCGATTCATTAATCCCGTCATTGCGTCGAAGGACTGCTCAATGACGTACTCGACTTTGCGACGTATGTGCTGCATGAAGCGGCGATCGCTTTTGGTAAATTTTCTCTGGCCCACTCGCCCCAGCTGGGCAAGCATCCCCTCCACATTGCCCTGCTTGTCGAGAATCGGGCACAGGAGCGCCTGATACCCCTGCCCGGCAGCATCGTTCGGGCCATCGACTGCAGGTATGTCAAATATTACCGGCCGACGTTGGCCGTCGAGCTTGGGCAACAGCTGTTCGATCAGGTAACGATCCAGGACCTTGCGATTGACGTTTTTCCAGCTCGAGTGCGTCGCGCTGACGCGTATGCGTTTTGGGGGAATCAGCAATACGCTGTAGTTGATGCCGAGGAAACGGCCACTGCGACCCACCAGCTGTGCCAGGCCGGAATGACGGCGCGCCTCACCGTGAATCTTCTCGTCCACCTCGTAAACGAGCTCCAGCTCACTCTCAAGCTCGCGGGATTTTCGCTTGAGGCTACGCAGCTTCGCGCCTATCCGCAGAATCTCGCCTATCACTTCGATCGCGGGCTCGAGAATACCCTTCAGGAGGCTCGGGTTGAGGGCGGACGACTTGCCGTCGTTTCTTGAAAACAGAGTCACCAGAATCCCGATGATTTGCCGCTGCTCGTCGTAAACAGGTAATGCTAAAGCCGTACGGCCCGAGGGCAGCGTCCGCCGCAATATCTCCTTTTCTGCACCCAGGTTTTCGATTATTTCCTGCGGCAAATCGGCGATAAAGCTGTCGATCTCGTAATCTTCCGCGCCGTCGCTGGTCCAGAGGCATTCCCGTCCCTGGTCATAAAAGCAGAACAGCTTTGCCCTGGGCACGAGGGAATTCAGCAAAGCGCCGGCTTTGCTGATGTTCTTCCGCGCTGATAGACGGTAAACGTCGGCTGACACGTAGACTCCAGGCAAAAAATCGGTTCAATTCAGTGCCCTACGATGCCAGCAGAAGCGCCTATGTGCTGTGACTTATGTCTCAGGTGCCGTTATTACTGGGTTTCCAGCCAGTCGTCATCAGAGCCCTCATTGACGCCTTCGAAAAGCGGCGTACTGAGATAGCGCTCGCCCGTATCGGGCAGCATCGCCAGTATCACGGCGCCTTTGGACGCTTTGTCGGCCACGACTAAAGCTGCAGCCAGCGTAGCTCCCGACGAAATTCCGGCGAAAATACCCTCTTTGAAGGCGAGTTCGCGCGCCACCTCAATCGCGACCTCGTCGCTAATGGGGATCAGGTCGTCAAAAATATCGCGATTCAGGACCTGTGGAATGAAATCCGGCGTCCAGCCCTGAATTTTGTGTGGCGCCCAATCCTTGCCCGCCAGCAGCGCCGCCGCGGCAGGTTCAGTGGCGACAATCCTGATGTCAGGACGCGCAACCTTTAGCACTTCGCCGGCACCGGTCATCGTGCCACCCGTTCCGTACCCGGTAACCCAATAGTCGAGCCGCTTACCTGCAAAATCGACGAGGATTTCGGGGCCGGTCGTATGGCGGTGATATTCCGGGTTCGCTTCATTTTCGAATTGCCGCGCAAGAAACCAGCCGTATTTCTCCGCGAGCTCTGCGGCCTTCTTCACCATGCCCGTACCACGCTCAGCGGCCGGCGTAAGAATTACCTTGGCTCCCATGCCGCGCATGATTTTACGGCGCTCAACGGAAAAGGAGTCCGCCATCGTTGCCACAAATTGATGGCCCTTGGCCGCGCACACCATCGCCAGCGAAATTCCCGTGTTGCCCGAAGTCGCCTCAACAACCGTCTGCCCCGGTTTCAACGTGCCGCGTTTATAGGCATCGTTGATGATCGCGAGAGCCAGGCGATCTTTGACCGACGCCAGCGGATTGAAAGATTCAACTTTGACGTACAGATCAACGTGCTCAGGTCCCATATTGTTCAGCCGCACGATCGGCGTATTGCCGATGGTTTCCAAAATGTTGTTGTAGATCATTTTATTGGCCTTTGTTCCGAGATTCTGTAACTGTATTAAGAATCTGCTGTACGTTGCAAGAGGTCCAGACTCCGCTTAAGTCGGTAACGATTGAAACTGACGGCAATAAACCTTGTCACAAGCTTGAACAACCCAACTTAATTTCTCAGATGAAACTGCAACAACTCAAATACCTGCTGGCCATTGTTGATAACGGTCTCAACATCACCGCAGCGGCTGAGCGCATGTACACGAGCCAGCCCGGCGTCAGCAAACAGCTCAAGTTGCTCGAGGAAGAACTGGGTTTGCAACTCTTCACGCGCAAAGGCAAGAGTCTGGGCGACATTACGGCGGCAGGCCACCAGGTCATTGACCGCGCCAGAATCATCATGCGCGAAGCCGAGAATATCCGCACGCTGGCTGCGGACTACTTTCAGGAAGAAGAAGGCTCGCTGTCGATCGCGACCACCCACACGCAGGCTCGCTATGTGCTGCCGGATATTGTTGCGGAATTCCGCAAACGATACCCCAAGGTCGATCTGCACCTGCACCAGGGAACGTCTGAGCAAATTGCCGACATGATGTCCGCGCAGGACATCGACTTCGCCATAGCAACTGGATCGGCGGAATTATTCAGTGGCCTGATATTGGTGCCCAGCTATCGATGGGACCGTTCAATCGTCGTTCCAAAGGGTCACGAACTCACCAGGCTGGACCACAAGCTCACGTTGCACGATCTTGCGCGGTATCCGCTCGTCACCTATGTCTTCAGCTTCGGGGGGCAGTCGTCACTTAAGCGGGCATTTGCGAACGAGGGCCTGGAACCGGACGTCGTGTTTACAGCGCGTGACGCGGATGTGATCAAGACTTATGTGCGCATGGGACTGGGCGTCGGGATCGTCGCGAGCATGGCCGCCGATTGCAGCGACCGCAAAGATCTGGAAGTCATCGACGCCGAGGGTCTGTTTCCACGGAGCACCACGTGGATCGGCTACCGCAAAGACGCCGTATTGCGTCGTTTCATGTTCGATTTCCTGAAATTGTTCGCGCCGCATATCTCGGCGCAGCAACTGGATGAAATCCGTCGCGCCACATCGCAGTCGGACATTGATGAACTCTTCGATGCTTCTGAATTGCCCGTTCGTGGCGGCTGCGCTGACGGCGTTAATGCGGCGACTTAAATTGCCCGAGCCGTGTTAATAAATACGGATGCCACCGTGGCGCAGACGGCTGCGCCGATCGACCCACCATAGTCCCAGTGCGAATCCGGCGATCAGGCAAACACCGGTCGCGCCAGCCACCCAACTCACCGGCAGGCTGCCCTTGTAGCGATCCTGGATTCCCTGAAAACCCGAAATATTTTCCTCGAGTTCAGCATTGAGAGCGTCAGCGTCGTTAAGCCTCTCTTTGAGCTGTGCGGCATCGTTTTTCAGCGCCTCGATCGTTGCCGCCGGTCCGGCAAACGCCCGCTTCAGTTCTTCCAGTTCAGTCGCCAACGCGTCGCGCTGCGCAATCGTCTCGGCAACAATCAATTTGGCGGGTTTGTCGCTGACCAGATACGCCGCTTTGACCCAACCCTCGGTCTCGTTTGGCAGTCGCACATTGGCATAATTTCGATCGCGAGTGAGAATCTCCATCGCCTGACCACTCTCCAGCATCCGCAACGGTCGCCCACTGGTGTCCGCTGCCTCATAGAGTCCGAGTCGCAGATTGTCCGTAACGTAAGCCGTCTCCGCCACCGCGATCAGCGGCAGCAGCGCCAAAAAACCAATAATCAGACGCATCTTCCATCTCCATCGTTCGCGCCAAGTGTACTACAGCCAAGTCCGGCGCCTTCGACCTATTGCTCGTACAACCAGCGCAGCAGCGCCTCCTGCACCTCATCACCGGGACCGCGGTGGATGTCCTCGTAGTTCTGCAACGCTACAACCGCGAAGCGGCGGCCCGAACGTGATTGCAAATATCCGGCGATTGCAGTGACGTGATCGAGCGAGCCCGTCTTGAGATGCGCCTTGCCAACCAGGTCCGTATTGCCGAATCGTCGCTTGAGCGTGCCGTCGAGGCCGGAAATCGCCATCGACGCCAGGTACTCCGGCATATAGGGCTGTTGCCATGCGAATTGCAGCATCGCGATCATGTCCTTGGCGGTGGTGCGGGTATTTCTGGACAGTCCCGCGCCGTTCTCGATTGCGGTGCTGGAGGACTCAAGCCCGTTGTCTGTCAGCCATCGCGAAATGACGGCTTTGCCGCTATCTTCGGTCCCGGGCGCGCCGTTTACCTCCGCTCCGAGCGTGTACAACAGTTGCCGCGCCATAACATTATTGCTGTGTTTGTTGACCCGGGCGATCATCTCGCTCAGCGGCAAAGACCTGAAAGACAGAACCGGCGCGGCCTCTTGCTCTACAACGACATTGCGCCAGCCACCGTCGAATGTACCGCCTGACTCGCGCCACAGATAGCGAAACAGCCCGTGTACATACCGGTTGTGGCTGAGCACCGTCCTGTCCATTGCGTACCGCTTGCAAGCTGCGGGAAAACGCCCGGAAAACGTAACTTCATCGATACGGTCGTTCACTGAAATCGCGATACCGCGTTGATATCCGCGGCAACTGCCCGCCGCCAGCGTGAGCCGATTCCTGACGCGTATGTCATCCAATGGGGGGTCCAACCAGATGTTGACAGCGTCGGCACGAGGATCCGGCTCGAACCAGTAACGTACAACCTTGAAGTTCATGAGCAGCGCATTCGGAGCGACGTTGTAGGCTCGCAGCGGCTGGTGATCGAAAGCGCCCGGATCGTAACTGCCGACGTCAAACCAGCTATCGTCCAGCAAGAGGTCGCCCCCTATTTCCCGAATTCCAGCGTGCCGAATTTCTCTCAGCAGTTGCCAGACGCGTTCGGTCACAAGAAACGGATCGCCGTAACCCTTGAGAACCAGATCGCCCTCCAGGCGCCCGTCTTTTATCTCGCCGTCCGCGTACACGTCGGTCCGCCATCGATAGGCGGGACCCAGCACGTCCAGCGCAACCAGTGTCGTGAGTAATTTTATGGTCGACGCCGGATTTCGCAGCTCGTCGCTGCGCCAGTCAAGAACGGTCGCACCCGTTGCGACATCCACGACCAATATGCTCAGGGTATCGTGCGGCACATGGCGTATGTCCAGAGCGCTGCGAACCTCAGGAGGCAGCTCTGTTTCAGCCGCCTGAACTGTTAATGCGAGCAATAGCACCGCGATCGAAAAACCTCTCATTCCGATAGTTCCACTTTGTCGGAATGAATCACGCACGCTGCGCTGGTTTCTTGATTTTCATTATTCGGATCCGATCTGCGAGTGTTGTCGGTCTGACCCCCAGCAGTTCGGCGGCGCCGCCAACCCCCGACACTTTCCAGTTCGCCTGTTGCATTGCTTTGACGATATTGTTCCTCTGAAATTCACGCACTTCCTTTTCGGTGAGCACTGCAGCGGAATCTGCGGGCGCGGCAGACGCTTCATCGGCTACGATCTTGAGACCGCGCATCGACAAATCGAGCCGCAGAACCTTTCCCGGAGAAAGAATGACGGCACGTTCGATAACGTTTTTCAGTTCGCGCACATTGCCAGGCCAATCGTAAGCCCGCATGTCCGCCGCCTGAGCTCTCGTCAGCGTTAACGCGTCGCGACCAAAATCCTCGCATGTCTGTACCAAAAAATGTTGTGCAAGCTGCACAATATCCTCCTTGCGTTCACGTAATGGCGGAACATCGATGGGAAAAACACTGATGCGGTAGAAAAGGTCCTCACGAAAATTGCCATCGACGATCAGCTTCTCCAGATCGCGATTGGTTGCCGCGATTACGCGCACGTCCACGGAACGGGTCACGTCGTCACCGACCCGTTCGAACTCGCTTTCTTGCAAGACCCGCAACAACTTACCTTGCAGTTCCATCGGAATTTCGCTGATTTCGTCCAGGAATATTGTGCCGCCGTCCGCAAGTTGAAATCGGCCGATGCGGTCCCGGTACGCGCCAGTGTATGCCCCTTTGACGTGACCGAAGAACTCGCTCTCGAATAATTCCTTCGGTATCGACGCGCAATTGACCTTGACCAGCGGTCCGTCCGCGCGCGCGCTCTGCACGTGAATCGCGTGCGCCACGAGCTCCTTGCCTACGCCGGATTCACCCTGAATCAGTACGTTCGCCGGTGTTTGCGCGACCGCCTCAATCCTCTTGAGCATACGGCGCAGCGCCGGGCTCGTACCCACGATGCGCCCGAAATTCATTGCGACGTTCACTTCTTCGCGCAGGTAGTCGCGCTCCCGTTCCAGCTCTTCGCGAAGACGCGCGTTTTCGGCAAGGGTGCGCCGCAATTCTCGCTCGGCCCGACGCCGCTGAGTGACGTCTTTCGACGCGACCAGCATCCGATCAACATTGCCTTCGTCATCGCTGTGCGAGACAGCAGACATGACGAGATCCAGCACGGTGCCATCCTTTGCCAGCATCTGACGTTCCAGATTACTGAATTCGCCTTCACTGATGAGATCGTTCAGACGACCATCAGCATAAATTTTTCGATCGCGCGCGCTGAAGAAGTCGGTAATCGGTCTGCCAACGACCTCCTCCCGGGTAAATCCGAGCTTGCTAAGCCAATGATCGGTAACCGTAACGATCAGGCCCTTGCCATCGACCGTATGCAGCATTGCGGGCGTCGCCCGGTACAAGGTTCGATACTTGAAATTCGCGCGTGCCTGGTCGGAAATTTCCGAATACATTGCGACCGTTCGCAGAAACTGTCCCTCGCGATCGTATTCGACGAAAGCGTTGGTCATGCAATCAACCACTTCTCCCGCTTTCGTGATGAAGCTGACCGGTTTGTTTTCGAGCTTCCCGGTGCGCCTCAACGCCGGGCGCAGCTCGTCGCGAACTCGCTTTGCGCTTTCCGGCGTCGCGAATTCCTCCGGGCTGTGGCCAACCATGTCATCGCGATCGTATCCCAGGCGCTTGAGCATTGCGTCGTTGACGTCGAGATACACACCGTCCTCGGCGATGGAAGTCGCCATGACCGGAGCTTTACGAAACAGCCATTGATAATCGTCTTGCGTAATCATGCAGACAGTATATACGAAATTTCATTTTTTACGATATTTCGTATATAACCTTACGATTTTCCGTAATTTACGGAATTTCGTAACACCGTGATTTACGCTAATCGGTTGTTTTTATTGACTTTACGATGTTGGCACGGCTTGTGCAATAGGAAACATTGAAAGCAAACTAATTTGCAGCGCGACCACCACCGAACGCGTTGCCAGAGACACAGGACAAAATCCATGAAAAGCAATTACATCGAAAACGGCCTCGCCCTCCTGGGCGCATTGGTCATTCTTATCGGCGTTTCCGCTGCGGCGACCACCGCGCTTGCCAGTGACGCGAGCACCGTTGAAATTTACAGCTCTGCCCAAAAGTAAGACAGTAAGTACCCCGGCGGCATGCCGCTCAGACTGCTCTCCCCCCTGACAGTCTGGCTGGCGGCCCCGGGAATTGCCGGATCGGAATCCGGTGAAAAACGGACCAGGAAGGTCCGGCGGCCCCCCTGCCGTTATCTTTAAGGCGCCGGAGATCGCTCCATGTCGGAACGGCCCGCTGATTCGATTTCTGAATTCAGTTCTTCGGCGCTTTTTTTTCGCCCGGATCAGGAATCGTCTATCGACAAGTGCAGTTCAAGAAACTGCAATGTCCGGAGCCAGGCGTCTGCCGCTGCATTATCGTTGAAGTTGGGGCTCGTCAGATTAGCAAACCCGCTCCTCACGCCGGGGTAGATTTTGATCTCGTAATTTTTGCGCAGATGCTGCAGCGCCGTATCGAATGCCTCCACTGCTTCTGCTTTGATGCTGTTGTCTCTCGCCGCGAACAAGGCGAGAATCGGCGACGAGATTGGCCGTAGCTTGTCTTCGTCGTTGCTGACCTGACCGTAGTAAATCACGCAGGCGTCCAGATCGTCGAGCAACAATCGGGCTGCATTCAACGACCACTGTCCGCCGAAGCGCCAACCGATGGTCGCGACGCGCGGCGCGCCGGCTGTGCTGCTGACAAATTCGTACGCGGCAAGCAAATTCCGGTTTGCCGGCTCCGGGTCTTCGAGCACTTCGACCATCAATGCCCGCGCCTTATCCGGCGTTGTTGCGACTTTTCCGTGAAACAGGTCGACAGCGAATACGATATAACCTTCCGCGGCCAGCATGTCCGCCATGGCCCTGATATGGTCGTTCAGCCCCCACCATTCGTGAATCATGATGATCGCTGGCAACGGCTCAAACATGCCAGCCGGTGTAGAGAAGTAGCCATAGACGAGTTCGTCCCGCTCCTCAGTGTAGGCCATCATCTGCGAAATGACGGCTCCTGGGCCCTCGGATTGCACGGTGTCACCGGATCCGAGCTGGTATCGCGGGCGTGCAGCGGCAGCGGCGCCATCCGCGCGCCCGGCCGACGCGCCGGCCCCAGCCTGATCGGAGTCACAAGCGCCCAGCGATAACACGAGAAATGCGAGTGTTGCCACGGGTCCAGCGAGCGATGACTTGTTTGTAAACATGCGTTCGTCCTGTCTTGTGCAGTCGATAATAGCCGAGACACCGGGCGTTCCGACAGCACTAAGTGTAATGGAAAAGAACGACAATTTGCCATGCCCGGCATTAGACTGTGGAGAACGTGCTGATGTCGGACCCGATATGACCCTGCTCGTAGAATCACTTATATACTTGCTTGCTGCTGTTGTCGCTGTGCCACTGAGCCGGCGTCTCGGATTTGGGTCCGTACTGGGGTATCTGGCAGCTGGCGTCATTATCGGCCCATTCGGCTTTGCCTTCGTCAAAAACGCCGACCACATACTTAACTTCGCTGAGCTTGGCGTCGTTTTTCTGCTTTTCATCGTCGGTCTTGAACTCAAGCCATCGCGGTTGTGGGTTCTGCGCCGGCTGGTCTTCGGTCTGGGCGCGGCGCAAGTCGCCGTCTCCGCATGCGTGATATCCCTGCTTGCATGGACGTTTGGCTTCAATGGCAGCACGGCCATCGTGACGGGCCTGATTCTCGCGCTGTCGTCCACGGCTTTCGTACTGCAAATGCTGTCAGAGAAAAAACAGCTGGTCACCGTTCACGGGCGGGCCGCGTTTTCCGTTTTGCTGTTTCAGGACCTCGCAGCGATACCGCTGATCGCCTTGTTACCGTTGTTGGGCGCCAACGCTTCATGGGATGACGGTATCAACTTTGCGCAAATCGGTCTCATGGTAGCCACGATCGCCGGACTGATTCTGGGCGGACGCCTGTTGCTCAGACCGGCGCTCAAAATAGCCGCCCATTCGGGCATTCCCGAAATTTTCACTGCCACGGCATTGCTGGTTGTCATTGGAGCCGCCCTGATCATGCAGCTCGCCGGCATGTCGATGGTGCTCGGCGCATTTATCGCAGGCATGATGCTTGCCGACTCAGAATATCGCCATCAGCTCGAAGCCGATATCGCACCGTTCAAAGGCCTGTTGCTCGGCTTGTTTTTTATCGCCGTGGGCATGTCGGTGAACGTCGGATTGCTGCTGGAAATCCCGGGACGCGTTGCCCTTATTGTTGTCCTGCTGATGACGGCTAAGGCGGTCGTCTTGTTTCCGCTGGCGAGACTGTTTGGCGTGTGTGACCGCGGCGCGGCGCTGAAGCTGGCGGCTGCATTGGCGCAGGGCGGCGAATTTGCGTTCGTATTACTCGGAATCGCTGCCAGCGAAGCCGTTCTTGCGCCGGATCTTATCGACGAATTGATTCTCGCTGTAGCAGTCTCGATGCTATTGACGCCGTTTCTATACGCACTGGCTGAGTTCGGAAGCGACAAGCTGCGGCGCCCCGATGACCGGCCATTTGACGTTCCCGATGATGCCCATCACGACGTATTGATTGCCGGTTTCGGCAGAGTTGGCCAGATCGTTGGCCGATTGCTGAATATTGTTGGCAAACCCTTTACTGCGTTGGAGAATGACTCGTCGCAAGTCGATTTTGTACGCCGTTATGGGGCGACCGTGCATTACGGTGATGCATCACGACTGGAACTCTTGCGCGCCGCCGGTGCCGAGCACGCAAAGTTCTTCATTTTGGCCGTTTCCGATCTCGAAGAATCGATGCGCATTGCCGCGGCCGTGGTACACAATTTTCCACATTTGAAAATTATTGCGCGAGCGCGCAATCGCCGCCATGCGCACAAACTGATGGACCTCGGAATTGAACACATATTTCGTGAAACGCTCTTATCGAGCCTGGCCATGACGGAACAGTTACTGACCAGTCTGGGCCGGACCCCAAAAGACGCGAAACACGTTATCGATACTTTTTTTGAGCGCGATGCGCAGCTGTTGATTGAGCAGCATGCGATTCGCGACTCGGAAGAACTGCTGATTCAATCATCAAGAGACACGGCGACGGAACTGGAGTCGTTGCTGCGACACGACCGGCAAGAAAACTGACGCCGCCACTACTGATCTTCGTCGTCCTCCCACTTCCTGAGTTTGCTTTTGTCGACCTGCTCCCATTGCTGTTCGCTTCGACGCATGTAGCCCAACACCCTGACGACGGTAAAAACGACCACCAGAGCGATAAAAATCAGCAGTAGTACACGACCATCGAGCATGCTGGCGCCCCCTCGAATACTCAAAAACGTGACCTGCTACGATACATGGAGTCGCTCCCGACCGTAACCTGTGACTTATGTTGAAAGCAGCGCGAACAATCCTCAGTGGTACGCCGCTAATCGCATTGCCGGCCTCGGCGACCGACGGCGGCTTGCAAACCGGGATCACGGGAACAGGCACGGCCACATTCATGTTCACGCTTGCGGCGGCGCTGCTATTGACGCTGATATTCCGCTCCAGCGCAAATCACGCCGCGCGCTTCCTCACAGCCAGAATCGGTCAATGGCGCATTCGCACTGCGCTTGCCAAACGCAGTCCCGACGTATTGCACGACTTTATTCTTCCGGGCGCATACGGCGGTCTGGTAAAAATCGATCACGCGATTCTTACGGCGGGCGGCATACTTTGCATACAGACGAAGCACTGTAACGGCATTGTATTCGATGGCGAAGACGAGGCGCAGTGGACGAACGTCGACGGCGTCAGGCGGCAGCGTTTTTTGAATCCGCTTATACAGAACGAAGGGCGCACGCGCGCGCTGCAAAAAATTGTGCCGGATGTCCCCGTCGAAAATCTCGTCATCTTTTCGGGTTCCGTCGATTTCACGACGCCGCCGCCAAAGAATGTCATCCACGTACGCAATCTCGAAAGCTACATCGCCAAATTTGTCTTTGGGCCTTGCAAAATAAAAGACTGGGATGCGGTCTGGATGTCAGTCAAGGCGGCCGCCATGACGGACGTCGACACGCGCAAAGACTTCGCGGCTCAAATCGGCTTTTCCTAGGCAAAGCAATGCACAGCGTCGCGGCCGATGAATTATACTCGGCCGCTATTACCCGGCTGAGGCATTGCGAATGGAAACGACCCAGGCTCTGATTTCATCACCGATAGGCGTACTTGCGGTCCTGTGTGCCGTCGCCGCATTTTTCTTCTTGTTGGCCCAGGTAACCGAAGCCAAACTTTTCAATTACGTGCCACCGTTGCTGTTCATTTACGCAACGCCTGTGTTTTTGAATAATTTGGACCTGATTCCCAGCAATTCGGCCGTTTATCCAGGCTTGAGTCAGTACGCACTGCCCGCCTTCATCGTGTTGATGCTTATCAAGGTTAATGTTCCTGCCGTAGTAAAAGTGATGGGAAAAGGCGTGCTTGTCATGTTGATGGGCACCCTCGGCGTTATGGTCGGTGGCGTCATCGCCTACCTCGCGGTGCACGATTGGTTGTCCGACGATGCCTGGAAAGGATTCGGCGCGCTGGCAGGAAGCTGGATCGGCGGCACCGCAAATATGCTGGCAACCAAGGAAATGCTGGGCGCGTCGGAAGCGCAATTGGGGCTTGCCGTAATCGCAGACAATGTCGTCTACATCGTATGGCTGCCATTACTGCTGCTGTCTCGAAATTTTGCGGAATGGTTTAACAAATGGGCACGAGTTCCAGCGGACAGGCTGGCCGCCATGGATGCCGCAGCGGAACTTCACTTGGAAGAAGACGTGACGCCATCGATGCGCCAGTACCTTTACCTGGCCGCCGTCGTTTTCGGCGTAACCGCCATCGGTCACGGATTGTCGCCGGTAATATCGGATTGGATTGCATCCAATGTGCCCGCGATCAAAAGTGTGTTTACGGAAACAACGACACGCATCCTGCTCGTCACGACGATGGCGCTCATATTGTCCACGACCTCAGTGTCAAAGCTGCCCAATTCAACAGCGATCGGCACGGCGCTTGTCTACATTTTTGTCGCCGGTATGGGTGCGCGCGCATCCATCGCCGGCCTCGCCGAGGCCCCGGCGTTCGTGCTCGGCGCGTTTATCTGGATCTTTATTCATGGCTTGTTTTGCCTGGCGGGCGGATGGATATTCCGCGTTGACATTCACAGCGTTGCGATCGCCTCAGCCGCCAATATCGGCGCCGTCGCGTCGGCGCCCATCGTAGCGGCACACCACCGTCCCAGCCTCGTGCCAGCGTCAATCCTGCTCGCCTTGCTTGGTTATGCGATGGGGAACTACCTGGCGCCGCTAACCGGTCACCTCGCAAGACTCGCTGCGGGACAGTAACAATGTGGGTGACCTATGCGCAGCGAGCGGCCCTGCTGGCCGCCACGCTCGCAGGGCTTATCGTCTTCGTTTTCAGCCTGCTGTGGCACGACAGACCCAGCCTTGATGGTATTGACTGGCCCGCGCCGCCAATAGTATCGGCTACGGCCGGCGATACGGTCACCGTCACGTGGCTTGGCGTTACGACGTTGTTGTTCGACGACGGCGAAACACAAATTCTCATCGATGGTTTTTTCTCCAGACCGACTCTTGCCGACATCCTGTTGCGTCGACCCGTTGACAACGATGCGCCACAGATCGACTTCGCGATGAACGAATTCCGGATGCGGCGGCTAGCGGCGATTATTCCGGTGCACAGCCATTTTGACCACGCCATGGATGTCGGCGCTATTGCGAACCGGTCAAGCGCCTCGATTCTGGGCTCCGAATCAACGGCACAGATCGCCCGCGGCGCTGGCGTGCCAGAAGATCAGATTATCGTCGTCGCGAACGAGGAAATTTTCACGTTCGGCGAATTCAAGGTCACGATGCGACCGTCCATCCATGCGCCATTCGGCTGGCGCGGATCAGTGCCCTTGGACGGCACTATCGAGACACCCCTGGTGATGCCGCAGCCAATCTCGGCCTGGCGGATGGGTGGCGCTTATACGATCATTATTGAACATCCACAAGGGATCGCACTGGTACAAGGCAGCGCCGGATTCTTAAAATATGCGTTGCAGGATATTGCCGCCGACGTCGTATTACTGGGTGTTGGACAACTGAATTCCCTCGGCCGGGACTATGCCGAACTTTACTGGCAACACGTTGTTACGGCGACCGGAAGTCATAGCGTCTACCCGATTCACTTTGACGACTTTACGCAGCCATTTGGCGAAATAGAACTGGCTCCAAAATTTATCGATAATTTTGCAACAACGGCATCGTGGCTCGAAGAATTTCGCCAGCGCTGGGACAGGGACACAACTTTGTTCATGCCGGAATTCGGCAAACCGATTGCGATTTTCTCTCAGCCGCTGACCGGGACCTGATCGGACAACAGATCCTGCAGATGCAAACGTCCGTCGATCAACGCCTCCTTCTGTGGCCTGTTGAGTTGCTTGATGCGATATTCAATACGCATTGCAGCTGACCTGTCACCGATCAACTCCGAGTAGACCAGCACCAAAGGCCGGCGGCCTTTAAGGTACTTCGCACCACGCGGGCCGGATTTGTGTTCGGCCAACCGTCGTTCCACATCTGCGGCGATACCGGTGTAGTAAGTATTGTCGGCGCAGCGCAGGACGTAAACACTGAATTCGATTTCTGCCATTTTCAGGCGTTGCCGCCGACCAGCGTGTCGCCGAACACCCTAAACGCGCCGGCCTCTATGCTTTCGAGGTTTTCCGCCGTGTCTTCCCAGGTCAGCACAATTTCCGTCGCGCCATCAAGCTCTGCGGCAGGTTCGTGCAGACGCAGGGTCAGTACGTTCCCTGTTAAGTCTGCCTCGCGAATTAAATTGCCCCCGGCGAGCTGCTGCTCATTGATCTCGATCGTGAGCGTTTCTTCAAACTCATCATCTACCGTGCGCATTAGCAGCAGATAGTCGGATATGTCGCGTTCAGGCGTAGTTTTCGCGAAGAACAGCATGATTGTGTTGTCCCGTACGTCGAAAGCAACCGTGTCGTACTGTCGGCTACTTGCCATAATCTTCCCTCATTGACGAAATCAAGTCGTCTTTTTCAATCCAGATATCGCCAAGCCAGCTATGCATTCGTTTCCGGAACGCCCTGTCGTCCTGGTAGTTTCCCGCGAGCAACCAATCTTCGAGCTCGCGCTCACGAACATCGACTATAACGCGAACGCGATCACCACAACACATGCCCCAGAAACCAGCGACTCCATTTGGATAGACCAGCGTGACGTCGGCAACGCTCGTAAACAGGTAGCCCATCGAAGACAATGCGGCGGCGAACCCGCCGGCACGCGGTTGCAGGAGATTGCGATAATCTGACTTGCGAGCCGCCCGCTTTTGGTCGCTGAAGCGCGTGCCTTCGACGAAATTCAGTATTGATGTCGGCGTATCACGAAATTTCTCGCACGCGCGCCTCGTCGTCTCGACGTCTTTGCCCTTCATATGAGGATTCTTCGCCAGATAGGAGGGCGAATAACGTTTCATGAACGGCATGTCCAGCGCCCACCAGGCCAATCCGAGAAACGGAAACCAAATAAGTTTCTGCTTAATGAAAAACTTCAGAAACGGTATCCGACGATTGAATGTTTCCTGCAGCACAACAATGTCCACCCAGGTTTGGTGGTTTGCTATAACCAGGTACCAGCCGTCACGCCGCAAGTTTTGAAGTCCGCGACTTTCCCAGTCGATAAAGCCGCAAACCCTGAAGATAGCGGTATTAACGCTAACCCAGGATTCACCAATGGCCATCAGCACTCGCGTAACGGCCAGCCGTAGCACCGGAATCGGCAACAACAGCTTAACGACAGCCAGCAACATCAGTGGCGTGACCCAAAATATCGTGTTGACGCTCAGGACGCCGAAGACGATGACGCCCTGAAGATTTCGAAAAAAGGACTTCACAACAACCCGAAGCTCGAAAAGTATCCATTCTAGCCTGAACAAGGACGCCCGGTAGAACCCTTGCCGCGCCCGGACCCTTGCAGTACGGTGGCCGCATGAATCCTCCGATATCAGCCAAAGCCGCACTGCTGTTGGTGGTGGGCCTGGCAATCGTCATTGCCGTAGCGCTCCTCGAGCCTATTCCACAAGACCCTCTGTACCATCAATTCAGTGACGCGCGACGGCTGGCCGAGCTCCCGAATTTCGTGAACGTATTGTCCAATCTGCCATTCCTGCTTGTCGGCACCTTGGGAATACGCTATGTCATCACCCACGACGGCGCACTGACGCAAAACACGAAACTGGCGTGGCTGATTTTTTTCTTTGGCATCGCACTCACGGCGTTCGGATCAGGCTACTACCATCTGCACCCCGACAACGATTCGCTGGTCTGGGACCGATTGCCGATGACCATCGGCTTCATGAGCCTGGTCGCCATAATTATTGCCGCATACCACTCACCGTCGCTGGGCAGGAAGCTCCTCCCACTGCTGTTGATTGTCGGTTTTTCGTCCGTCATGTATTGGTCCCACACCGAGACGCTCGGCCGAGGCGACTTACGCCCTTATGTCATCGTCCAGTTCTTGCCAATCGTGTTAATTCCTCTGGTCATCTCGCTGTATCGCTCTCGCAGCGCTCTCGGGCGCTATCTCTGGTGGATGATCGGCTTTTATGTGGCTTCGAAAATCGCAGAATTTTACGATGCCAATATCTATGATGTCGGAGGTATCATCAGCGGCCATTCTGTAAAACACCTGATCGCAGCGCTTGCACCGGCAAGTCTGCTGCTTGGATTAACGCAAAGGAAGATTGACCGATGACGGCTGCAAAACAAATCGACGGCAAAACCAGGGCCGCAGACCTCACAGCAAACATTACCCGCGAAACGGCGGCCTTGCTGAAAAGTCACAGCATCAAGCCCGGTCTCGCTGTCGTCATCGTCGGGGACGACCCTGCAAGCCAGGTATATGTACGCAACAAGAAACGCGCCGCAGAATCCTGCGGCTTTTATTCCGCACAACACGTTCTCGCAGAAAGCGTGTCGCAGCCCGACGTCCTGAAGCTTATTGAGCGACTGAACGCCGATACGGCGGTACACGGCATACTCGTGCAACTCCCGCTGCCCGATCATCTCGACGAACAAACGATCACGCAGGCCATAATTCCGACGAAAGACGTCGACGGATTTCACTTCATCAATATCGGCAAGCTTATGGCCGGACGAATCTCGGACGCATTCGTACCCTGCACGCCGGCCGGCTGCATGCTGCTGATCGAGGACGAACTCGGCACGGACCTCTCTGGCAAGACTGCGGTCGTTATCGGCAGGTCCAATATTGTGGGCAAACCCATAGCCGCGCTGTTACTGCAGGCCAATGCCACGGTGACGATTACGCACAGCCGTACGCAGGACCTGGCAAAGGTCGTCAGCGATGCGGACATCGTGGTTGCGGCGGTTGGTCGCCCTGGCATGGTCAGGGCCGACTGGATCAAGCGCGGCGCCGTCGTCATCGACGTCGGCATCAACCGTGTCGAAAAAATCGTCGATGGCAAAGCAACCACGCAGCTGACGGGCGACGTTGACTATGATGAGGTCTGCGTCGTGGCCGGCGCCATTACGCCAGTCCCTGGCGGAGTTGGCCCAATGACCATCGCGATGCTGATGGCCAATACGCTACGTTCGGCACGAATGTCGGCCGGGCTGGAAGGCTAGACTTTATTCTTCGTCGCCAGAGTCAACCGCTTCGAAGTACAGGCCCTGCACCTCTTTGAGTTTCCTCGATCTCGGGTTGAGCTCCTGCCCCTTGAGAATATCGGCCTGAGAATCTTCGAATCGCCGCAGACGCAGGTAAACAAGCGCGCGATTATTGTAGGTTCGCCAGTGAGACGGATAGCGCTGCAGTACCCAATTGCAGTGTTCGAGCGCCGTGTCAGGCTGATCGAGTAGCAGGAAACCGGCGCAAAGATTCGCGTGTCCCATCTTCTTCTCACGCCGACCTGCGGCTCGCTTCAAACCGAGTGCCGTTAGACGAACCCCCTCGTCGCTGTCACCCATCAGCAACGCATCGGCGCCCTCCTTGAGGTAAAGGTTGCTGGGGCCGATGACGGTTTTTGATAGCGGTTCTTTATCGGCATTAGCTTGCACAGCCACGAACAAGAGGATCGCAATCCATGTCAGGCGAGCGACCCCTGGCCTGCGACTTTCATCAGCCACTAATATACTGTTCGAGCTGTTCGATCTCTGCCTGCTGATCCGAAATAATCGCCCCCACCAGGTCGCCGATCGAGAGCACTCCTGTCACCGCACCGTCGTCTACGACGGGCAGATGTCTTATTTTATGGTCTGTCATGAGTTTCATACATTGATCGACAGTCATATCGGATGTGGCGCTGAAGAGGTCGGGCGTCATAATCTCGCCGACTTCAGTGGACTGTGAGGAACGGCCCTTGATAATGACTTTCCGAGCGTAATCGCGCTCCGTAACAATGCCGACCAATTCGTCGCCCTGCATCACTAACAGGGATCCAACCAACTTGTCCGCCATTAGCTTGATCGCATCCAGAACCGATGCGTCAGGGACGATCGAAATAATCCCCCGGCCTTTCGAGTCGAGCAGATGCTTTACCAATTTCATGCTGCCTCCCTGTTATCACGCCCGATCGGCGGGCGCTTTTAGAGAGATACTAGCATTTATGCGTCTCCAGGTTTCCTGCTCGACGCTGCCCGCAACCGCTCAAATAATGCTGTAAGGGCGCAACGAAGGCCGTGCTTCTGAGGTGCTCACTTACCGTCCTGAACCACATAGCGAGCGAGGCGGGCATCGAGTTCACGACGCGACAGCCAGTGACCTCGTAGCATCACACCATGGATACGCTTGCTGTTTCTGATGTCGAGCAGCGGATTTGCGTTCAGCAAAATGAGGTCTGCTTGTTTGCCTTCGGCAACTATGCCCGTATTCGACTTGAGGAACTCGGCCACAGCGACCGTGCCCGTCCGCAGTGCTTCATACGGCGTCAGGCCGGCCGCCACCAACGCAACAAGTTCGCGGTGTATCGAAAATCCTGGAACATTAAATACTTGCGGCGCATCGGAACCCAGCAGCAACCCGGCCCCGGATCGGTGCAGTTCAAGGACGATGCGCCGTCGCAATTCGATCGCCAGCGTCGCAGTTTCAAGGTCAAAACCACGTTCACTCGATTGCTTTTGTTTGGCGGCGACCCAGCTGTCGAGGTCGCTTGCAGAGACGTAACGCATCTCCGGTCGCCTCTTGAGCTCAATTACCGACGTAGCGTCAATGAGTTGCTCGACCAGGACTTGCGTTGGTACATTCCAGGTTCCCGCGGCGGCGGTCGCCGTCGCGAGCGCCGGAATCTGGCTGGCATCCAGTTCTTTGGCAAGCATGACGTCGAAAAATCCACCATATCCTCCTGCACCACCGCTGCTGGCTGGCAACAGCGCGGCAAAATATCCATCGAGGTGTTCGATCGTCGCCATTTTGAGCTGCAGCGCTTGTCGGACGCCCGCTGCGACCGGCACATGGCCGGCATACGGTATGCCGATTTCATTCGCTGTCCTGGCCAGCGCCGCAAATTCCTCGGCATCAAGGCCCGGATGCACTTTGACGAAGTCGTAACCCGCCGCGTGCTGTTCAATAACTTGTTTGGCCGCGTCCAGCGGTCCTGACACGGAACGACCGTTCAACGACGGTCCGGACGTAATGAATCTCGGCCCGAACACCTCACCGCTCGCGAATCGTTCTCGCAGTGCGAGGTGTTCATATCGCCCGAGCATACCGCGTATCGTGGTGACACCATTCGCGATAAACAAGGTCACCAGTCTCTCGATTTGCGCCGTATCCGTGCCCGTAACATGCGCATGCATTTCGGCAAGACCCGGCATAAGAAATCGATCCGTGCCGTCCACGACCTCAGCGCCTTTGGGGACCGGCACGGTATCGACGTGACCAATACGCGTAATCTTGCCCGACTGGACAACAACGGACTGTTCGGTCAGCACAATCTCCGCGGTCATGGGTATTACATTGACGTTGACGAACACGGTCGTTTCGGCATGGACGGACATAACGCACAATCCGCATGCGCCTAACAGCAAGAATCCGTTTTTGAGAAAGTTCATCGCGCGCTATCCGGCCCGGGCGCGCCGGTACGGAGTGTCCATGACTTCGGCCATCGTGTCCGTCGCAATATTTCCGCCGCATACAATGACCACGATCTGCAAACCGGAAACATCCGCCGCTCGTGCGATCAGCCCGGCGATCGCAACACCGGCGGCTCCCTCGATTGGCGGGCCTTCGCGCTCCACATACAGGCGCATGGCGTTCGCGATCTGCGTCTCATCTACCAGCACGAACTCGTCGACGACCGCCTGATTCAGTGGAAAGGTAATGGCGCCTGCCTCGATACCGCCGGCTGTGCCGTCTGACAATGTCGGCTCACTGGGCAACTCCAGAATCTCGCCGGCCGCAATCGAATGGGCCATGACAGCGGACGCGGCGGGCTGGCAGCCGTAGACCCGGATGTTGGAATCGTGCGCCTTGAGGACGCTGCCAACACCACCAATCAGCCCGCCGCCACCGACGGCGATGAAAGCCGCATCGACATCGGGCAATTGCTCAATGATCTCAACGCCACAGCTTCCCTGTCCGGCAATGACTTGTTCATCGTTATACGGCGACAAATAAAACATGCCTTTTCTGTCCGCGTATTCGCGCGCATGTTGTTCTGTGTACAGGCCGTCGGTCCCAAAGAACCGCACTTCACCGCCAAAGCCGCGAATCGCAGCGATTTTTACTGCAGACGTTTTCTGCGGTACGAAAATCACGCCCGTAATGCCCAATTTACGCATTGCGCAGGCGACGGCCGCACCGTGATTGCCACTCGACGCCGTAACACAACCTTTGGCGCGCTGCTCGTCAGTCAGTGTCATCAGGCGGTTCAAGGCGCCGCGCATTTTGAAAGATCCCGTAGTCTGCAGGTTCTCGAGTTTGAAAAAAACGTTCGCACCGAGCGCGTCGCTGAACGCCTTTGAGCGAGTCAGCGCGGTGCGCTCAACAGTTGCGCCGATCCGCGCCGCAGCGATCGCCGCGCTCTCAGCCATTTTCCGGATCAGATCACTCACCCGTCCAATCTAGCGCAATGCCAACAAAAGGTCACAGATCAGCCACAAAGCAGGCAAATAATTTGATTTAACAATAAGTTACAAATCTCTGGATTACGTTGCGCGGGTCCGCGCGCTGTGCAACGATGGCAATTCGATTGAAAAAGGCACAGCTGTTGAAAGGCAGCGTCGCAAAACCACCGGTCTACGGGTACTTGCACCTATGACAGCGGAGTCACCAATATGAAGCCACAAGGATTTCGTGATACGGGCAGATTTGTTCACCGTCCGGCACGTCCTGGTATCTGCACACCGACAAATCTCGCACACCTTACGCGTTGCCTCAGCCACGACGCGAACATCGCTTTACCGGTACGCCCCCGGGGCGCCGGAACCGCAGTAACAGACTGTAGCGTGAGCACGTCGGGAACGGTCATCGATATGACCCGCTTCGATCGGATCATCCACATTGACACGCACGAACAAACCGTAACCGCGGAAGCCGGTGTGCGATTGGGCGCACTGGTTGCCGCACTGGCGGCGAAAGATCTGGAACTTGTCGGCAGCTTTGATCAAACCGAGCGAACGCTCGGCGGCGCGCTCGCCGCGCCGTGTATGGGGCCTGGAATCGGCGACCATACCTCATTTCTCTCCGCCCAGGTCATCGGCATGAAATTGGTGACTGCCGGCGGGAAAGTCATGAGAGTCTCGGAAACGCAAAAGCATCTATTGGGCGCAATGCGCCTGAGCTATGGAATGCTGGGCGTTATTTACGAGGTGACATTACGAGTACGGTCGATATCGACATTTTCTGCCAATCACCGCAGCATGAACATTGAGACCTTTGCGCAGGTCTGCGACCGACTGGCAAGCGGCAATGTTGGGCTCAAGTTTTACCTCCTGCCTTATCGAGATCAGGTGTACCTGGATTTGCGTCATTACGAAAATTCGCAGCACAGTACGTTTCCGATTCCCTGGAGGATAAAGAATTGGGGCGAGAGCACAGTGCTCCCCAATGTATTCAAATCACTAAATCGTGTATTGCCCATACCGTCTGTTCGCTATCGTTTGATCGATTCGATATCGGCAGCAACGCATGGACTTGTGAATTCGAGACTCGTAAGAAATGGCAATAACGTCACGGCAAGCGGGCAGCGTCGCCGCAGAAAATCACGCGGACTTCTATATTCGACCTGGTGTTTTCCGGCCTCTGACTTTTCGTTGGTAGTAAAAGCGTACGCTAATTTCTGCCAGGAAACCTTTCTGCGCACGACTTACCGTTGTGATATGCCCGCGGTCGGTCACCGCATTGCACGGGATTGCTCTGCATTGCTGTCGCCCTCATTTGACGAGCCGCTGATTGCCCTGCAATCCGTTTCGACACAGCGTCGTGGATGGGATGGTTTTGTTCTCGACCTTTCCGAATTCGCCGAAAACTGGGGCGGCATTCCGTTGTTCAATCAGACGCTGGCCACGCGTGCAGACTATGTGTCCCAAACCTATGCCGGCAGGATGGAGCTCTTTCGCAAGATTCGCCGCCAACTGGACCCCAGGAAGCGCTTGCTGAACCCGTTTCTCGCCCGCCACTTCGAGTAATGGTCCACATCGTAAAGTATTCATGAGAAAATCAATCCAAATCCTCCCTTCGCGCATCTAATACTCAGGCAGCGAGGGAGCTGCGTGAAGTTAAGCGCTAACCAATGGATTGTAATGGCATCGGATAATCGCAAAGAGATTGTGAGCTTTTCCCTTGCACCAGACCGATATAGTGTTATACTTCACTACAACACTAAATTAGGTAAGTATTGAGACCATGAAAAAGAACACACGAATAACGGCCACGATGATCGCAATCGTTACCGCTTCCTCTGTCGCCGGCTGCGGAGTCGGCAAGGCCAGCATTGCTGATGGCGACAGCGTGCAGGCCGCGCGCGTTCCCGTTGAAGTCACGCAGCCGTATCACTCTGACATTTACGCGACCTACGCGACCAGCGCTACGCTTGCCGCAGACGCCGACGCCCGGATCAGCGCCCGCGTGCCCGGCGACGTCGTCGAACTGCTGGTTGAAGAAGGCGACCATGTGGAAGCCGGACAAATACTGGCGCGCCTCGACGGCGAGCGTCTGCGCCTCGATATGCTTGCCGCGAGAGCTGAGCTCCAGCGCGCCGAGAAAGAATACGAGCGCAACACGGATTTATACGATCGCGGCCTGATCAGCGCGTCAACGTACGATGGTCTGAAATTCACACTCGCCGCACTGATGGCGACCTACAACATCAAAGTTCTTGATTACGATTACGCGAACATCCGCGCAACGATTTCGGGCGTGGTCGCGACGCGCGAAATAAAGCTCGGTGAGAATCTCAGCGTCGGCCAGGTCGCATTCCAAATTACCGATACTTCAGAACTGATTGCGTACCTGCAGATTCCGCAAGCGGAACTGCGAAAATTTGCTGCTGGTCATGCCGCAACAGTCGTAGTGGCTTCGATGCCAGGCACGAAAATTTCGGCGACAATCGTACGCGTCAGCCCCACCATCGACGCACGCAACGGAACATTTCGCGCGACGGCTATCATAGACAATTCTGCCGGCAATCTGGCGCCAGGCATGTTTGGACAGTTCACGATCGCGTATGAAAAACATGACCATGCCCTGGTCATTCCAGCGCACGCCTTGCTTGACGAAGACGATGAAACTACGGTCTATGTGGTCGACAATGGAGAAGTCGCGCGCCGAACCGTAGAAACAGGCATCAGAAGTGACGGGGTCGTGGAAATTCTTGCAGGTCTGACGAACTCCGATCAAATTGTGGTCGTGGGGCAATCCAGCCTGCGCAATGGCAGCAAAGTGCTCGCAAGCACAGCAAGTACGGATCAGTCCACCGGCTGACCGCCCGCCCGCCGCAGGCTCACGCAGAAAGAGCCGCTCGACAGGGAACCTGAAGGGAGAAATTCATGAAGCTGTACCGCGCTGGCCCAATTACCCTCGCGTGCGTTTTGCTGCTGGGGGCGTGTCAGCAGGGAAGCGGCACAGGAGAAAACTCTGACGAAGAGGACGAAACACCTCCGGTCCCGGTCGAGACCAACACTCCTGTTCGCGGCGATATCTACGCGGTGTACTCTGGAACGGCACCCATCGAAGCGTTTGCCGAGGCCGATGTAGTCGCCAAAGTAGACGGTGAAATTCGCGAGCTGCTCGTCGAAGAAGGCGACATGGTCCTGAGCAAGCAGATCCTGGCAAGACTTGACGGCGACCGTCTGCGCCTGCAACGAAATGAGTCGCGGGCCCGCCTCAAGAAAATGCAGCGCGATTTTGCGCGTAACAAGGAGCTGCAGGAGCGAGGCCTGATCAGTGAAGGAGACTTTGAGAAGCTGCAGTACGACCTGCAGGCGCTCGAAGCATCCTACAATCTCGCCAGCCTTGAACTCAATTACACACAGATTCGGGCTCCGATAAACGGCGTCGTATCTGAACGCTATGTCAAACTGGGAAACGTCATCAAGACCGGTGACTCGTTATTCCGCGTTACCAGTCTGGATCCTCTCGTTGCCTACATCTACATCCCGGAACGCGAATTTCGCCGCATCTCCGCGGGACAGCCAGTGCACATCAGTATCGACGCGCTGGATGGACCTCCACTGGTCACAACGGTGACGCGAATCAGCCCGATCGTGGACCCGGACACGGGAACATTTAAAACCACAATTGAAATACACGGTTCCGAAGGTCGCATAAAGCCCGGCATGTTCGGGCGTATGAATATTATTTACGACAAACATGAGAATGTACTGCAGATTCCGCGCAGGGCCATTATTGAGCGCACCGGAACGACGTCCGTTTTCGTTGTTGAAAAAGAAGTCGCCATTCGCAAGCAAGTAAAGATCGGCTACAGCAACGAAGGGATGGTTGAAATCACCGCCGGACTCACCGACGGAGAGCACGTCATCACCATTGGCCACCTCGGCCTAAAAGACGAATCGAAGGTCGTCGTGATTAATGCCCCGTCCGAGGACGTCGAATAATGCGGCGACTGATTGAAATCGCGACGGAACGGCGCGTCACGATCGTTATGCTGATGACCGCGATCGTCTTGTTCGGCATGGTGTCGCTCGCTCGCCTGAAACTCAACCTGCTTCCTGACATTTCCTATCCTACGCTCACCGTCCGCGCCGAACTCATCGGAGCTGCGCCGGCCGAAGTCGAAAATCTTTTGACCAAGCCAATTGAAGAGGCCGTCGGTGTCGTGCGAAACGTTCGCCTGGTGCGGTCCGTTTCCCGCTCAGCACAAACAGACGTAACGATCGAGTTCCTCTGGGGCACTGACATGGACATCGCCGGGGTCGATATCAGGGAAAAACTCGACATTCTCACCCTGCCGCTGGAGGCCAGCCGCCCCTTGCTGCTGCGTTTCGACCCATCGTCTGAGCCGATCGTGAGGCTGGGTCTTCTTTACAAAGAGAGCTCCGGTATCGATGTAGGAGAGGCGCAACTCAAAGCATTGCGGCGCCTGGCGGAGGAGCGGATCAAAACGGACCTCGAATCCGAGGAAGGGACGGCTGCTGTCAAAGTGAGCGGCGGACTCGAAGACGAAATCCAAATTCGAGTAGACACGCAAAAACTGGCGCAGCTGAATATCAGCATCAAGCAAATCGCCAGCCGAATTCGTGCGGAAAACGTCAACCTTTCCGGTGGCCGCCTGGAAGAAGGGGAGCAGCGCTATCTGGTGCGAACAATCAACGAATTCGAGGACGTCGAGGCGTTCGGCGACGCGATCATAGCCTATGTCGCGGAGCGACCCGTCTACCTGCGCGACGTCGCAACGATCGAACACGGCTATAAAGATCGCGAAGCGATTACGCGCGTTATGGGTCAGGAATCAGTAGAACTCGCAATCTACAAAGAAGGCGACGCCAATACCGTGCAGGTGGCAAACCGGATTCAGCAGCGCCTGCAAGAACTACGCGAAACACTGCCCGATGAATTCGAACTCATTACTATTTACGACCAATCCACGTTCATTTCTTCCGCCGTCAATAACGTTCGCCTCGCCGCAATACTCGGCGGAATTATTGCAATATTCGTGCTTTATGGTTTCCTGCGAGACGCACGCGCTACCACCATCATCAGCATTGCGATTCCGGTCTCCGTCATCGGCACATTCCTGCTGATGTACACAAACAACATCTCTTTGAACATCATGTCGTTGGGCGGTATTGCGCTAGCGGTAGGCATGCTTGTCGATAACTCGATAGTCGTGCTGGAAAATATTGTGCGCAAGAAAGAGCAGGGGCAAAATACGCTCGACGCTGCACGCAACGGCACGAGTGAGGTTTCTTCTGCCATAGTCGCGTCAACGCTCACAACGATCGCTGTGTTTTTCCCTATGGTTTTTATCAGCGGTATAGCGGGGCAGTTGTTTAAAGATCAGGCGCTAACCGTAAGCTTTGCGCTCGTGTTTTCGCTGATCGTCGCTCTGACGCTCATTCCAATGCTCGCGTCACTCGGCGGCCGCAGCCGTTACGACGATGGCGGCGGTAGCGATGCCGTCAACTGGTTTACCAGGTCCGTCGCTTATGTGGTACGGATGTTTGGGTACGTATTCTCCAGAATCCGTTTCTTGTTTTGGGTGATTCTCTGGGTGCCGACCTGGCTGCTGCAACGATTCTACCGGTCGATTTCGGCAATTTATCCAGGCCTGCTCCGCTGGTCCCTGGCCCATAGAATGACCGTGGTATTGGTCGCGCTCGCTCTGTTCGGCGCGACAATGTCGCTCGTGCCCCGTCTCGGAACAGAGCTGATACCGCAATTCTCGCAAGGTGAGTTCAATGTCGACTTGCGACTGCCGCCTGGAATGCCTTTATCCGCAACCGACAACGCCATACAAGTCGCTCAAAAAGCGGCGACCAACATTGCCGCAGTTGAACTCAACTACTCGGTTGCAGGCACCGGAAACCGGCTGGACGCGAATTCCGTCGACGCGGGTGATAATACCGGAACGTTGAGCATCAAGCTTGGCTCCGGCGCCAGCCGCGAAGATGAGAACCGGACGATGAACGCGATGCGTGACGAGTTGTCACGACTGCCCGGCGTACAATACGAGTTCACCCGACCGTCACTGTTGTCTTTCGCCAGTCCATTGCAGATAGAAATTTCCGGCTACGATCTTGCCAGTCTTGCCCGCGTCAGCAAACTGATCATGGAAGAGATGGCGACGTCGGATCGCTTTACCGACATCAAGACTACGGTTGAACGCGGCAATCCTGAAATTCAAATCGTTTTCGACCAGGAGCGCGCCGCAAAACTTGGCCTCGCTGTTCGCGATATCGCCAATAGCGTTGTCGCCAACGTGCGCGGCGAACTCGCTACCCGCTACACCTGGCGCAACAGAAAAATTGATGTTCTGGTACGCAGCATCGATACGAGAAAGTCGAGCATCGAAGAAATCCGCCGGCTGATTATCAACCCGACTTCCGAGCGCCCGGTGACGTTGGACGCCGTCGCAGACATTACTGTATCGGCAGGTCCATCTGAAATTCGCAGAGTGGCTCAGGAGCGCGTTGCGATCATCACCGCAAACCTCGCATACGGCGATCTGGGCGCTGCGGCTGCCGCAGCAGGCAAGATCGTAAGCCGCACGCCGATGCCAGTGGGCGTCACGGCGATCATATCCGGGCAGAGCGATGAAATGCAGGACTCCTTTCGCTCCATGCGATTCGCGCTGGCGCTCGCAATATTCTTAGTGTACCTGGTCATGGCCTCGCAATTCGAATCCCTGCTCCACCCGCTCGTCATTTTGTCTACGATTCCGTTGGCCCTGGTGGGCGCCGTACTCGCACTTTTCATCACGGGCACGACGGTGAATGTCGTTGCGTTCATAGGGGTCATAATGCTCGCCGGAATCGTCGTCAACAATGCGATCGTATTGGTCGACCTGATAAACCAGTTGCGCGCCGCGGGCGCAGAACTGCTGGACGCGATCCTCGAGGCTGGCAGCGCCCGACTGCGCCCGATACTGATGACGTCCCTGACGACAGCTCTCGGTTTGCTGCCAATGGCGATGGGATTTGGTGAAGGTTCTGAGGTTCGTACTCCAATGGCGATTACCGTGATCGGCGGTCTCACGGTTTCGACACTTTTGACGCTGCTCGTAATCCCGGTCGTCTACTCCTTGATGGATCGAAAGTGATACACACGGAGATTGCACTGCGCCGCCCTGTCACGACGATAGTTATCTTTGTTGCGCTGTCGCTGATTGGCCTGATCGCGTCCAGACTTCTGCCGCTGGAAAAATTTCCCGACATCGAATTTCCCGGCATTTTTGTCCAGATACCGTACTCCGGGTCAACGCCCGAGGAAGTCGAACGCCTGATAACGCGTCCCGTTGAAGACGTTCTCGCGACGCTATCCGGAGTCGAACAGATGTTCTCAAGTTCCGACGCGGAGCAGGCGCAGATATTCCTGCGATTTGGCTGGAACCAGAGCATGGGTATTAAGGGGATTGAGGCGCGGGCAAAAGTTGATGGCATACGCCACCTCCTGCCGGATGACGTCCGACGGGTATTTATTTTTACCGGGTCGCTTGGCGATCAACCTGTGTTGCAGCTCCGCATCTCCGCGGACCGCGACCTGTCGGGAAGTTTCGAGTTGCTTGACCGCTTGCTAAAGCGGCGACTCGAACGCATCGAAGGTGTTTCCCGTGTCGAGCTGCACGGCGTCGAAGCTCGTGAAATACGAGTTCTCCTCAATGCGGACCACCTGGCCGCACACGGTGTGGGTATCGCAGAAATCAGAGACTTGTTGGCACGCAGTAATTTCGCGGTTAGCGCGGGAAAAATAACTGCTGCCGGTCAGCGATACAGCGTGCGCCCAAATGGGGAATTCAAGTCCGTCGATGAAATACGCAATCTGACGATCAACGCCAGCGGACTTCGCCTGCGCGATGTCGCCGCTGTGGAATTGCGCACTCCTGACCGCAACTACGGACGACATCTCGATCGGGAATACGCCATTGGCATCGCCATTAACAAGACCACAGGTTCCAACCTCGTTGAGGTCACTGACAGGGTCATGGCCGAAGTCGAGAAAATTCGAAAATTGCCGCAGATGTCAGGCGTGAACATATTCACGTTGGACAATCAGGGCGACAGCGTTCGCGAATCGCTCTCGGACCTCCTGACGGCCGGCGGAATTGGCGGGCTGCTGGCGCTTATCGTCCTCTACATGTTTTTGCGTCAAGTCACGACGACGCTAATCGTCACGGCAGCGGTGCCTTTTTCGCTGACGATCACGCTTGGCGCCCTGTATTTCGCTGGTCTCACATTAAACATACTGTCGATGATGGGACTTATGCTCGCGGTCGGCATGTTAGTCGACAACGCGGTGGTGGTAACCGAAAGCATTTTTCGCGCCCGTGCGGAAAATCCCGATGAACCGTTCGAGGCAACCATCCGGGGCGTCAAAGACGTGGGCCTGGCTGTTATCGCGGGTACGGCGACCACCATTATCGTTTTCGTACCGATCATTTTTGGCGCGGAAACCGACATGACGATTTTCCTGACTCACGTTGCGATAACTATCATCGTCGCGTTGGTCGCATCGCTGGTCATTGCGCAAACCCTGGTACCGATGCTGGCCGCGAGAATTTCGGTACCTCCGCAACCGAAGCCCGGCGCCTGGATTTCCCGATTGACCAATCGGTACGCGGGCAGTCTCGAATGGATACTCGGTCATCGCTGGTGGACGGCACTGGGTATCACGCTCGTGTGTATCATCGGTGTTCTTCCCATCGTACTCGGCGTCGTAAAATTCGACATGTTTCCGCAGGACGTTGGTCGACGCCTGTTCATGCCCTATCACGTCGAGGGACAGCACCCCCTGGAACGAGTCGAGCAAACTGTCGACACAATTGAGGAGTACCTGTACTCGCGTCAGGAAGAATTCAATATCCGCTCTATTTACAGTTACTTCGATCAGGGTCGGGCAGAATCAACCATCCTGTTAACAGACAAAGACGATGCAACATTGTCAACCAGGGAAATCATTGCGCTCATCGAGGAGGATCTGCCGACAATTGCTATTGGCAAGCCTAGTTTCAAATTTGACCAACAAGGAGGCGCTGAAGAATTTTCTTTACAGATTAGCGGTGACTCGACGGAAGTGCTCAATGAGCTTGCCATAGATGTTGCGCGAATACTGACAGCCGTGGAGGGCCTCAAGGACATTCGCAGTGATAGCGAATCCGGCAGCAAAGAAGTTCGCGTGGTCGTTGACCGGACGCGCGCGGCTAAGGTTGGCTTGACTTCCGAATCCATCGCGCAGGCGATCTCCATAGCAATGCGCGGCGAGAACCTGCGTGACTTCCGTGGTCAAACGGGCGAAATCGCCGTGCGCCTGGCGTTTCGCGATGACGACAAGCAGAGCATTGAACAGCTCGCGAACCTGCCCTTGTTCACGCCTGACGGGCGTCGAATTACACTGGCTAGCGTGGCGTCGCTGCGCATCGGCAGGTCACCCGACACGATCAGACGAACGGACCGTCAGACGGCAGTCATTCTTTCAGCTAACTTCGAAGATGACGTCAGCGCGGAAGATGTACGGCCACGCGTCAAGAGCCTGATGGAGCAAATTGATTTTCCGCCGGGATACAGCTGGAAGGAAGGCCGGGGATTTGAGCGCCAGGATGAAACCGCCGATATGATGGCGACGAATATTTTGCTCGGTGTGGCTTGTATATTTCTGGTGATGGCCGCGTTGTTCGAATCGATGTTGTTGCCATTTTCAATCATCCTGGGCTCGATCGTATTTTCGATCTTCGGCGTGTTCTTGTTCTTCGCAGCAACCGGAACGACCTTCTCGTTTATGGCCATGATTGGCATCATGATTCTGATCGGCGTCGTCGTTAACAACGGCATCGTTCTCGTAGACCACATTAACAACCTGCGTATGCAAGGAGTCTCTCGGGATAAGGCGATAGTGATGGCGGGTCGTAACCGCCTGCGGCCCATTCTGATGACAGTCGCTACGACGATTGTAGGACTGGCGCCACTGGCTGTGGGCACCACACAGGTCGGCGGCGACGGTCCGCCGTATTATCCAATGGCCAGAGCAATAATCGGCGGGCTGGCATTTTCGACAGTGGTGTCTCTGCTGGTAGTCCCGGCTCTCTACATCTATTTCGACGGCCTGGCCGCATGGGGAAGAAGCGTCATGCGTACGGCCCGACAGAGCCACGCGTAAACCCTGCAATTCCGGCGAGCATTAGCAATGTGAGCCATCCGAGCGATCCACCGCCTCCCGTATCGATGACCACCGTGGTGACGATCGGCGCGTCGCGCGCCGCATCTTCCAGGGGCAGCACGGACAACTTCGATGTCTCGTCGGGACCGATGCTGGCAACAAAAGCGTCGTCATAAGCGTCGAACAGCTCAATAAGGATATCGTAATGACCTGTCGGGTATCCTGATATCAACTCCGATTGCACGAAATATTCGTCGTCTCCGGACGCTCCAAATATTTTGAAATTCTCCGTCGCCGCGTACTCATTCCATGGTCCGAATTCAAAGCTCAGATAGATAACCGCATAAACATCGGCCACCGTGTACTGCGTGTCCGCATCAAAGGCCAGATCGATCCCATAGTAATAGCCGTCGTGATCGAAATCCGAAAACAGCTGTACGCTGACATCGTAAAACCAAAACTCCACGTTTGGCGCCTCTGACTCGCTGTTCGTCGTTTTTTGCTGCCCGGTCGCACGCGTAGTCCTGGCCCTTGCGCCTGACGTTAACAGCGGCTCGAACTCATCGTACGAAACTGAATCCCCACCTGCCACGCTGCGTTCCGATCCCTGCCCTTGTACGGTCACGCTCAAGCGCTGTTCCCCGCCGTGGTCAGCGCGACTGATGGACGCGCCAGACATCAACAACATTGCCAGCGACAGATACCAGACTAAGCCGTCAAAGGCCGAATTAGTATTCCGGGTTCGGGTTTTCATTTCCGTGTCCTCCTGCGTTTCAGGATTCCATTAGGCGGGTCGGACGCTGAATCCCTGCTGAACCGGTAGGTTCGTTTGAACGGGTCGTGCGATCATGTTCAGCTTGTGTACAGAAAACTTTGACTTTACTAATGATTCGCACAGCTCGACCAGACCATGTAGGCAGGGCTATCGCGTGGCTTTTATTAGGCGTGTCGAGCGGACTCGTTTTGGATTTGTGCGCCAAGGAATTACTGCGGACCTATTCGCTGCAGGAATTTATTCTGATCCGCAGCGGTATTGCGATAAGCATTTTTATCGCGCTGGCATACGCTACGCTCTCTGCTCGCGATCGGCGCCATATTCAGATTCTTTTACGGACTGTCAAAAATGCCATTGGTCAATACATTGACGCTGGACTGCCGTCGTCGTCGGTTTTATCGGCACGCTGACCATACTGCAGCCGGGGAGCGGCGACTTCTCGCTGGCATCGGTTGCAGTTTTGATCGCTGCGTTTTGTTACGCGAGTCATGCCCTCACCGCGCGACATCTTTCGGCGACGGAATCCACGCTGGCGCTCACCGTGTACGTCGTTACCGGTCCATTCATCGTTTCTGCCGCAGGGATCAGCGACGTCAGCTGGCTGACGCCAGATGCTAAGGGCTGGGCATTGCTCACGGGCGCGGGCGTGTGCTCCGTCATCGCCTGGGTTGGCATCACCAACGGCTACAGGGGCGCGCCACCGGCGCTTCTGGCGCCGCTCGAATACACGGCTCTGATCGGCGGCGCGATCGCCGATTAGCTGATTTGGGGCGAAGTACCGGACCGCCGGGTTATCGTCGGTGCTGCAACAATCATCGCGTCAGGTTTGTACGTTGTGTACCAGGAGACCGGCCCCAAAAACGTGCGCTAGCTGTCAGTCAACGTCACCCGGTACGAGACCCGCGATTTGCGACGGTGTCGCATGCAACGCCTTCGCCACTCGGTCAAAAAAATCGACTTCGAGCACGCTGACATTGGAGTCGCTGCGAAGAACGTCAGCCAACGCCTGAATCGTGTCCGCACAATTCGCTGGAGACAGCTTATTGCGTACGCTGCCGAGATACTTGCGCAACGTTGCTTCGGCGTACAGCTCTGCCCGTGCGGCAACACGGATATCAGCGGAACTGAATTCCTCACCCGTGCGCTCCTTCAGGATCTCCTGGATCCTTTCGACCTCAACCGTCTGAATATTGATGTCGGCATCTGCCGCTCGAGCGAGCGTCATCAGCAAAACTTCCTTGAACAGCTCATTTTGCTGTTCCTCGCTCACATCGGCGCCGCCAAAGATATTGAGCACATTTTTGAGATCTGCGATTGCCATTTTTTTCTCTTTATTGGATGTAGGGGCTAGCAGCTAATAATAACCTGAAATTTGTGACTAATTGAAGGCGTTTTGCCGGCAATTTTTCGCTTGGATTTTCAGGGCTTACGAAACATGCTGCCTGCGGACCGACAAATAAAAGGAATTGATCCATGTCGATCGAGCGTATCGCCTCAAGGGCAAAGGACATGGGCCATTTTCACGAATTGCCGCCCCAGCATTCGCGACGTGCGTCTTCTGCGCGATAGCAGCAATGAATCGAGAGCGCTACTCCTCCAGCGTCTGCATACCCAACAGGCAAACGGCAAGCAACACAGCTCCCAGAACAATGATCTGCAGTTGCGGAATCGATTCTGTCGCCGTACTGACAAGGTTCTGAGGAAGCAATGACGCAAAATTTGCCAGGGTTGTTACCAATCCCACCAAAGGTTTGAACGCAACCGCCCCACCAATAGACACGGCGATCGGCAACGTCAATCGCCTGAGCCACAAACGGCGATTCAACTTTCTGACGATGTTGATACTGAAGCCGTCATCCATCAGCGGCTCAGACACAAACATCGACTCCAAGAACCGGTCTTCTGCGTCTTTAATTCTCTCAACCATGTTGATGATCTTTGATATCAAAACTGTTCCTAATCTTTTCTTTAGCACGAAATATCATTGATTTCACTGTTCCCACGGGCAAATCCGTTGCATCCCCAATTTCGCGATGCGACAGACCGCAGGCGTAAGACATCACCATAATCGCGCGTTCCTCCGCCGACAGCACAGCCAGGAACTTGTCCAGGTCCGTGACCTCACCCGCGAACGCCGCATGAGCCCGTTGTTGCTGATCGGCCATATGTCCTACCGACTCAAGTATCTGCGCGTAACGTTTCGACTTGCGCTTCGACTGTAAAAAAGTCGTGTACGCCACCTTCAGCAACCAGCCAATAAATGAGCCGCGCCCGGAGTACGTATGCAGTTTGTCCCACGCGTGCATGAAACAATCCTGCGCGAGATCGTCAGCGAGCGTGTGATCGCCGGCCAACTTGCGCAGGAAATTACGTACCTGCGACTGGTGTCGTCGAATCAACTCGCCGAACGCAGCGGTGTCCTCCGCGGACACTGCTCTGGCGACGAGATCGCGATCTTCGCTCATGGTCAACGGCTGACATCCTGATTGTTAGTGGTCCGTGAACTTGTGAAGAATAAGATACGCGGTGCCAATGCAAACCGGGAAGGCCGCGCCTGCCAGTAAGCCTCTTAATGCTTCCGGTTCAGGTACCGCAAAGCCGATTAATGCAAGCGCCACCGCCACGGAGAGCCAGATTATTCCGTAGCGCAAGTCTTTGTCTTTCGAGCGCTTTGGAGTGCCCAGGCGATCAATAATTTCCGGCGTCAGTTCCTGGCCCTTGTCGAGCGCTGCTCTAAAGGTTTGCTGCATCTCGCTCCGCGCTTTGTAGCGAAACCAGAACAACGCACAAAATACGATCGTTATCCCGGCAAACATTACTATCGGAATCATATATTCAGACATATTGCCAACTCCCATTCACTTGATATAAGTTGCTTTCACCGATCAGATGCACGGCGAAGTCGTTTTGGATGCAAGAAATATAAGCCATTGTATTTATTGCGCTAATACGACGACTCCCGCACCCGGGAGCGGCTCAGCGGAAGCGATTCTGGATGTTCTTGAGTTCTTCTTTGCCGGGATGCAATCCATCCAGCGGCAGTTGCGACAGGGGCGTATCGACATTGCCCATCAACTCGTGCATTTCGGAGCGTGATTCGTCGAGATACAAAAGTCCCGTGATGATTTCGCCGGCATTGGAGCGCTCGCGCAAATACTTGAATGCGGCCGCCCTGCTCGTCGGATCGTAATTCCGGTCGATCTTGCGCAGCACGATAGTACCGCCATCGTGCATCTTGATCGGCATGGTTTCACCTTCAGCATAGGCCGTTTTGATTTCTTCGCTAGGCGGTATGTAATCTATATCGGTCACGTGATGATAGAACTGCCTCGTATGCGCATAACTCTTCGTGGAACCCTCGTGGTCGTTAAAGGTTACGCAGGGACTGATGATATCGACCAATGCAAAACCCCGATGCGTCAACGCCCCTTTCAGCAATGGCACAAGTTGCTCTTTGTCGCCCGAAAATCCGCGCGCGATGTAGGTAGCGCCAAGACTAATGGCCGTACTCACAGGATCGATGGGCTCCTGATTGTTCGCTTCTCCTTTCTTGGTCTTGCTGCCAATGTCGGCAGACGCCGAAAATTGACCTTTGGTCAGGCCGTAAACGCCGTTGTTCTCAATCACGTAACACATATTGACGTTGCGACGAATGGCGTGCACGAACTGGCCTACGCCGATCGAAAGTGAATCGCCGTCGCCGGTTACGCCGATATACATGAGCTCTCGATTCGCGGCGTTAGCTCCCGTCGTCACCGACGGCATGCGTCCATGTACCGAATTAAAGCCGTGCGACTGACTTACAAAATAGGCAGGCGTCTTTGATGAACAACCGATACCGCTCATTTTGGCCAGCATATGCGGTTCGACGCCCAGCTCAAAAACAGCTTGAATGATCGCCGCCGTGACCGAGTCGTGACCGCAGCCGGCACACAACGTCGACACGGTGCCTTCGTAATCGCGCGCGTACAATCCGAGCTTGTTCTTCGGCATTCCCGGATGGGTGACTTTGGGTTTCGCGATATAACTCATGATCAGCAAGCCCGCTCAGGCAGCGCGACCCTTTGCGCTTTCCGCGAGAACTTTATCCACGACGAAGCTCGAATTGATCGGCATGCCATTGTAATGCAACAAGGGCACGAGTTTCATTTGATTTGCCTCAATATCGTTGATCAACAGTGTGCGCAGTTGCGCGTCTCTGTTTTGTTCAACGACGTATACGACGTCGTGCTGCTCGATAAACTTGCTCACTTCCTTGCCGAACGGGAATGCCTTGATACAACAGTAATTCAGACCGATGCCCTCACTCTGCAGCCTGTCCAGCGCCTCCACGCAAGCGCTGTCGCCACTTCCAAACGTAATCAAGCCCACTTTATTGGCTTTTGAATAGCGGATTTCAGGCTTGGGCAATATTTTTCGCGCGGTTTCCCATTTGACGAGCAGGCGGTCAATGACATCCTGGTAGGCGTCCGAGTCCTCCGTGTACGCGCCCAGCTTAGTGTGCCCGGAGCCGCGAGTGAAGTAGGCGCCTTTTGGGTGTATTCCCGGCAACGAACGATAGGGAATCCCGTCACCGTCGACGTCAAGATAGCGATAAAACTTGTCCATCTTTTCGAGCTGCTCGGCGCTGAGCACTTTACCGCGATCAGGCACGTAGTTCTCGTCCCATTCGAGTTCCGGCACCATCCAGTCGTTCATGCCTATATCGAGGTCGGACAAGACCATCACCGGCGTTTGCAACCGCTCGGCCATGTCAAAAGCGGTCAACGCCATGTAAAAACACTCGGCAGGATCTGCCGGGAATAATAGTACGTGCTTGGTATCGCCATGCGACGCGTAAGCACACGACAGGAGATCGCACTGCTGTGTGCGTGTCGGCATTCCTGTTGACGGCCCCGTCCGTTGCACATCGAATATCACGGCCGGAATTTCCGCATAGTAAGCGTAGCCAATGAACTCACTCATCAAAGATATGCCCGGTCCGCTGGTCGGCGTAAACGATCTTGCGCCGTTCCATGCCGCCCCCAATACCATGCCAATCGCAGCCAGCTCATCTTCTGCCTGGATGATGCAGTAAGTGTGTTTGCCGGTTTCCGGATCCACCCGGTATTGACCACAGAAATCCCGAAATGCGTCCATCAGGGACGTGGACGGCGTGATCGGGTACCAGGCCCCCACAGTCGCGCCCGCGTACATGCATCCCAGCCCGGCCGCGGTATTGCCATCAATGATAATTTTTCCTGCAGTGCCATCCATGGCCTCGACGCGCATCGGCAACGGGCAGGTCGTATTTTCCCTGGCGTAGTCGTAGCCGAGCCGAATCGCCTCCATGTTGGAGGCAATCATATGTGACTTCGTGGCAAAGGTTTCCTCGAGCAGCGACGTGATAATGTCGAGATCGATATCGAGCAATGCCGCCACCGCCCCGACGTAGGCAATATTCTTCATCAGAATTCGCGCACGAACACCTTCGAATTTCTCGTTGCAAAACCTGGAAAAAGGAATGCCGATGACCGTGATGTCATCACGCACCAGCAGGCTGCTGCGCGGCCACGTTGAATCGTAAATCAGCCAACCACCGGGTTCGACTTCGGCCAGATCTTTCTCATACGTCTGTGCATTCATGGCCACCATCAGGTCAACACGGTTTGCGCGCGCTTGATAACCGTCACCAGTGACGCGAATTTCATACCACGTCGGCAAACCCTGAATATTCGATGGGAAGTAATTCTTGCCAACGACAGGTATGCCCATGCGGAAAATCGCTTTTCTAAGCAAGCCGTTGGCACTGGCGGAACCCGTACCGTTTACCGTGCCAATCTTGATGACGACGTCATTTACCGTTACCACAACTTACCCTTTACGTGCCGGATACGCCGGCCGGCTGTGGTGGACTATCGGTGGCCTCATCACTTGCGTACGGGATCAAAATTGTCGATTTCTGCATATCCCACGCTCCCGTGGGACAGCGCTCAGCGCACAGGCTGCAATGTACGCAAAGATCTTCGTCCTTCACCATGACCCGTCCAGTATGCGGAAGACCGGTCGATACATACAGTGCCTGCTCGTGGTTTTCGGCCGGCGCTGCCAGGCGCGTCCGAAGATCTTCCTCTGCACCGTTCTCGGTAATCGTCAGACAATTGACCGGACATATATCGAGGCATGCGTCGCACTCGATGCACAAATTCGCCGTAAAAACGGTTTGAATATCGCAATTGAGGCAACGCTCGACTTCCCGCACCGCCTGCTCCGCCGTAAAACCGAGTTCGACCTCAATATCCAGCTTCTTGAAGCGCTCTTTCAGATCAATGTGCGGCATCAGCCTCCGTGGCGCCGTGTCGTAGTCGTTGGAGAAGCTCCACTCGTGCATGCCCATTTTCTGGCTCACAAGATTCAGACCCACAGGCAGGCGATCTTCAATATTCTCGCCCTTGCAATAGCGGTCGATCGAAATCGCCGCCTGATGACCATGCTCTACTGCCCAGATGATGTTCTTCGGACCGAACGCCGAGTCACCACCGAAAAACACGCCGGCTCGCCCGCTCATCATGGTTGTCTCATCGACCAGGGGGCAATCCCATTCATTGAATTCGATGCCGATGTCACGCTCTATCCACGGAAAGGCGTTGTCCTGACCGATCGCCAGCACCACGTCGTCGCAGGCAATAAATTTTTCACTCGTAACGACGCCACGATCGATACGCCCATTCTCGTCAATATTGTATTCCATCAATTCGAAATTCATGCCGACGAGCTTGCCGTCTTCGATGACGAATTCTTTGGGTGAATGGTTGGTGAGGATCTCTATATTTTCCTCCTCGGCATCTTCAAGCTCCCAGGAGGAAGCTTTGAAAAACTTGCGCGGCTTTCTCGCCATGACTTTGACATTGTCCGCGCCGATGCGCAGCGATGTACGGCAGCAATCCATTGCCGTATTCCCGACACCGATAATCAATACTCGCTTGCCGATGGACTTGATGTGCTCGAAAGCGACGGATTCAAGCCAGGCAATGCCAATGTGAATCCGATCAGAGTCATAACGTCCCGGTATTTCGAGGTTTTTGCCATGAGGCGCGCCGGTGCCAACGAAAATCGCGTCGAATTTTTCGTCCATTAGGACTTTGAGGCTATCGATCGGATGGTTCAGCCGCAGGTCGACGCCCATGTCGAGGATGTAGCCAATTTCCTCATCCAGCACTTTGGGTGGCAGGCGAAACTGCGGAATATTGGTGCGCATCAGGCCACCGGTCTTGGGAAGCGCTTCAAACATCGTGATCTGGTAACCCAGCGGGGCGAGATCGTTGGCGACCGTCAGGGACGCGCAGCCAGCACCGATCAGCGCAATCCTTTTGCCGTTACCGATCTTCGGCGCCTTCGGCAAACGTTCGGTAATATCGTCTTTGTGGTCAGCCGCGACACGTTTCAGGCGACATATTGCGACAGGGCTGTCTTCGACCCGGCCACGACGGCACACGGGCTCACAGGGACGATCACAGACGCGTCCGAGAATACCCGGAAAAACATTGGATCCCCGGTTTTCCATGTACGCATCACTGAACCGCCCCTGGGCAATCATGCGTATGTACGCGGGGACGTCGGTGTGAGCGGGACAGCCCCACTGGCAGTCGACAACCTTATGAAAGTATTCCGGGTTAGAGGTATCGGTTGGCTTCATTTTATGGCCGCTAGCATAGCGGGATCACAGGGAAAGTAAACAGTTTTACGCGCTTAGCGCGCACGCCCGAAAATAAGCCTTTTGCCGGCTGTTTTGCCAGTGAGCTTGCCGTCGCGGTAGACGATTTCACCGTTGACAATCGTCAAATCTATGGCAGCCGAGAATTCGTGGCCCTCGAACGGCGACCAGCGGCATTTGCTCAGCAGGTTTGACTGACTGACGCGATAAGGCCGGTTCGGATCAACGACAACGAAGTCCGCATACCAGCCCTCTCTGACATAACCGCGTTCGACCACGCCGAATATGTCCGCCGGCGCGTGGCTGGCCCGGTCGACGACAAGTTCCACGCTGAGCTGCCCATCCGCAACCAGATCGAAAAGCGCCAACAACGCATGCTGAACCAGCGGCAGGCCAGCAGGCGCCTCAAAATAACTCGCGGCTTTTTCTGCTGCCGTGTGTGGCGCATGGTCTGTCGCGATGATATCGAGGCGCTGGTCGTTAAGCGCCGCAATCAATGCCTCACGATCGGTGGCGCTCTTGATAGCAGGATTGCATTTGATCTGCGCGCCAAGCCGCTCATAGCTGGACTCGTCAAACCACAAGTGATGCACGCAAACTTCGGCAGTGATGCGCTTTTGCGACCGGTGCGCCGTTGAGAACAAGCTCATCTCAGTCGCCGTGGTCAAATGCAGGACCTGCAGCAAGGCGTCGTGCCGGCGCGCGAGATCCACGGCCAGACTTGAAGAAGCGAAGCAGGCGCTGGCGGAGCGAATCGCCGGGTGTTCGCTGAACGGCACATCGTCGCCGAACTTGGCGCGCGCTTTCGCCTCGTTTTCCCGGATCGTCGGCGAATGCTCGCAATGAGTAACGACGATGATCGGCGCGTGCTCAAACAGCTGCTCGAGAACCTCCGGATCATCGACCAGCATGTTACCGGTGGACGCCCCCATGAACGCCTTGATGCCGCAAGCCTCGCCAACTTGCAACGCCTTGATCTCTTCAATGTTGCTGTTGGTCACACCCAGGTAAAAACCGTAGTTAGCCGTGCATCGCTGCACAGCCAACTCATACTTGTCGAGCAACGCCGCACGGGTTGTCGTTTGCGGATTGACGTTTGGCATATCCATGAAACTGGTGATCCCACCGGCCACGGCTGCCGCAGACTCCGTCGCCAGATCGCCCTTGTGAGTCATGCCAGGTTCACGGCAATGCACCTGATCGTCAATCATGCCCGGCAGCAGGTATTTGCCCGCAAGATCGATGACCGCCGCTCCCTCGGGCGCAGCAATTGACGAGCCAATTGTGTCGATGCGATCGCCGACGATCAACACGTCCGCGTCCCGTACCTCGCCCTCGTTCACGAGACGAGCGTTGCGTAGGAGGAGCTTGCTCAAGCGGTCGTTCCTGTCAGCGAAGAAGCCGCATTATGGAAGGGTCGGGCGATGATTGCCATCGCACCTTTGCGGACGGCACCGCGGTATGCGATAACCGCGGTGCCGCCCACTACATCCTGAATGATGAACAACGCGCACTACCTCGATCTGATCCGAAACGCGCAAGTCTACGACGTCGCGATCGAATCCCCTCTCGAACTCGCGCAGAATCTCTCCGCGAGAATGAACAACTGTATTTGGATGAAGAGAGAAGATCTGCAGCCGGTTTTCTCATTCAAGCTGCGCGGCGCTTGCCGCGCAGAAACGCGGCATTCGTGCCGTCGTCGTCATGCCCGTCACCACCGCCGCCATCAAGATCGACGCCGTGCGCATGTTGGGTGGTGAAATTATCCTGCACGGCGACGAGTACGAGGACGCGTATGTGCATGCGCGCCAACTGGCCGATGTTCGGAAAATGGTCTTCATACACGCTTTCGATGACCCCGCTGTCATCGCCGGTCAGGGTACCATCGGTACGGAAATTCTCAGGCAGGCCGAAGAAGAGATCCACGCCGTCTTCGTCCCGATCGGCGGCGGCGGCTTGATTGCGGGCATCGCTACCTGCATAAAACTGCAGAAGCCCGAAATTCGCATCGTCGGAGTTGAACCGGAAGACTCCGCCGCCATGCGCGACTCTCTGGCCGCTGGTAAACCGGTAACCCTGGAGCACGTTGGCCTGTTTGCCGACGGCGTCGCAGTGCGCCGCGTCGGCGACGAGACGTTTCGCCTTTGCAAAGAATACGTCGATGAAATTATCACGGTCAGCACCGATCAATGCTGCGCAGCCATTCGGGATATTTTCGAGGATACACGCTCAATTGTTGAGCCCGCAGGCGGGCTTGCCATCGCCGGTGTCAAGAAATACATCGCAGCAAACGGCGTAACGGGACAAATGTTGATCACGATCAGCGGCGGTGCAAACGTCAATTTCGATCGTCTCCGGCACATCGCCGAGCGCGCGGCGATAGGCGACCAGGCGGAGATGCTGATCGCCGCAGAAATTCCCGAGGAACCCGGCAGCTTTCGGCGCTTTTGCGAAGTACTCGGTCGCCGCAGCATCACCGAGTTCAATTACCGCTATGCCGATACGAGAATAGCTCACATTTTTGTCGGCGTGCAATTGACAAACGGTCCGCAGGAAAGCGATGAACTCATGCAGGAGATGAAGCGGGCCGGTTTTGCCGTCATCGATCTCAGCAACAATGAGATGGCGAAACTGCACGTCCGTCACATGGTCGGTGGGCGATCGCAGGGCATCGCCAATGAACGCCTGTTTCGTTTCGAGTTTCCCGAACGCCCCGGCGCTTTACTCGACTTCCTGAATGCAATTGGAACCAACTGGAATATCAGTCTGTTCCACTACCGCAATCACGGCTCCGATCATGGACGGGTACTGGCCGGCATCGACGTGCCGCAGGACGAGACCGAGGAACTGGAGGCTCACCTCGAAAAGCTCGGTTACGCGCATTGGGAAGAAAGCGACAACCCTGCCTATACGATGTTTCTCTCCTAGTCGCGGAAAGACGCATCCTGCCGATCCAGCTTGCGCAGCAACCCGGGCCAAACGAGCGCTCCACCCAGTCCCTTCGTCACCTTTTCCGCTTGCGCCTGAATACCGTCAATAATTGGCTTCTTGATCCGTATGAGATCTCCGCCCGCCGACTGCGCCATGATCTGAATCTGGCATGCCGTTTCGAGCAAGTACATCATCAAGACTGCATCCGGGATCGTAGCGCCCGTGGTCAATAAGCCATGATTACGCAAGATCATGGCCTGGCTTTCACCGAGGTCGGCAACCAGCCGCGGTTTTTCCTCATCATTGAGCGCAACACCCTCATACTCGTGGTAGGCCAGCGTTGCGTAAGGAAACAATGAGGTTTGCGAGATCGGCAATAATCCCTCCGCCTGGATGGATACTGCTATTCCCGCTTTGGTGTGAACGTGCAATACGCAAGCGGCGTCGTGCCGTACCTCATGCACCGCGCTATGGATAACAAAGCCTGCCGGATTGACCGGATGCGGTGAGTCAACAACTTTGTCGCCGTTAAGATCGATTTTGACGAGACTGCTGGCCGTGATTTCCTCGAACATCATTCCATAGGCGTTGATCAGGAAATGATCGTCAGATCCGGGCACCCGCGCAGTTGCGTGCGTAAATACGAGATCGTCCCAGCCGAACATTGCCAGAATCCGATAACAAGCGGCGAGGTCAACCCGAACCTCCCATTCTTCAGCGGATACCTGGTCCCGCACGGAAATTTCGCTGCCCATTTCTTCCCCCTGTTCTCCCGCCGCCTGCAATCCAGAGCGCCTTTATTCCTTATGTATTGCAACCTTTTTCGTATTGTACGCATCTAATCGACGTACACAGTGAAAATCCCTTACGCTGTTTATTTTGTACCGCTTGGCGGTGACGGTCGTCACCGCCTTTTTATGTCTGGCGTTACCACATTTCGCGCATTCGAGCCGCCACGTCGATTTGCCTGCTGGAACGCACGCGGAATTTTCCGGATCCGGATTCGGGGTTCCCCGCAAAAACTTTTTCCATCGTTGCCAGCAAGGATTCCGTCATGAAACGGCTGCGTGCACCGTAGACATGCTTGTCTCCGTTGCGGTGTTGTTGGGTGACGTGAAACTTAAGCGGCGCGATCAGCGACAACGACTGTTTTGCGCGAGTCATCGCAACATACAGAAGGCGACGTTCTTCCTCGATCATTTCCGGCTTGCCGGTCGCAAATTCGGACGGAAAATTGCCGTCGGATACATTCAGTATATAAACAGATTCCCATTCCTGACCTTTGGCCGAATGCACCGTCGAGAGAATCAGATAATCCTCGTCGAGCAGAGGATCACCCGCAAGATCGCCCGACGCCGACGGTGGATCGAGCGTCAACTCGGTAAGAAATCGTTCGCGCGTTGGATAGCGACCTGATATTTGCTCGAGCTGCTCAAGGTCCGCTTCGCGCGTTTCGAGTCCGTCGTACAGACGCTCGAGCTGCGGCTGATACCAGTGTCGAACCAGCGATATCTGCCCTTGCCAGGCGCCATCGTCGGGAGCGGCATTTGCGAGCGTTTCCAATAGCTCGCAAAAAGCCGGCCAGTGATTCCTTGCCGCCGCCGGCGCCCGAAACTCGCGCAAAGACGAAAATAGATACTCGCCGACGGCCAGCTGCTCGAAACATCGAGCCGCATTTGCCGGACCCATGCCGGGTAACAACTTGAGCACTCTGAACGCGGCGATCTCGTTTTTTGGATTTTCGGCCCATTTAAGAACACTGAGCAAATCCTTGACATGCGCCGCCTCGAGAAACTTCAGGCCACCATACTTCACATACGGAATATTGCGTCTTACGAGTTCAAGCTCAAGCCGGTCACTGTGGTGCGCACCGCGAAACAGCACCGCCTGATCTTTGAGTTGCAGTCCGAGTTCCCGGTTTTCCAGAATCGACTTGACCACATACTCGGCCTCGGCGTCACCGTCTTCGACGGTGACATAGCGCGGTTTGTCCCCGTCGATACGCCGCGAAAAAAGCTTCTTTCGGTATTGCCGATCGCTCTCCGCGATCAGGCAATTTGCGCTGTCGAGAAGAGGCTGACTCGAACGGTAGTTTTGCTCCAGCGTGATGACTTTTGCCGGCGGTGAATACTGCGCGGGAAAGCCCAGGATGTTTTCTACGTCGGCAGCGCGGAACGAGTAAATGGATTGTGCGTCATCGCCGACGACCGTAACGCCCGTACCGTCGGGTTTGATCGCACTGAGAATTTGCGCCTGTATTAAATTCGTATCCTGGTATTCGTCGACCAGAACATGATCGAAGCACGATCCGATTTCCTGTGCGAACTCCGGTTCTGCGACGAGATGGCGCCAGTACAACAACAGATCGTCGTAGTCCAGTACCTGGCTTTGCTGCTTGCGCAGTACGTAGTGGCGAAACAACTCGGTCAGTTCATCTTCCCAGTCCGAGCACCAGGGATAGGTCTTGTCTATCGTTTCGACCAATGGTTGCTGGGTATTGACGCAGCGCGAATAAATCGCCAGGCAGGTATCTTTTTTTGGAAAACGACGTGCTGTGCGGGTCAGTTTCAGTGCATGCCGAACGACGTCCATGACGTCGCCTGAATCGCCGCGATCAAGCACCGAGAAACCTGCGTCCAGACCCAGATTGTGTGCGTAACGTCGCAACAAGCGATTGGCCACCGAATGAAATGTGCCGGCCCAGGGCAAGCCGCCGGACGGCAACGGCGTGGAGTGGTTGCCTTGCGTGGCCACTCTGACGATTGATGCCACTCGCCGCTTCATTTCCTGTGCGGCACGGCGGGTAAAGGTCAGTAACAAAATGCGCTCCGCACTGACGCCCGAAATGACCAGGTGTGCAACCCGGTGCGCGAGTGTCGTGGTTTTGCCCGTGCCGGCACCGGCGATGACCAGCAGGGGCCCTGCCGTGAATCCGTGGTCACCTGCAGACTCGCCGTACTCAGCGGCCAGGCGCTGTGCCGGATTCAGCATTTCCAGATGGTCAGATGCTTGCTCGGCAACCTGCACGACAGCTCCTCGTAAAAGTCTGTAGTTTTATACAGTACTGGATGTATTTACAAGGTTTGTTGCATAAAACCGTCGGTTGTCGTTGGCTGATAGCCCTTACGATTCGCCATTGTTGAGTCCATTACTATGTTGCGTCAGGTCGTGTATAAACACCATGCGTTCATATTTTAATATCCTAATATACCGAAGAACTACGGCATGACCTTCGAGATCGCTCTCGTCCTGAGCATATTGGTCGTTTCGCTGATACTTTTCATCAGCGAAGTCATTCGTATGGACGTCGTCGCCCTGCTCGTTCTCGGAACGTTGGCCGTCACCGGTCTGGTCGACTCCAATCAGGCGTTCGCCGGCTTCAGTAACAGCGCCGTCATCACGGTTTGGGCCATGTTTATCCTCAGCGAAGGCCTGACCCGCACCGGAATCGCCGACATTATTGGCCGGCAGGTAATGCGCGCCGGTGGCCGCCGGGAAGTCACGATGATTTTTGTCATCATGGTGACGGGCGCGGTGCTGTCGGCTTTCATGAACAATATCGGCGTCGCCGCCCTGATGCTTCCGATCGTCGTTCAGGTCGCCCGGCGAACGGGCATCCCCGCATCCAGATTGCTGATGCCCCTGGCGTATTCCACGCTGCTCGGCGGCCTGATGACCCTGATTGGCACACCGCCCAATCTGTTGATCAGTGAGTCGATGGTGCTGGGCGGTTACGAACCGTTCAAGCTGTTCGACTTCACGCCGCTTGGCGGCGCCGTCATGGTCATCGGCGTGCTGTTCGTCGCTTTTTTGGGCCGGTTCCTGCTACCCAAAATAAGCACTGAACGTGGCAAACGAACCAGTCAACGCGGCCTGCGCTCCCAATATAAACTGCAGGAACGCACGTTCATGATGCATGTGCCGATGGACTCGGTGCTGGTCGGCAAAACGCTCGCCGAAACCCGCATCGGCGCTTCTACAGGTTTGATTATTCTGTCGCTGATTCGCCGTGGTCGCAGCGAAACCCTGCCCGGAAGACAAACTGTCATCCGCGGCGGTGATCGCTTGCTCGTACAGGGACGTATCGATCAGTTCCGTGAGTTGCGGCGCTGGAGCGATCTGGTCATCGAGCGTGAAGCGCCTGTTCTCAAATCGATGGTTGCATCCAAAGTGGTCTATGCCTCCGTCATCGTCGCCGAAGGTTCGCCGGTCGTCACCGAACTCATCCGGGACGCGACATTCAGGGATCGATACGATGTGGCCGTCGTCGGCATCATGCGCAAAGACGGTTACCGACTGACTAATCTCGCCTATGTACCGATCAAAGCCGGCGACCAGATGCTGGTTCAGGGCGAAGTAGAAGCCATCTCACAGCTCGAAAAATTCTCCGATTTTGAGGATGTGGAGGTCTTTTCTCCGGAACGTCTGGCGGAGACGTATCACGCTGATGAACGCCTGTTTGTCGTCAGACTGCCGAAAGACAGCGACCTCGTTAATGAAACGTTGAAGAAAAGCCGCCTCGCTGACGTATTCGACTTCCGGGTGCTTGCGATCTTCCGCGACGGCGAACTCAAGGTTATGCCGCGCGGCGGCGATGTCCTGCTCGGTGGCGACCTGCTGCTTATAGAAGGCCAGCAAAGTGACCTCGACGTCTTGCGCGGCTTGCAGGAACTCGAGATTGACACCAAGGTGCCGAGAAATCCCGGCGCATTCGAATCCGAACGCCTCACCCTGATGGACGCAACACTGGATCCGCGTACCTCGCTGGCCGGCAGGACTGTCGGCGAACTCAATTTTCGCGAGCGCTACGGCATAGAGCTCGCAGGTATCTGGCGTGAAGGCGAGACGATCGGCACCGACCTGGCCGACGAGCGCTTGCTTTTCGGCGACGCCCTGTTGCTGCTCGGTCCTCGTGATCGCCTGCAGCTGCTGTCATCGGACTCGGACTTCCTGATCCTGACGCCGCTGGGACAAGCGCCACCCGACACGCGCAAAGCGCCGCTGGCTGGTTTGATCATGATGGGCGTCATCGGCACGGTGATGCTCGGCTATACGCCGATCTCGGTTGCCGCCGTTATTGGCGGGACTATTATGGTTTTGACTGGCTGCCTTAATATGGAGGACGCGTACCGCGCTATCGACTGGCGCGCTATTTTCCTGATCGCGGGCATGCTGCCACTCGGTACCGCCATGCAGGAAACCGGCGCCGCGACTTATCTGGCCAACCAGGTAATGGTGTTGTTGGGCGACGCGGGTCCCTGGCCCGTCATCATGGGCCTCTACATCCTCACTGCCATGGCCACCATGATCATCCCGACCGCCGCCCTGGTCGTCCTCATGTCGCCGATCGTATTGTCGACGATGGCGGACATGGGCGTGCAACCGCAAACTGCGATGATGGCCGTGGCCATGGCCGCATCTGCAAGTTTTACCAGTCCGATCTCACACCCGGCCAATATTCTGGTCATGGGGCCAGGCGGGTATCGATTCGTCGACTACCTCAAGGTCGGTGTGCCATTGACAATCGTCGTATTTATCACTGTGATGTTCCTGCTGCCGATACTTTGGCCGCTGGAGCCGGTGTAGCTCGCCAGGTCTTTCGAATTGTGGAGAAATTCCGATGACCAAGAGAATAGTCATTGCAGGCGCCGGACACGCCGCCGGGCAAGTCATAGCCACGCTCAAGCAACGGAAGTACGCAGGGAAAATCGTACTCGTCGGAAATGAAGCGCACCTGCCGTATCAGCGGCCACCGCTATCAAAGAAATTTCTCGCGGGGAGCCTCGCGGCGGAACGCCTGCACTTCAAGCCGAAAAGTTTTTACGATGATCCGCAAATAGAGCTGCATCTGAACACCTGTGCAGCTTATGTTGATCGCGACGGCAAGGCCCTGATTACGAATCGTGGCGATACAGTCGCATACGACAAACTCGTCCTCGCCCTGGGCTCGCGCGCTCGAAAGTTGTCGCTCCCGGGCGCCAATCTCGAAGGCGTCCATTATCTGCGCACTATCGCCGACGTCGAGAGCATCCGCGCAGAATTTGCAAACGCTAAACACGTGCTTATCGTGGGAGCCGGCTATATCGGGCTCGAAGTTGCCGCGGTGATGCGACAGCTTGGCCTGGAAGTCACTGTCGTCGAAATGGCCGATCGCGTCATGAGTCGCGTCGTGTCTGCCGAGATATCCGACTTTTATCAAATCGAACATACCAATCAAGGCGTAAAATTGCGCCTGTCAACAAGCATCGCCGGTTTTGTTGGCGAAAGCCGTGTGACCGCAGTCAAAACCACAGATGGAGACGACATTCCAACCGACTTCGTGATCGTCGGCATTGGCATAATTCCCAATACAGAACTCGGCACGGACGCCGACCTTGATGTTGACGACGGCATCGTCGTAAATGATCAGTGCCAGACCAGTGACCCGAACATTTACGCGGTTGGCGATTGCACTTCTCACCCGAACGCAATATACGACCGTCTTTTACGCCTCGAGTCCGTGCATAACGCGCTTGAACAAGCGAAAACCGCAGCCAGCAATATTTGCGGCAAGGAGACACATTACTCACAGGTACCCTGGTTCTGGTCCGACCAATTCGACTTGAAGCTGCAGATCGCAGGACTCTCGGCAGGCTACGATGAGGTCGTTATTCGCGGTAATCCGGCAGATCGGTCTTTCGCCTGCCTGTATTTGAGAAACGGACGGTTGATCGCGACGGACGCAGTCAATGCGCCGCGGGATTTCGTGCACTCGAAGATGCTGATCGCCAGCCACGCAAAGATCGACCGCGAGAAGCTCGCCGATATCAATACACCGCTCAAAGAACTTGTGAAGTAGAGGGGCCTATTCTTCGCCAGGAATGGCCACCGGGGGCAACTCTATAGTCAACCGCCCATCGGCAGACACGGGTCCGCGGGCAACCGACCACGCTCGCACCGACAATGACTCGACGCCGTGCATATCCATGCCGTCGAATTTGCCGGAGCCGCCCGTCACCTTGGCGGTAGCCAGGGCGCCCGGCCCGAACGTGACATCGCCAAGCCAGTTTCCTTTCCAGGTATTTGCCGAGCTTCTGTAAGCCGGATATACAACCTCTTTAAAATAGCCCCAGTAATTTTCGACCTGCTCAACGAAGAACGCGCCTTTGCCGGGCAAATAGACGTACCAAACGCTATCAACCAACATCTCGCCGTTAAACAAGCGCGTTTTTTCCGACAACGACGATATCTTGACCCCGATTCCGGCTGGCCGATTCAGCGCGTCACGCATGACCGTAACCATTGCTGATGTTTGACGAATGGGCCTCTCCCAAAGTTCCGGCACATCCTCAGGATACGTGTCAACACGCGACCGACCGTCGTTCGTAAACAGAATATTTTCCGTAGATACACCGGAAAACGCCAGCGTAATCGTTTGCAAGTCAGTCACCGTTATCGGTGACAGTTTCTGTTTGCTGATGAACGGATTGTAAATCATGCCCGCAGCAAATATCACGGCCCCGAAGAAGACTCCCAGTACCAGCGCTATGACATATTTCATTGGAGTAGCTCCGCTGCGCCGATATACGTTGCTGTCAGCTCGATGCGTCCGGACGGCGCATCTTCCTCACCTGACGTGTCGACCACCCAACGTTCCGAAACGATACCCGTTAAAAGTCCGAATTCGCGTGATCCTGCTCGAAGGCGGCCGGTTCGACTGCCGTTCTCCTTTGGCGCCGTACGCATGGTCACGAACATCGAACCGCGGGCCGGCAAATGAATAACCCAGTCGACGACATCCGCGCCATTTTCTGAGATCAGCACACGGGAAGCGACGCCAATGACCTTGCCGATCGCATTATTGACCTTGAAGAGTTCTACCTGCACACCGGACAGCACCTCGTCGTCGGGCCACTCCAGTTTCTCGGGCAGCTGTTCGCTTCGTCCCGGGGCCCCAACCATGATCCGGTCCATGGGCAGGTTGATGTGAAATAACTCGGTATTGCCGCCATTGGGCGTAACCGAAATGATTGACGGCCGACGCTCCTGATCCACCGCCGGAATCGCATACAGCGCACCAGCTGCCGCCACGATGCCCAGCAAAATCCCGAATAAGAATGTCTTTAGCAAAATCTCTCCGCCCTGCCGTTTAAGTGAGCCAAATCAGCCCCTCGCATCAAGTCTAGTTAAATACTACGCGCGATCACAAACGCTGACAGCCGTTTTGTGACCTGACGCACAAAAATGACCCGGCGGATACCGCAAATCACCGGTTTTCATCTGCTTCCATTGTCCGCGAAATAACGCTCCAGATACTCGTCCAGGCCGATCACGTCTGTTGCTTCGATTCGCTTCTGGCGCTCCAGCGACACCTGCACCTCATGCCTGAACTCTTCGGCTGCGGCTTCATTTAGCGGCGTGATCGACGCGAAGTAGTCACGATGGCTCGCAGACATCGCCAGCGCAAACCGGGAAAATCCGATATTCGCCTGTTCGAGTTCGGCGATAATCCGCGCGGACGGCGTCGCATCCGGTTCATCGACAAGCTTCCTCATCCAACGGACGGCCTCGACGTAGCTGTCATTCTTGTCATGCCGGTCCAGCTGCGTCGCAACGGCCTGAACACGATCGATTATTTCGCTTGCCCAGTCTGTTACCGAGATCAGCTTACCCGCTCGAGACAAACGCAGATCCGGATCTCGCCCTCGCGTTGCAGTATCGGCATGATTGCGCACCAGTTCACCGAGTTCCTCAGGCGCCAATTTTGGACTGTCCTCAAGCAGACAGTAGATCAGGAACGCCTCGGTGAATCGCATGGTGTTTTGATTGATACCGCAAGGATCGAACAGATTGATATCCAGCGATCGAATTTCAACGTATTCGATTCCACCACGGCGCAATGCTGCAGTCGGTCGTTCGCCGGTGTTTGCGACGCGTTTGGGCCGGACGGGCGAATAGTACTCATTTTCGATTTGTAACAAATTTGCGTTCAGCTGCCGATAACGTCCGTCGACTTTCACGCCGATTTTTTCATAAGACGGTTCCGGTGTTGCGATGACCTCGCTGAGGTCACGTACATATTCGTCGAGACTGTTCAGTGAAATATTGATGCGCGACTGATTCTGATTATTGTAGCCAAGGTCGCTCATGCGCAACGACGTACCGTATCGCTCAAAATAAGTTTCCCCGTCGAGCGATTTCAATCTGGACGCACCGGTGCCCGCGAAGGACTTGCACAGTGCTGGCGATGCGCCGAATAAATAGAGTACCAGCCAGCCCATGCGTCGAAAATTTCGGATCATTCCCAAGTATTGTTCGGAACGAAACGTATCGGTATCGGCGTCGTCGCCAACCATGTCCTGATAGGTCTTCCAGAATTTCTCCGGAAGCGAGTAATTGAAGTGCACGCCGGCAATGGTTTGCATCTGTCGTCCGTAGCGATACCCGAGACCGCGGCGGTAGATTGTCTTCATCCGACCGACGTTCGAGGTGCCGTAACGGGCCAGTGGAATTTTGTCGTCGTCCGGGATCTGGCATGGCATGCTGGCCGACCACAACATTTCGTCATCGAGTTGCGAGTACGTAAATTGATGAATGTCACAGATACGATTCAAGACTTCCCACGTCGTTGGATGCGGGGGAGTCACAAATTCCAGCAGCGCCTCCGAAAAGTCCGTGGTGATGTATCGATTGGTCAACGCCGACCCCAGCGCCACTGGATGTTCATGGGTCGACAAGCTGCCGTCAGACGCTATCCGCAGCGACTCCTTCTCTATGCCCTTCAACCCACCGTACAGCAGGTCGCTGCCGGCGGCAGCGATGGTATTCAGGCGTTTGTCGAAACCTTGTGTCAAGTGGGTCTTCCCGGAGGGTTCGTTTTCGTTCGCAAGAGGTTTTACCATAACCTCTCAGCGCGCGCGATCACGGCGGATTTATTCTGCCGGGAGGTAGATTCGAAATAAGGTAGTATTCGGGGAACATTTCTTTTTCTTCATCCGCGGAGCTCAGGCTGCATGAACGAATCCAGGCTAAGACGAATGCGCGACCGATCATTAGGTACCGCGACGCTCATCAGCGATAGCTGCAAGATAAGCGGCGATATTACAGGCAAAGGCGACTTTTGGGTCAACGGCGAAATCGTGGGCGATTGCGATATAGACGGCACTGTCACGCTGGCTGGGAGCGGTTTCTGGCAAGGCGCGATCCGGGCCGACAACATTGTAATCGCCGGCCACGTCGAAGGAGATATTGCCGCCCGCGGCAAGGTGGAAATCACGGCAACGGCGAGAATCGCCGGTACGGTCAGTGGCGAAGCTATTGCTGTCGCCGAAGGCGCTATCGTTGAGGGAATAATGAAGACCACCGGACCATCAGAACCGCAGGCATTTGTCGAAAAACGCGACTCCTGACAAAGTTATAGTCCAACCTGGAAAGTTTTGATGTGCTCCACGCTGCGGGTGCTACACTGATCTCTGCTTTTTAGCCGAATAATAATTACGAGATGATCGGCAACAGAATTCCGCGCTTTCTCCTGCTGTCGGTGGCACTCGCCGTCGCCGTTTCGGGCATTATGCTGTCTGTTTTCTACGGTCAGTACCGCTGGCTGGCGAACCAGATAACGCAAACCAGCTCGGTTGAATACCACCGCCTGTTGCAGGCCAGTTTCGAACGTCGCGCCCGCTCACAAATGCATAATGCCGCCGACTTATTGAGCGCAGCGGCCGTCGATGGCGATCATGCAACCCTGCTCGCCGGCCTGAACGACATACTTTCGGGCAACAACAAGCTGCAGGGAATTCGCTACACGAACGCTTCGGGCCTGACTTACCTTACGGGCGACTTCCCGGCGCAAGACAACACCGGGGAGACGATCTGGCTTGCAGATCGCCTCATCGTCGCCTATCCCATACTCGTCAATGAGGTCGAAATCGGCCAGATGTCCGGTGCATTTGACTTCGCTGAGTTGGACATCGAAGCCAGGCGCTTTGCGACTGAGCTGGCAGCCAGGCAAACCGAAAGTCGTCGCGTCAGCTATTTATGGGCGGGCGCCGGAACCTTTGCGGCATTGTTTTTATGCGCCGCCGTTATTTGGTTGGTGATCCGCAATCAAACGATGCGTATCCGACAGCTAAAGACGCAGGCAGAAAAACTTTGTGACGCCGATTTTGGCGAAGCTTTGCCCGAATCGGGTGGCGACGAACTTGGCGATCTGGCAGCTGTATTTAATGATATGCGCCGGCGATTACGCGAAACAACTCACTCTCGCGACTACGTCGACAGTCTTTTGTCAGGGATGAATGAGGCAATCATAGTTACCCGGGACGATGGCAGAATTACACGCATCAACGCGGCAACGACGCGCCTCCTCGGATACGAAGAAGACGAACTGTTGGACAAAAACATTGACTACATTGTGAACACCGAAAAAGGTCAATCGCTCGTCGAACGTACACCCTCCGGGCTGCCGCAAGAGACTGTTTTCAGGAACAAGTCGGGGGCATCAATACCCGTTTCCTACACTCGCTCCGTCATTAAAGACAAAGCCGGCGCTTTAACGAACCACATCTACGCCGCACAAAACATCAGCGAACGAAGACGCGCCGAAAAACGCATTCGATACCTTGCACGAATGGATTCGTTGACGAAAATTCCGAATCGAATGCAGTTTCAGCATTTATTGCAACGTGGACTTGCCCGCGCGAAACGTTCCGGAAAACCCTTATGTCTTTTTTACATCGATATCGACCACTTTAAAGAGATCAACGACACATTCGGGCATCTGGCCGGCGATGATACGTTGGAAACGGTGGCTAAACACCTGACCACAGCCCTGCCCAAACGCTCGATCATCGGCCGGCTTGCGGGCGACGAGTTTGCGGTCATCGTTGACGGGCTCGGCCCGGACGAGCAGGGCGTAGCAGCGACCAGCCGGCTGGCCCAGAAGCTGTTGGATCGTCTTGCCGATCCGTTTTTGGTGCAAGGCCACGAAGTCTTCATGACGGCCAGTATGGGAATTGCGTATTTCCCCAAGGACGCGTCCAACGTCATAGACCTTATTCGCAATGCGGACGCGGCCCTTTACCACTCCAAGAAAACCGGCGGAAATATTTTCTCTTACTACGCGCCAAAGATGAATGAAGCCTCTGTCGAGCGACTCATGACCAAGAGTAAACTGAAACGCGCTTTCGAGCGCGACGAGCTGCTCGTTCGTTACCAGCCGAAGTACAATCTGGAAACCGGCGAGGTTTACGGCGCCGAGGCGTTGGTCCGCTGGGAAACTCCGGAGCGTGGCCTGATACTGCCATCAGACTTCATTCCCCTGGCTGAGGAAACCAATCTGATCATCGAGATCGGCGAGTGGGTACTGGACAAAGTCTGTGAAGACTTTCGCCTGTGGCAACGATCCGTATCGTCGCCAGGTCACGTCTCGGTGAATCTGTCCCTCAAACAACTGCGGCAACCCAACTTCGTAAGCCGCATCAGCTCTATTCTTCGCAGCCACGAGGTATCTCCGACATCGCTGGAACTGGAAATTACGGAAACGACGCTGATGGAAAATCCGCAACGCACAATCAAATTGCTGGATGAACTGTACGGTCTCGGCCTGCATCTGGCGATCGACGATTTTGGGACCGGCTACTCTTCGTTGAGCGCCTTGCAGCAGTTTCCCATCAGCACCCTGAAAATAGACAGGTCCTTCGTGCAGAATGTGGTTACCAATCCGGACGACGCAATCATCGTAGATACGATAATCAAGATGGGACGAAATATGGATATGGACGTCGTTGCGGAGGGTGTTGAAGAAGAAGCACAGCTGATATTCTTGCAGAAATTGGGATGTACGTACGTACAGGGCCTCTTGTTCGGCACACCGATGAGCTCCGACGACTATCTGAATCTATTGCTCGCACAAGTGGACGGTACCGACACACATAAAGCGCTTTTCGCGTGACCTCACGCGGGCATGTCAACGAAGGCGATTCGATGAAAAAGATGATAACAAGGATTTTTTTCGCAGCCGCAATTGTCGCTGCGCCCCTGGCTCTCGCATGCGACTACCCCGCGCGCCCACCGCAGCCTCCTGATGGCACAACTGCGACCAATGATGAAATGCTGGCCGGTGTGAAAATTATCTCAGGCTACCAGGCAGCAATGGCGGATTACCTGGCCTGCATTGAGGCAGATAAAGTTATCGCAAACAACGCGCTGGACGACGGCAACAACGAAACGCAACAACAGCGCGAGAGAATGTTCAACATGAAATACAATGCCGCAATTGATGAGCAAACATTGGTCGTTGAAGAACTCAACGCACAGATTCGGGCATTCAAGGCTCGCTAGAACAGACTCTGACGGCGGCCAGTTATTTCAGGCTGTCGATTTCTCTTCCTAGATCGTATTTGTGCTCGGTGACGATGCGTTCCAGAACCCGGATGCGTTCTTCGAGCACCTCGATCTTTGCGATTGACTCTTCCAGATCCGGGTCCTGCTCCTTTTTGTTTGCTTTCATTTTCAAATACTTCTTGTAAGCGTCTGCTGCAAGTACGATCGCAACGATGCATACAACATAAGCCATGGTGTTCATCGACGCATCCCTATGCTGATTCTGTCCTTCAAAGCCTGCTTAATTCCTGGTCAAGTTGAAAACGACTCGATGTCACGTGTCTTTCCAGCGTGGCCAAACGCGCATCGATTTCCCGACATCGCCGCCTGATTTCCTCTGCCGTCGCCGTTGGGCGCGGCACATCGAATTCCTTGAGCTCCCTTCTTGATACCGCAGGAATCAGAAAGACAGCCGCAAGATAAGCAATAACCGCAACTGGCATCACCATGAAAAACGCAACGATCGCCAGTATCCGTATCACCTTGAGCTGCAGACCAAAGTAGCCAGCCAGACCAGCACACACACCACCGAACACCGCCCTGTCAGCGTCCCGGTAGAAGCGCCGGTCGGATGGAGCTCTCACCGTATTCACACACCTCTCCAGAATTTGTCCTCGGTGTTGTTGCCAGCGTAAACCAGCGGCTTTTCACTAATCAGTACGACCGCGGCAAAGTAGACGGCGACGGCAAACCAGAAAAACAACAATAGACAGATTATCGCGATTACCCTGATTGTCCCAAGCCGAAAGTTATACCGATCGGCCACGCCCGCGCAAACACCGAAAACCCATCCATTCTCTCGATCGCGGTAAATACCACGTAAGTGCCTGCTGCCATAATTCCACGTGCCTTGATTCATATTATTCTCCTGCGCGGAGTGATTAGTCCGCTTCTGCCGGGACCTTGTTCTCGGCCTCGATGCGTCGTTTCAGTGCGTCAAGATCTTTTTTTACCGACTCCTCTGCCTCAAGACTTGCGAACTCGTGATTCAGATCCTTGGGCAAACCCAGATCATAGGCTTCAACCCGGCCTTCGATATCGTCGATACGCCGCGTGTACTGCTCAAACCGCACCATCGCGTCTTCGATTTTGTAATCGTGAATTTTCCTGCGTGCCGCGAGTCGGCTGCTGGCGGTCTTGTGCCTCGCCAACAGCGTTTTTTGCCGACTCTTGGCGTCGGCCAACTTGGTCTCGAGACGCGCGATATCCTCGTTCAGCCTTGTCAGCCCTTCGTCGACTGCAATGTAGTCCTGTTTCAATGCATCGACGGCCGTCAAAACACGCGACTTCTCAACCAACGCGGCCTTGGCCAGATCTTCGCGGCCTTTGCGCAGCGCCAGCTCGGCTTTGTTGTCCCAATCGTTCAGGTCGCGGTCGAACCGCTCGATCTTGCGGTTCAGATCCTTCTTGTCCGCTATCGAACGGGCCGCTGCGGAGCGTACTTCAACCAGCGTGTCCTCCATTTCCTGAATCATCAGGCGAACGATCTTTTCGGGATCCTCGGCCTTATCCAGGATCGCGTTGATGTTGGAGTTCACGATGTCACTGAATCTCGTGAAAATACCCATAAATGTTTCCTCGTTCGTGTTCGATGCCTGCTCGTATTATTTGCAGCATTCGTGCCAAGTTCGTTCAAAGTCGATAAGTTATTGTTTTCACGTTCATTTTCGGAACTATCCGGCATCGCGCCGAAGTTTCATGATGGTATTTCTCACTATTTATTCGCTTTTTTCGCTATCTTTTGGCTTAATACACCAATGCCATCGACACCACAGTCGCAACAAATCATCGGCGAAGCGCCGGTGTTCCTGGAAATGCTGGAGCACGTCTCGCGCGCAGCCCCGCTGTCGAAGCCGGTCCTGGTCGTAGGAGAACGCGGCACCGGCAAGGAACTCATCGCCTCGCGCCTGCATTTTCTCTCTGACCGCTGGGAACAGCCCGTGGTAAAGGTCAACTGTGCAGCACTGACGGAGTCCATCCTTGAATCGGAACTGTTCGGTCATGAGGCCGGGGCATTCACCGGCGCGATCAAGATGCATGCCGGACATTTTGAGCGAGCGGATTCCGGCACATTGATCCTCGACGAACTCGCAAACATCTCCCTGCGAGTACAGGAGAAAATACTTCGGGCCATCGAATACGGAGAAATACAACGGGTAGGCGGCAGCGAAACACTGCGCGTGGACGTGCGCATCGTCGGTTCCACCAACGCGAATCTGCAACGACTCGCCGCCGAAGGAAAATTCCGCATAGACTTGTTGGACCGACTCGCGTTTGACGTCATCACGGTGCCGCCGTTGCGGGACAGAGTTGAGGACATCATGCTGTTGGCCAACGCATTTGCGATCAACATGGCAAGTGAACTCAAGTGGAGCTACTTCCCGGGCTTCAGCTCCCGCGCAACGTCTGCTCTGTTGCGAAACAAATGGCCCGGCAATGTGCGCGAACTCAAGAACGCAGTTGAACGTTCGGTCTATCGATGGTCCGACCCGGCACAACCGATCACCAACCTCGCGCTGGATCCGTTCGATAGTCCATTCAGGATGGACGCTCCCGGAAAGCCCGCCGCTACATTGACTGCGAAGCGCCGCGCGCCGCTGCTGCCGGCGGATCTCAAACAACGTTTGATCGATACGGAGGTGGACTTGCTGGGCGCCGCGCTCGAAAGGTCACGCTTTAATCAGCGCATCGCCGCTGATCTGCTGGGACTGAGTTACCACCAGTTCCGGGGCAAGCTCCGAAAATTCGATATTCTCAACAAATCCTGAGCCCGGTGGCGGTTAGCCGCCGCCGCGCGATCAGCTTTCGCCTCGATAACGGCGAATGTAGATGGCCCCTGTGGTCAACAATCCGCAAACGACGACACCCGCCCACGTCGCCGGACTTAGCACGAACTGACCGACATCCAGGTACAGGAGAAGGCTAATAACTTCTTCGTTGACCTGCAGCTGGTAGCTCTTGTCGAAGATCGCATCCATATTGATGCCATGAAACAACGGCATTGAAGTGCCCCGTCCGAACACAGCCGTCGCGAAAAATCTGGAATGCAGGAAAATGCCCTCCAGCAGAGGTATCAGTACCAGGGGCAAGAATGCCATAGGCAGCGGTGAACGCTTCGCAAACGCTGAGACAAGCAGGAACCAGCCAATGAATGGTGACATCCAGATGGCGGTCGCCAGGACCACGATCAATACGGCCAGCCAGTTATCCAGCAGAGCCACCGAGCCCCAGATCAGCAGGAACGCGTCGCCGCCCTTAGCGGAGACCCAGATGCTGGTAACAATCAGGTTGACGATGTGGGTCGCAACGATTGTGATGACCGCCACGATGGGTATCACAACCACGGCCGTGATCAGCTTGGAGATGACGGTCTCCGCATCGGTGACCGGCAGCGAGCGCCAGAACAAAATGCTTTTGTCCTTGCGTTCGGCGTAAAGTGAATCGAGGCTATAAAAGACTGTCAGGATCGCCAGGGCAACCAGAAATAGCCAGGAGGTGCCGACAAAATGCCCAGTCAGCACGGCCGTCCTCCCGGAGTCACCGACTATATTGGTTGCGCCAAATATGGCCATATGCAACTCCTCAGCAAATCCTGAGGCAAATATCAGTGCCGCCAGCGATCCGAGGGTAACGATACTGGCGATGGCCAGCGGGGTTACGAAAATGGATCGGTGCTCCCATATCTCGCGCTTTATCAATGCCAACTGATGCCTGATCATTTTCGCGCCCCCTTTATCTTGGCGACGAAAAGATCCGCTATTGCCGGCGTCCGCAACTCGCCGAACCCCTCCAGCCGATCGCGACTGACGCCCTCAAAGAGCATGACCGACTCGCCGAACATCTCATTGTCGGCGATAGGACCCAACGCCCGCGCCTTGACGGCGTTCTCACCTGAAGTCAGTACCTCGACGTAGGTATCGGCTAGTAGGTCCATTGGAGAATCGAGAAGAATTCTACCCTCATCGATGAACATGACGTCTGTCAACAAGTACTCGACTTCTTCGACCTGATGAGTCGTAATGATAATTGTTCGTTCATCGTCGAAATAATCGTTCAGGAGGTTCGCGTAGAACTCCTTGCGGAAAATAATATCCAGGCCAAGCGTCGGTTCATCAAGCACCAGCAATTTCGCGTCGATCGCCATGATGATCGACAGATGCAGCTGCGTGACCATGCCCTTGGACAGCTGTCTGACTTTCGCCGTGGACTGAATCTTCGTCGATTGCAAATGGCCTTCTGCACGCTTGCGAGAAAAATTCGGATGAACAGCCTCGACGTAATCCAACAATTGCCAGACCTTCATCCAACGTGGCAGCACGGCGACGTCGGCGATAAAACAGATATTCTGCATTAACTCCTTGCGCTGCCTGAACGGATCAAGACCCAGCACCGAGAGTTGGCCTTCGCAGTCGGTCAGGCCCAGCACCGCCTTGAGCAGAGTCGTTTTACCCGCCCCGTTTGGACCAATCACGCCCAAAATCTTGCCCTTCTCGATTTCAAAACTGACGTTATCGACAGCCCGCACCGAACCGTAATTCTTGGACACTCCCTGAGCGCTGACCAGGCTAGTCATTCTCCCCTCCAGAATCCTTGGATAAATTTACTTTTTTCGCAACTACGTCTTGCAGTAAATCCGAGACGATCAAGTCAAGTCGCTCGATCGTCGCGACAACCTTCGGCCACTGTTTCTCAAGAAACCGGCGACGCTCCGCTTTGAGAAGCGCTGCACGCGCTCCCTCAATAATGAACATCCCTCTGCCTCTTTTTTTCTCAACAAGTCCCTCGTCCACAAGTTCCTGATAGCCCTTGAGCACAGTCAACGGATTGAGTCTGTACTCGGCCGCTACATTCCTGACCGACGGCAATGCGTCGCCCTCAACCAGCACGCGCTCCAGAATCATCGCAACTACCCGGTCTCGCAGCTGGCGATAAATTGGCTGATCTTCATTCCACTTCGGATCCATTGATCAATGGTTCCTGGTTCGCTGCAGAATGTCCGCCGCATGGATATCGAACAGCAGCGCCCGTTCGGCCTCGTGCACCACGCTATCGACCTGCCCCGCTACCAGCGCCACGATCAGCAAAAACATGACTGCCAAACCGACGTAATCGCGGATTTGTACGCTTATCTTGCACATTTCGATCTTCCGGGGCCGTCTCAGCCCTTCAGTGAGTTGGTGTTATAGTTGACTATAACACCGAATACACGGATTGCAAGCTTTTTCTCTGCCTTTGAATAACCCTCGAGTCGCCGCAATGACGTTTACAAGGCCATACGGAAAGAGGACTTCACATGGTTTCGAGCAGGGCTGGGATCGCGCAGCAAACCGTGGCGAAACCCGCCGTTCTTTGCAGGCATGCGGTGGTGGCCTATGCTCCGGGCATGAGCCACACTCCTGCAGACAGCGCGCTGATGCTCAGGTACCAGGATGGCGATACGGCGGCGTTCGAGACACTGTACAGACGCCATAAGGACGCACTGTATCGCTACTTGTTCAGACTTTGTCGGCACAAAGACACGGCCGAGGATATCTTTCAGGACGTATGGAGCAAGATCATCAAAGCTCGCGCCAGTTATCGGCCAACGGCCAAGTTCACAACCTTTATGTATCGGGTCGCGCATAACTGCTTCATAGATCATGTACGCCGCAACAAACGACATGCAAACAGCGCCGAATTGATACCGGAACATCATGTCGATCCGGGCGAACTGCCCGAGACCAGCGCCGAGCGCAGCCTCGCGAAAGAACGACTAGCCCTGGCGTTGCGAGATCTGCCAGAAGAACAGCGGGACGCGTTCTTGCTGTACGAAGAGGCCGGACTCAGTCTTGAGCAGATCGCATCCGTGACGGGAAGTAAGCGCGAGACGGCCAAGAGCAGGCTGCGTTATGCAGTCAGGAAACTTCGCGCAGCCATACAGGAACCACGATGAACGACGAGCGAGACAGCAAAGAGATCGACGAACTCGTGTCCGGGACGTATCACGAACTCGCCAGGGAAAGAACGCCCGAGCGGCTCAATCAGAAAATTCTGCGCATGGCGGCGGATGAGCGCAAGGGCGCGATCGGGCAGCAAGCATTGTTCGCACCGTGGATGAAACCCGTCGCGTGGGCGACAACGATCGGACTGTGTCTTGTTATCGTGCTGGAGATTAATCAGGTCGAAAAAAATACGCTGCCACCCGTAGTCGTGGACGACAGCGCGGACCGCTTGCTTGAGATGACCAGACCGACGCCTGAGTCAGTACTCGAACGCGCCCTCGCGGGCAAGCCCGCCCGGGCGGCGCTGAAGCCTAAGCCCGCGGCGCCTTTGGCGAAGGACGAATTTTCGCCGAGCCGAATAAAAGCTTTCGCGCAGACAACTGCAGAGAAAGAGTCCGGCGCGCCCGATGCGTGCGCCGCTACGCTGCACGCTACCAGGGAGAAATGGCTGAATTGTATCGACACCCTTCGCGAACGGGGATTCATGGATGAGGCCGATCGTGAATACGCGGCCTTTCTGCTCGAATACCCGGCCGAATAGCCGACTTCCGAGGCGCCTTGTGAGTTAACTCAAGTGCCTGCAGCGCCTACCGGTGCTAAAATCGCCGGCCCGACCTTATGATCACCCGGGCCGGATATTCCATTTCTGTTGCGCGATTAACTGTTGGAAACAAATCGATGAAAGCACCTGTTCGCGTCACCATTACCGGCGCTGCTGGCCAGATCGGCTATCAGCTCGCATTCCGCATCGCCTCCGGCCAAATGCTCGGCGCTGATCAGCCGGTTATTCTGCAGTTGCTGGAGATTCCACCGGCGCTGCCAGCTTTGCGGGGCGTCGTTATGGAGCTTGAGGACTGCGCGTTTCACACGCTCGCCAACATCGTTGCGACCGACGTTCCCGATGCCGCGTTCAAAGACAGCGACTATGCGCTGCTGGTCGGGGCCCGTCCGCGCGGCCCGGGCATGGAGCGCAAAGATCTGCTACAGGCCAACGCGGTGATTTTTTCGGTACAGGGCAAAGCAATGAATGAGCACGCCAGCCGCGATATCAAAGTACTGGTCGTCGGGAACCCGGCCAATACGAACGCGCTGATTGCCAGCAGCAACGCGCCCGATATCGATACGGCTAATTTCACGGCCATGACGCGCCTCGATCACAACCGTGCGATAGCGCAACTTGCGAGCAAGACCAACAACCACGTTAATGACGTCAAATGCATGACGATTTGGGGCAACCATTCCGCCACACAATACCCCGACCTGAGTCACGCCAGTGTCGCGGGGAAAAGTGCGACCACACTGGTGGATCAAGACTGGCTGGCCGACACGTTCATTCCTGTTGTACAACAACGTGGCGCTGCGATTATCAAAGCCCGCGGCGCGTCTTCAGCGGCCTCCGCCGCCTCGGCTGCTATTGACCACATGCGCGACTGGGCGCTGGGCACGCCCGACGACGACTGGGTCAGTATGGCAATCCCGGCAGACGGCAGTTACGGCATAGAGCCTGGCATTATCTACTCCTACCCGGTTCGCTGCCGCGATGGCAAGATTGAAATCGTTCAGGAACTTTATATCGACGACTTTAGTCGCACACGCATGGATACGACTGCAGCGGAACTGCGCGAGGAACGTGCCGCCATCGAGGAACTGCTATAAAATGGCTGCCATGAGACCTGAGCGCCAATTCTTGAGAGGTTTTTGATTTGTCTGAACTGACTGTTGATTTATTTTGGCTCACGCTGTTTGTTGGCGGCGGACTATTCCTCGCCTACCGGCGCATCGATCTGCGTACTTCGACCATCGCGATGGGAATCGCTGTGGCCGCTTTTATCATTGTAGGTAAGGGCTCCTTCCTCTGGAGCCTTGTCCTGATCGCTATTTTCGGCCTGATGGTCGTACCAAACCTCATAGAATTTCGCCGCGAGAAAATCACCAAACCTCTGCTTGTGATCTATCGCTCGATGTTGCCCTCGATGTCGGACACAGAGCGCGAGGCGCTGGAAGCCGGCGACGTCGGGTGGGATGGCGAACTGTTTTCCGGCATGCCGCAATGGAACCGCCTGATGTCCCGTCCGGCGCCAAAATTATCGGTGGAAGAGCAGACATTCCTCGACGGCCCGTGCGAAGAACTCTGCCTGATGCTCGATGACTGGGCGATCTGCCATGAATACGCAGACATGCCGAAAGAGGTCTGGGAATTTATCATCGAGAAGCGTTTCTTCGCGATGATCATTCCGAAGAAGTACGGTGGACTGGAATTTTCTGCGTACGCAAATATTGCAGTCATCTCAAAGCTCGCTGGCCGCAGTCCGACGGCATCATCGACGGTGGGTGTGCCCAATTCACTGGGCCCGGCGGAGTTACTGCTGCAATACGGTACCGAGGAACAAAAACAGCACTACTTGCCACGGCTGGCCGCCGGTACCGAAATTCCGTGCTTTGCGTTGACATCACCGCAAGCTGGATCGGACGCAGCCGCGCTCATCGACAACGGCATTGTCTGCAAGGGTAAGTGGAAGGGTAAAACCATTGTCGGCATACGCCTGAACTGGAACAAACGCTACATTACGTTAGCACCAGTGGCGACCGTGCTCGGCCTTGCCTTCAAGCTGTACGATCCGGACCACCTGATGGGCGACAAAGACGAATACGGGATCACCGCCGCACTCATCCCCACTGATCTGCCGGGCGTGGAAGTTGGCCGGCGCCACTATCCGCTGACCATCGCGTTCCAGAACGGCCCGACATCCGGCAAAGACGTGTTCGTGCCTCTTGATTTCATCATTGGCGGACCTGCAATGGCTGGCAAGGGCTGGAAGATGCTGGTCGAACTGCTGGCAGTGGGTCGGGCTATTACCTTGCCGGCAATCGCATCTGGCGGAGGTCAGGCAGCGAGCTATGCAACCGGTGCCTACGCAATCATTCGCAAGCAATTCAACACCTCGATCGCGAACTTCGAGGGTGTTGGCGAAGCGTTGACGCGCATTGCCGGTCACACTTACATCATGAATGCGGCTGTCGCGGTTACGTCGGCTGCGATCGATCAAGGCGAAAAACCGTCGGTTCCCTCGGCCATCCTCAAGTACCACTGCACAGAACTGGCCCGAAAAGTCGCAAATGACGCCATGGATATCCACGGTGGCAAAGGCGTCATGATGGGGCCGAAAAACTACCTCGGCCGTGGCTACATGGCAACTCCAATAGCGATTACTGTCGAGGGCGCCAACATTCTGACACGCAATCTGATTATCTACGGTCAGGGCGCGATCCGTTGCCACCCTTTCGTATTACGGGAATTAAACGCCGCCGGCGATGCAGATCTCGATCGTGGCCTGATCGAATTCGACGATGCGTTGTTTGGACATATCGGATACGCGATCAGTAATATGGCGCGCTCGTTCTTCCTCGCGCTAACGCATGCGAAGTTCTCCAGAGTGCCACTCAACACGCCGACACGTCGGTACTACCAGAACATCAACCGCTACAGTGCCGCGTTCTCACTTGCCTCCGATTTCGCAATGCTGACATTGGGCGGCTCTCTCAAGAAACGCGAGCTGTTATCCGCGCGTCTCGGCGACATCCTCAGTGCAATGTATCTCGCCTCCACGGTACTCAAACATTTTGAAGACCAGGGACGTCGGGCGACCGATCTGCCATTGGTCGAGTGGTCGGTTCGCACGTTGATGTATCAGGCGCAGGAAGCCCTGCACTCGTTCCTGCGCAACTTCCCGAATCGCTGGGTCGCGTTGTTGTTGCGCATATTAATATTCCCCCGCGGCCGTACTTATTCAGCACCTTCCGATGAACTCGGCAAAAAGGTTGTCGCGCTGATAACAACGCCGGGCGAATCGCGGGAGCGTCTGACCGAATTCGTTTATAAGACGCTGGAACCGAACAACCCGCTGGGCTTGTTGCAGGAAGCGCTGGAGCTTACGAAAGAATACGAACCTGTTGAGCGGCGCTTGCGGCAGGCACGTAAAGAAGGTTTATTGTCCTCTGACTACATCGGCGAACAAATCGAAGAGGCCGAGAAGGGCCAGGTTATCAGCAAGGCCGAAGCACGCAACATGCGTGCGTACCACGCAAAGGTTATGGCCCTGCTCGCCGTGGATGACTTCGCACCCGAAGAGTTGTCCCGGACGCCACCCGAAAAACCCGCAAAGAAAAAGCCGGTCGCAAAGACAAAGGCTCGCCGGAAAAAATCGGCAAAAAAGAAAAAAAGCCAGTAGCCTGACAGGCGCCCGACGGAAGAAAAATGACGAATCTCGGCGGCCCATTTTACGAAGCAATATTCATCATTGCAGATGAACGGCAGTCCGAACTCGACGACTGGCTCGCAGAAACCAAACGGATTGCGTTGCAACAGGACGGCATCGTAGACGTTCACGTCATTCAATCGGACGCCGATGCAGAAGGGCGCGTTGTTCGCACTTGCCAATTTCGCGCTCGTGACGACAACGCACTCGACGAACTCCTTGACGGTTTTCTGGCGGGACTCGACGCAGATGCGGCGAAAACGTTCGGCGGCTCCGTGTTGTTTGAGAGCCATACGTTGCGGGCAGACGATGCACAGGAAATGGCGCCCGGCGAAAGCCAAAACTGTCTGAATTGTGGCACCCGACTAAGGGGTCAGTATTGTGGCAACTGCGGTCAACGTTCGCGCAGCCGGCTGATCAGTATCTGGATCTTGCTCCGTGAGGCATTCGGTGATTTGCTGGAGCTGGACTCCCGGTTGTGGCGTACGCTGGTGCCTTTGTTGACGAAGCCCGGCCAGCTCACAATAGATTATTTACAGGGTAGGCGCGCCCGATACATGCCGCCGTTTCGGACCTATCTGGTACTCAGCATCGTCTTTTTTGTCGTCGCGTTTTTCGATCCGCGCGACAACCTGAGCTTATTGTACGAACCGGAGCCCAGTCGGACCGCCGAGGAAATCGCGGTACTCGAAGATTCCGAAATTGAAAGTGATGGCGAAACAGACTGCATTATCGACGCCGACGACTGGCAGGATGTCCCCGAATGGGTAGCCAGGAGGGTTTCGCTCGAACGCGCGGAAAAGGTCTGCGAACGCATAAACTTCGACCAGGGAAAGAAACTTGCGGGCGTGTTCCTCGACAATATTCCGATCGCACTGATCGTGCTGCTGCCCCTGATGGCGCTGGTGCTAAAAATCCTCTACCCGCTGTCGCGCCGCTACTTTGTTGAACATCTGTTGTTCTTCGTACATTTTCATGCGTTTTTCTTTTTGATATTGACCCTGCAAATTCTGTTCATGAGGGTCATGGCACTACTGCCTGTGCCCGAGGCGATCCCGATTTTGGCCGTTGTTGCCGCGTCCTTTTACGTTCCTGTCTACCTGTACATGGCAATGCGGCGTGTATACGGTCAGGGACACTTGTTCACCGGCGCAAAATACCTGGTGATGGTCACCGCCTACCTTATCGGTACATCATTCACTCTGCTGGGCGCCGTGATGTTCGCCCTGCTCGCTGTCTAGAAATCATTGAGGAGATCCAATATGAATCATTCGTCTGTATTCGCATCGTCGCTCGCCACAGTCCTGATACTGTCCGCCTGTTCCCAAAACGCGGAGCCGGTGGTGAGCCCGGAGTCCGTATCCGAGCCTGAAATCGCTGCGGACCCGACGGTCCTGCCACGCAGCGCGTCCGCCGCCGGCGCCAGCGTATTTTTCATAACTCCGGCCGACGGTGATACTGTCTCGAACCCAATCAGTATTGAATTTGGAATCGATGGAATGGACATCGTCAAGGCAGGCGTGGAACAACCGAGTTCGGGCCATCACCACCTCATGATCGACACCGATCTTCCGGATTTTTCGCTGCCCATTCCGGCCGACGGGCAGCATGTACACTTCGGAGACGGCAGCACGGCGACCGAAATCACGTTGCCGCCGGGTCAGCACACGCTGCAAATGCTGCTCGGCGACCACTTCCACATTCCGCATGATCCGGCGCTTGTATCGGAACCCATCACGATAACGGTAGAATAAACGATTGAGTGTGGCCGCCAGTATCACTAGAATCGCCTCCCCTGAACAAATCATTGTCATGAATCAATCAAACCACAGAAAACTTATCGGAATCAGCGGTCTAGCGGCCTACGTGCCGCCGTACCGCGTGTGGCTCGAGGATTGGTGCGACTGGACCGGCAGTCAGTGGCCCAAGATTCGTGAAGTTGTTGGGCGCAGTTTCCGCGTTCGCGGCCCAAACCACAGTGTTTACACAATGGCAGCCAACGCCGTCATCCGCCTGATCGACCAGTACGAAATCGATCCGCGCCGGGTCAAGTTTCTCGGACTCGGCACCGAGTCCAGCACTGACAATTCGGCGGGCGCGATCATTATAAAAGGTATGGTGGACCAGGCGCTTGAGACGCGCGGCCAACCGCCCATCGCACGCAGTTGCGAGGTGCCTGAGTTCAAGCACGCCTGCCTGGGTGGCGTATACGGAATGAAAGGCGCCATTCGCCAACTGGCGCTCGATGGCGCCGGCGGTCAGGCGATCGTGGTTTGCTCCGATATCGCAGAGTACGCCCGCGGCAGTTCCGGCGAGCCCACACAGGGAGCCGGAGCGGTCGCGATGCTGCTTGAGGAAGACCCAAAACTCGCCGTGGTCGACCTGGTCGGATCCGGCTCGGCTTCGGACTACCGCATCATGGATTTCCGCAAGCCGATGTCGCGCTTCTGTGGACAGGACCGAACCGAAACGCATCAGGTTCAGGATTACCCGGTATTTAACGGCAAGTACTCAACCACCTGTTATATCGACGAAACGCTGCATGCGCTGCACGATATGTACGAAAAGCGCAATCTCGATGCCAGCGAGTATCTGCGCTCACTGAAAACTCTCTTTCTGCATCGGCCTTATCGCCGCATGCCCGAAACGGGCTGGGCAGTGTCCTACCTCTTTGCGCTCGGACAAGGCAAGTCCGAGGACCGGGCTGAACTGGCGTCCTATTGCTACGAGGCCGGCATCGACGTCGACGCGGTACTCGCTGAAATGATCAGCAAGCCCGCGGTAGCGGCTCTGGCCAATCCCGAGCATCTGCAGTTCGAAGTGTATCCATTGACCATGGCGGCGCTGCGCGCCTTCCGCGCGTCACGACGCTACCGCGAGGAAATTCTGGATAAGTTGAGACTCGGCAGCGACACGATGCTGGATCTGGGTAACCTCTACACAGCGGCGCTGCCCGCATGGATAGCGGCCGGTTTCGAACAGGCTCTCGACGAGGATTCGTTGTCGGCCGGCGACGAAGTCCTGACCCTGGGCTATGGCAGTGGCGACGCCGCCGAAGTTATTCCGTTCTTCATGGTGGACGGGTGGCGTGAAGCCGCCGCGAAGATTCATTTTGCCGCTGCAATGGAGCTTGCGATCGACCTCAGTCGTGAGCAGTACGAAGCTTTGCATGACGGGCGTAAGGTTCAGGGCCTGGACTACGTTGGTCGCAGCGAATTCGTGATCGATCGTGTCGGCAATAGTGACGACCGGCACTTCTGCGATATGGGAATCGAGTACTACCGTTTTATTGCATAGCTCCGCAGCCGTTCGCCGTAGTCAGCGTTCAAAGTTCGCCACTCCTGTTTGAACCAGGGCGTGAATCGTTGCGCTTGATGCGCCAGCTCATCGTCGAGATCCCGCACACAAATCAATCGCACGCTTTCGATCTCGCTGTTATTGGGTCGTGCCTCGCCATCAAGTTTGCCAAGAAACACATGGCACAACTCTTTCTCCGCACCGGCCTCGCCGAACGAGGCTTGATAACAGAAATGATACACATGCTCGACATCGGCGGTGACATTGAGTTCATCGCCTAAGCGCCTTTCGATTGCCGTCGCCAGCGACTCGCCGCGCCGTGGGTGGCTGCAACAACTGTTGGACCAGAAGCCCGGCCACAGCCTCTTTTCCCGGGCTCGCCGCTGCAACAGCAGCTCGCCCTGCGCATTGAACAGGAATATCGAAAAAGCCCGATGCAACAGGCCGCTGCCATCGTGGCAATCGGCCTTCGACTTATAACCGATCTCGTTGTCGAGTTCGTCAACGAGTATGAGTTCGTCACTGTCCGATGACACAATGCGATTCGGGTCAGTCAATGGCCGCCCCATTTGATGCCGCCGTTGCGAGCGTTGCGTAGCCCGCACGCTGCAACGCCGACCGAACCTGATCCTCAAATCCCGGGCAGAGGGCAACCATCGCCCCACCGCCTCCGGCACCGGTTAGCTTCGCGCCGACGGCGCCGCTTTGTCTCGCCAGCGCAACCATATTCTCGAGGTCCGGCGTCGATACCTGGATCGCGTTAAGCAGGCCATGGCAAATGTTCATCAGCGCACCCAGCTCCGTATAGCGCCGAGACCGCAATGCCTTCGCGCCCTCGATACTCATTTCGTCAATCTGATCGAAAATCGCATTGTAGTGTGTCGAGTTTCGATCGAAGCGCGCCTTGACGCCCGCAACCTGATTGCGCGTCAGTCCCATCTCCCGACTGAAGCCGACAACCACCGGCGGTCTCTCGCCTATCTCAAGTCGTTCGATGTGCAAACTGTCTGCTTTGCGAAACAGCATTGCGCTCGCGTAGCAGGATATCGTGTTGTCGATTCCAGACGGCGTACCGTGCGCCAGTTTTTCGCATGCAAACGCAATTGCATTGATCTCCTCATCGTCAAGTTCTTTATCTTTGCAACGGCCAATGGCGCGAGCAATTGCGACGACAATCGCCGCCGACGAACCCAGTCCCATCCCCCTGGGCAATTTCGAACGGACGTGTATGGTGAAATTATCATCGGCAACGCCAAGTCTTTCGAGCAGCAGATTGATCACGGCATCGATGCCGTCGGTACTGGCGCGGTCGATGACAGCCCGCAATCCCCAATCGCGCACTGTCAAAGTTGTGCTCTGTTCGGATGCCGTCACGGCCGCATGCACCGCATCGACGATGGGCAGCGCAAGCACGTGCCGCCCGTAAACGGCCGCGTGCTCCCCAAGCAAGATGATCTTGCCAGCCGCCGTCGCAGTAAATGCAGCGCCCGGTACTGCTGCGGAATCCTGTTCAGCCAGTATTTCCTGCGCCTTCCAGATTTTCACCTCGCGACTCTCGATAAGCTTGCCGACAAGCTCGTCGAGATCGGAATCGGGCGTCCCCGCGGCGGCCGCAACGCTGCGCGCATGCAGTCGCATATGTCCTTTCTGAATGCCGCCCGTCACCAGCGCGCGCAATGCGGCAAAATTTTGCGCCAGGCCCACTGCGGCCATCAGCTCAGCAAGCTGCGACGCAGACTCGACGCCGACGATTGCGAGCCCAAGAATCGCAGCAGGATTCGATGTCGCGGTACCGCCGACAATTCCGACTTTCAGAGGCAAACCGATTTCGCCGAGCAGTTCGCCATCGGCGCCGACCAGCCACCGCGTAAGCGCAGCATACCGGCCATTTCTGGCAGCATACGCATGAGCTCCGGCTTCGATAGCGCGCCAGTCATTGCCCGTTGCTATGGCCAGTGCGTCAATGCCGTTCATAACGCCTTTATTGTGCGTGGCGGCTCGATGTGGATCCGCGACCGCGATCTCATTGGCCAGTACGATCCGGTCGCGAACTTCCGCGCCGCTCATCCCGGTAGTCGCCAGCGCATCAATTGGGAAGCTCGCTGTCGCCGACACTATCGAGCGATCGGCAAGGTTCGAAAGTATTTGCAGCACTGCGGCGCCGCCGCTGATCTGTTCGATGCGCGGCGCGATAGACTCGCAAATCGTGTTGACGAGATTGGCCCCCATCGCGTCGCAGGTGTCGACCAGCACGTGCACGACAACGAGCCGCGTCCCGTCCGGCAGGTCAAGCGCTCGAAATTCGATATCACGAACGCCGCCGCCCCGCGCCTTTAAGCGTGGGTGTACCGCGTCCGCCAGGCTCTGCAACTCCTCGGCCGCCGCGCCAAGAGACGTGATCGCCGCATCAACGTCGGCAATATCAGCGATATGAATTTGTCCGGCCAGCAATGACTCTTCTTGTGACGCCGAAAATCCGCCACACTCTCTGGCCAGAGCAGCAGCGCTGCTAAGCGCAGCCACGATCGATGGCTCTTCCACGACGAGCGGCACGATGTACTCACGTTCGTTGACGATAAAGTTCGGTGCGATGGCAAACGGGAGTCCGAAGACACCGACGACGTTTTCAATGATCTTGTCAGCGGCGACTGCCGATATTACTTGACGACCTGCTTGCAAATCGCGCGCGTGACTCGCCGATAGCCAGCCGCGCCGTTCGAGTTCGGCTATACGCTCAGCTACGTTTAGTTTGTACAGACCTGATACCCGCGAATCGCTCAATTTTCTTCCACTCTTCCGCCGTCGTAATCAATTTCACACTTGAGCAAGGACGCTTTCGTCGCATGCTCCTTGATGAAATCGTCAAGCGCTGCGGCATCTGTGCCCAATGCGATGCCGATATCACCGCCACCCGCTCCGCAGGGCTTGTAGACCAGATTCGCGTCACGCGCAGCAAGCGCCAACTCGCCATGTCCAGCATCGAATATGCCAAGCTTGTGGTCAACGCTGAATAATCGCAGATGCTTGATGTATTCTCGATATTGCGCGATAACCGCGTCTGCACTGCCCCCACGCCACGCATCCGCCATGTCCCGCGCTGCAGCAGAAAGTTGCGCCCGCGACGACTTGCCGACAACGGCATCAAAGCTTGCCAGCCGTGTTTTCGTACTTGCGGCAACTCCGGTCCATAGCAGGCGAAACCGCAAACCATCGGGCCACGCCAATGCCGTCGAAACGGCGCCTGCCATGTGATACTCAATGAGCCCGCCGTGGATACTGCAAGCTACATCGACCCCACTGCCGACACCGTCCTGAAAATCTCTGTGCGCGCGCTGTGCGATCTCTGCGACGTCAATCGTCCGCTTGACTGCGACGCAAAGCGCGACCGTGAGCGCAGCACTCGAGCCAATGCCAAACTTTGCCCGCGTCCCTGCATCGTTGAACCGGGAAGTATCCAGAACGATGGCACAGGCGGCCAAATACGGCGCTCCAACCGCACGCAAAACCGAATCCACGAGAGCGAATTCCTGTCGGCCGTCGTGCCATGCGAGGCCATTTTTTGTCGATTGAAACCGGCCCGTGGTTTCCGTATACCCGGGCGCCGTAACCTGACTGCAGTCGCCGTCGATCCCGGTCAAACGCACGTGTGCGCGGCGATTGACGGCCATACAAATCGCGGGCGCGCCATCGAGTACCGCGTATTCGCCGCAGAGCACGACCTTGCCGGGTGCGCTGGCCACTGTATCTGTCGTCACGTTTTTTTCACCAGTCGTGCGCCGGCGCCGAGCCCGCTGGTCATGACTTGCTTTACGCCCGGCGTGGTCGACAATGCTTCGCGAACGACTTCGGTATCTTCGGGCAGGCAAACAGCCTTTACCTGCGGCCCGGCATCAATCGTAAAAAACACGCTGCGACCTTCGCCCTGCAGTCGGCGTACCGTCTGCAGACAACGCATGGTCGCAGCCTTCCAGTACACGATCGGCGGCCGCGACGCCCACATGATGGAATGCATCTTCAGGCAATTGTGCTCCGCGATCGCGGCCAGTCCGGCGAAGTCTCGTTGTTCTATTGCCGTGCGCGCAGCATCCAGATCCGTTGCCTGGCGCACAATCCAGTCATCGTAAAACGGCGAGGTTTTGCGGCTGATCTCCATCGCTTCCGTCGAACCCGTCTCTTTCCGCCCGGTATCGGTGATGGCCAACACGACTTGCAGCGGCCACGACTCAGCGTCCATTAAGGACTCAAGCTCGATGCTGTCACCGTCGTTCTTTAGCTCCACAAATCCACCGTACAGGGACCGCGCCGCCGAACCGGACGCGCGGCCGGCAATCCTCGCAAGTTCCCGGGTACTTAACGACAAATCCGCCGCGCCGGCGGCTGCCATCGTCAATGCGGAAAATGCCGACGCCGACGAAGCCAGACCTGCCGCCATCGGAAAGTTGCTGTGGCTGCTTATGCGCGCAAAGCTCCGTTGCTCGCCGAGGAGGTCGTTCAGGCAGGCGCTGATACGTGGCAGAAAACGCGGCTCCTCGCCGCCGTTGACGAGCAGCACGTCGCCGGGCAAATCCGTATCCAGATCGACGCTCATTTGTGTTTGCAATTCGCTCAGGGTAATCGAGATCGATCCGACCGCGGGCAGATTGCGGACAACATCGCGCTTGCCCCAATACTTGATCAGGGCGATGTTGGGTTGCGCGATTGCGGTCGCCCGCATAGGCTCGTTTCCCGTCTGATCGATCGTCAAAGGACGCAAATTATAGCCCAGCGGGACACGCGCGCACGCGCTGATTTCCGTGTACGCTACACGGCCCAATCGAGTGTGGTGGCCGCTGACTTGCCCGAACAATTCAAAGACCGCGTTGTTGAGTACACTGCCCGCGTCGACGCCAGACTCGAAGTCGCGTTGCCGTCAGCGTCGACCAGCCCGACACGATTGCACAAGGCCATGCGATACGCGGTCCTCAGCGGCGGCAAACGCATTCGGCCATTGCTGGTCTACGCCACCGGAGAGTGCCTGGGCGTCGAGATCGAATCACTGGATGCGCCCGCTGTAGCGATTGAGCTGATACACGCTTTCTCGCTGGTCCATGACGACCTTCCGGCAATGGATGACGACGATCTGCGACGCGGTCAGCCAACCGTTCACAAGCAATTCGATCAGGCGACAGCAATTCTTGCAGCAGACGCGCTGCAACCGCTGGCGTTTTCGGTGCTGGCAGATATGGAAAACGTGTCCGCGAGGACGCGCACGGGACTGGTTCAGCTGATCGCCGGTGCCTGTGGTTCAACAGGCATGACCGGTGGCCAGGCGATCGATCTCGCTGCCGAAGGAATATCGCTGACCGCGAGCGAGCTCGAGCACATGTATGCGCTAAAGACCGGTTCTTTGATATACGCGGCCGTTATTTCTGCGTGCCTGCTTGCCGGTGACCTACCGGTCACGAATACCGGAGCGCTGGACAAATTTAGCCGTACTATCGGCATTGCCTTTCAAATCAAGGACGACATTCTGGATGTCGAAGGCGAGACTGAGGTAATCGGCAAGCCGGCAGGTTCGGACGAATCACTGCAGAAGGCGACCTACCCGGCGCTGTTCGGCATCGCTGCCTCGCGGCGGCGGTGCGATGAACTGCTTACCAGCGCCCTGGCGTCCCTCGAACCGTTTGGCGACGACGCTGCATCGTTGCAATGGCTGGCGCGCTATATCGTCGAGCGCAGCCAATAACCCCATGTCATCGGCGACACGCAGCATTCTGCATGTGGATATGGATGCCTTCTATGCGTCGATCGAACAACGGGACCACCCGGAACTAAAAGGCGAACCGGTCGTTGTCGGTGGCGGCGCCAACCGCGGTGTCGTGGCGGCAGCCAGCTACGAGGCTCGTGCATTCGGCATCCGGTCCGCGATGCCGATGGCCGCAGCGCTGCGGCGCTGCAGTCGGCTGATCCGGGTGTCGCCACGCATGTCCCATTACAAAAAAACCTCCACAGTGATTTTCGCGATTTTTCGAGAATTCACGCCACTGGTCGAAGGCCTGTCACTGGACGAGGCATTCCTTGACGTAACGGCGAGCGTCAGGCTGTTCGGCTCTCCCGAAAAAATTGCGGCCGAAATCAAACAGCGAATTCTCGGCGACACGGAACTCACCGCTTCCGTTGGCATCGCGGAGAACAAGCTGGTTGCGAAAATAGCCTCTGATCTCGATAAACCCGATGGCCTCACGATCATCACTCCGGCCAGCTATCGAAAAAAACTGGACCCGTTGCCCGTCAGCGTGATCCCGGGCATCGGCAGAGAAACACTGCAAAGACTGAGCGCGATTGGCGTGTCGAGTGTGCGGGACCTGCGCGTCGCCGACAACCGTGACCTCGAACCCATTTTCGGTCGTTTTACACAAAAGACGCGTGCTCGGGCGTCCGGAATCGACGCCCGCCCAGTCGTGCCGAGCCGCGAGGAAAAATCGATCAGCGCTGAAGAGACTTATGATCGGGATTTGTCAAAGCACGCGGACATGGAACGCGAACTCCTGCGACTCACCGAGCGGACGGCGGGACGCTTGCGCAAGGCATTTTTGAGCGCCGCAACCGTGCAGATCAAGCTGCGGCGAGCTGACTTCACGACTGTCACCCGTCAACGCAGTATCAAGCCACCGACCAACGGGACCGATCAGATATTCGCGATCGTCCGTGAATTGCTCCGAACGTGGCTGGCTGACAACCCCGGCGTAAAAATTCGCCTGCTCGGCGTCGGCGGCAGCAACCTGTCGCCTGTCGCACAACCGGACCTGTTCGCCGCGGACAAAGCCCGGAGTCCGTCTGTCATCGACGAAACCGTCGATGAAATCAGGGAAAAATTCGGTTCATCGTCCCTCGGCAGAGCCAGAATTCTTGACCGGCACTGATCACAGCCAACACGCGTAGGGTAGAATCGGAAAACGATGTACACGAGCTTTTTCGGTCTCAACGAAAAACCATTTTCGATAACGCCGGACCCGCGTTACCTCTTCATGAGTGAGCGGCACGGCGAAGCGCTTGCCCATCTTGTTTACGGCGTCACGGAAAGCGGTGGCTTTGTCCAGCTGACCGGCGAAGTTGGCACCGGCAAAACGACGCTCGTGCGCACCTTGTTGCTAAACCGCATCCCCGACAACGCCGACGTCGCCGTCATCCTCAATCCGCAGCTGACCGCACATGAGTTTCTTGCGACGATTTGCGAGGAACTGGGTATTAAGGTACCGGACGACAAGAACAGCATGAAAGCGCTGACCGATGCGCTCAACCAACACCTCCTCGACGCACACGCCAACGGCCGGCGGACCATACTGGTCGTGGACGAGGCGCAGAATCTCGCTCCTGCGGTACTTGAACAGGTCAGGCTGCTCACCAATCTTGAGACCGCGAAACAAAAGCTGCTGCAGATCATTCTGATCGGCCAGCCTGAGCTGCGGGAATTGCTCGCGCGTAATGATCTGCGACAACTGGCGCAGCGCATCACGGGCCGCTATCACCTTGAACCACTCACACGCGAAGAAACTGCGCAATACGTCGAGCACCGATTACGTGTGGCAGGCGCTTTGGGTGAGGTTATCGACAGCGGCGCCAAAAAGGCCGTGTTCCGTCTTTCACAAGGCATACCGAGACTCATCAATGTTATTTGCGATCGCGCGCTCCTTGGCGCCTACACCCAGGAATCGCGGCGCGTAAACAGACGCCTGATCCGACAGGCGGCTAGCGAAGTTTCGGGCGAGCTCAATCAGGCACCTGCCTGGCAACGGTTCGCCATTGCCGCCGGCATCCTGGGAGCGGCCCTCGCCGCAACTTTTGTTTTGTCCGTGATCGAGAAAGAACCGGATACGGTCGACGCGCAAGCTGTCATTGCCCTGATTCCATTGCCGGAGGAACCGGTCGTCGACGAGCCGACGCTGTCGGAGCAACTGTCGCTTGCGAGCGGACTTACCAACACTGACGTTGCGATGGCAACGCTGTTCGAGCTTTGGAATCTCGAGTACACGAGCAATGGACGCGATGGCTGCTTGCAAGCAGCCGCCGCCGGATTCTCCTGCCTGCATCAACGTGGTTCCTGGAACGGCCTCCGACAACTCAATCGACCGGCAATCCTGTCCGTCATCGACGCAAGCGGCGAAGCGCACGAAATTGTTTTGATAACGGCGTCCGACGACAGTGCGGAACTGTCCATCGGCGGAATCGGCGTAACGCATCCGGTGAGCGCGGTAACCAGGCTCTGGTTCGGTGAGTACCTGTTGTTGTGGCGTCCTGTCGGGGGCGCGCCGATATCGCTGGGGGCAGGTTCGCGTGGCGTCGCCGTGGTCTGGTTGCGCGAAAGTCTTGCTGAAATCGACGATCGCTACCGCAGCACAATGGCAGACTCCGAGGAATACGACAGCGATCTCGATAATATCGTACGCCTGTTCCAGAGAGACCACCGTCTTGAGGTTGACGGGCTCGCGGGACCGCAGACGCAGATTATCATCAACTCACTTCTTGGTGCGGACGGCACACCCCGGCTATCGTCACCACGTATCGCCAGGGATTAACGCATGTCCATTATTCTCGACGCACTGCGAAAATCAGAAAACGAAAGACAATCCGCAAGCCCCGTCGAGTTCGCGGCAATCCCCGGCAGTTCCGGCTCGCGAGCGATTCCTCGCTGGTTCTGGATTGTCGCTGTGCTGCTCGCGATAAACCTGATCGTACTCTTTGGCTTACTCCTGAGACCCGACAGTACTCCTGCAACGCCTGCGGCTGCTGAAGCGACGCTTGCAGGCAATTCACATGATGAAGTACGACAGCCAAGTTTCGCGGCTCAGGTCACTGTCGCACGGCAGAATACGCCGGCCGAAACGGCTGCGCCCGTTGCGAATGGCGGTTCTGTCGAATACTCGCTGCCGACACGATCGGCCAGTACATTGCCGGGCATTCACGAGGTGCGCGCCCGTGGCGCCGTTACCGTTACTGACTTGCATCTCGATATCCATGTCTATAGTGCATTGCCAGAAGACCGTTTCGTGTTCATCAACATGTCAAAGTATCGCGAGGGATCGTATCTGGATGAAGGTCCCGCCGTCATCGAAATAATTCCCGATGGGGTCGTGCTGGAGTATCAGGGCACCTCGTTCCTGTTGCCGCGCGAATAGTCTTGACCGCTTTTCATGGCGGCCCCGGTACCTTAATCGTCTCGACTAAACCGACACCGTCGTTACGGGGGTTGTTTACTCGCCGGTCCACTGGCCAGGCCCGCAGTGGGGGCGTGCGCTCAGCTGCGCTGCTTAAATAATCGACGGCGCCCGACAACCATTCGTCCGCTGTACCGGGCTGCAAAATTACCGGCATACGGTGGTGCAACGGTTGCATGAATTCGTTTGCAGCCGTTGTTATCAGGGTGGTTGTCTGCAGAATTTCACCGGTTTTTTTGTCCTGCCAGCTTTCCCATAGCCCCGCCAGGGCGAACGGCTCGCCGCTGTCCAGTGAGATGAAATAGGGCGTCTTTACGTCGCCTGCCGCGTGCCATTCATAAAACCCGTCGGCAAGTACCAGGCAGCGGCGATGCTTGAACGCGGCGCGGTAGGAAGGCTTCTCGGCGACGGTTTCAGCACGAGCGTTGATCATCCGATTGCCGATTGCGGGATCCTTAGCCCAGAACGGCACGAGTCCCCAGCGCAACATGACGAGTTCACGATGCTGCTCCTCGTCATCGCGAACAGTCGCGACCGGTTGTGTGGGCGCTATATTGTAACGCGGCTCCAGAGCTGGCGCCCCGGCAACCCCGAACAATGCCGCAGTCGCTTCACTGGGGGAGTAGAAAGCGAAACGGCCGCACATTCTATTCGCGAATGCCGATGCCCTTTCGCATCAACCACACGCAGGCCGAAAACAAAAGAACGACGAAGACCACGAGAATTACGTACGCATGGCCAATGCTGATGTCCGACGTGCCGAGGATGCCGTAACGGAATGCGTTCACCATGTAGAGAATCGGATTGGCCCTGGAAACGTTTTGCCAGAATTCCGGCAACATGGAGATCGAATAAAATACGCCACCCAGATATGTCAATGGCGTCAGCACGAACGTTGGCACGATCGAGATATCGTCAAACTTTTTGGCGAACACGGCGTTGATGAATCCCGCCAGCGAAAACACGATTGACGACAGCAGTACAATCGAAATCATGATCAGAGGGTGGGCGACCTCAAGCCGCGTAAAAAACAGCGCGACCACGGTCACAACCAAGCCGACAAGCAGCCCGCGCAGTACGCCTCCCGATACGTGTCCGACGATGATCGTTGCATTGGACATCGGCGATATCAGCATCTCCTCGATATGGCGACTGAACTTCGCGCCGAAGAACGACGACACGACATTGCCGTATGACGTCGTGATGACCGACATCATTATCAGCCCCGGCGCGATGTATTGCATGTAATCGAAGCCGCCCATACTGCCGATGCGACGACCGATAAGATTGCCGAAAATGATGAAATACAGAGTCATTGTGATCGCGGGCGGCACAATTGTCTGCACCCAAATGCGCAATACGCGGATCATTTCCTTGCGGATGATGGTGCGCACAGCAACAAGATTCAGCGCGACGTTCATGCGACATTCTCCGCCGCATTGTGTTTGTTCTCGACGATGCGCATGAACAGCTCCTCAAGGCGATTCGTCTTGTTACGTAAACTCACAACCTTGATGCCCTTCGCGCTAAGTTGCTCGAACAGATCATTGAGGTCACGGTCCGGTCCTTTCTCAACCTCCAGTTCACAGTCATCGCGCAACCATGTCTGGAAACCATCGAGTCGTGGCACTTCTGACAATTGATGGTCAAGACTGAGCACGAACACCTCTCGCTGCAATTTGCGCAATACGGTACTCATCTTGGCATCTTCAATAATTTTGCCTTCATCGATGATGGCGATACGACGACACAGAGATTCGGCTTCTTCAAGATAATGGGTGGTCAGAATAATCGTGGTGCCGGCTGCGTTAATTTTCCGCAGGTAATCCCACATCGACCTGCGTATTTCGATATCGACGCCCGCGGTCGGCTCATCGAGTATCAGCAATCTGGGTTCGTGAACGAGCGCCCTGGCGATCATCAGGCGACGCTTCATGCCACCGGACAAGGTGCGCGAGATATCGTTGCGCCGGTCCCATAGCTGGACGGCGCGCAGGTATTTCTCGACTCGGCGCCTCGCGACTTCGCCGCCAAGACCATAGTAACCCGCTTGATTGCTTACAATATTGCCGACCGTATCCCAGAGATTGAGATTTATCTCCTGCGGCACGAGCCCCAGGCACGACTTGGCGGCCTCGAGGTCCGTATCGATACTGTGGCCAAAGATCTCAACTTCGCCGCCCGACTTATTTACGAGCGAACTGATAATGCCGATAGCCGTGGTCTTGCCGGCGCCGTTAGGACCGAGCAACGCGTAAAATTCGCCAGCTTCCACCACCAGATCGATGCCCTTGAGGGCCTGGTTGCCCTGCTTGTAGGTCTTGGAAAGGTTTTTGATGGTGAGAGCACGCATAAGGCCGCGTATTGTACCCGCGCGGCTCCATCAACGTCACACCTTCTTGCGGCGGATTCTTGTCATTTTTCGCTCGGCAATTTTGAGCCTGGGACGCGCCATTCTGCAGGCTGCGGCTGGCAGACGAATGTATTGCTCGGAACCGGTGCGAGTCAGCAACGACTGCAAGACTACCAGATGAGAAGAGTGACGCACTCTCGAGCTGGAGCTGGTACCTGCCCCCAGCAATCGGTGACCCGAATCTTCCTGGTCGTCCAGACGCGATTTCATCAGGTCACTTCGCGCCCCGACCCTGTCCAGCAACGTCACCAGGGGAAAGCTTATAAGCTTCTCACACCACGCGATGGTCGCACCGCTGATGACGCGAGCGGCGTACGGATTGCGGCGCGCAAGTTGCCACAGGAAGCCGATGGCCGCCGATTGTATGCCGCGTAATTCGATGTCGTTCAATTCCGGGGCGGCCATCAGGTCACCCTGCCGGCCATCGGCCAACGCTCTCTCCCACCAGTCCAGATCATTTTCCCTTATAGAAAACAACAGGAACGGCGCGGCGGCCAGCCGCCCTCGCTGTGGACCCTTCAGTTCGCTGCTTGCCTCGAGAAATGCCGTGTTGAGCGCCAGGACATTCGCGTAATCGTCAGGGCCCGGACCCGGAAATTCGGTGGAAAATTCCATATAAGCTCTCTTTGCGATGTGTTTTTCGCCCGTTTCTGTATTTACTATATTTTGTACTATTCGACCATGTATGGATGTTATAGGGTAGGGTAATACTATATATGGTCTTTTTCTATCATAAAGGATAAGAAATGAGGTTAACGGATGATCGGTATTCAGGGGAACGCAGCCAGTTCGAGCTGGCAAAGTGATTACCGTTGACTCTGATATAGGTAGCAGCATTGAGCAGGCTCACTATGCACTGGTTCCGTCTCACGAATTCTCATTTGCCCCAGAATTGCGGAAATCCGCTGAACTCTTCCGGGATGATTGGGAGCAATTGGAAACGGATCCCTACATGGCCGACGGTGGCAGCTACCGATTGCGGCGATATGGCTTGTACGACCTCTCCGGTGCGACCGGTCAGTTGACCCACATTTCAGACGCGTCCTTCTATCAAAGCAGCAGCACCAATCCTCTCAACGGCGGCACGCACAGACGCTTCGCAGCGATGGCAGCCAAAACCATCGATAACACGTTTTTGCACGAACTCATCCTGTTTGACCTTGAGCAGCTGACATCGAACAAATTCGTCACAGACGACTGGCTCATCGGTGTTCACCAGATCCGGATACTCGCCACTACCGGCGTCCCGGGGAGCCCCACGCCCGAGGGCATTCATCGCGACGACGAAACCTATACTTCGCAACACCTGATCACTCGCCACAACATTGCTGGCGGCATCAACTACTTTTACGGCCATGGCCCGGAGCCGACAGGACATCCTAAAACTGTCTGGAAACAACAGTCCTACTTCGACTCGTATTATTTCGACCGCTCGCTATGGCACAGCGTTTCGCCTATTTTGGCCGATAAGTGCGACAGTCGTGGACACAGAGATGTCCTCCTCATTGATTTCGTGAAATCAGATATGGTTGTTTCTGACCATATATAGTATGGCCGTTTACGCTCTTCTGGACAGGACCGCGATCGAGGACCTGGCTCATCGCTTCGGCATCGACGACATGACGGATTTCCAGGCCATGGACGGCGGCAGCGAAAACACCAACTATCGCATTGCAACGAGCTCAGGCGATTACGTTCTGACGATTTGCGATCAGAAATCGTTGCAGCACACCACCCGGCTCGCAAGCATATTGGTCTATTTGTCCGACCACGGCATTCGCACCTCAAGAGTCGTCTCGCCGCCAGATGAGCCGATCGTCGTATTGCACGATGACAAACCTGTCATGTTGAAGCGCCATATCGACGGGGAAATAAGATCGAACCTGAGCGGAAATATACTGCTTCAGTTGGGCGAAGAAATGTCTCGATTGCACCAGCTTCCCGCACCTTCCTACTTACCCGAATCGTTTTCCTACGGTCGGAACTATTTCTCGCAAGTGACGGATTCCGATCTTGATCACAGTTACGTCGACTGGCTGGCGGAGAAGAGTGATTATTTGGCAAAACACATTCCCGGAAGTCTGCCGCTGGCGCTCATTCACGGTGACCTTTTTTTCGACAATGTGATCGTCCGGGACGATGAGCTTATGGCACTCATCGATTTCGAAGAAGCGTGCCACTACTACCGCAACTTCGATCTGGGAATGGCGATTATCGGTTCCTGCCGGGAAGATCAAACTATCTCGTTCGCAAAAGCTCGCAGTCTCGTACGCGGCTACCAGAAAGAGATAACGCTGCAGCCGGCGGAACAAGAATCCCTGCAAGCCTTCGCTGTGTATGCGGCCGTAGCCACGTCGTTTTGGCGCTTCAGGCATTACAATCTACGCAGACCGGATCCCGCTCTCTTCGACAGACATGTTGAAATGCAGGCCCTTGCGGATACCATTTCCGCGTACCCGGATTCGAGTTTCGCGGAGTTGTTCGAATAAATCGTCTCTCCTGCCTGTCAGATCAGTGGTCATATTCCATAGTGCGCTACACTGCGTCGCCATGGAAAATTACAACGTATTTGCCGGCGCGTTCGTCGATCGCAGCGGCGAGCGACGCAAGGACGCTGCCTGGCTGAATGCAGCGCTGCAAAACACGGATACGCGGTTCGTGCCGGTGTGGGGTGATCGTTGCCTGGTTGGCGGCGACCCATTGCATGCGGTGCTGCTGCATCGCCGTCAGATTGAGAATTTTGTTGACGAGCACAATCTGATTTTCCTCGGCCTGTTCCGCGGCGAGGCGGCCTTTGCCGTTCCTATCGATGCCGAGGTCGACCCTCCTTACGCCGAGCTTGGCGAATTTCAGGATCTGCGTTACCTCGGTGAAGTACTGCCCCCGGATGAGGCCAATCTCGCCGCGCATGCCCGAGCGCTGGTCCTGTGGCACGCCTCGCAGCTGTTCTGCGGCGTCTGCGGTTCGTCCGCGCGGCCCGTGACGGGCGGCAACTCCCGCATTTGCCTGAACTCCGATTGCGCCCGCGAGATCTTTCCGCGTGTTGACCCCGCCATCATCGTGCTGGTCGCCAACGGCGACCGCTGTTTGCTCGGGCGATCGGCGAAGTGGCCGGACAGCCTTTATTCGACGATCGCCGGCTTCGTGGAACCCGGGGAGAGCCCTGAAGACGCTGTGCGTCGGGAAGTCTACGAGGAAACCAACGTAAAAGTCGCCAGCGTTAGCTATCACAGTTCGCAGCCGTGGCCATTCCCGTCATCGCTCATGCTTGGCTTCTTCGCCGCAGCTGACACCGAACACGCCGACGACATTGTCCTCAACGACGGCGAACTCGAGGACGCGCAGTGGTTTACACGCAAACAACTGCGATCGGGCTTTCCGAAGCTGCCTTTTCGCATATCGATCGCCCGCAGGCTCGTTGACGAGTGGATCGATCTCGATTCTAAATAACGATGTGCCTGGTCGTCATCGGCTGGCAACAGCATTCCGACTATCCGTTGATCGTGGCAGGAAATCGCGACGAATTTCATGCGCGACCGACACAGGAGGCGCACTGGTGGCCCGACGATCCGGACATCGTCGGCGGTCGCGACCTGCAGGCTGGCGGCACCTGGCTGGCCCTGCATCGCGGCGGACGTTTCGCGACCGTCACCAACTTCCGGGATGCGCAGCAGACTTCCGCAAAGTTTCGCTCACGCGGCCATCTCGTTGCTGATTTCCTGCGCGGAACAAAAGCCCCGCTCGAATACCTCAACGCCATCGACGGTCCGGCGTACGCGGGGTTCAACCTGCTGGTCGGTGATGGCCAGACGCTGGCTTATCTCTCCAATCGCGGCGCAACGGCGCTGGAATTGAGTCCCGGAGTCTACGGACTCAGCAATGCGCTGCTGGACTCACCGTGGCATAAAATCGTGCGCAGCAAAAGCAAACTCGAAAAACTGATCCGCGATAACCAGGTCAACGAAACACAGCTGTTCAGGCTGCTGGGCGATCGCGTCAAAGCTCCTGCGGGTGAAATCGAAAGCGACGGGCTGCCGTTCGCGATGGCACACGCGATCAGTGCACCGTTCATCGTGCTACCCGACTACGGAACCCGCAGTGCAAGCGTGGTAATTCTCGATGCCGCTGGCGGCTGGCGCTTGGTTGAACGTCGTTTCGATGCAAGTGGCAAGAATACGGGCGAATCCGCGTTTGCGGTCAGAACGCAAGGTCACGAGTAGATCACGGCCAACCAGTCGCTTATATCTGCAATCTCCTGCGGGCAAACCGCGTGCGCCATCGGGTACTCATGCCACTCGACCGAGTAACCTGACGCAATCAACTTGTCCGCCGAGGCTCGTCCCAGGTGCATGGGCAGAACCGGATCGTGACTGCCGTGCGCCATGAATATCGGTAAATCCCTGGCCGCCGGTGCGTTATCGGCCGCGTCAGGTATCGCGATATAGGAAGACAACGCCATGAGACCCGCGATCTTGTGCGCGGTCTGCAGAGCCGTATGAATGGCGATCGCGCCACCTTGTGAAAAACCGGCGAGAACGATCTTGCTCGCGTCGATACCGCGTTCAACTTCGCGAGCAATCAGTCCATCGAGCATGACGCTGCTTGCCAAAACTCCCTCGGCATCGGCACGACCTTCGGTGTCGAGGCTCAGGATGTCGTACCAGGCACGCATTTCCATGCCCCCGTTGATTGTCACCGGCCTGACCGGTGCGTGCGGAAAGACAAACCGAAGTGCGACAGCTTCCGGCAACTGAATCTGCGGGACGATGGGCTCGAAGTCGTGTCCATCTGCGCCCAGCCCATGCAGCCAGATGATACTGCCGACAGGATTCTCGCCTGTAGTGACCTCGACGGTTTCGGGTGTCTGCATCTTTAAGTTCCGGGTGTTCATGAAGCCGCGCAGTGTAGCGCAGAAACTCCAAAAAAACGTGCGCCGGGGACTTGACTGATTATGCACATGCTGTTTCATTTATGCGCATATTTATGCGAGAGCTGCTGTGCCAACCGGAAATCACGAACCGCGTCGCGAGGCGATACGTCAACTACTGCTCAGGGAACCTGCGGCAACGCAGGCCTCTCTTGTCGCGGCATTGACGGCCGACGGGTACGCAGCAACGCAATCGAGTGTCAGCCGCGATCTGCGTGAGATCGGCGCCTCAAGACCCGTCTCGATTACGAGTTACCCGGCGATCACAAGGACGGCGACGCGCACATGGCAGCTGTCGCGGGCCTGTTGCGCGGCAAACAGCCAGCGGAGCCCAATCTGCTCGTCGTACACACCGCGATCGGGGCGGCGCAGCGCGTCGCTCTCGCCTTCGACCGGTGCAACTGGCCGGAGGTGATCGGCAATATCGGTGGCGACGACACGGTCTTTGTTGCGACGGACTCCAGCGCCGCACAGAAAGCGCTGATAGCGCGCATCGAGCATGCGGCTCGCTCCTGAGCCCTCGTGGAAACCTCGATGAGTCAGGACACATCCCCAATAATTCTCGGCTTCTCAGGCGACCTCGATTCATCGTTCTGCGTGCCGTGGCTGCAAGAAAACTACGGGCGCGATGTCATCACGGTCTGCGTCGACACCGGTGGTATCGACGCCGCGACAGCACAGACGTGTCTGGACGAATCGCTGATGATCACCGCCAAATTGCCGTCGGGATATCACCGTGATCTGCAACGCCTGAAGTCGCCTTTGTTCCGCGCTATCGATCTGGCTGTCGAGAGTGTCGATATCATGGCCTATGTATTGGAAGGGCTGCAGTTCCTGCCCGACAACATCAAGCTCGACGACGGCATATCGTTTCGTGAAGCTTATCGGCAGGTCGCCAGGCGATACGCAAAATGATGCCCCATTTTCCGCGAGGCCCTCTATAATCGGTACATCACTGACTGGCGCCACACAAGGGTTGAAAATATGAAACGTCTGCCAACATTCCTGATCCTAGCTGCCGCATTTTCGTTCCTGTCGCTGTCCTCCGGCTGTGGGCAGAGCGGACCTCTGTACGTGCCGGGCAATCCGAGCAAAATGGCCGTGCCTCCGTCCCGGAAACCGGCTAGCGAAGAAGAGGAAGAGGAAGAGGAAGAGGAAGAGGAAGAAGAAGAGAACGAACCGTCCGAGACGGAGTAGCTTTTTTAAAATACGAATGACTGACCTCGTCCTGATAGACGGGTCGTCGTATCTGTACCGCGCTTTTCATGCGCTGCCGCCGCTCACCAACTCTCAGGGTGAGCCGACCGGTGCGTTGCACGGTGTACTGACGATGATCCAGAAGCTGCTGCGTGAAGAACGGCCTCCTCACGTCGCCGTCGTTTTCGACGCGCCCGGCAGAACGTTCCGCGACGATCTTTACGACCAGTACAAAGCCACCCGACCGCCAATGCCCGACGAGCTCCGCTCGCAGGTGCAGCCGATACTCGATGCCGTCGAGGCGATGGGCCTACCCTTGCTGCGCGTACCGGGAGTCGAAGCAGACGATGTCATCGGTACGCTGTGCAAGCTGGCCGCCGCGGAAGGCCTCAAGGTGCTGGTGTCGACCGGCGACAAAGACCTGGCCCAGCTCGTGAACGACAACGTCACGTTAATCAACACGATGAATGATTCGCGCATGGATCGAGCCGGCGTCAAAGCAAAATTCGATGTGTTTCCCGAGCAGATCATCGACTATCTGGCGCTTGTCGGTGACGCGTCCGACAACATTCCTGGCGTTCCAAAAGTGGGTCCAAAAACGGCCGCGAAGTGGCTCAATCTTTACGGCCGCGCTGACGGCATCATCGACAATGCAGACAACATCAAAGGCAAGGTCGGAGAAAGCCTGCGCGAAAACGTCGAACAATTACGGCTGTCGCAGGATCTCGCAACCATACGCGTCGATCTTGAACTCGAGACGGGAATCTCCGATCTGATACCGTCTGCCGCAGATACGGACGCCTTGCGGAAACTTTACAGCCACTTTGAGCTGCGCACGTTGCTGGGACAGCTGGATGACGAGAACGATCAACCAGCGGCGCCAATTGAAGCGGCCACGGACGCTGATTACGAAACCGTTTTGACGTGGGACGCTTTCGATCGCTGGTTGGAGAAAATTCAAAAGGCGAAACTGACGGCGTTCGATACCGAAACGACGAGCATTGATTACATGCAAGCCGAACTCGTCGGCCTGTCGCTCTCGGTCCGAACCGGCGAGGCGGCCTACATCCCCGTCGCGCACGACTACCCCGGCGCACCGGAACAGTTGCCGCGTGATGCGGTGCTGGAAAGACTGCGCGGCTGGCTTGAAGACGATAACAAGAAAAAAGTCGGTCACCATCTTAAATACGATGCGCACATCCTGGCCCGTTATGACATCGCCCTGGGCGGCATGCAGTTCGATTCCATGCTCGAGTCCTATGTCTTAAACAGCGTTGCCACGCGCCATGACATGGACTCGGTCGCGCGCCATTACCTGGGGCGCGAAACGATTCACTACGAAGACGTCGCTGGCAAGGGCGTCAAGCAACTGACATTCAACCAGATCGATCTGGAGACGGCCGCACCGTACGCGGCCGAAGACGCCGATATCACGCTGCAGTTGCACCACACATTATGGGAGCAACTGGGGCTACAGGGGTCGATGCGCAGCGTCTATGAGGACATCGAGCAGCCGTTAGTGCCTGTACTGCTGGAGATGGAAGAAACCGGCGTCCTGATCGATCGCAAAATGCTTGGTGTGCAAAGCGGCGAACTCGCGAAGAAAATGATTGCACTGGAGGCCAAAGCGCACGAGCTGGCCGGCGGCCCTTTTAATTTAAGTTCACCGAAACAACTGCAGCAGATCCTGTTCGAGCAGCAAGGATTGCCGGTTATCCGAAAAACGCCGAAGGGCCAGCCCTCTACGGCGGAAGATGTTCTGGTTGAGCTCGCGAGCGATTACGAATTGCCCGCCGTCATCATCGACTATCGCAGCGTCAGTAAACTGAAAAGCACCTACACCGATAAGCTGCCGCTGCAGGTTTCCGAAAAGACCGGGCGCATTCACACATCCTACCATCAGGCAGTAGCCGCGACCGGACGCCTGTCATCCACCGATCCAAATCTACAGAACATCCCCATCCGCACGCCAGAAGGCCGACGTATTCGCCAGGCTTTCATTGCGCCCGAGGGACAGGTTTTGCTGGCCGCGGATTACTCGCAGATCGAGCTGCGCATCATGGCGCACCTGTCTGCCGACGTCGGCCTGCTGCAGGCTTTTGCCGATGACATAGACATACATCGCGCGACGGCTGCCGAAGTCTTCGGCATGACGCTCGACGATGTCACCGATGACCAGCGACGCTCGGCCAAGGCGATCAATTTCGGCCTGATGTACGGCATGTCGGCTTTTGGCCTTGCCAAACAACTCGGCATCGGCCGTGGCGAAGCGCAGCAGTACGTCGACCTGTATTTCAACCGTTATCCGGGCGTCAAAGCATTCATGGATGAGATCCGCGAGACGGCCAGAGAAAAAGGCTACGTCGAGACGGTTTTTGGCCGACGCCTGTACCTGCCAGAGATCAACGCTCGCAACGCCAATCGTCGTCAATACGCAGAACGTACCGCGATCAATGCGCCGATGCAGGGAACGGCTGCCGACATCATTAAAATGGCGATGATCGCCGTGCACCGGTGGCTGCACGAGGAGAACCCGGGCGCTCGCATGATCATGCAGGTGCACGACGAACTCGTGTTTGAAGTGGATGCGGACAAGATTGACGAGGTTCGAGCACGCGTCATCGAACTCATGAATGACGCTGCAACGCTATCGGTACCGCTAAAGGTCGATGCGGGCGTTGGCCTGAATTGGGATGAAGCGCACTAACCTAAAAGGTGCCAGGTTTATTTAAACGAGGCACTCGATTTAAATAAACCTGGCACCTTTTAATGTTTTTCCAGCGCAGTCATGCACTTACAAAGTTTCGGGAACTCCTGCCCCTTTCCGGCCTCTAATCTTCTGAGTGTATAAGACACTCGCCCGTTTACCTCCCTAATCGGGCGCGCAATGAGGCGACCCCAAGCCTGTTGCTTCTTCTGCCCCGGGGTATCGGCAACAACCGATGCTTCGGGGTCTTTTATTGCGCGGACTTCTCGCTCAGGAATTCGTTCAACTTTGCCCGCGCTTCGTCCTCTCCCAGGCGAGATAAAGCCGAAAATTGCTGCACCGTCGCCGTGTCGCCGAGGTCGCGGCGCACTTCCAGTAATGCCGTTGCGGCCTGTCCACGCTTCAATTTATCTGTCTTGGTCAGCAAAACATGCGTCGGTAGCGATGTAAGCTCGGAAAAAGCCAGCATCTGCCGGTCGAATTCAGTGAGCCGGCGTCGAATATCCACAATGAGGAACAAGCCACGCAAACTCTGTCGCGTCTCAAAATAATCCGCTATCAGATTTCGCCAGTGGTCGCGCCTATTCTCGGACACGCGGGCGAATCCGTAGCCGGGCAAATCGATGAGCCGCTGCCGGTCCCGCAAACTGAAAAAATTGATCAACTGCGTACGACCGGGAGTCTTGCTCGTACGCGCGAATTGCCGCCGATTCACGATGACATTGATCGCGCTCGACTTGCCGGAGTTTGACCGGCCCGCGACTGCGACCTCCGCCCCCGTATCCGGAACGAACTGACGCGCCGCGTTTGCGCTCTTGATAAAATGGGCTTCAGGGTATAGCGACATAGGGGTGCGATCCGCGGATTGTGTGTATAATTTGGGGCTGCCGAGTTCAGGTCCGGTGGGCAAGTCTGACGGGTTCAGGGTCGCGCAGCAAGGTAATCCAGCCAGCCAAGAACCTCGCAGCCCGGCGCCAGCATTCAGGCACAACTCAGACAATCAACTAAATAACAGGCGATGACTGAAGTCAACGCAGGGAAGTAACGGTCAGAAGATATGAATAAGAAGCTCGTAACGCTGTTCGCATTAACCGGATTGATGCTGGCGACTTTCGGTGTTCAGGCGCAGAGTCTGATCGCAGGATCGGCAGACGCTGGCGAGGCGAAGGCTCTTGCCTGCACGGCCTGTCATGGATCTGCAGGCAACAGTTCGATCCCGACATGGCCAAATATCGCCGGGCAGAATGCGTCCTACATCCTCGCACAATTGCAGGCATTCAAAAACGGCAGTCGTCAGGACCCACTGATGTCCAGCCAGGTAATGACACTGTCGGACGACGATATGGCGAATCTGGCAGTGTATTTTGAAAGCCTGCCAGCCGCGGCTCAGTCCGTTGCCGATGCGGGCCTCGTCGATCGTGGCGAAGCCTTGTATCGGGGCGGCAGCAAGAAAAACGGCACGGCGGCATGTCTCGCTTGCCACGGACCAACTGGACGCGGCAATCCGGCGGCGAAGTACCCGGCATTGCAGGGCCAGCACGCGGTCTATACAGCGAAACAGTTGCATGATTACGCCGACGGCACTCGCACGACGGATGGCAAAACCCGCATCATGCGAGATATCGCCGCAACCCTCGACAAAGACGATATTGCGGCACTTTCTTCTTACGTGCAGGGTCTCAGATAAGCATGAAACATCTACTATGGATAACCACGCTGGCGCTCATTATGTCGGGCTGCAGCAAGGAAGAGAAAACCACGGCGCCTGAACAGGAACCGGTTATCAATGAAGAACCATCAGCGGAATCTGTCGCTGACGAGGCTGCGACCGAGACACTGGAGGTTGTCGAAGAGTCGGCGGCCGAGGCCGAGCCTGAAGACCAGCCCATTGTCCTGGCCCGAGCCGATGCATCTGCGCCACCGCGCACCTGGCAATTCTCCGAGGGCAAGCACTATACGCGCCTGGTACCAACGCAGCCCACTGTTGGCGGGTCCGACAAAATCGAGGTTGCTGAAGTTTTCATGTACAGCTGCCCGCATTGCTTCACCCTTGAATCGTTCATCAACGAATGGGCCCAGCACAAAGACCCCAACGTACGCTTCGTTCGCATTCCGGCGAGCTTCAATCAACTCGCACAACTGCACTCACAGCTTTATTACACTGAGCTGGTTCTTGCCCGCAACGGCGTCCTGACCGACCCGAGCGCTTTTCACACCATGGTTTTCCAGGAATATCACGATCGTGGCAATCGTCTGACGTCGCAAACATCGATCCAGCGCTTGTTTGCTCGTGCCGGCGTGAGCGAAGACGACTTCCTGCGTACCTGGGGTTCGTTTGAGGTCAATCAGAAACTGCGCGTGGCGGCGGATCTCGCTCGTCGTTACAACATCATGAGCGTTCCCACCATTATCGTGAACGGCAAATACCGCACCAGTGCGGCGGAAGCCGGCAGCTACGCGAAACTGATGGAACTCATAGACGAACTCACCCTGCGTGAGGGTTTGCGCTAGCCGTTGTCCTCGGCGATGATCTTCAAAGCACCGCTCGTATTGCGGCGCCAATACAGCCTCTTGGTCGATACGGTTTCGCGCCCCGCCTCCACAACCGCTTGTCGAAACCGGCTTAGGTAAAGCCCGTCCTCTCCCGGGTACGCCAGCAACAACAGGTCGCTGACGACGACGGCTGTAATCGCCCAGCGGCCGACCGTTTGCAGGCTAAACGACGACCACTCTTTCGCGCTCATTCCCCAACGCCGAAAGTCATCGTCATAGAGCGACAAATAAACGTACATGTCTCCTTCGGCAAGGCTTGTCGCCCAATCAGCGACAACGCCCTCGAGTTCATTTCGGAGCGTGTCGTTGCCAGCCGATTCCGCCCATTGTACTTCCCGCATGATCAAAACAGGCGTGACATTACCGCGAAACTCTGCCGCCAGTTCCAGCAAATCCTCGTTGGGCAACGCGATGCAGCCGTCAGTATCCCGGATGGGCCGCTTGCCACCGAGTGGATCGACCCCGTGCACCCAGATTCCGTCACCCGTGCGTTGCAGGCTCAAATCCCAGGCATTCGGGTAGTCAAGCGGAAAGGCCTTTACACCGTACTTCTCGTGCATTCGAAAAGTGCTGAGTTCCTCCGTGACAAAATACACTCCCAATGGCGTGCGCCTGTCGCCGACCCTCTCCTTGCCCTCTCCTCCGTGTCCAATCGACATATAGTGACTGCCGCGATACGAAATGCTGTTCCCGGAATGGATGAAGTGGTGAAATTTCGCCGTGCTTGTTTCCGCGATGAACAAGTCCGAAACCGACTCGGGGAGGCGTATCAACGACATTGGCATGCGGTCGTGCGCAATCGCTGTGTGCGGTGCAACGAGAAAGCCCGCGATTAGCAATAGTGGAAACGTGCGAAGCATGGGTCGATATTACAGCGTTATCGCAGCCATGCTAAGGTCCGATGCACACCAAATTTTCCGAGATCTGACAGTGAAGCGCGTTTTTTTGGTCATAATTTCCGTTCTGCTCGGAACGGTCACAACAGCGACTGCAACGACCGACGAGGCCTTCCAGAATCTCGCTGGCAGGTATATTGGCGATCTGAGCAATTTCTCGCCGGTGAACGCAACGCTCATAGGTGATCACAGCGCCGACGACAAACTCGACGACGTCGATGCGGCGGCGCGCGCACAAAAAAAGACGCTGCTCACCGAGTACATCGCCGCATTGAATGCGCTCAATATTGACGAGATGTCCAGGGCTAATCAAATCGACGCCGAAATTTTGCGCAATCAGCTGGAGTCCGACCTCTGGGCTATGGACGAACTGCAGGAATGGGCATGGAACCCACTTTACTACGTCGACCTGTCGGGCAGCGCCATCTATGGTCTCGTAGCCCGGGATTTTGCACCTATCGACCAACGGCTTGCGAATGTAGCCACACGGCTGGAGCAGATGCCACGCTTTCTTGAACAAGCCCGAGCTTCGCTCGCACCGGAGCGGGTTCCCAAAATACACGCGGAAACAGCTGTGCGGCAAAATCCGGGGCTCGCTTCCATTATCGACACGATGGTGATTCCAAAGATGGGCGTACTGTCCGATGCCGGCCGGAAACGACTCAACGTGGCAATCGAGCTCGCAAAGAGAGCTGTTGCCGATCATCAAACCTGGCTCGAAGAGGAATTACTACCCCGGTCTGCCGGTGATTTTCGAATCGGCGCCGAGCTCTACGACATTAAACTCGCGTTCTCTCTTAGCTCTCCTTTGAGTCGCAGGGAAATCACCGCGCGGGCCGAGCAGGAATACGAAACAGTTCGTAACGCAATGTATGAAGTTGCGAAGACGATTTATGAAAAGCTGCATCCGTACACCGCATTTCCAGATGATCCGGACGAGTCGTATAAACAGACCATCATTCGAGCTGCGCTCGAACAGGCGTACGAACAGTTGCCACCACGGGACGGCATCGTGGCTGTAGCGAAACAACAGCTGCAGCAAGCGACTGATTTTGTTATCGAGCACAATATCGTCACGATGCCGGATGTGCCCGTGGAAATCATTATCATGCCCGAATTCCGGCGCGGCATATCGGTTGCCTACCTCGATCCGCCCGGTGCACTCGATCGCGACCAGACCGCATTTTATGCGGTTGCGCCGTTGCCGACTGACTGGACCGACGACCAGGTTCGGTCGTTTTTGCGCGAATACAACCTGTATTCTATTCAGGATCTGACGATGCACGAGGGCGTGCCCGGGCACCACCTGCAACTCGCGCTGAGCAACCGTTATCCATCGGTGTTGCGCGCGGTGCTCGGATCAGGACCGTTCATCGAGGGCTGGGCAGTTTATGCGGAACAAATGATGATCGCCGAAGGCTATCTGGACCATGATCCTCTCATGAAACTTATCAATCTGAAGTGGACCCTGCGCGGCATCACCAACGCGATTATTGACTCTGCGATTCACGTCGATGGCATGACCCGCGACGCGGCGATGACTCTGATGATCGAAGGGGGTTTCCAGGAGGAACGTGAAGCCGCGGGCAAGTGGGTACGCGCACAACTAAGCTCTGCGCAATTATCGACCTACTTTGTCGGCTTTCAGGAGCACATCGAATTGCGTAAGGCCGTGCAGGAGGCATGGGGCGATGAATTCACGCTGCGTCGCTATCACGATCAGGTGTTGTCGTATGGCTCGCCACCGGTCAAATACGTGCGCGCACTGATGCTAAATGAGCCTATACCACGACAAGACAACTGATCGTGGCTCTTTATCTGTTTGCTGCTACTTGAGCCGCGAAATTCTAATGGGTCGCTTCTTTTCGTCTTGTAGCATCTTGTAAGCAAAGTAATCTTTGGTGATCGTTACGTTGAAGTCGCAGTTTCTGAAAAACACCCGTTTGTCGCTTACCTGCTTCCAGACCTGACCGTTTTCAAAATAGAATACGAATTTCTTGCTCGCGTTTTTTACGCATTTCGTAACTCTGGCCACGACTGCAACCTTGTCTTCTGCAACTCGTCCAAGTCGACGCCGCCTGCATGTGATACTGACGGCGCGCCGAATAACACCATTCCCAAAAGAGCTGTGCACCATATTGTCACTCCACCGTGCTCCAGCCGATCCCGCAGCGGCTGCAGCTGACGCGCGAATTTCTTCCACTTGGCAACCGATCGAGTGTGCATTTTTTCTCTAACCTGTACGGAGCTCGCGGTCGCAACCGGGGCTGCATTCTGTTCAAAGCGCACACAGGTATCTTCAAATTTTAGCCCCAGGTCATCCAGAAGCTGACGTATTTTCGCTTCGTGATCGGTAACCAGATCTTCGTAGTTCAGTTCTATCATTCGTGGTCCTAAAATTTCACGCCAATGCATGCTCATCCTGTCATAGGCCAGATAATACTCTGCGAGATCGTCCAGCGAATACGCAAAGCGGAAAAACGACTGCTTGTAAGTCGCGAAGCAAGCGTCCATCGGATGCCTGCGCAGATGGATGATCCTGGCGTTCGGCCATGCCTTGGCGATGAAGCCGAGATACAGCACGTTCTCAGGTAGCTTTTCTATGAAATACGGTTCGGTACCCAATCGATGCGAAACCGCATCGACATACGCCTGTGCGATCGACCCAGGGTCGCGTCGCGAAGCGGCTTCTATCTGGTCACTGGTGATCCCGATTTGATTGCCAGCTTTTCCGCCGTCGCGCAACACCATTTGCAACAGCTGCGATTCACCGGCGCTTTGTACCTGGGAGTGATTCGAGAGTATTCGATCGGTCAACGTGGTTCCGGTCCGCGGCAAACCGACGATAAAAATAGGCGCTTGCTTTGTCTTCGTCGTCGACGGTGAGTCTTGCAGCCATTCCGCGGTACATGTCTCGACTATCTTGTCCATCAGGCGAACGTCGTCGCTCACATCGTAATCAGCCACCGTCTTTACCGCGTCACCAGCTCTTTCGTAGTATCGAAACGCCTCTCCCCAACGACCGAGATCTTCGTTTTCCTTGCCTAGTGCATAGAAAAGATGAACATTTTTTGCGGGATCGTCATCAGCTTTCTTCAAGATTTTCAGCATTTGTTTGATATGCCGGTCATTCGTCGCGCGTGAGAGCTGCGCAAGATCATAATGAGTTTTCTGATGCTTCGGATGTCGTTTCAGAATTTTCCGATAAGTCGATTTTGCCGTATTTATTTTGCCGATAAAGACCGCGCATGCAGCCAGGTGAGCCTGAAATGCCTCGGCCACCGGCTGCAAGCGCACCGCTTCTTGATAGAGCGGCCATGCTTCTGCGTAAAGATTCATGAAAAAATACGCCTGACCCGCCATATCAAGATAATGCGGATTGGCCTGCAATTCATCGCTGTACTGATCCAGTAAATCACGCGCCTGCTTGTGCTTATTGAGCAGTATGTTTTGGCTGGCCAATTCGACGGCCGCATCGTAGCGTTCTGAATTCAGCGCCAGCGCCCTGGCAAAATAATCGGCGGCCGTGTCGGGTCTGCGAGCGGCCTTTTGAGAAAGACCCAGGAGAAACGGGGCATCAGGGTCGTCCGGTTCCTGGCGGACGATTTCCAACGCACAGGCATTCACCCGATTCCAGTCCTGAGCGGCTAGCGCCTGTCTTGCGACCTCTTTTATCTGGGTTAGGCTGGCTTTCAACGTCGATACTCAGTCAACCGTGATGCCGGCTGCTTCAAGGTGAGTGCGCAACGGTTGTAATTGCCGCTCGTAGCGTCGCCAGCGATCGACCGAACCAGTATGAACCTTCTCCCTGATCTGGACGGAACTTGCCGTTGCAGATGGCGCCGCATTTTTTTCGAAATTCAGACAGGCCTCTTCAAATTCCAGACCGAGCCTGTCGAGCAATCGCCTGGTTTGCCCTTCCTGATCTGAAACCAGCTCCTCGTACCGGATCTCAACCAGCCGATCCCCGAGAACTGCACGCCAATGCCGACATAGACGATCGTAGGCAACATAGTATTGAGCGAGTGAATCCAGATTGTAGGAGTACTTGTATGCCCAGGTGAATACTTGCTTATACATCGAGAAACAAGCGTCCATCGGGTTACGCATTTGCAACACGATGGGTTTGCCCGGCCATGCTTTGGCAATGAAGCCAAGATACAGAATGTTAAACGGCAACTTGTCGACAAAGATCGGTTCGTCCCCCAATCGATAGAGGATCGCTTTGAGGTATCCTTCCGAGATAACCGCCGCGTCCTTCTTTGCCACAGCCTCTATTATCGCGGGAGTCATTTTTTCGACTGCGGGTATGCCACTTTCACGACGCATGATCATTTGCACGAATTCCGTTTCACCTACGCTGGAGACCCGGCTGTGACTCGCGATGATTCGTTCAGTTAGCGTCGTTCCGGTTCTTGGTAACCCCACCACAAACAACGGCGCCTTATCCTGAGCAGGCGGGGTGGGTCCCTGCCGCAACCAATCGCTCGTGCAGACTTTGATCACTGTGTCGATAATAGCTATGTCATCAGCAACGTTGTAATTCGCCACCGACGTTGCGGCGTCGCCGGCCTTGCTAAAGTACTCGAAGGCTTTACTCCATTTCTGCAAGTCCTCATATTCCTTGCCTAGCGCATAGTACAAAAAGATGTTTTTGTCGGGCGACAACTTATTATTATTCAGCAATTTTTCCATCTGTTCGATATGCCGCATGTCCGTCGCGCGATCGACTCGCGACAGCTGATAGTGATTTCGCTGATGCGATGGATTCGTCTTGAGCAATAAATTGAAAGCCTCTTTGGCCTTGTCGATTTCGCCGACATACACCGCACAACTCGCGAGATTTGCCTGAAACAACGAGATGTCCGGTTGCAGTTCATTTGCCTTGAGATACAGGGGCCAAGCCTTGTCCGGCAATCCAATCTCGGTGTAGGTAGTGCCGGCCATGTCCAGATACTTCGGACTGTTGCCCAGCGCATCTTCGTAATGTTTCAGCACTGCCGCGACTTCGCCATTACGACGACCCATTGAGTATTGGCTGGCTAGTTCAATCGCGGCATCGTAGCGATTCGCATCCAGCCGCAGAACGGTCTCGAACGCTGCAATCGCTTTTTTTGGATGTTCGGATGCTTTCTCAACCAAACCTAACAGGAAAAAGCCCTCCGGCTCATCTACCGCGCGCCTTAAAATACCATTTGCACACAGGTGCACCGTCGCCCAGTCTTGCTGAGCAATCGCTTGCCTGCCTGCCTTGCTTAGATTCGATACTTCATTATTCATACGACTAATTTGACACCTATCTGCATACGAATCAATGACGGCAATTGATATACTGCGTCGCCTGATATTTGAATCTACGACACCGCATGAGCAAGCATATTAAGTCGGACGGCGCGCACAGCTGGGACACTTACTGGCAGGGAACCGGTGACGTGGGCGCTTTCTCCGCCGGCGGCGTCAATCACCCGGCGATAGCGGCCTTTTGGGATCTTTTCTTCTCAGCGGTTGCCAACCGCAACCAGGGAATTCAGCTTCTGGACGTCGCAACGGGCAATGGCGCGATACTCGTGTCGGCCCTGTCGATACTGGATGCGGAGAAAACAAGCATTACTTGCGTCGATATTTCTGCAGCCGCTATCAAAAACGTCGAGCAGCAATTCCCGGGAACGCGGGGCGTGGTGGCAGATGCCCGCTCGATTCCACTGGATAGCGGGCAGTTCGATATTGTAACAAGCCAATTTGGCGTCGAGTACGCTGGCCCGGAAGCTGTCACCGAAGCGGCACGCCTCGTCGCCAGTGGCGGCCAGTTGGCGCTGATGCTGCACGTAATAGATGGCATCGTGCACAAGGAATGTTCGGCAAGCCTGGCGGCAATCGAAAAACTTCAGGCATCGAACTTTGTACCGTACGCGATCGAATTGTTCGAGACAGGATTCGCAGCAGTCGGGGGTGCCGACAGGGTCGCTTACGACGAAGCCGGCACTCAGTTGGCGCCAGCTATCCAGGCGGCTGAGGCAATAATGGCTGAATATGGCGAGGGTGTAGCGGGTGACACCATCGCCCGCCTGTACTCCGATGTAGGTCACATACACAGCAACATGCCGAAGTACGAGCCAACAGAGGTTTTCGACTGGCTGCATTCCATGGATCACGAATTACAAGCCTACGCCGGACGCATGTCATCCATGATGGATGCCGCGATTGGTGAAGCCGCTTTCAAGGAACTTTGCGTTAAGCTGGAAGCTTCCGGCTTTGATTTGAACAAGTCTGAGTCACTCGTTCCCTCAGGAGAATCCACGCCGCTGGCGTGGATTCTGATTGCGACACGGTGAGCGAAATAGACGACAAGTTGCAAGCGTGGATACGACGGCAACTCGATAACGCCGTAAAAGGCTTTATAGAATCAGAGCTGTACGAAGATGCACTGATCGAAGTCAAGCCAGCCTGGGTTTTGCCGTCACAATTACTCATCGGCAAAGTTCGTGAGCAAAGCAACCCGATATCGTTTCGCTGGTTCATCTGTGGCGAAGTGCCGCTGGACCACATGGACTCGAATGCGGCCACCACACCCAGAGAGGCAATCCGGCATTTCGCCTTGAAATGGCAACTCGAGGCTGCAAATCTCAAGGGAGACGGTGCAGCCGCGCTGATTGAACAAGCCGAATCGTTGTACCCTTTGGCGGACGACGGGCGTCTCTGGCGGTAAAATTCGGGCAAAAAAGAAGGGCCGCTTTCGCGGCCCTTCCATTTTACTGCTGTCAATTTTCTCTGACTTATTCGAACGACTGTGTCAGACGCAGGTAGTAACCGCGACCAAACAGGCGATACGTTGCCGGATCGGTACTGGCATTAAAGCCAACTTCGATGTACGGAGGTGCCTCATCTGTAATGTTGGTAAAGCCCGCTGCGATGTTCGTACCCGTCTGTTCAAACGTGTAGTTAACCACGATGTCATGGTACAGCTGCGAGTCAATAGCCTGAATGTACGTGCCATCAGGCTGGTTGCCTGCGCCACAGTTACAGAACGTATCAGCATCAAGCGCGCTGATGAACTCGCCCAGATATGCAATCGACAGTCCATCACGCATCCACTGGATGGAGTAGTTGAACTTGTCAGTGGCGTATGCGCCGCCATCTTCAGCCGTCGGATCCGTGTAGCGACCGGAAAGGTCGATTTCAGGATCGCCTGGCTTAGGCGTCTTGGTACGCTCAAGCAGGTGAGACCAAAGCAGCGCGGCCTCCCACTGACCGATGTCCGTATCCATGGCAAAACGAACCTCAGTATCGAATCCTCTGGCTCCCTGATCTGCGACGTTGATGCTGCCATCAATAATGTTATTGATGGTGTAGTCAGCATTACGTGTGATCAATGCACAAGATGATGCGACCTGATTAACGTAACAGTTGGTCAGCGTGAAATCGACACCGAGCGAGCTGATGCCGTCTTCAATGTCGATCTGCCAGTAGTCCAACGTTACCGTTGTATCAGCGCCGCCGAGTTCTGAACTCCATACGAGACCAGCCGTGAAAGTTTCGCCGGTTTCAGGAATCAGGTTCGGGTTACCGCCAACAAGTGACTTAACCTGAGTATCGAACTGTGGAGCAACCTGCGCACATCCTGGTGAGTTAGCGAAATTCATCGCGTTACAAGGATCCGAGAAGGTCGGGAAGTTATCAACCTGACCACCAAACAGATCGCTGATCGTCGGTGCGCGGAAAATGGTACCCGCCGTCGCACGAAGCTTCACACTCTCAATTGCCTGGAACTCAACGCCGAGTTGCCATGTCGTATCACCGTCAAATGCGTTCCAGTCGTCGTAACGAACGCCCGCTTTGAGATCCAAAGACTGAGTGCCATTGTCCATGACAGGAATAAACAGCTCACCAAATATACTGGTGTTGTACAAGGCACCGTCTGTTCCCGCACCGACATTGCCGGTTACGGCACCTGTCTGCTTACCGGAATCGGGGTTGTATACAAAGGTTTGTCCCCAATATCCAACGCCCGCTGCCCACTGCAAATCGCCGCCCGGCAATTCCATCGCCGACCCGGCGACACTGGCGCTAGCCGTATCCATGGTCGTCGTGAATGTGTCGATCAGGTCAACCGATACGTAGTCGATCATATCCTGCGTCATCGTCGTCAACGTCGGTTTGCTCGAGATCGGATCAACAACACCGCCGCCGAAGAAGTTCATGGGTACACAACCTGTGATCAGGGTGCTCGCATCCACGCCGCCGGGATCAGTGCCAGAACTGGCGTAGCACTCGGGCTGCCCATCGCCGTTCAGATCGGCCGAAGGTCCCATTGCGTTGAATAATCGTGCGCCGGAGAACTGACCAGCATCAACGTCGGTACGGCTTCGATAACCACGATTATAGTGAACTTCCCAATCCATATCGTTGAAAACACCCGTAAGACCCACTACTACCTGGATCTGGGTGATGTCCTGAGTAAAGCGACGATTCGTCTCAATCATGCGACGACGCGGGCCGACAACAGGCTCGTAAGCAAGCGAGGTACCGTTAGCTGCGTTGTATGCATCAACCGCACGGCGGAGATAGTAGTTATTCTCTGAAATGCCAATGTACGGCGTGTTGACGCCAGTAACCGGATTGACAAAGAAGCCGTTGAACATCGGATCGCCCGGTGTGAAAGGCAATGGTGCCAGTTCCTGAGCCGACTGGCGGAAGTTGCCACGTACGGACACGTCGAATTTCACTGTATCAGTGAGGTCGAAGTGCGCCTCAGTAAACAGATTGGTCCGCTGGTATGGCGTCTGGATGTAGTTAACGGGTGAGTAGTTGTAAGTACGCCCGTCATGTGCCTCAAAGAGACCCACTTCGTACGGTGTCGTAGCTGGCGTTCCGACCAGGAACAGGCCGTGACCCGGGTAGTCACCAGGGTTGGGAAAGTCATCGCTAGGATCGTTCGGCGTACCGTTGTCATTGATATCGCGGACACTGAAAAACGGAATACGTGTTTCCGGAATACGTGACGATCCGATCGGGTAGCAACCGCCCGATGAAGCGCCCGTGTACGGTGCCGCAACCTGAGCTTCGCATCCTTCAGGGTAGATGTAATAAAAGTTACCGAAGTAATCCCACGGAGCATCACTTTGGAACGCCTGAGACTGATCAACATACTCAGCACCGAAGATAAAGTTGCCGCCATCGAACTGCTTGCCCGCGATAAGGCCAATGGCCGTTTGATCGCCATCACTCATGTCAAAGTGATCGGAGGTCTGCAGTGTAAATTCAAGACCCTCAAAGTCCTGGCGAGTGATGATATTGACAACACCCGCGACTGCATCAGCGCCGTAGACAGCGGATGCACCATCTTTCAGAATCTCGACGCGCTCAATCATGTTGGCCGGAATGGTCTGGTAGTCACCACCGTCAACCGTACGATGACCATTGACGAGCGTCAGTGTACGATCCACACCCATGCCACGAAGGTCGATCTGTACTGATCCGTTACCGCCGTTGTTTGTCGTTGTGCCGATCGGCGAACCGGACATGGACGGCATGCGTTGCAGCAGGCTGCCAACATCGATAATACCGCGCGCGAGAAGAACTTCGCGATCGATTACCGTGACCGGGCTGGCACTATCGAGGTCAGCACGCTTAATGCGCGAACCTGTAGTGATAATTTCCTCTAGTTCGTCTGCGTCATCCGCACCCTGTGCCATGGCACCCGGCGCAAAACCGACGGCGAGCGCGCCTGCGCCTATTCCTAGGCCCAAACGAACTGCAGTCTGCAGTTTGCGATTCGAAAACATGGGTTATTCCCCTTAAAATTATGCTGAAAAAAGAAATGTTGCGTTTTTGTACAATGCAAGCGAGGAGTTATATCACTATAACCTCAAACTGTAAATAAATTATCGCTTATATACCTATCTTACAAAGGGTTATCGCGTGATTCAGGGACATGCCCGTTGTCGGAAAAATTGTCTTAAAAAAACAACAATGGCGAAATTAGCATGGCCGGTATGTCAGGAATGGCCGCATTCACTTGGCTCGCGGCAGGTTCACACGGGGATAATGGGCGCCGACTACTACCGAATTTCGAGCAAAGACGCCGCCCGCAAGCCATTTTACTCTCCGCTTATACCAAATTGGGATCGTTGGCTTATTCGGCCCAGATCGCGCGGGCACCTACCTGGACCTTTCATTCGTCGTCTTGCTGCGAAATATTGCGCCCGCAAGCGAAACTCTCGCCTTGCGGCTGGCAGGCTTCCGGCCAGCCCACCTCCCGCCAGTATTCGACCAGCCCCACCGCTTCGACAAAGGCCGGGAAACGCTCTGACGACCAGACGATTTCGCAGTCGCCCCAGACATTGGGCCAATACCAATACGCCCCGGACGCCTGACTGCGATCCCAAGCCCCGAAAAACAACGGCGTCAGGTGTTCATTCTTGCAGGGGAGGAAGTTAAATAAATTCGTCCAGACCGGGTTGCTGTCCAGCGCCGCTGCTTCCAGGGACTCTCCAGAAACCAGCTACCCGCCAGCACCAGCGGCAGCCCGGCAACACCAGCGATGATCAGCCAGCGCACCACCCCGCCGGAAATAATGTCGGCCTCGGCAAACACGTCAGCCGCCTGCAGTACAACCCACAGCAAAGCAACGTAGATGACAGCCGCACGGATAACGCGGCGCTTCTGCAGTTGCTGAAAAACTTCACCCATTCGCATGCCACAAGCTTATCTCGAATTTGTCCCGGGATCGTGTAAATTGTCGCCATGTCAATGAGCACCCGAACAGCCCGCCTGCTTACGCGTATAGCGATCAGCGCCAGCGTCTTTGTCGTTTTTGCAATGCACGTTGCCGCGAGCCCCCGATTCGAAATCATCGATCGCATAGAGAATTATCTCTACGATGTGCGTGCGCAGTCTTCGCCGCAGCCAGCCATCCAGCACTTCGAGCACACCCCTGACCTCGATGTCGCGGAAGTAGTTCATCCAACCCCGAAGGATCGGTGTGAGTTCCGCAATCACCCGGCTCAGGCTTCTGCCCCGTCCACGCCGGAAGATGACCTTGAGCTTGGCTCGTAGACGCGCCACGATCTCCGGCGGCACCTTCAGGCGCGGCCGGCGATGGG
>JADFNS010000004.1 GCA_022563255.1 Pseudomonadota bacterium
GTCGAGGAACCTGTCTCTTTCACGCTTCTGACGGGCTTCTTGGCTTGCGCGGATGGGAGCAAAACCCGGATCGTCATATAACACTTGCAGATAGGCCTCTTTGGGTGGGATGAAATACCCGTCTTCCTGCCCCTTGGCGATTAGCGCCAGGCCTCTCTCACGTTCACCGGCCAGATAGGCGGCAAGGCCCTCTTCATAGTCAACGCTGCAGCACAGGCTGGCTCTGATGATTCCGGCCTCGCGATTGCGGCGCACATCGTCCTTTATCGCCGCAATGAGTTCGCCGACTTTGGCCTCTTCACCGTCAGCCCGGCGGATGTCGATCAATGCGGCTGCGTGATCGAATTGAAACAGGCGGCCGGCGACCCGACCACCACTTCGTTGCCACATCTGCTCCAGAATTGGCCGGGCCCGAACATAATCGCCGGCGCTGGCCAGCGCCAGCCCCAGTTCGCTGCGGGCATCAAGCGACTCCGGGTCCTCGGCAAGGCGCGCCTGTGCGGTCGTGATCGCGTCTTCGGGTTTGCCCAATGTTCTCAATACTACGAGCTGCGGCGACTCTGAAATGGCAAGAGCTTCTTTTTCGAGGCCAATGACGGCGAAATGCCAGGCTGCGTCATTCCAGGCAAATGGATGCTCCATACCCATACGGGCGCCATCCAGGACGCCCAGAATGAAATTGGCCCATTTCCCACCAACGGACGTCCGGTAGCTACGCGCAAACCCGGAAGCTCCCGGGCGGATGGGAGCCCACTTTTCTATTTTTCGGTCAGCCTCGTCCAGCCGGTTTCTGTTGATCAGCGACATAATGTAGTTGAAATTGGCAGGCATCGATAGCGGATTGAGCCGCAGCGCAGTCTCCGCCGCGATAAAGGCCTCTTTATAGCGTCCAAGGTCGTCATCGAGGATACCTCCCATCCAGGTATAGACGATGGAGTAGTTTGGGTTAATCTGGATGGCCTGCTCGAATTGTGTCAGGGCTTCTTCCAGATTCTCCTGCTCCTGAATCCACAAGACAAAACCGGTGGCCGCGTGGGCTTCGGCGAGGCTCGAATCAAGAGCCATCGCGAGCTCCGCATGGGATGTTGCCCTGGCAATGGATTCGGTGGCGGTTAGGTCGTCGTCCTACCCACTCAGCAAGAGGACGGCCATAGCCAACTCCGCATGAGCAAGCGCATATTCGGGGTCGAGCGTAATCGCCTTTTCGAACTCGCGAACCGCGCCCGCAATGTTAGCCCGGTTGCGCTGAACCACCAGGTACCGGCCCCTCAAGTAAGCTTCGTGAGCCTCGGTATTTGCTGTTGCAATCACCCGGGGCGCCGCCGCAACCTGCAGCCCCAGATGTTCCTTGAGGGCGTTGACTATAGCCGCCGAAATTTCGTCCTGCACCGCGAAGATATTCGCCAGTTCCCGATCATAGGTCTCCGACCAAAGATGGAAGCCGTTGCTGGCATCGATAAGCTGGGCGGTGATGCGTATTTGAAGGCCCGCCTTGCGGACGCTGCCTTCCAGAATCAGGGCCACATTCAATTGCTCACCGATATCGATAGCGTCCCGATTCTCGCCCTTGAACTGAAACGATGAGGTACGCGCCGCCACCCGGAGACCGGGTATCTTGGACAGGACGTTCAGAAGTTCTTCCGAGATGCCATCGGAGAAATACTCCTGATCCCCCTCGGGACTCAAATCAGCAAAAGCAAGAACGGCGATCGATTTATCAACAGTCTCTGATTTGCCATGCTCGGTTAAGGCCTCGGTCGTGGCCTGCACCAGTTCAGAATCCCGCGACGGATCGAGTACGAACTTGTCGAATGCAAAGTAGCCCAGCGCCAATATCAGTACCGCGATAATAATGTAATCGAGCTTGCGTCCGGTTACATGCGCGATTGACTGGCTGCGATCGACGTCCTCTTCCTTTTTTATCCCTTCAGGTGTGAGTTCAAACGCCCAAGCAAAGATCAGCGCAATCGGGAAACCGAGGATTATGAGAAAGGCAACGCCGGAGTGGAACCACTCGGGCAGGTACAAAGCAGGAACCAGTGTCTCGGAGACCTGCAGCAGCAGCCAGCCGACGATCACATAGGCAATCGCTACCTTGATGACGTTGCGTCGTCTTAACTCGCCCCAGACTGAGGTCATGTCTCCCCTGCATATTAGAATCAGAGCTAAGCCGGATTCTACCTTGATCGGTATCCTTGAAGGCCCAAAATTAGATGAAGTCTAAACAGGCTGAGGTCGAAGTCGGCGCCCGCGAGGGAAACGTCGGATGTCCGCTTTGGGTCATTAGCGGTCGTTCAAGAGCCTATCATGCGAATGTCTGCTTTCGGGCGTATAGCGGACACTCAGAAACGATTTTCCAGAAGTCCCTGGCTGAACGTCCGCTTTCATCAATAGCGGTCATTCAGACAGTGGAATAGTCAGTTAGTTGAGTGTCCGCTTTCGGCCAGAAGGAGACGTTCACAAATCTCTGTTCCGCTCTCTCAGTTTTCGCCGGGTGTGCTTATCGGGACGCCCGTCTGTTCTCGGGGTTAGCAATCGATCTTGTTTTAACGCAGCGGTTTGAAGATCGCGCTCCCGAACCGTTTCCTCGTCTTCGCGATAGCTGGCTTTTGCTTCTGCTGCTGGGCCGCGTCGGGTTGGAATTTCTAAGACCTCAAGCGAGTAGAGAAGTCGCTCGCGAACTAGGTCAATTCGATCTCCGCGTTTGATGCGACTACCCGGCGTTGCTCGGTCATCATTAATTTTCACATGCCCCCCAGACACTGCAGCAGTCGCCCGGCTTCGAGTCTTGAAAAATCGGCTGTAGTACAGCCATCGATCAATGCGAAGAGAATCAACAGAATGAGACATAGAGGAAGTGATGGGGTCGATGCGGGCGTTCGTTACTTTAGCACTCGACAGGCAGCTTTCGGCCAATAGCGGCCGGTGATTCTCCTGCTTGCGACACAGGTTGGCACCCTAGATTTGGGATTTTCCTTGAGCAATAAAATCCTGGTATCGCTGGGTTTGTTCGGCATCTGTCGGGTTGTCTTTAAGCAAAGATTCCATGAACGCCGTAAAACTCTCCGTAAAGGGTATCGGCCTTGCTTGCCACCAAGCCTGGACGCCCGGAAAGGTTAGCCACCATGCCACTGACGACGACCAGCGGGTCCAGACTTCTTCCGGTATTGCATCGGTTCTCGAGGCATGAAACATAAACTCAAATCCGCCGAAGACCTCATACATAAACCAAGTGAATCGTATCCTTTCTTGAGGAGTAAGTTTCGAGGTATCTAAGGCCCCCTTCGAGACGATAAGTGAAATCTCACCATCTTGAGCCAACATCGATTGAATCGCTGCTAGACGATCCTGAGCGCGAGAGTAGTTCTCCGTTCGTTGGGCTTGTGTGTTTTGGCGTACCTGAACTGCAATATAGATGAGAGACAGGACGACGACGACGCCGCCAACGAGTTCACTTAAATTCGCAAAATATTGCAGATCCATCATAGTTCCGATGCCGCCGATTCAGGTTCGTGTGCAACGGCGGAGGATAACATCCCAACAAAGTGCGTGATATTGTGACTGGCCGCTTTGGGTCAGCAGCCGACGGTCGTGAGTTTAGCACCTGGACGGCGGTTTCCGGCCAGCAGCGGCCTTCTGGCTTCGAGTTTTCTATATAATCGATGCGCTTTAGTGCATCACGTTGTCGGCCTTAATGGTCGACGGAATTTAACCCTAATTAAGAAAAGGTAACGAGCCATGTCAAATAAGTATGCTGGAGGGTGCGACCATATTCACACCCATTCAAATAACGAACCGATAGACATCCACACTTGCCACTGCTCTGTCTGTAAAGGCGTTACTGGGCAAGATACCACTCATGTCGTCTTCTTTAACCACGGAGATCTGAAAGTAGACAACCTCGATGGTTTGAAACGTCAGCCGTTCAACGCAAAAAACCAAGATGGGCCGCTGGAGCTGTGTACCTGCTCGGACTGTGGCACCCCGATTATGCTCGATGACAAAGAAGGACGAATCCGTGTAATCGTGCCGAACCTCATGGGATATGATTCAGAGAGCCTGCCTGCGACTTACCATGCCTTTTATGACGAGTCCGCTGGTGCTCCAGCCCCTGACGACGGCCGTCCCGTGTACGAAGGTCTGCGCCCCGACTTCGTTTGGCCAGAACCCGCTTAAAACCCGAAGTCGATATCAGACAGGCTCTCGGATTCCCCCCACACCAATGAATTGGTGGGGGGGGCAAAAAATTGAAGTTTCTATGGCCGCTCTTGGTGAAAGCGATCGTTGATGGAAGTTGGATTTAGACGTGCGCAACAATGCGCGTTGATCACTGGGTAATCGTTCTGCTGGAGTCGAAAAAAGAAACGTAAATCATTTATGGCAGTTCTCCTGTGTGTCCTATATACGATCACATCCACACTGGAAAGTTGCAGTCAAGGTGTTGATTTTTCAATAGAAACTCCTGATTTCGAGCTTGAATTCAGCCGACGCGAGGATTAAACAACATTCTTTCTGTAATTTCGATCATCCCCTGATCGCATTGTCATCATCGAAGACGACGTAGCACTTGTCAGCGGTCTGCCAGTCTTCGGAGATTTCCATCAGCACGGCGGAGACGAGTCGAAGGCAAGAAGCTTCGTTCGGAAACAGTCTCGCCACCCGTGTACGCCGTCGTATTTCTTCATTCAATCGCTCCACCAGATTGGTTGTCCGCAGCCGGCGCCGATGGCTGGCCGGCAAACTGAACGCCGTAAATCCTTCGGGGATCGCCTCTTCGGCCAGGCCTCGAGCATCTCATCGAGCTCGGCGGCAGCACGTGACACCTGCGTGGAGCTGATCTCCATGCCACACAGTTCCTCGACGATCTTCTTCACCCGCCGGGTGGATACGCCCTGCACATACATCTCGGCAATTGCCAGCAGCAGTGCGCGTTCCGAACGCAGGCCCTTGGTCAGCGACTGCGCATAAAACTCGCCATCGCGCGTCTGCGGCACTTCCACTGCCACCTTGAATTTACAGAAACAACGTTACACCACCCTGCGAGTGCAGCGAGTAGCAATGCACCGGTCATGTAAAGGTCCTTGTAGTTATGAGGCCGAGCTCAAATCCATCAGAAAGTTCTGCAGTCGGTCTCGTAGAACGGCTTCTTCGGTTTCCCAGTTTTTCATCGCCGAAATTATGCGGGGATCTGCGCTGAGTTCGACAAATTGTGCCTGCGCAAAATCGTCCTGCCAGCCAAGATTCGTTGTTACCGGTTGCGTGAAAACCTCGGTTAGTGCGACTTCAATGGCCTCTTCGATGTCACCTCGCATTGCAAGTACGCCGATTTTTGTCCGCGGATTCGCCAGAGGGTCGACGCCAAAATCGGACGCGATCCCCAGGATTATCTCAATACGACGTATCAATTCATCATGCGGCAGCGTGGTATACCAGGCATCGAAGGACGCACGTTGTGATGTGCGGTATTTAGCCGGTATTGTTGCTGCATCAATATCGAGTATTCCCGGGGCATGTTGCTCAAGGTAAGCACTTTCTTCGGCCACCATTCCACGTCGTGCCGCTACCCGCATCAACAATCGAACTGCGCCGCCGTAGGCGAATTGACGATCGCCGATGTCATCTTCGATGGCGCGCCTTGCAGAAGCGATACTTGCCTCCTCGTCATCGAGGTTGATCGCCCGCAATAGTTCAATGCGATACGCGACTTCACTGGTTGGAGCAACTGCAATGACGAGGCTTCTGAACTCGTCACCTTCTTCGATCAAACCCAACTGATAGAGGAAACCTGCCATAAAGCCTGGTAGTTCATGATCTCGCGGGTCGACCTGCATGGCTTTGAGAAGTTGCCGAATAAAATCGACACCGTCTCCTAGGGCCAGGGAGATCTGGGCCAGGCGCTGATAGGCATTGGGTTGCGTGGGTTCAATTTCTATGGATTTATTCAGCGCACTGCGTGCATCGTCAAATTGCTCAAGTAGCAGGTACAGTGACCCGATCTCAAAATGAATACGAGCGTTGTAAGGGTCGCGGTGCAATGCATCGAGCTGCACGTTCAATGCCTTGTCGAACTGCTGGAGTCCTTGCAAGAAGCGGCTCAGGAATATCCTCGCCTGATACTCATCAGGATGCTCGGCGATCAAGCTTTCAAGCTGGCGAATTGTCTCGAACAGGAAGTCCGGGCTGGGTGCCCCGGCAAACGACGCCGCCTTCACGAATAGCTGGATGGCTCGAGCTCCGGCATCGGCTGGGCGCTCAGCCAGAACCTGGTCAGTCATCGCAAGTGCTGCGGAAAACGCGTGATCCTGGCCCATTAAACCCGTTTCCAACTGGCTCAGGTAGTTACCGGCGAGCTCCGTTTTGGCATCCAGAAAATCCGGGTCGATAACCAGCGCACCTTTGAGCAGTCCGTCGGCAGCCAGCAGTCCGCCATAGGAGAAACTGGCTCGTTCTCTAAGCGCCTGCAAATACAGATCGTAGGCGCCCAGGTTTTCTGTCCCGACGCTGGCCGGCTCGTTACCACCTCCGCTACGTAGAAGTGATGCCGACAGTGCACCGCCTACCTGAAATGCGATTTCATCCTGAATCGCGAATATGTCATCGACTGTCCGGTCAAAGCTCTCGGACCAGACCTGGAAGCCGTCTGCAGCCCGAATAAGCTGCACCGTGATTCGAACGCGGCCTCCGGATCGTTGCACGCTGCCTTCCAGTATGTGGGCGACCTGTAACGCTTCCGCAATTTCGCGGATGTCCATGTTCTTTCCCTTGAAGGCAAAGCTCGACGTTCGTGCTGCGACTTTCAGGTTGGGAAACTGTGCCAGCACATGCAGCAGCGTCTCCGTTAGCCCGTCCGAGAAATATTCATTGTCCTTATCGTTCGACATGTTGACGAACGGCAGGACTGCGATGGATTTATTGCTGATTGATGTTGCATCGCCGGTGGGATCATCGGGCGACTGACTCGCGCTAAAAAATCCGACGAAAACGATCGCGAGTACGACAGCCAATATCGTCACATAGTCGAGTTTTTTCGTTGGCCGGCGATCGCTCGTGCTGTCTCGATTGAGGTCAGCTTCCCGTTTGATGCCGTCGGGCGTCAATTCGAAGACCCACGAAAGAATGACTGTCGGAATGAAACCGAAGGCGAATATCAGGATAACCGCTTTCGTAACCCAGTCCGGTGCACCCAGGGTTGGCAGGATCGTGGTCAGCACCTCGGTCAGCAGCCAGCCGACTACGAGATATGCCGCGGCAACGCGCAATACGTTGCGGCGTTTCAGTTCAGTGACCAGGGACATGCAACATCTACGCAAGGCAGAAGAATGACTAGATTACACCAATTTCGGTGGGTTTTTTCACCGAAACTGCATTACCCTGGATGCGCGACGGATCGTTTTCGTTTAGTAGGTTTTACATGTTCAGCAAAGGCGTAAGTCAGTAATTTGCTTGCAGGTTTCGATTGCTATCCAGCCATTCCTGCGCCAGAACATTGTCTTTGGCAACGCCGAAGCCGCTTTTGTACATTTTTCCTGGGATGGCGATGTATATTGTATGGAACCCTTACCTAATGAAGTCGCGCCGAGCAGCGCTCACATACTCACAGCCCTCACTCCCAAGTGAGTAATACTTTATTCCGGTTTATAAGTATGCGTCGGTCGAAATCGTCTCATTTGAATTTCGGGCCCGATCACCGGCGTAATCCCGCACTCATGTAGAGCATCCGCAAAACGCAACTCGAACAGAAATGACTTGCTCTCCGGACGCACACCACCAGCGTTCTTGATCGCTGCCAGCAAGGGTTGTGCCCAGCTCTCACCACCAGTCACTGCAAATCCCTTCTACTTGTATATGTAAGGTCTACATAACTGTGTAACAGCCTGACTAGGCCGGATCAAGCATGGAAAGAGCGCGGTCATAGGCTTCTTGCATCCAGTCCGTCCGGTCTGAATTTGTCGGGGTCTTGAAGTTTATCTCCGGCCAGAGCCGGATATTTTTCTCCGGGCGCGCCATTTTTGATAGGTGTATTCTGGTCACATGATTTACACCCTATCGGTCTTTATATCGGATCAATCCAGTTCAGGGGAGCTGCGATGCACAAGAACACCAATGATCAATACAAATTTCTGCGCGGCTTGAAATGGGCCGTCGTATTCGTCGCGATTGTTACGTTGGGCGCATGCAGCGATAACGACAACAAGGAGGTCGGAAGTTACGACGGCCTGATCGCCCTGTTTTCGGACTGGAGGAAATTTGAAGAACCGCCACTGCTTGACGGTGCCCCTGATTACACGGCAGCACGGTTTGCGGCCGCGCACGCGGAGCTGAAGGATTATCAGGCGCGCCTGACGGCGATCGATCGTAACGGCTGGAGTATCGAGCAACAGGTCGATTGGCACCTGCTACGGGCTGAAATGAATGGTTTCGACTTCAACCACAGGGTTTTAAAACCCTGGGTGCGGGATCCTGCCTTTTACCAGTCCGTCTGGACCATGGAGAGCGACACCCCGTCACATGAAGGACCAACGCATCACGCGATACTGGAGCTTTGGACCTATGAATTTCCACTGACCGAGGCGGCCGAGACGCAATTGATCGGAGAATTGCAGGTCATTCCGCCACTACTACAGCAGGCGCGGGGCAATTTGACCGGCAACGCACGCGACCTCTGGATAGCCGGCATCAGGAACATCAATGACCAGCGCAGCGATCTGGATGGCATCGTTGCGAGCGCCGGCGAAGATGCCAGCGAAGACCTTACGCAGGCGTTGCAGGCGGCCAAGGATGCCACCTCGTCGTTCGCCGCGTGGCTTGAGGAACAGGCGCCATCCAAGACGGGCCCATCCGGTGTCGGTAAGGAAAATTACACCTGGTATCTTAGAAATGTTCACTACGTCCCACTGTCCTGGGACGAAGAAGCGACCCTGCTAAAGCGCGAACTGGACCGCGCCTGGGCATCGCTCCGGCTTGAGGAACACCGCAATCGCGATATTCCGCCCCTCATTTCCATTGCGAGCGAGGAAGAGTACGATCGGCGCGCCAACGAGTCCGTGACGAAGTACATCGAGTTTCTGCGCGAGCAGGACATACTCCCGGTCGCGGACTATTACGATGAAGTTCTGCGCGAGCGTATCGGTTCATTCGTGCCCGCCGAGACCAGAAACTTCTTCTGGACAGCCGTGCATTTCGAACCGACAACACTGTGGACTCACTTTTACCATTGGTTCGATTTAGCGCGGATCAAACGCGAACCGCATCCAAGTCCCATACGGCGGGGACCGTTGCTGTACAACATATGGGATAGTCGTGCCGAGGGCATGGCCACGGGCGTCGAAGAAATGATGATGCTGTCGGGGCTGTACGATGACAATCCGCACGCACGTGAAATCGTGTACATCATGCTGGCACAGCGTTCGGCACGAGGTCTTGGCTCCTTGTACGCGCATGCGAATGAATACTCGATGCAGGAAGCCGCGGAATTTCATGTTCGCTGGACACCACGTGGCTGGATGCGTGAAGACCTCGATTTGCTGGCATTCGAGCAGCATTTGTACCTGCGCCAGCCCGGCTATGGCACAAGCTACGTTACTGGCAAATACCTAATCGAGCGATTGCTCGCAGAACGATCCAGGCAGATTGGCGACGCCGATTTTCGGCTGTACGATTTCTACAAAGAGATCGACGCTGTCGGCGTCATTCCAGTGTCGCTCATTCGCTGGCAGCTCACCGGCATGGATGACGAGATTCGCGCGTTATGCGAGGGTTGCTTTGCCGTACCCTGATGAGGGGTATGTTCGAGGCAAATAACGAAAGCGGGTAGCCGCAGCATTTACGGTGCCATATTCCATGCGGCTCAACTGTGTTGCTTTTCTACCACAACGATAGCGACAACCGACGGGAGCTTGGCCGGTTGAACTACTGCGGAACTTCCGCATATATCTGCGGTCATTCATATAAATACAAGCCCGGTTATTTCTCACGTAAAAAATACGATTTTCCTTTTGTTATTTTTTTACAACAGATATGCTCGGCGGTAGCGTCGTAATTCTCAACATCAATCAGGGGATCCGAAAATGAAATACCTAGTCTCACTTGCCGGAGGACTGTGCGTCTCTCTGGCGCTGTCAGTCACGGTTGTTCAGCCTGCGAACGCACAGGAAGTTGCGGCCGACGAAGCCATGGAAGAAGTCATCGTTATTGGATCTCGAATTCGCAGGGACCCGCTCAGCGAGGCGACTGCGATCATGAATATCAGTGCAGAGAAGCTTGATCGTACCGGCTTTACGAACCTTGGCGACATTCTGCAAGATCTGCCGATAACGGGATCGGCGCCCAATTCACAATTTAATGTGCCGGGTAACTCCGGTTTTCCGCAGGACGGTGCGGGCATTGGCGCGGGTGGAGTGCAGATATCTTTGCGCAATATCGGCGCGAAGCGGACGCTCATACTCGTCGACGGAAAACGCTGGGTTGCAGGTGCTTCGGCGTCTGGAGTGCCAAGTACCGTTGACCTGAATACTTTGCCCGCCAATGTGATAAAGCGCATTGAGGTGTTGCAGGATGGCGCCTCAGCCATTTACGGCTCAGACGCCATAGGCGGCGTTGTAAATATCATTACCAACTCGGACTTCGAGGGTTTCAGGTTCGATGTCCAGACGGGTGGATATCTCTCTACGAATGACGGCGAATCCACCGAGATAGCCGGACTCTGGGGCGGCGGCAACGACACAATCCATTTCGTGTTGAGTGCCAGCTATACCGAAGAAAAGGGTATCGAGACGGCCAATCGGTCACGATCGGCCTTCCCAAATCCGGACGCAACGAGCTGCAACATTCCCGGCTCATTCTGTTCGTCGTTCATACCGCAAGGCGGCATATTTTTTGGCCCAAATTTTGCTGGCGGTGCTGTTGTTGTACTGAACGACGGCGTGCTGAACGACGGCGGGGCAAACATCCCGGTTTTCGATCCAGCAAATCCAACGGCCGACGACTATCACGCGTTTACCGGTGCTGACACGTTCAACTACAACGGTCCGGGCTTCAATTTCCTGCGCACACCGAATGAGCGGGTCAACATCTATGGCAGCGTAACTCATGAATTGGCGCCCAACGTGAACCTGGTGACGAGGTTGGCTTACACAAATCGTACTTCAGCAACGAAGGCGGCGCCGGAGCCACTTTTTATCGGCCCTGGTTCTGGCAATCGTATAACCGAAAACATTGTCATTTCCGCCTTGAATCCCTTCAATCCGTTCGGCGTCGACCTCTCAGCTGCGGCGGGAACGTTGGCATCTGTCCGTCGCAGGCCGCTTGAATCCGGAGGGCGTCTTTTCTTCCAGGACATCAACACCTATTTCGTCAGCGTCGGTCTGGAGGGCGAACTCGAGGCGGGTGGTCGCTCTATGTATTGGGATCTGACAACGAGTTACGGTGATAATCGTGGCTTCCAGGAGAAATACGGTGCGCACAATGCCGCCAAACTGGCGGTTGCATTAGGTGATCCGGCGATCTGTGCCATAACACCAAACTGTGTGCCGTTCAATATTTTCGGCGGCCAGGGACCCAACGGTGAGGGCTCGATCACTCAGGAAATGCTCGACTTCGTCGGCTTTGTCCAGCGTGATTTCAGCGAGCAGACACTGAAGGACATTGCTTTCAATATTACGGGTGACCTTGCTTCGTTGCCGGGCGGCGACATGGCATTCGCTGCCGGCGTGGAATACCGCGAGCATGAAGGCTCATATCGGCCGGATCCGATAGCCGCGAGTTTCGAAACGGCCGGCATCCCGGCGGGCGCGACGGTCGGAGCCTTCGACGTCACCGAGATTTACGCAGAAGTGCGTATCCCGCTGATATCCGGTTCCGCAGGTGCGGAACTATTGGAAGTCAATCTGGCAGCACGTAATTCGGATTACAGCACCTCTGGCTCGGAGGCGACCTACAAGGCCGGCGTACTATGGCGGCCGATCGAAGACCTTTCCCTGCGTGGATCTGTCTCGACCGGTTTCCGGGCACCGGGTATCGGTGAGTTGTTCGGCGGCGCGGCGCGCGAGGACTTCGCGTTCCTCGACCCCTGTGCTGATTACAATGCGGATCTTGGCGCGGCGAATTTCGGTCGCGATGTGCCACAATCGCAGCTTATTCAGGACAACTGTTTAGCGCTCGGCGTCGCGCCTGCTACTGGACAGTTCAATCCGCAATTGTCGGCTCAGTCCCAAGGCAATTCGAACCTGATAGCAGAAACTTCGGATAGCTGGACGGTCGGTCTGGTCTGGAGTCCATCTTTTGTGGATAACGTCGGCTGGATCGAAGGTATAACGGCATCGATCGATTTCTACGATCTGCAAATCGACGACGCGGTACAGGGCCGCGATCCCGCTGACGTCATAACGGCCTGTGTTCTAACGCTGGACCCGTTCTTCTGTGACAACGTGCCGCGGACGAGCGGCGGCTTAATCAACGTCGTCAACAACCAGTTGCAGAACATCGGTACGATCGAGACTTCCGGCTACGACATTGCTGTCAGTTACGTGGGTCCTGAAACGGGTATCGGTCAGTTCAGTGCGGCAATCAACGCAACGCATCTGGACGAGTACATCGAACGGACGTTTAATCCCGACGGCACGCAATCTGTATCAGACTTAACCGGCGTCCACACCAACGAGACCTTCGCAAGAGCGTTCCCGGATTGGCGTGCGGTGACTACCGTCGATTGGAACTACAATCGTTGGTCCGCCAACATAGCTTTTCGTTGGGTTGACGAAATGACTTTGGATAGCGGCGCCAAGCTGGACTCGGCGGTGTTTACCGATCTCCAGGTTCGTTACAATCCGGAATTCCTTGACGATGCGCTGACCCTTACGGTCGGTTTCAACAATCTCTTCGACGAGGATCCACCGGTCTGCTTCCCGTGTGGCGTCATTGGCCTGAGTACAGTGTCGCACGACTTGCCGGGTAGGGTTGGTTACCTGCGGGTTACGTACCAAGCCAATTAGGCAGAGTGCTCCAAGCACAGAAACGTCTCCCTTGGAGGCGGTGTAAAAACCAGGAGGCCATCTCGTTTGAGGTGGCCTCTTTTTGTTTGAGCTCGATTGCGGCATGTAGGTACCGCATGTTGCAGGCCAGGGCGGCGCGGTGCGGGCTGGGTTTGACGGTGTTGCCGTGCTTTTATGGTGACAGCGTAGAGGGACTGCGACGAATTCCAGGTTGCGAGCCGTACTTCAGCTACGATCTATGGATGTTGACCCATCCGGATCTCCGGGATACCGTGCGAATGAGGACGTTTCGGGCGTTTGTCGCCGAGGCGGTAGATCGCAAGGAATCCAGGCTCTCGGGCGAATTGGCAGCCGGAGACTGAGCACACAAAGCCGATTTGAGGGAATTCGAACAATGAAACTACGTTACAAAGTTGCGCTTGGGTTCCTGATTTTTCTGATGGTTGCGACATCGTCACTTGTCGTAATTTTGGGTTACACAGCGGATTGCGGACCGGCACCGGCAGTCTCCGCGGAATCAGAGTTGATGAAGGCCGTAGTCTATCGTTGCTATGGATCGCCCGATGTTCTTGAATTTACAGATGTCGCGAAGCCGACACCAGCGGACGACGAAGTCTTGATAAAGATCGCTGCCGCTGCAGTCAATCCGCTGGACTGGCACTTCATGCGGGGTTCGCCGTATTTCATTCGCTTAGGGTCCGGATTGGGCGCGCCGAAAAACACCAGATTGGGAGTGGACTTTGCGGGGACGGTCGCAGCGGTTGGTAAAAACGTCACGCGGTTCAAACCGGGAGATGAGGTGTTTGGCGGGGGAAACGGCGCCTTCGCAGAGTATATAACTGTTCGTGAGGACCGGGCGCTGGTACTGAAGCCGGCCAATATCACGTTCGAGCAGGCGGCTAGCGTACCGATAGCGGCGATCACTGCACTGCAGGCTCTGCGTGATCTGGGAAAAATAGAGCCAGGTCAGAAAGTTTTGATTAACGGGGCGTCGGGTGGCGTGGGGACGTTCGCAGTGCAGATTGCCAAAGCGTTCGGTGCGGAGGTAACCGGTGTTTGCAGTACGCGGAACGTGGAGATGGTGCGATCAATCGGTGCTGATCACGTTGTCGATTACACCAAGGAGGATTACACCAGGAGCGGGAAACATTACGATCTGATCATCGATAACGTGGGCAATCACTCGCTGTCAGCGAACAGGCGGATACTTACGCCCAAAGGGATTATGGTCATAGTCGGAGGGCCAAAAGGTAATTGGCTCGGACCTGTCATGGGTCCGATCAAGGCGCTCATGTATTCGCCGTTCGTGGGACAGGATTTCGTCATGGTGCTGGCGAGACTTCGCACACAAGACCTGGCATTCCTGAGTGACCTCATGCAAGAGGGTAAATTGACGCCGGTAATTGATCGGCGCTACCGATTGAGTGAGGTAGCGGCGGCCATCCGCTATTCGGAAGAAGGGCATGCCCGAGGAAAAATAGTCATAGAGTTTAAGTAAATCGTGCCGGCTGTGTCGTGCGACGATTTAGGATGATCGCGCATCATTAGTGGGAATACTATAAAGGGAGACCTACTAATGAATCCTAAAAAGACAGCTTTACTGATTGCCACGTGCCTGTTCTTCGTGGCCGCGTTTGCCGGCGACAAAATGCACCACAAAGTAGCGATAGAGATCGCTGGTTCCGGCGATGATGGCGACATTCGTATCGTGCTCGATAGCGATGATCTCGGCTTTAGCTTGCACGATCTTCAAATCGGTGAAAAACGTTCAATCGTAGATAAGGAAGATCGATCAGTCGTGATTACCCGGACGGAAGAAGGTTTTACGTTCGACGTCGACGGCAAGACGATCAGCTTGCCTGCGTTTGACGGCCCAGGGGAGGATCACGTTTGGAGCATAAAAGGCGATCATATGTCGGATGTCGACATTCACGTGTTGCACGACGGAATGAACGCGGATTCAGCGCACTTGGACGGCGTTATGATTTTCAGTGGCAAAGAGATCGACGCGGCAACACAGGATGTCATTCGGTCCGCGCTGGAATCGACCGGTCACAGCAATGTTCAGTTTGTGGCTGATGATGAAGGTGGAAGACACCACGTTCGCGTGATCAAAAAGGTTTTGCGCGAATAGTCTTGCATCGGCGCGGTGCGGACGATCCCTGGCAAATCGCGTATTAGCGGGACGCGATTAGTCGCCTCGACACAATTTCTGTTGTGTCGGGAGTTCCTTATCGCAAACTTGGCTGTCCCTTGCGTTTCGCAACGCAGTCGCATACCACTCATACTCGTCAAGAAATTTCGTCACACGACTGTCGTACGCTTTGTCCAGCGCATTTCCGTCGTCGTCGAACGCCTTGTGCACGTGGGAAACAGGGAACGAGCTCGGGATACTCGGCGTTCCGAGTTCGGCAAGGATAGCTCGCAAATTTATCAGCGCACGTACGCCACCAAAGGGTCCGGCGGAATAGGTGACGATCGCGCTCGGCTTGTAAACATACTCACGCTGAAAGTGATCGAGTAAATTCTTTAGAGCGGATGCAATACTGTGATTGTACTCGGCGCTGACGATGACAAAACCGTCTGCAGCTTCTAGAATTTCAGCAACGGCGGTCATCGCGTCGGGCGCGGTACCCGCATCGTATTCTTTGTACATCCGGTCGAGCTGCGGCAACTCGTAGTCCTGGGAGTCAATCAACGTGACAGAATGCTCGCGGTCCTTAAGCCTTTGAACGATGAATTGTGCCGCCTTGATGCCCTGGCGATTTTGACGTGCACTTCCGTATATCACAGCGGTATTCAACAGACCATTCATGATCAACTCCTGTTAGTCGACTGAATGATTTAGGATGCGTGAAACGATTCTGGCACACTATAGCTATGATTGAGAAAAAAGAAACAGCGCGAACCGCCTCTCGACTGTGCAAGTTGTGACGGCCAAAAACATATTAGTTGTTCGCGCAATACAGCCCGTAAATACATTCAATGACCTTGCCTGCTTCGTTGGAATTGAGCGAATAGAAGACTGTCTGTGCATCGCGGCGCGTCGAGACCAGGCCCTCGCCACGCAGTCTTGAAAGGTGCTGAGACAAAGGCGATTGTGGAATTTCCAGCAGGTCGGACAATTTGCCGACTGACTTTTCTCCGGTCACAAGCTGACATAAAATCATCAGGCGACCCCGATGACCCAGCGTTTTCATCAGGGCGCTGGCCTTATCCGCAGCCCGCTGCATCTCATCCAGGTCGAAATTCTCGGGTACCGCCATAGGTTCTTACTCTTCCAATTTGTTATACAGGGTAGCAGCGTAAATCCCTTGCGATTTTCAATGGGCCGCCAAACTTCGATCTTACTACATCTGCGTTTTTCTCCAAATCATTGAGGCTGCGCTTCATGAAATGGCTGATTATCAACATTCCGACGTCTGCGTCCTTTGCAATAGAACCGATGACGTCCTCTCGGATGCGTACTCGAAATGCCAGAGCCGGCACGATGCCGTGAGGTCCATGCATCGCATCAATCTGTATTTCGCTAGCACTGTTTCCCAGTATCGTTACGGCCCCTGTTTTCGAAACTGCCACTCTTGAGTAGCGCCGGAAAATCTGCGGAGTGGTCGGCATGAAAATGGCTCAAACCAACGAAAGCCAACTCACTGAAACTTGCAGACGCCTCGCCGAATCTCAGAAATGCGTCGCCACCGGCGTTGATCAAGACGCGCGATTTGCCATCCACCCAAATCAGGTAGGAGGAAGATGCGCGACCGTCATCGGCGATCGGACCGCCCGAACTCAATACCTGCAAAGCGATGCCCGTTGCTGGCGGACACTCGTCCGCAATGGATTGATCAGCGGCTGCCAATCCAGGCAGAGCGAGCAGGATCAGTCGGCACAGTTTGTTGTTGATCAACTTTATTCCTTTTCCGGCTAGCTCATCAGTTCGTCAATCACCGGACATTCGTGAAGAGTTCCATCATGACATTGTGCACTCAGCCGCAGAAGCGCCCGTTCCATTCGCTTGAGTTTGCGAATCCTCTTGCGTACGTGGATCACGTGCTCTTCCAGCAGATCGTGCACGTCTGCGCACGCCGGCTGCTTCTGATGTGCAAGATTCGTAAGTCGACGTACCTCAGTCTGACTAAATCCCAACTCGCGGCTGCGCAGGATGAACTGCAGCCATTTCCGGTGAAAGTCTTCGTAGATGCGGTAACCGTTTGTCGAACGGACGGGCAGTGGCAGAAGCTCAATCTTTTCGTAATAACGGATGGTCTCCGCCGGACAATCACAGGCGCTCGCCAGTTCACCAATACGCATAATCGCTTGACCCTGTAGTAACTATAGGGTTTACCATACGGCTTCAATGGCCGCGGCGCCAGCCAGGAATAAGCACGCATGTCCGAGTTCGATGAATATTCTGTAATTACCTGTCCCCACTGTGGCCACAAGGCGCGTGAACGCATGCCCACGAATGCTTGCCAGTTCTATTACGACTGCAAAGGCTGCGGCGAATTGCTGAAACCACATTCCGGCGACTGTTGCGTCTACTGTTCGTTCGGCACAGTTAAATGCCCGCCCATTCAAATGGGGGAAAGTTGCTGCGATGCGTGAGAAACGCTGAACGATTTGCGGACAGCACCGTGATTCCGTTCGCCGCACCATTGAGGCAGGGGCTGGTCCGGCATTGCCCGCGGGCCTGGAACAACAACTGCAGGATATGTTCGAGTTCGACGGGTTCCTGGTGGAATGGCCACAAAAGGGTCATGAGCTCAGCAAGGTCAGCATGCTTAAAATCGGCGATATTCCTGCATGGAAGCTCGATCTCGTGAAATCGGACGGTGCGCACTGACATTTATATCTGGACAGCCACACCGGCGGAATAGGACAGGCCAGTCTTCTCGACGATGTCAACGAACCGACATTGGTCATTCGCCAAAGTGACTTCAGGGAAACATCAGGCTTCACCTTCCCCTACAATATCCAATACCTGGATGATGCCGGCATGCGCTTAGCAGTCGAGACGATTGAGGACATCAAGCTGAAAGTCATTCCGTTTGAGCTGGATCAAGAGCTTGTGATCCACTAGTAACTCGCGCAGGATTATCGAACAAAAGCATGGTGACAACCGATTTAAAATTGGACGAACCCGGCACGTTGCCGCACCCAGGGCCAATTGGGCGGTTGGTCAGGCTGTTGTTCGGAATATTGTGTCTTTGGTACGTGCATGGCTTGCTAGATGTATCGGGTGACCTCATCAACGCTAATGGAAGCATCCACCCCGTCGTCTGGAACGGGATATTTCCTGGGCTTTTTCTCGTCAGCTATGTCGTCAATATCGGCTACTCACGGGCGTGGAAAAAATATCCAGCGATGTTCAGCGCCGTTCTTCTGGCATCCGTGGCCGGGGTCGGTTACATGACGTCGGGATCGATAGAGACGCACTGGCTGGCACGGTCGCTCTGGGTCTGGGAGTTCTACTTGTTTGCACATCTGGGGCTGGCGTTCATAGTCGCCGGCGTCATCGGCGCGCCCGGGTGTGAGATGCGCGCATTTCATCATTTGTACTCGCGCCTGACCGGCGTTCCTGCGATGGAGCATGCCTGCCCGGTCGGTCCTTTACGGTCAATCGATCAGTGGGAAGCCGCAAGAGCTTCTTGATCGCGGCGCGACGACCGGCAACGCGAACGACCCGGATGCAATGTCCTGAGCGGATCATTCATACCCGTATTCCGTTGAGGGTATTTTTTTGTGTATATTCAGTTACTAGCACTGGGTCAGGGGTACCGAAGTCTTGTCGAACAAGAGAATTGCAGTCGATGCCACCAAAGTATCGATCGGAATGTACATAGCCATGCTGGATCGTCCGTGGCTTGAGACGCCCTTTGTGTTTCAGGGTTTCGAGATCAAGGACCGCCTGGAGATCGAGTTATTACAGTCCTACTGCAGTGTCGTGTATGTCGATATCGACCGCGGACATCTTTCCGCGGCTGAAATCCGCTCTTTGATTCTGGCGGGATCGAAGCGCACGCGGTCGGCGGGCGATGGCCAGCGTGCGCGTCGCAAACCCAGCAAGTGGCTGCGCCGACTTCGTAATTTATTGATGCGCTGGAAAATTCTTCGGCAACCTGTGCGTGCACCGCAATTGGAGTCGGACGGCTACGCCATTCAAACGACGCTGCGGGGCGAGGCGGAAGCGGCATTTGCTGCCTACAAGAGGATTTCCCTGACCTACGTGGAATTGATGGCCCTGGTTGCAAAGCAGGGCCGCATAGACGTTGGCAGACTGAAAAAAGCCGTGCAACCGGTTGTCGACAGCGTACTTCGCAATCCCAATGCGATGGCTTGGACGATTTTTTCGAGAAGGCGCAGGGGGCGCAACTATAACCGAGCCGTCGGTACGTCGGTTTGGTGTCTTATGTTTGGTCGCCACCTGGGGTTCGACAGACAGGGACTGGAAGATTTAGCGATTGGCGGATTGCTGCTGGACGTAGGCCTTGTCCGAATTCCGGCCGACATTGTCGCGGTCGAAGGAGACATCACGCCACAGCAATTCGAGATACTTGCGCAACACGTCGAGTTCGGGCTGGCGATATTGGGGAAATCGCAGGGTTTGCCGCAAAACGTCGTCGATATGGTCCAGTACCATCACGAACGCGCGGACGGTTCCGGATATCCGCGTCAAGCAAGAGGGAACCAGATCCCGGTGTACGGGCGCATCGCCGCCATCGCCGACAGTTATGACGCGATGACGACTGAGAACGCGTACTCCAGGGCTTACGCTGCGTACGACGTTGCCAGAGCGCTAAACGAAATGCGCGGTAATCAATTCGCGCCAGAAGTTGTCGAGCAATTTCTTCGCACGCTGGGCGTGTTCCCAACAGCCAGCGTTGTCGAACTCAGCAATGGATCGATAGGCGTCGTGCTTGAGCAAAACAGTGACAACGCATTGCGGCCTAAAGTCATGGTGCTACTCGACAAGAAGCACAAGCTGCTGGACAAACCAAAGATACTTGAAATGTCGGACCTGCCGCTGGATATAACGCATCCGAAGGCGGTCTGGGTGATTCAGGGTCATGAGCACGGTGCGTTCGGAATCGATCCCATGGATTACTTCAATCCATCCGCAAGATGACTTTGCCACGTGCTCGCCGTTCCGTGATTGCCCTGAAGGCATCCGCGAACTCGTCAAGGGCGTACGATTCGGTTACTCGAGGTGTCAGCTTGCCCGCCGCGATCAGGCGCGACAATTCCTGCACGTTCTGAATCTGCAGCTGCGGGTTTTTCGCAGCCCATGTGCCCCACCAAACGCCGATTATGCTGGCTTCCTTCAATAGCGCGATGTTCGCCGCAAACTTTGGGATTTCGCCAGACGCAAAGCCGATGACCAGGTAACGGCCGTGCCAGGCCGTGGCGCGGAAGGCCTGGTCGGCCAGATCGCCGCCGACGGGATCGTAGACAACGTCGGCGCCTTTGCCGTCGGTTAGTTCCTTCACCGTTTCCTTCAGGGGCAATGCAGAATAATTGATCGTCTCGTCTGCGCCGGCGGCAACGGCAAATTCGAGTTTTTCAGCGGTACTCGCAGCCGCGATGACTCGCGCGCCCATGCATTTGGCGATTTCGACCGCAGTAATTCCGACGCCGCCTGCGGCACCGAGCACGAGTACAGTTTCTCCTGGCTGCAGCTGCGCGCTTTGCTTGAGCGCGTGATAACTGGTGCCGTAAGTGACTGCGAATCCTGCGCCCTGCTCGAAATTAAGGCTCTCCGGTAAAGGCATCGTCATCATTTCGTCCGCGACGCACTTTTCTGCAAACGCACCGCCACGTGTCGTGATCACGACCTTGTCACCGATCCCATAGCGGCTAACGTCCGCGCCGACAGCGGTGACGACGCCAGCGGCCTCGTTTCCTGGTACGAACGGTGTTGGGCTCTTTACCTGGTAGGTGCCGGCGATAGACAAAATATCGGGGAAGTTGATGCCGGCGGCGGCAACGTCGATCAGAACCTGCGCGCTGCCCACGACCGGATCGTCACGCTCCTCGATAAGCAGTGACTCGGGTGGGCCGTATGCGTTGCAAACCAGTGCGCGCATTATGCGACTTCGAACAACGATGCGGCGCCCTGGCCACCGCCGACGCACATCGTGCACACGACGTATTTCGCGCCGCGACGTTTGCCTTCGATCAACGCATGACCGACCATGCGGGCGCCCGACATGCCGTAGGGATGACCGATAGATATCGCACCGCCGTCAACATTGAGATTCTCGTTGGGTATGCCGAGTTGATCCCTGCAATAGATAACCTGCACGGCAAATGCCTCGTTGAGTTCCCACAGATCGATGTCGTCCATTGTGAGGCCGTTGCGCTTGAGAAGTTTTGGCACGGCGAATACAGGGCCGATGCCCATTTCGTCCGGCTCGCAGCCAGCGACCGCCGTGCCGCGATAAATGCCCAGCGGTTCAAGACCGCGTTGCGAAGCGATTCGGGCTTCCATGATAACGGTGGCCGAGGCGCCATCGGATAACTGGCTTGCGTTGCCTGCCGATATTACCCCGTTCTCGCGCACCGGCTTCAGTCCGGCGAGGCCTTCCAGCGATGTTGACGGGCGGTTGCCCTCATCCTTTTCGAGTACGACGTCTGCGAACGTAATCTCTTTTGTTTCTTTATCCATCACGCCCTTGTTCGAGGGCAAAGGCACAATTTCGTCGTCGAACCTGCCCGCATCCTGCCCGGCTGCTGTTCGTTGCTGGCTTTGCATCGCGTATTCGTCTTGTGTTTCGCGACTGATCTGGTAGCGTTTTGCGACGACCTCAGCCGTGTCAATCATCGACATGTACATGTGCTCATGCACGGCGAGCAATCGCGGATCGGCTGCACGATGCAGATTGATGTGCTCATTCTGCACGAGGCTGATCGATTCCAGACCGCCACCCACCACGATGTCGACGTTATCGACGACCACGGTTTTTGCGGCGATCGCGATGGCCATCATGCCGGACGAGCATTGCCGGTCGATGGTCATGCCGGCGACCGTGACGGGCAGTCCCGCAGACAGCGCTATCAGCCGTGCGACATTCTGGCCCTGCGTGCCCTGTGGCATGCCGCAACCCATAATAACGTCGTCTACTTCGGCAGGATCAAGTCCCGCTCGCTCCACGGCATGTTTGACGGCATGGCCGCCGAGTGACGGCGCCTCTGTGTTGTTGAACGCGCCTCGATAGGCTTTGCCAATCGGGGTGCGGGCCGTCGAAACGATGACTGCTTCTCTCATAATTGTTTCCCTCAGCGGTTTATTCTGACAAGTCGATACCGAGCTTTTCGGCGCCTTGAGTTGCAAATTTGGTGGTTTGTTCAAAGCCACCTGTGAATTCTTGCATGCCGTCTTCGCTGTTGATGGTATCCCATGCTGCGGCAATGCCCTCGGGCGTCACGTCGTCGGGCAACAAGCTGACGCCGTGGGTCTCGAATCCCTTGAACACGGCAAAACTACCGCCACCGGCAGCCAGAACTATTCGGCTCGGTGCATCCGGTCCGGCAAGAAACACGACGGCCGGGGCCACGGATTCAGGCGACAATAGTTTAAAAGCAGGTTTTGGAATAAGACCCTCGGTCATAGCGGTGCCGGCCGCTGGCGCGAGGCAGTTCACGCGGATATTGTTCTTCGCGCCCTCCAGATGCAATGTATTCATCAGGCCCACCAGTGCCATTTTCGCCGCACCGTAGTTGGACTGGCCGAAGTTTCCGTACAGACCGGAACTTGAGGTGGTGAAGACGACGCGACCGTAATTTTGCTCACGCATGATTTCCCAAACGGCCTTGGCGCAATACGCGCTGCCCATCAGGTGCACGTCGATCACGAACCGGAAATCTTCCATCGACATTTTCAAAAAGGTCTTGTCGCGCAATATGCCTGCATTGTTGATCAGGATGTCGACACGACCCCAGGCTTTCACGGTCTGCTCGATCATGTCCCGCACGGCTGCAAAGTCAGCGACATTGGCGCCGTGGCTCATTGCCTCGCCACCTGCCGTCTGAATCTCAGCGACGACGGCCTCTGCACTTGCGGTACGTCCACTATTGTCGCCCAGGTCATTGACCATGACTTTCGCACCGCGTTCGGCTAGAGCCAGCGCGTGACATCGACCGAGCCCCTGGCCCGCTCCCGTGACGATGGCTATTTTCCCATCAAGTCTGAAACTCATTTATCGTCTCCTGTTCAACGACCAGCATTGACAATATTTCGGCAACCAGCGCCGGCGTTTCTTCGCCTTCGATCTCAACGGTTACGGCGGTTTTCAACAACCATTGTCCCGGCTTTTTCTCGGTCACCTCAAGCACTGTCTGCTGCGAACGAATGCGTTTGCCAACCCGCACGGGCATCAGGTAACGCACCTTGTCTGAGCCATAGTTGATGCCCATGACCAGGTTTTCGGGAACAATCGCGCTTTGCGCATTCAGATAGGAAAGCAAAGACAGCGACAGAAACCCGTGTGCGATCGGTCCGCCAAAAGGAGTCTTTGCGGCTTGTTCCGGATCGACATGAATAAACTGGTGATCATTGGTTGCCGCAGCAAATTGGTTGACGCGCTCCTGCGTAATTTCCAGCCATGGCGACGGCGCCAGCTGTTTGCCTACCAGGCTGGGCAGATCTTGTGCTTTGATCGTTGCAGTCATGCGCTAATACGCCCGGAGGGTGGCGAAACGATCGAGGTGAAAGTAACGATCGCCGTACAGTGTTTCCAGAATCTTACAGCGTTTGAGAAAAAAACCGATCTCGTATTCGTCCGTCATGCCGATTCCACCGTGCATCTGGATTCCTTCGGTCGTAACCGTGTGCGTCGTCTCGCAGAGTTTCGCTTTTGTGAGGCTGGCGATTTCCGCGATGTTCTCCTGTTCGTCGTCCAGGGCCTTGAGCGCGTGGAGCACTGCGGACTTGCACATCTCAATTTCGCCGAACATGATTGCGGCGCGATGCTGCAATCCCTGAAAACTGCCGATCGGCACGCCGAATTGTTTGCGTTGCTTCAGGTACTCCATCGTGCGCTCAAACGCTTCCTGAGCGATGCCCAGCAACTCCGCAGATTGACCGATGCGGGCAGCGTCCAGAATAGCGTCAAGCGGCGACAGGCCAGCGCCGAATTCACCGAGTAACGCATCCTGATCGAGCGCCACGTCGTCGAAACGGACGGTCGCCATGCGATGCGTGTCCAGTGCTTTGACGCCGTGAACGTCAACACCCGGTGCATTTCCGGCAACCAGGAACAGCGAAATGTCGCCGCTGTCCGCAGTTCTTGCCGAAACGATCAGCGTATCGGCGCTACTGCCGTCGATGACGGCGGTCTTCGTTCCGGACAAGACGAAGCCGTCGTCCGTCTTCCTGACCGTCGTCAGGCATTTCTGCGGACGGTGATACGCGGTGTCGTCGACGGCGAGAGCGAACAGATGATCGCCTGTGGCGACGGCCGGGAGTATGGACGCACACTGCTCTTTCGAGCCCGCCCGTAACAGGGCGGTCACCCCGGTCAGGGCGCTTGCCAGTAATGGGCTAGGCGTCAACGTTCGACCACACTGCTCCAGGACAATGCCAAGTCCCATGTATCCGTAGCCGAGACCGCCGTATTCCTCCGGGACCAGAATAGCGGCCCATCCCATCTCCGCGATTTCTTTCCAGAGCTGCGGTGAATAGCCTGCATCGGCGCCGCCGTCCCGCAGTTCGCGGAGATGGCTAACCGGAGCTTTTGACTGCAGAAAATCGTGCGCCGCAGCTTTGAGTATTTGTTGTTCTTCGTTCAATACCAGCGTCATATTCGATCCTTAACCGGGCAGGCCCAGTATTCTCTTGGCTACGATGTTCAGTTGAATTTCAGAGGTACCGCCTTCGATGGAATTGCCCTTGCTGCGCAACCAGGTTTTCGGTAACCGGCCGTCGCTTTCTTCGCCGCCGTCCCAATCGAGAGCGGCGCTGCCGTGAATGGCCATCAGCAACTCGTAACGCCGCATGTTCAACTCGGTTCCGTAGTATTTGAATATCGACGAGGTTGCACCGAGGCTCGCACCTGCTTTTACTTCGTCACGCGTACGTTCAACGGTTAATCCGAGGCACATCTCGTCGATTTCGAAGCGCGCGATATCGGCGCGTAGCATGGGATCTCTGAGCGCGCCGCCGGCGGTACCCATATTGGTTACCGCGATGCTCGACAATGAATCTGCGCCGGCATTGAGCAGGCCGGTTCCGCCGATCATTTCTCGTTCGTGGGTCAGCAGGTACTTGGCGACCGTCCAGCCACGATTGACGTCACCGACGATCTGGTTCTTCTCGATGCGGACGTTGTCGAAGAAAGTTTCAGTAAATGGCGAATTGCCGCTGATCAGTCGAATCGGTTTTGTGGATACGCCCGGTGTCGCCATGTCAAACAGGACGAAACTGATGCCTTCGTGTTTTCGCGCTTCGGGGTCGGTGCGAACGATACAGAACATCCAGTCGCCCTTGTCGCCGTAAGATGTCCAGATTTTGGAGCCGTTCAAAAGGTAGTGGTCGCCGTTGTCAGTAGCGCGGGCTTGCAGGCTGGCGAGATCGGAGCCCGCGTTGGGCTCGCTGTAGCCCTGCGCCCAGCGAATCTCGCCGCGCGCTATGCGGGGCAAATGTTCTTGCTTGAGCGCCTCGTTGCCAAATTTCATTAGTGCGGGACCGAGCATTGAAATGCCGAAGCTCTCGAGCGGCGGACGCGCGTGGATGTGCGCCATTTCTTCAGCCAGTATCTTGGTGTGCTCCCGGTCAAGGCCGCCGCCCCCGTACTCGGTCGGCCAGGTCGGGACGGTCCAGCCGCGCTCAGCCATACGAGTGAGCCAGAGTTTCTGGTCCTCGCTACTGAACTCCGGATTGCGCCCGCCCCAGCACAGGTCGGCTTCTGATCGGTACGGGATCCGCATGGCTGCGGGGCAATTTTCGTTCAACCACTCGCGTGTCTGCAGCCTGAATTCGTCTAGCTTGCTCATCATTGTTGATCCTGGTAATAGCTTGAAAATCAAAAGTGAGCGGGTTACGCTCAATTCACTTGCAAAATAAAAGCGAAGGGGATTGCCGTGTTTCGTCTTTATGGGTTTCCTACCCAAAACTCTATGAAAACTTTGTATGTATTGGAAGAGTCAGGCCTCGATTTCGAATTTGTCCTCGTTGATCTTGAGAAAGGTGAACATAAATCGGACAGCTTCCGACAGAAAACGCCGATGGGCAAGGTACCCTTGCTGGAGCACGATGGCGAGTACCTTTTTGAATCCGGTGCCATATGCCGTTACGTCGGCAGCGTCTCGAACTCGCCACTATACCCTGCAGACCTGCTGCAAAGGGCGCGCGTCGATCAGTGGTTGGATTTCTTCTCCTGCCATCTCGGTCGCTGGTTCTCAACACTGTTTTTCGAGCAGGTCATCAAGCCAAAATACGGTCTGGGCGATCCGAACGAGGCCAGTTTGGAGGAAGCGACCAAGTTCGCGCACCAACAACTCGGCATATTGGACGGATTGCTGCAAGATTCGGACTGGCTCGCGAATGACGCGGTCTCAATCGCCGATCTGTTCGCGTTCGCCTACGTGGAGCAGTACCGCGTGATCGAGTTTTCGCTGAACGAGTATCCGCATGTGCAGGCCTGGTTCGACCGTATTGAGGCGCGCGACAGTATCGCCAAGGCCCGTGCGAGATTGCCGAAATGAACCAGCGCTAAGGAGGCGGTAGTCCCGCAAATTCGCGGATAGCATAAGGTACACTCTCAAATCGTTTTATTTGGGGGCAAGCCATGCAGGCTGCGCAAGACGGAATCATCGCCAGGGCGGCGAGGGCGCTGTCAGAAATCGAACCCAACGAACTGAAAGCGACCCTGGTTGCGACGTTGTTCATCTTCATCCTGATGGCGTCCTACTACATTCTCCGTCCGGTGCGCGATGCCATGGCAAGCGACTGGACGGATTCAGAAGTCAGTTTTCTGTGGAATATCAATTTTTTTATCAGTGCCGGAATCGTCGCGATATACGGGTTCGCTGTTTCCCGGGCCAGACTCCGAAACGTCGTTCCCGCGATGTACGTTTTCTTCGCAATTACGTTCATCGCCTTTTATTTCAGCGTCTCGCTGCTTGCAGATCGCGGCCTCGTCGATAAGGCTTTTTATCTCTGGGTCAGCGTGTTCGCCCTTTTTCACATTTCGGTTTTCTGGACCTTCATGGCGGACACGTTCAACCCGGGTCAGGCAAAGCGGGTTTTTGCGATCATCGGCGCCGGTGCGAGCGCGGGCGCTCTGGTCGGACCGGCAATACCCGCGTTATTCGCGGGCATATTGGGCATCGATACATTGATGCTAATCGCATCGCTGGGGCTGATGCTCGTAATACCGCTGGTATTCTACATCTATCACCTCAAAGGCACGGAGCTCGGGAACAGCGATCTTGAGGCGGACACATCGAAAGCGGTGATTGGCGGTAACTGGTGGCAGGGTTTCCGGTCGTTCATAACAAACCCTTACCTGCTGGGGATAGGCGCGTTTATTCTGCTCTATGTATTTATTGGTTCATTCGTTTACTTCGAGCAGAAGAATCTTCTCGCAGAGTTTTCCCGGACTGAGAGGACGCAAATTCTTGGCAGTATCGACTGGCTCGTCAACGTGCTGACGTTCGGCCTGGCGTTTTTTGTCACGGGGCGCATTGTCAGCCGGGTAGGAATGCCGGTGGCACTGGGGCTGATGCCAATACTGGTTTGCGCAGGAATGTTGATACTCGCGTTTGCTCCTATGCTCACTGTGCTGCTGGCACTGCAAGTGTTTCGCCGCGGCGGCAACTACGGTCTGACGCGTCCAGCGCGAGAAATGTTGTATACGCGGGTCACGCGAGAAGAGCGCTTTAAGGCCAAGCCGGTAATTGATATTGTTGTCTATCGTGGCGGCGATGCGGTTAGCGGCACGCTGTTCGCGTTCCTGACCGACGGAATCGGCTTCGGTCTTGCGGCGGTTGCCATGGTTGGTGCCGGAATAGCAGCGGCCTGGACCGGTGTTGGTGTTTGGCTCGGCAGGAAGTTTGATGTAACAGGACAAGCAGGGGACAAGAATGAGTAAGCCATGGTTCGCTCAATATGACGCGTGGGTGCCAACGACGATTGACGCCGACAAATACAAGAATGTTGTCGAGATGTTGTTGCAAGCTGGCGAACGATTCGCCGACAACGTCGCATTCAGTAGTTTCGGGGCGACCAAGACCTATGCGGAAGTGCTGTCCTTGTCCCGCGATTTTGCGGCGTATTTGCAAAATGAGATCGGCATCAGGAAAGGCGATCGCGTTGCCTTGATGGCGCCTAACATGATGGCGTTTCCGGTCGCGATGATCGGAATTCTGCGCGCCGGTGGCGTGCAGGTGAACGTCAATCCGATGTACACGCCGCGCGAACTTGAGCATCAGCTCACGGATGCAGATGTCGACACGATAGTCGTATTTTCCGGGTCCACCGGAACGCTTGCGGAGGTTATCGAAAATACGAGCATCAAGAACGTGATCGTCGCTGAACTCGATGATTTGCTCGATCTCGGTTTACCGTCACCTCCGGTTGACGAAAGATTGCAAGCGCCGGTCGCGTTTCTGGATGCAATCGCCGCGGGTGCCGATATGGAGTTCGTGGCCGTCGACATCGAAGGCGATGACCTGATCTACCTGCAGTACACGGGTGGCACTACGGGGCTTTCGAAGGGTGCGATGTTGACGCACCGGAACCTGGTGGCAAATATCGTGCAGTTCGAATGCGTTGCGGGCGATTACATCAAGTTTGGCGAGGATGTCGTTGTCACGGCCATTCCGATGTACCACATCTTCGCGCTGATGGTGAACACGCTCTCGTACTTCAAGTTCGGCGCGACCAATGTGATGATCACCGATCCGCGTGACATGCCTGCGTTTGTTGAAGAGTGGTCGAAGTGGAAAGTGTCGGTTTTCACGGGCGTGAATACGCTCTACAACGGCCTGTTGCACACGCCCGGGTTTGCCGATCTGGATTTCTCCGCTTTGAAAATTTGTGTCGGCGGGGGCGCTCCTGTGCAAAAAGCGGTTTCCGACAAGTGGAAGGAAGTGACGGGTCGCCACATCAAGGAAGGTTACGGTCTTTCGGAGACTTCGCCCATTTTGACGACCAATCCGTTCGGCATGACGGAGTTTCTGAGCAGCATCGGTATTCCTTTTCCGTCGACCGATATTTCTTTGCGTGATGACGACGGCAATGAGGTCGCTCAGGGCGAGGCAGGAGAGCTTTGCGCAAAAGGCCCACAGATCATGAAAGGCTACTGGCGTCGCGACGACGAGACGGCGGAATGCATGACGGACGATGGCTATTTCCGTACGGGCGATATTGCAACGATGGATGAGAACGGATTTTTTCGCATTGTCGATCGCAAGAAAGACATGATCCTGGTGTCGGGCTTTAACGTCTATCCGAACGAGATCGAAGCAGAAGTCGCGGCATTGGCCGGCGTGCTTGAGTGCGCCTGCATCGGTGTGCCGGACGAAAAGACCGGGGAGGCTGTGAAGTTATTTGTGGTCAAGTCGGACGACTCGTTATCGGCCGATGCGGTGACCCAATACTGCCGAGAACGTCTCACCGGCTACAAGGTGCCGAAGCAGGTCGTGTTTCTCGATGAGTTGCCGAAGTCAACGGTTGGGAAAATCTTGCGGCGCGAGCTCAGGAATTACTGATCTCGAATATCAGGTCGCTGGCAGCAACACCAGGTCGCCATCAACGCCGATAAATTTTCTCATTTTGTTGGCGCAGCGGAGAGCCATTGCCTCAAGAACTATGTTGTGAATCTTGCCCGTCCTGCAGCGGTATCAGATCATCCAGAAGCGTGACGGCGGCAATCGTCTCAAGCTGTTGTGGCTGTGGCATTTCGATCCTTTTTCGCTAACTGACCGGAGTTCGTCTACGATAGAAAGTGAGGGAATTTCACAAGCAGTACCTTATCGTTTCACGTTTTATACCCTATTTTGGGTACGCATCCACGCCTGTGAAGCGAGTAATATTTTATAACCCTGCTTGCTCGCCGGATTCAGCTTACGTATGACCGATTACAAACCGCCACTCAAAGATATTCTTTTCAATATTCACGAACTGTCGAGTATCGACGGTGTGTTGCGGTTCGAAAACTACAGCGAGTTCGATATCGAATTGGTGGATCAGGTTGTCGGCGAGGCGAGCAAATTTGCTGCCGATATTTTGAGTCCGATAAATATTCCTGGCGACCGGACGGGTTGCAAAGTAGAGGACAAGAAAGTTGTCATGGCGCCGGGATTCGCGGCGGCCTACGGAAAATTTGTCGAGAACGGCTGGCAGAGCCTCGTCGTTTCGCCCGAGTTTGGCGGCATGGGCATGCCGGATGTCGTTGGCGTTGCGGCCGCCGAGACCTGGCAGTCGGCCTGCCTCTCATTCGCCTTGCAGCCGATGCTGACAGCGGGCGCCGTGATTGCCCTTGAGAAACATGGGTCAGCCGGGATTCGTGCGATGTATCTGCCGCAGCTGGCCAGCGGCGCCTGGACGGGCACGATGAATCTGACCGAGCCGCAGGCAGGATCTGATCTCGCGGCGGTATCGACCAGGGCCGTTCGGGATGGCGACCACTATCGAATTACCGGCGCAAAGATTTTTATCACCTGGGGCGATCAGGAGTTTTCCGAAAACATTGTGCATTTGGTGCTGGCGCGCCTGCCAGATGGGCCAGAAGGCATTCGTGGATTAACGATGTTTCTGGTGCCCAAGTTTCTTGTCAACGAGGACGGCAGTCTCGGAGACAGAAACGACGTGTACGTGACGTCGATCGAGCACAAACTCGGGATTCATGGCAGTCCGACCTGCGTCATGAATTTCGGTGAGAGTGCCGGCGCGATCGCTTATTTAATCGGTGTGGAAAACAAGGGCATTGCCTGCATGTTTTCGATGATGAATCACGCGCGTATAGAAGTTGGCGTTCAGGGTCTCGCTATCAGTGAGCGAGCGTACCAGCTGGCCCTTTCTTACGCCCGTGACCGCACTCAGGGAAGAGCGCCTGGCAGCGAGGGTAAAGTCACGATCATCCATCATGCTGACGTTCGGCGCATGTTGCTTGTAATGAAATCGCAAATAGAGGCGATGCGTGCCGTGGCCTGCGTAACTGCCAGCGTTCAGGATTTTTCTCATTACGACGGCGACGCGGCAAACCGGGAAAAGGCGTCGCGCCGGCTCGCCTTGCTGACACCCGTCGTAAAGGGCTGGATGACCGAGCTTGCGCAGGAAATCACGTCGCTTGGCGTGCAGATTCACGGGGGCATGGGCTATGTTGAGGAGACCGGCGCAGCCCAATACATGCGCGATGCCAGAATTCTCACGATTTACGAAGGTACGACAGGCATTCAGGCCAATGATTTTGTCGGGCGCAAAATTCTTGCGGACGAAGGCAGAGCGATCCGGGAGCTGCTTGCAGACATGCGCGTGCTCGACAGTCCGCTGGCTGGTGACGAACGTCTCGCCGATATTCGTTCTGCTCTCGCGAACGCGATAGCAAATTTCGAACTGGCGACAACGTGGTTGCTTGAAAACGGACCACTGGATCCGCATGCGGCCGGGTCTGCATCCGTGAATATTCTGATGCTGGCAGGTACCGTACTGGGCGGCTGGCAGATGGCGCGGGCGGCCCTCGCTATCGTGGCGGGCGCGGCGTCCGACGATCCCGATTTCGCTGCAGCAAAATTAATTACCGTGCGATTCTACGCGCGGCACATCATGCCACGGTCGCAGGTTTATGGTGACGCAGCGATGGCTGGTAGCGACCTTGTTATGGATTTGCCGGAAGAGTTCTTTTAGCGACGCATCACTGTTTGCCGTTAGCGAAGTTTTCTCAGCCACTTTAATTTCTTTTCCGTATACGGCGCGTAACGAATATCTAGGTCCGGCCACCAGCCGCGTTTCATCACAGCTTTCATGTGACTAAACGTCTCGAAGCCGCGCTTGCCGCTGTAAGCGCCCATGCCGCTGGCGCCGACGCCGCCGAACGGCAGTTCATGCACGGCCATGAACATCATGACGTCGTTAACGCAGGCACTGCCACAGCTGACGTCGTTGAGAAATTTGGCTTCGGCCATTTTGCTGTCGGTGAAAATGTAAGCGGCAAGTGGCTTGTCGCCGTCGCGAATGAAGGCGATGGCGTCTTCCAGGTTCCCGGCACGGACGATCGGTAGAACCGGTCCGAAAATTTCTTCCTGCATGATCGGGCTGTCAGCCGTGACGTCGGTGATGACGGTCGGCGCAATGTACCTGTCAGCAGCGTCGGCCTGCCCACCTATGACGGTGTGTCCGGATTTCATCAGCTGACTGACCCGTTCGAAGTGGCGATCATTGATGATGCGACCGTAGGAGTCGGACTTCTGCGGATTTTCGCCGTACATGTCGTTGATGCTCTTTTCGAGCAAAGGTATCAGTTGGGCTTCGGTGTCGGCGTCGGCGAGGATGTAGTCGGGCGCAATGCAGGTCTGGCCGGCGTTCGTGAATTTGCCCCACACGATGCGGCGCGCCGTCGCTTCCATGTTGGTATCGGGCAAGACGACGCAGGGGCATTTTCCGCCAAGTTCCAGCGTCACCGGTGTCAGGTGTTTTGCCGCAGCGGCCATCACAATACGACCTACGGTGCCGCCGCCCGTGTACAAGATATGGTCGAAAGACAGTTCGAGCAACGCGGTCGTTGTCGCGGCGGCGCCTTCGACGACCTTGACGCAATCAGGGTCCAGGTACTCAGGGATCAGGCGCGCCAGCAGTGCAGATGTCGCCGCTGCGAGTTCGGATGGCTTGAGCAAGACGCAGTTACCGGCCGCGATGGCCGCGCACATGCCAGCCAACGTCAGCTGAACCGGGTAGTTCCAGGCGCCGATGATCAGCACGACGCCAAGCGGCTCGGGTTGAATCCAGCTCTTGCCGGGCTGACCTACGACGGGCGTGGAAATTCTTTTCGATTTCGTCCAGCGATTCAGGTTCTTGCAACAATAGGCCGCGTCGCCACTGATGTACGAAATCTCGGTAGTGAACGACTCCATTGGCGCCTTGCTGAGATCGGCGCGCAATGCCGCCATCAAGTCGTCCTCGCGTTCGACCATCATTCTCTCGATCGCTTCGAGCTGCGACCGTCGCCACGCCAGATCCTTACTCTTGCCACTGTTGAACGTAGCCTTGAGAGCGGCAAACACTTCGGTATAGTCGGGATCGATTATTGGCGCCGCCTGCGTTGCTGATTCAGACATGACAATCCTGATATTGATGGACGATTGTTTGATTCTGCCTGTGTGCACGCCGTCTGGGAAGCGCTATCACGCGTTTGCACCAGCGGACTGCACAGATTGTGTGGCTGCTTCGACTGCCAGTTTAACGGCGGCGCGCAACGATCGACCCTCGGCGAGCATCGCGGCCAGCACGCCGTTGAATGTGTCCCCCGCGCCGGTAGTGTCAGCGACGGGCACTCGTTTCGCCGTTTCGTGGTGCACTCCCTCTGCATTGCACAGCAGCGCGCCGCTTTCACCCATCGTGATGATTACGTTTTGTACCCCACGCCTCAATAGCTCGGCGGCGGCGGTAGCCGCGCTTTGCGCATCGACAACAGCGATACCCGTCAACGTCTCGGCTTCGATTTCATTGGGCGTAATACAGAACAGTTGCTGCAGAAGATCGTCTGTCAACACGGCTGCCGGAGCTGGGTTGAGGACGACCCGAACATCGCGTTCGCTGGCGAGATTGATTGCCTTCACAATCGATTCCATCGGCGTTTCCAGCTGAATTAAAAGCGGGTCGGCGTCGTCGAACAGGTATTGCTGCTCGATGAGTATCTCTGCCGACAGCCGCGCATTGGCGCCCGCCGCGATGCTGATGCAGTTTTCGCCGTGGTCGTCGACGAAAATCATCGCAACCCCCGATGCGATGTCATCGATGATTTGAATATTTTGCGTGTCGATTCCTGCAGCTTTGAGGTTATCAATAGCGGCCTTACCGAATTCGTCATCACCGACGGCCGCGAGAAAGCGAACATTGCCGCCGGCGCGCCGTGCAGCGATAGCCTGGTTAGCTCCTTTCCCACCGCAAAAAATCCGAAATTCATCGCCCAGCACAGTTTGTCCCGGAAGCGGCAGCTCCGGGACCCTGATGACCATGTCGGTATTCGAGCTACCGATGACAAGTATCGATTTCTTTTTCAAAACAGCCACCTGGCAGACGGCCGGTATTCGACCCCGGTCGGCGTGAGTACCGCGAAATACGCCGCGAGATGCAGCTCATCCGCGAGGCGCATGCCGTCTTCGGGGCCGAGAACCAGCAGCGCCGTTGCGATCGCATCAGCATAGGCGGTCGATTCGTGAACAACGGTAACAGCCGCCAGGTTGTGAGTGATCGGGCGTCCCGTTCCCGGGTCTATCGTATGCGAATATCGGGTTCCTTCGTACTCAAAAAAATTCCGGTAATCGCCGGATGTCGCAGTGCCGGCGTCGCTAAGGCGAATGACCGAATACGATTTGCCGTGTTGCCGTGACGGATTTTCGATCGCGATGGCAAACTTGCGATTTTCCGAGTTGTGCCCCCGTACTTTCACTTCACCGCCGATTTCGACGAGATAATTGCGCAACCCGGCGGTGTTGAGTAGCGCGGCCAGTTGATCCACCGCATATCCTTTCGCCCAACCCGACAGATCGACATAAATACTTGCAGACGATTTTCGAATGGCCGGTTGCCCGCAGTCCGCGTCCAGATTGGTGTACCCGACTTGCTGCCGGGCGGCCTCAATATCGGTGTCGGCAGGTGGCCGGTCACGTCCACCTTGCGGTCCGAAGCCCCAGAGATTCACCAACGGGCCGACAGTGATATCGAAAGCGCCGCCGGTTTCCTGGCTGACGAGCAGGGCACTGGAAATCAACGAGCAAAATTCGAATGAAACCGCAATCCACTCAGTGGATGCACTGAGATTGAATTGAGCAAGCTCGGATCGTGCCCGGTACGTGGATGCCAGATCCTCCACTTGCTCGAGCTTTTCTTCAATGCGGCCTCTTAAGTTTTCGAGCGTGGTTCCTGACGGCGGATCGATCAGGACAATATTAAACGTCGTGCCCATTGTTTGCCCGCGCAGTTCGAGAACTGGCAACTTAGGACCGTCGCTGCAAGCAGCGGCGAGAATAACTACGGCGCAGACGGCGGCCTTGCGGAATTGTGAACGCATCAGGGATCAGTATGTCATTGTTACGAGCATCTGTGATCGAGAATTCGCGGGCAGATTGGATACAATCGCGATCAACTTGAATCGTGCTTTGGAAAACGCTTGAAAAACAATGGTTTGTTAAGCGTCGTCCACAAGCAGAATGACGAGCAGCGATACCCGGTAGCTTAAGAATTTATGCGCCGTCGATCGTGACAGGTCACTCATGGGTTGCACTCGATAGTTTGGACCCGCAATATTCGCACAATTCTTCTGGAGCTACTCTAATGTTGCAAAAAATTCCATTGGTTCTTGCGATGGTCGTGCTGGCGATCGGTCTGGTTTCTTGTGCTGAAAAGGATGAATACGATCCGGCACACGATTATTTCTCCTACGCGAACACGGATGAATTCGTAACACGACATATCGCGCTCGATCTCGACGTCGATTTTTCCACCGAGCAATTGCGCGGAAGTGTCGTGCTCTACATGAATGCCGCGAATGGGTCCGGCGGCGACATTATTCTCGATACGCGTGACATCGATATTGACGGCGTCGTCTTCGTTGGCGACGATGGATCGGTGACACCTGCCGAGTTCCGGCTCGGCGAGAACGACGCTGTGTTGGGTGCGCCGCTCATCATCAGCATACCCGCCGGGGTCAATACCGAATCTGAATTCGCCGTAAGAATCGAATACGAAACCAGCCCGACAGCGTCTGCGTTGCAATGGCTGCCGGCCGAGTTAACGGCGGGCGGCAAGCATCCGATGATGTACTCGCAGTCACAATCCATTCACGCGCGGAGCTGGGTACCCTTGCAGGATACGCCGGCGCTGCGAATTACCTACGAAGCTGTAATTCACACACCGGACGAGTTGCTTGCCGTGATGAGCGCAGACAACGATCCACTGGCGCCCAGGCGAGGTGAATACCACTTCGATATGCCGCAGCCGATACCGGCGTATCTGCTTGCGATCGCAGTGGGTAATCTGTACTTCGCGCCGCTTGGCGAGGATACAGGCGTGTACACGGAACCGGAGCTTCTGGATGCGTCTGTATACGAGTTCGCGAACACGCAGGATATGCTGGAGGTCGCGGTGAAGAAGTTCGGACCGTATCAGTGGGGACGGTATGACCTGCTCGTGTTGCCGCCGAGCTTTCCCTATGGCGGCATGGAAAACCCGCGATTGTCGTTCATTACACCGAGCCTGCTGGCCGGAGACCGCAGCCTGGTTTCCGTTGTTGCACATGAGTTGGCCCACTCATGGTCGGGGAACCTCATTACCAACGCGACCTGGCGCGACGGCTGGCTCAATGAGGGCATGACAAGTTACCTCGAAGGCCGGCTGATGGAGATCATCTACGACAGGGATCGAGTCGACGAAAACCATGTGCTCGATTATCAGGAATTGCTGCTCGATTTTGCGACGGTGCCGACTTGGCAACAGGGACTTGCGCCCCGATTCGATGTGGGCGATCCCGACGATTTTCAGGGCATCATTCACTATCACAAGGGACAATTGTTTCTCCAGTACCTTGAAGAATCGTTTGGCCGGGAAGTGTTCGATTCGTTCCTGCTCGGGTATTTCGAGGACTTCGCGTTTCAGACCATCACCACGGAGGCGTTTCTCGATTACCTCGACGAGAAGCTGCTGCGTGCGAGCCCCGACGTCGTATCTCGCGAGCAAGTTGAAGTTTGGATGTACCAACCCGGGCTGCCCGCCGACGCGCCAGTGCCATCGTCAAAGACTCTGGACCAGGCGGCCGAACTGGCTGTGGCCTGGGCAACCGGCGACGTGTCAGTCGATGCGATTCCGGTCGAGCAGTGGAGTCCACAGGCGATGGTGCATTTCCTGAATAATTTGCCGGCGGAACTGGATACGAGTCGCCTCGAACGCCTCGACAGTACGCTTGGACTGAGCGCTACACGCAACGCCGAGATTGGCAGAACCTGGTTTATTCAGGTTGCGAAACGCCGGCACGAGCCGGCGTACCAGCATTTCACGGAGTACCTGAGCCGTTACGGCCGGACACGACTGGTTGCGCCTGTGTTTGCTGCGCTGGCGAACAACGGCCACGATCTCGAACTGGCGCGGTCATTGTTTGCCGATGTCCGCCGCGTTTATCACCCGATTACGCTGTCCAGAATCTCCGGTATTCTCGACAAAGCCGCAGTTGAATAATCGCTTGTCAGGGAGGCGCCTGATTGGCTTGCTGGCACTCTCATCGCTGTTTGCCTGCGCAGCGGACATGGCGTCCGATGAGGAGAATTTCGGCGACCCCAATAAGCAGCTCTTCTGGAACCTGGAGCAAAAAATTGCGGGCTTTCGGAACATGGACAAGCTCAGTTGGACGCGATCGGTTCCCGCCGGCGACAGTCCCTATCCTTTGTCCAAAGAGGAAGTCGATCTCGGCACCGTGAAGTTCGAATTTGCCGATGAAACCTGGACCGTGAATGACTATGTCGCGCGCCAAAAGGTGGCGGGGCTCATCGTCGTCAACAACGACTCGATTGCCTATGAGCGATATGAGCTTGGCAATACCGATCAGTCGCGCTGGGTGTCTTATTCAGTCGCGAAGTCGGTTACATCGTTGTTGATCGGTGCGGCGTTGCAAGACGGTTATATCGAAAGTATCGACGAGAAAATCCCGGACTATCTGCCGAGGCTCAGGAATTCTCCATACGAGCAATCCAGTATCCGGAACCTTTTGCAGATGGCTTCGGGCGTTGGGTGGAACGAGGACTATACCGATCCAGATTCTGACGTCAGTACAACGCCATGGAATACGCTGGAACTAACCGAGTATTTGCGCGGCAAGCAGCGTGTCGCGGAGCCTGGTGAAGAATTCAACTACAACACGGCTGAAACGAATCTGCTCGGATCGTTGCTGCGATCGGCGGTCGGTAACAACCTGTCGACTTACCTGTCCGAGAAAATCTGGAAGCCATTCGGCATGGAAAGCGATGCTTACTGGGTTCTGAGCGAAGCAGGCGGCGGCGAGTTCGGTGGCAGCAGCCTGAACGCGACACTGCGAGATTATGCGCGGATCGGCCTCTTTGCGATGCGCGGCGGCGTGTTGCCGGATGGCACGAGAGTCTTGCCAAAGGGGTGGATTATCGAATCCACGACGCCTTCGAAGGGCCACGCAGGCTATGGTTACCTGTGGTGGCTGCGTGACGGAGGCGCGTTTGCGGCGATCGGGATTTTCGGGCAGGCGATTTACGTTGATCCGGCAAGAAACGTCGTTATTGCATTGCACAGCGCACGGGACGCGGCCAGCAAGGTCGAGGATTGGGAGCTACAACTCGCAATGTTCGAGGCTCTCGTTAGCGCCGTCAGCCATTAGGGATCATTGAGCGGGTGGCAGAGCCTGGCAAGCGCTGTTGTCCTGACGTGCATCGATCGAGTCGCAGTGCACCATCAACGCTTTGTCAGCCGCCAGAAATCTTCCGTCCCGGAGAAATGATTTGGTGTTGCGAATCACGATGTCGCTGCGAGTCAGGTAACGGTGAGAATTACCGACCACCAAAAAGTCGCTCATGCCTTCGACCTGCGTTCTGGCAACAGACACCTTGCCATCGTCCGGGTTCGGCAGCAGCGCCGACGCGAATACATTGATTGTCCCTGTGCCGGCGATCACGCCGAGTTCGAAGTTAACCGGACCTAGCCGGGCCGGGATGCCATCCTCGCCAGTTCCCAGTTGTGCACCGGCCGCGCCGCTGATCCACCCGGCTCCGGGCCAGTCCATGGTCTTGTCGACGATTTCGCTGCCCTGGTTCGGCGGCCCGAGCATAACGACGCGCCCGAGATCCGGAATAGGCGCCTTTTTGTTTTGATATCGAATCAGGATTCCACCGAGGGAATGCGTCACAAAGTGTATGCGTACCGCGCCCGTTTCCCGGCACCTGGCAAGTCCCAGCCCAACCACCAACGGCGCAATTTCCTCTATCGGTCCCGATTGTGACGGGTAGTCCACGTTCACCGTCGTGTATCCGGCTGCCTGCAGGGCATCCGCCATCGGTCTCATCATGCGCCAGCTGCGATTCAAACCGTGCAGCAAGACCACGCATTCGCTACTACTATCGCTGGTGACAACTTCGGTTCTGGGCTCAGCGGCGCAAGCTGAAATAAGGCTTGCGGCCAGTGCAATCACCATCAGTGGTTTAGGAAAACCAGGCTTTATCGGGAGAGATCGCCAATCGTGTATGGGCACGGTATCAACAGCTCTAACGATTGAAGTGGTCTGCCAGAACCTGGGCGACGCAGCTTGTCAGGCGCTTGCCGGTCTCAATGTGCAGAAATTCGTTCGGTCCGTGCGCATTCGATCTTGGTCCGAGCAAGCCCGTGACCAGGAACTGAGCGTCCGGGAAGCGCTCTCCAAGCATGCCCATGAACGGTATGGTGCCGCCGGTTCCCATGTACATAGACGGCTTGCCAAAGAATGCCTCCGATGCTTTTTGCATGGATGCTTCCAGCCAGGAGGCGATCTCGGGAGCATTCCAGCCGGCCATTGTCGATTCGACTTCGAACGAGACGTTCGCGAGCGGCGGCGTGTTGGCCTCGAGCGCAGACTTGACGGCTGCGGCCGATTCCTCGGCATCACAAGTCGGGGGCAGCCGGAAGGACAGCTTTAGTTTCGTAAAGGGCAACAGCACGTTCCCAGCATCCAGCATTGCGGGCATGCCTTCGGCGCCGGTAACAGCAAGTGTCGGACGCCAGGTGTTGTTGAGCATGAGTTCGTCGTTCGATTCGTTCGGCGCCGGGTTCTCGACGGCCCACGGGAACTTCTTGTACACCAGGTCCTGCAGCGTTGCGGCCGCAAGTTTGTTCTGCTCCAAACGCTGTTGCGGAATTTCGACATGCAATGCGTCGATGAGAATTTTTCCGCTGGACTCGTCTTCGACGCGGCTGATCAATTGACGAGCGGTACGAAAACTCGATGGCACAACACCGCTCGCCGAGCCTGAATGCACGCCCTCGGTCAATACGTCAACGCGCAGCGTGCCCGTCATGTTGCCGCGCAACGATGTGGTGCACCACAGTTGATCGTAGTTGCCGCATTCGGCGTCGAGGCAGACCACGAGATCAGGTGATCCGATACGATCTTCGAGAAGATCGATATAAAACGGCAAGTCGAAGCTGCCGCTTTCCTCGCAGCCTTCAATAAGGACTATGCAATGCGCATGCGGAATATTCTGTTCCTGCAGCGCGCGAATCGCGGTCAGGGAACCGAACGTGGAGTAGCCGTCATCAGCGCCGCCTCGGCCATAGAGTTTGCCGTCCTTGATAACGGGAGTCCATGGGTCAAGATCATCGTCCCAACCGCTGAACTCCGGTTGCTTGTCGTAGTGTCCGTACAGCAACACGATATCTTCGGAGTCACCGGGAATATCGATGAACAGAACCGGCGTGCGGCCCTCGATGCGTACGATTTCAATGCTCATGCCCTTGATCGGCTGTGTTTTGCACCAGGCTTCGAGCATCGTGACGGCCCGTTCCATGTATCCGTGCTGTTCCCAATCCGGGTCGAAGATCGGCGACTTGTTTGGCACCTTTATGTACTCGGAGATTTGCGGAATAATTTCCGAGTCCCACATTCCGTTGACGAATTCGGTCGTCTTCTTGATATCCATGGCTAGTCCGTGGTCAGCGAGCGAATCAAGGTGCGCGTCATGCGCTCAGTTGTGATGAATCCCCAGTTGTAGTCGTCGTGATAGACGGCCAGTGGGTTGGCGGCAACAATTTCCTCCGTGCTCATGCCCTCATCCAAAAGGGTTTTGACCCGGTCTTGTGAATCGATCAGTACCTTGAGGTCGGCATACAGATCGCCTTTGCTGGCGATTGATCCGTGGCCCGGGATGATCCGGGTTTCGTCGTCGGCCAGGGCCAGAATCTTCCGCTGGCCGGCAATGTAGCCGGCGACACTGCCGCCATTATCGAGGTCGATGAACGGGAAAAGCTTGTGGAACATCAGGTCGCCTGCCGCAATGACATTGGCGTCGCGGAACAGTATTGCCGCGTCGCCGTCGGTGTGTGCGTGTTCGATATGAAAGACGAATGCCTCGTAACCGTTGATATGAAACGTCACCGCATCGGAAAATGTTACGACGGGCAGGGCGCCAGGGCCGGTGTTGAGCGTGGGCTCCGCAAGCATGCGTTTGTGCACGTTATCGTGGGCGACGATGATCGCGCCCTGACTCGCCATGTGTTCATTGCCACCGACGTGATCGCCGTGGCTGTGCGTATTGATGACAAAATCGACCGGGCGACCCGCAATCTTTCCGGCGGCGTCCATTAGCGCAGCAATGGTCGGCGCCATTGCGTCGTCAATCAGAACAACGTATTCGTCGCCGACCAGCAATGTGACATTGCCGCCGCCAAAGCCGTCTTCGCCATCGAGCATGTACATGCCGGGCGACACTTCGGTCGATTTGAACGACGTCACAGTCTGTTGCGCCGATGCCAGGGGCGCCAGCATGATCAAGAGCACGGCCAGTTTTTTCATCGCTGTGTCCAATGCGGAAACGGGACAGCGATTGTACCCTCGAATGAGGTTTTATTGGCGACCCGGGAATGAGAATTGAGCCTTTTCACGAATCCCGCCCGATGGCCAGCGTTGGGTTATGGTCTTGCGCCGCGTATAGAAGCGCACGCTGTCGGGGCCGTAGGCGAACAAATCGCCAAACAGTGACCGTTTCCAGCCGCCGAAACTATGGTAGGCGACAGGGACGGGCAGTGGTACGTTGATGCCGACCATGCCGACCTTGATATTGTCGGCGAAGTAACGCGCCGCTTCGCCGTCGCGCGTGAAAATACAGGTGCCGTTGCCGTATTCATGATCGTCGATGAGTTGCATCGCCTGTTCCTGGGAATCTGCGCGCACGATGCACAGCACCGGGCCAAAGATCTCTTCGCGATAGATGCGCATGTCCGCGCTAACGTTATCGAACAGGCAGGGGCCGAGAAAGAAGCCATCCTCATGTCCGTCGACTACCAGGTCGCGGCCATCGGCAACGAGATCGGCGCCTTCGGTAATGCCGAGATCGACATAAGCGCGAACCTTGTCGTAATGGACTTTACTTACGAGCGGGCCCATGTGATTCGCAGTGTCGGTGCCAGCCCCGACTTTCAGATTGGCGATCTGCTCGCGTAATTTCTTAACCACCGAGTTGGCGGTTTCGTCGCCAACGCAAACGGCCACAGAGATGGCCATGCAGCGTTCTCCACAGGAGCCATAGGCCGCGCCCATCAACGCGCTTACGGCATTGTCGATATCTGCGTCGGGCATGACGATCGCGTGATTTTTGGCTCCGCCCAGCGCCTGTACGCGCTTGCCGTTCTTGGTGCCGGTCGTATAAATGTACTCAGCGATCGCCGTAGAGCCAACAAAGCTGATCGCCTGAACGCGCGCGTCGTTGAGCAATGTATCGACCGCTTCCTTGTCGCCGTTGACAATATTGAACACGCCGTCGGGCAATCCGGCGGCTTTGAGTAAGCGGCCGGCAAGCATCGGCGCCGTCGGATCTTTTTCTGAAGGCTTTAGTACGAACGTATTGCCGCAGGCGATGGCCATGGGATACATCCACATTGGCACCATCGCTGGAAAGTTGAACGGCGTAATGCCGGCGACGACGCCCAATGGCTGAAATTCGGACCAGCTGTCCACACCGGGACCGGCGTTGCGGGAATATTCGCCCTTCAACAATTCCGGGATACCGCAGGCATAGTCCACTATCTCAACGCCGCGGCCGAATTCGCCCATCGCATCGTCCAGCACTTTGCCGTGTTCATCCGTAATTGCAGCGGCAATTTCTTCGGCATGCTCCTCGAGCAATTGCTTGAATTTGAACATGATCCGCGCGCGCTTCGCCGGAGGCGTATCGCGCCACTGCGGAAAAGCGGCTTCTGCAGCCGCGATTGCGCTCTCCACGGTTTCCTGCGATGCCATCGCTACCTGCCTCGTGATCTTTCCCGTCGCCGGATTCGTCACGGGCACGCAACGACTGGAGTCGGCAACGTCAACGTTATTGATGAAGTGGCCAATAATCTCAGTGTTGTCTACATTCTTTGCAGGAGTTGCGTTCATCTTTATCTCCAACCAACGCTGTTAGTCAATCGAGTCGAGTACACGACGAATTGCGGCAAAAGCCTGTTCCATTTCGTCCGGATTCGAATTCAGGAAGGGCGAGAACTGCAAAGTGTCCATGCCGTTACGGACAACGAGCTGCTCCTCCCAAAAACATTTCTTGTGAGTCTCACCACCACGAGCGCCAGGGGCGCCATCGCGAGGCGCCATTTCTATTGCGCCCATGAGCCCGAAGTTGCGGACGTCGACGACGTGCTTGTGATCGGCAAAGGAATGCAACAGGTCCTCGAAATGCTGTTCCAGCGCGGCTGCTTGCTCGAACGTGCCTTCCTCGTCGTAGACGTCCAGGGTCGCCAGCCCCGCTGCCGCCGCGACCGGGTGACCGGAATAAGTGTAACCGTGGAAGAGTTCGATCATGTTTGCCGGGCCTTGCATGAAGGCATCGTAAATGGAATCGCGCACGATCACCGCCCCCATTGGAATAACGCCATTGGTCAGCCCCTTGGCGGCAGTGATGATATCCGGCGTGACGCCCAGCCGGTCGGCACCGAACGGCGTGCCCAGTCGACCGAAGGCCGTGATGACCTCGTCAAAGATCAGCAATATGCCGTGCGCGTCACAAATTTCACGCAAGCGCTCGAGGTAGCCGACGGGCGGAGGCAGTACGCCCGTTGAACCAGCGACAGGTTCGACGATGACGGCGGCAATATTGCTGCCACCGTGCAAATCGCACAGGCGCTGCAGGTCGTTGGCGAGTTCCGCGCCGTGCTCGGGCAGGCCGCGACTGAACGCGTTGCGTCCGAGGTCCTGCGTATGCCCGATATGATCGACACCCGGAATGAGATTGGCGCTGAAGGCCACGCGGTTCGGAACAATGCCGCCAACGGACATTCCGCCGAAGTTGACGCCGTGGTAGCCGCGCTCACGACCGATCAGCCGGGTGCGATGGCCTTCCCCGCGTGCCCGGTGATAACCGAGGGCGATCTTCAGCGCAGTATCGACGGATTCGGAACCGGAGTTCGTGAAGAAGCAGTGATCCAGTCCTTCAGGAGCCATGGCAACTACGCGGTCGGCCAGTTCGATGGCCTTGTTGTTGGTGACTTGAAAGCTCATGCAGTAGTCGAGTTCTGCGACTTGCTTTTGTACCGCCGCCACGATTTTTCGATGGCAATGCCCAAGACCTGAAGTCCAGAGGCCGGAAAACAAATCGTACAATTTCGTGCCGTCAGCCGTGGTGTAGTAGTGGCCGGATGCGCCCGTGATGACACGCGGTTTGGCTTTGAAGTCGCGGTTTGCCGTGAACGGCATCCAGTACGCGTCGATATTGCTTGCGGCTGAGCTCATGCGGCGTGCTCCGGTTCGATCGATTGACAATAACGAATTCTACGCCCGGAAAGTGATGTTAAACAATCGGTTATTTGCAATTCGTTAACCTGTTGATTTTATTGGACACAGCGTCCAGAATGTTTACTAAGCTAAACGAATGTCGAGGCAAAATCGATGGACAAGGAAATCGGACTGCGGCTGAAGAATATTCGTACAGGACGAAACCTGTCGCAGCGCCAACTGGCGCGACAATCCGGGGTTGCAAACGCGACCATCTCCCAGATTGAGGCGGGCAAGCTGAATCCCACTGTCAGCATGCTCAAGAAGGTGCTGGATGGGTTTCCGATCAGTCTGGGCGATTTCTTCGGCAACGATTTTGAGGCGCCCGACCGCGTATTTTTTCGTGCCGCGGACCTCACGGATATTGCGGACGGCGGGGTCTCATTTCGGCAGGTCGGCGCGAATCTCAACAATCGCGCGATACAGTTGCTGACTGAATGCTACCAACCGGGAGCGGGCACGGGCAAACATGCGATCACCCACGAGGGCGAAGAGTGTGGAATCATTCTTAGCGGATGTCTCGAAGTGACGGTTGGTGAGCAGTCGGCGGTGCTGAGAAAAGGCGATGCGTATTACTTCAAGAGCAACCAGCCGCACCAGTTCCGAAATCCTGGAAACAAGCCTTGCGAACTGATCAGCGCCTGTACGCCGCCTACCTTTTAATGGGTGACCATTAGTGGCACAGTTACGCCCCTTCAGAATCACCTAAATCAACAGGATAGCTATGGGCCAGTTCGGCACAGAATTTTGCGACCACATTGCGATTGTTCGCTACGAAAATGACGCCTGGCAGGCGCCTGAAATCGTGCCTTTGGCGCCGTTGCCCATGCATCCCGCCGCCCATGTTTTTCATTACGCCAGCACCTGCTTTGAGGGCTTCAAGGCCTATCGCTGGGATGATGGAAAAGCTTACATTTACAGGCTGCCGGATCACATAGCGCGCATGCAAAATAGCGCAGCCTCGCTGCGATTGCCTGTTCCCGACGCGGATATTCTGACTGGCATGGTAATGGATCTTGTCGGTCGCCATATCGACGACATACCGCTGCCTCCCAGCTCGCTCTACTTGCGCCCGACGTTGATCGGAACGTTGGAGAATATTGGCGCCGCCGCTTCCCCATCGACCGAGGCGACGCTCTTTGTTCTTGCATCGCCGGTTGGCGACTACTTTGCCGGTGGCTCGACGGCCCTGAAACTGCTGATCGAAGAGCAGCATGCTCGATCGACGGAGCAGCTTGGCAGTACCAAGACGGGCGGTAACTACGCAGCCGCGCTGGGCCCGACGCTGGAAGCAAAAGCGAAATACGGAGTCGATCAGGTGCTGTTCTGTCCGAACGACGACGTTCAGGAAACGGGCGCGTCGAATTTTTTGCTCATCAGCGATGACGAAATTGTCACCAAGCCGCTGGACAGCACCATTCTGCACGGCATGACGCGAGATTCGGTACTGAAGCTCGCCGCGGATATGGGCTACAAGATCAACGAACGAAAATTCACAGTGGCTGAACTGCTTGATTACGTGAAAACTTACGAAGCCGCGCTGTCGGGTACAGCGGCTTGCCTGTCGCCCGTCGGCGCGCTGGTCCATCGGGGTCAGGAAATCAGCGTACGCGACGGGAAGGCCGGGCCGAATACCGAAAAGCTTCGCAAGGCGCTGCAGGATATACAACACGGGCTGGCGCCGGATACCTATGGCTGGCTGACAGAGGTTCCCTAGATCGCTTTCGAGAACCGGTTGTCGTTCTGCGCAAAGACATTTCCTAATTTGCTTATGGCGCTAACGCCCAGCGCGATGAGGTCGCCAGGTGTCGAATTTCGTTTTCATCCACGGTGCGTGAATCGACATCAATCGAAAATTCGCGTGCGCCGGATTCATCGAGCGCGTTTGCCCGATGCTCATCTGCCGTCAGGTCCGCACTGAACTGCAACGCCTGAGGCTGTGCAGGATGTACAGAGATACAGTGAACAACACCATAGCGACGGCTTGATGCAGGACGCCGAGGATGACGGGTACCGCCATGATCAAGGTAGTGATGCCGAGCGCGACTTGCAGCGCAGTCGTGTGCAGCAACGCATTGACGGCCGGGCGGCTGCGATCAGGCAAGTCGGAATTGCGAGCATGCACCCAGAACGCAATGACGGCGATTAAGGTCGAGATTGCCAAAATTCGGTGATCCAGTTGCGCGGTCGTCGCGTTGTCGAAAAAATTTCGCCAGAACGGCTGCAGCGCCATCGTTCCTGGTGGCACCCAATAGTCACCCATCATCGGAAATGTATTGTAAATCTTGCCGGCTTTAAGTCCGGCGACGAAGCCGCCTGAAATTATCGTGACGGAGGTCATTATTGTCAGCGCCAGCGACTTGCCATACCAGGCGTGTCTGTTGCCGCCGACGGCCGGAAACAACAACGACATTGCAACCCAGAACATGTACGCATAGATCAGAAATGCCGCCACGAGGTGCGCGGTCAGTCGGTATTGACTGACGTGCGGCACGTCGACGAGACCGCTGGCGACCATGTACCAGCCGAGCGCGGCCTGCAGTCCGCCCAGAATGAACATCAACAGGTATTTCGGCCATTCGGCTGCCGCAATGCGGCCGGTCGCGAAAAAGAAAACGCAGGGAAGGAGAAATACAATAGCGATGGTTCGGCCCAGCAGGCGGTGGAGAAACTCGAGCCAGAAAATGTCTTTGAACGCGTGGACATCCATGTGCGAATTCACTTTCTCGAATTCTGGCGACTGCTGGTACATCTCGAACGCACGTTGCCATTCGACATCGGTAAACGGCGGCAACCATCCCGTCAGCGGGCGCCAGTCAACCATCGATAAGCCGGATCCCGTCAGGCGCGTGAATCCGCCCAACACCACCATCACAAACACGAGCGCGCAGCAAAGCAGCAACCAGACTGCGACGGCTCGAGACTGCGATTGAGTTTCGCCCGGATTATTCACTTATAGGGAGTGCCCATCGGTTCCCGCACAAGGCCAGCAATCTTAGCAGGCCCAGTCCGGCCCTGAGTGCCAAAGATCCGGCAAGGATTATTATCACCGCCGCGATCACCGCCCCGATGCGATGCAGTGTGTGAATGTCAGCGCGCTCGCCACCACCGATAGCGAGTCCTGTGGGACCGACTTCATGAGACCGGCCCAAGTCGAAAGCAGCACCTAGTAATGAACCGCCACCGAGGTTGCCCATGACCACGGCGGGGCTGTGCAGTCCGGCGGAATAAATTGCGAGCCACGCCAGGAAAACGGTCAGCATGAAACGTTGACGACAAATGCTGGCCGTCATTTGAATCAGGCATCTTCGTCCGTTTTTCTCCCCTTTCGTCGCGTGCGATAGCGCGAACTCATGACAATGACGGCGATTGCCAGAAACACCGCAATGACCCCTCCTACTTCCGCTGATTCCATGTCAACTCCTCACCTGATGGCACGCGACAAGAGCACAACCTTTATCGGTCGCGCCAGATTCGACATGATACTAACTCTATGTCCGCTTTGCATTGCGGTTTCAACCGGTCGATGCAACACCTAAATGTCTAGCTATAGAGAGGAGGATGTTGAAAATGAAGTAGCGGCCGTCGTTAATGTAGTCAAAAAATGACGGCCAATACCCCGAATTATTGGACGATGAACTGGTTAAATCGGACCAGGCAATCGTCAACGGTTCTTATACAGAAACGGCATCGCGATAACGGGCAGTGCGAGGAAAATTGCAAAAACCAGTGTCAGGCGCGGCGTTAGCTCGAAGCGGCAACCGCTCGCTGTTGCCAGTACGACCCACGCGATCATCATGAGCAGTGAATAACTGAACGGCACGATATGGCCGTCGCCTCAGAACAAAAATTCGAAATAGACTTGTCCCTCCATTTTCGCTGGCAGGCCAAACCAGGACGCCGCGATCGCGAACAATGTCAGTCCACCGTAAAACAGCGGGGCTTGTTCGTGGTCTTACTGAGACTCCAGCAGGCGGCCGAAAATGCGAGCAACCAGATCATTACTGACAACGTCACATGCACGACAAGTGCAACCCGGAAGAAATCAACAAAGGGAAATAGTTCCTGCACCAGGTGTGTTCGGGCCAGGACCAGAAGTATCGAAAAAATTCTCGCTGCGACCAAAGAAATCAGGCCGAGGGTTAACCATGCCGATGCGGCGAAAATTAAAGGCCAAAAGCTGCGTACGTCAATGCGTGATAATCTCGAGCGATGAAGATCTCGGATTGCAATAACATCATGGATTTTCGGCTTATCGCCCGGCGAAAGTTGCCGGCAGCGATATTTCATTATCTCGACGGCGGTGCGGACGACGAGTGGACGCTGGGCCGAAATACGGCGGCGTTTAATGACTACGAGCTATTGCCTGCACAGCTTTCAGATGTCAGCAACGTAAGTCTCAAAACAAAATTATTTGGTGAAGAAGTCGACTGGCCGGTTATGATCTCACCGACCGGAGCATCGAAATTATTTCATGCTGCTGGCGAGCCGGCGGTCATTCGAGCCGCAGAAAAATTCGGCATGGTCTACAGCCTGTCCACTCTCGGGACGATGACAATAGAAGACGTTTCTGCAGCATGCAGTGGACCGAAGATGTATCAATTGTACATCTTCAAAGATCGAGAGCTGACCAGAGACCTGATCGACCGGTGCAAAGCGGCGGGATTCCGGGCGCTTTGCCTAACCGTCGACACTCCCGTAGCAGGTAATCGCGAACGCGATCACGTCTACGGCTTCGCCACTGGAAAATTCAAGTTGCGCAGCGTTCCCAGCATGCTGCGTCATCCGGGCTGGCTGTACCGGGTGCTGGTCAAAAACGATCTGGACATGGTGAATCTCGCAACCAGCGTTCGGCCGGACCAATTCGCTGACATGAGCTTGCTCGAGTATTTCAACAGCCAGCTGGATCGCTCGTTGACCTGGAAAGACGTCGAATGGCTGGCGGCGCAGTGGGACGGACCGCTCGTCATCAAGGGCGTGCAGACAGTGGCGGATTGCAGAAATGCGGCCAACTCGGGCGCTACGGCGGTTATGCTCTCGAATCACGGTGGACGACAGCTCGAGGGAGCGCCCGCGCCGGTCGATTGCATTGCGGATGTCGCGGATGCTCTGCACGACAAACTCGAAATCATCTGTGATGGTGGTGTGCGTCGCGGCACGCACGTTATAAAGGCTCTGGCGTTGGGTGCCAGCGCTTGCAGCATAGGTCGCGGCTACCTTTATCCGTTGGCCGCCGGCGGCCAGGCCGGCGTAGAAAGAGGCCTGCAGCTGCTGCGGGACGAGGTCGCAAGAACCATGGCGTTGCTGGGTTGCGATTCCATCGGCAAGCTGGGTTCAAGCTTCATTCGCCGCCGTCGCTAGTTAAAAACGCGCAATATCGGGCATATTTCTCGCTGAATTCAAGAAATTGCCTGCGAAGCGAGAGCAATTGACCACATATAACCCTCTAAAACACCAACTTATCGTCCGGTGCCGGGTATTGACTGGAAATTGGTGTGCATTTGCGAGTACCATTTCTGCTGCCGTAACCTAAGACGGTGCAGTGTTTGAGCCGTCTCAATGACGGGAGTTTTTTGAAGAGGTAGCTATGTCAGGCGAAAGAGTTGAAGGAACCGTAAAGTGGTTCAACGACGATAAAGGATTTGGTTTTATCGAACGTGAAGGTGGTCAGGACGTGTTCGTGCACCACACAGCCGTTCAGATGGAGGGTTTCAAATCCTTGAAAGAAGGCCAAAAGGTCACGATGGAAGTGACACAGGGTGAAAAAGGTCCTCAGGCGGAAAACGTAATCGCCGAGTAAGCCTGTTTGGATTTTGTATTCGGCGGATGATTTGCAGTCTGAGACGGCCGTGAAAATCCGCATACGAGACAATTCCGTTCGACTACGTCGTGCGCGTGGCGAAATCGATGTCATGCGTGAAAACGGCGTCGTGATGTCGCTAACGCATTTTCCGGGCGGAAAGGAATTCCGCTATTCGCTGGAAAGCAGCCCGACGACGGTACGGCGCTGAAAATTCTCGTTGAAAAAGACTTCGCTTGTCTCACGCCCAGGGAGGGAGAAGACGACGCGGACATGTTCCCGCATCCCGATAGCGGCAAGAGTGAGTGCTGATGTCGAACGGTCGCTACCGTAATTTCGAACCGAGAACCCTGAAGTTTCTGCAAGAGCTCAGCGCGAACAACAATCGTGAGTGGTTCAAGGCCAATAAAACCCGTTATGAAGAAGACGTGCTGGATGTCGCATTGCGCTTCATCCACTCGATGCAGGACCCACTGGCAAAATTTGCGCCACATTTCACGGCCGTTGCGACCCGCATCGGCGGATCACTGATGCGCGTCTATCGTGATACCCGTTTTTCGAAAAACAAATTACCGTACAAGACGAACATCGGCATTCAGTTTCGGCACGAACGAGCCAGGGACGTCCATTCGCCCGGTTATTATGTCCATATTGATCCTGACGAAGTCTTTATCGGCGTGGGCATGTGGCGCCCGGACTCGGATTCTTTGCGCGGGATTCGCGAACGCATCGCGGCGCGGCCCGGCGAGTGGAAGCACGCTATAGAGTTACCGGCTTTCCGGCGGCAATTCAGTCTCGGTGGCGAGTCCCTGCAACGGCCGCCGCGAGGGTTCGACAAGGAGCATCCGCTAATCGACGACATCAAGCGGAAGAGTTTTATCGCGGTTCGGACTCTGGCGGTAGCAGATTGTCTGAAACCGCAATTTCAGCGCAGCATCGAGACCTCGTTTAAGCACGCCACCGCGTACATGAAGTTTCTCTGCAAGGCGGTTGGGGTGGAGTTCTAGCGCGCCAGCGCTTTTCTGAGTTCGTCCAGCAAAGTCTCGGGATTCGGGCGGTCGATGATGCGCTTCGATAATTCGGTATAGCGAATAATTCCGGCGCGATCGATGACCAGCGCCGTCGGCCAGATCGTATCGCTGCCATATTCCTTGCGATGATCTTCCGGTACGCCGGATGGGTGCAGCAATCCCAGTTGCTTAGTCACGCTAAGATTTTCGTCGAGCCAAAAGTCGAATTCGACCTTGAAAAACTCGGCGACGCGACGAGTTGTTTCGAGCGGTTTCGGGGTGACGAGAATGAGACGCGCACCGAGATCGACGATGTCCTTGTAATAGACCGTCAGGTCTTCGACCTGGGAACTGCAGAACGGACACCAGCTGCCGCGAACAAAAAGCATCACCGTGGCGGTGCCGTGCAACTCAGCGGAGTGAACCGGGTCGCCGTCTTCATCGATGGCATGAAAATCGGGCAGTGGTTGCCCGCGTCGCAATACGGCGGGCACCGGTTTGCCGACCGTGTGCAGACGCCGGTACGCGAAAGCCGCGATAGCCACAATGGCGACGATAATCAGGATCGCTGTCGTGTTCACAATATCTTCGTTCCCGGGCCCGTATTCCGGACAGTATCGCCCTCGATTGGTCATGGACACAAGCACGGTTTTATGGATACTGGCATGAACTTTCACGCACGCAGATGACGATGGGCAGCAATCCGATAATCTGGGAAGCAGATGTCTTGCGACGACGTGAGTCGGCGATGCATCGATTCATGACTCAGCAGGGGTTTGCGGACTACGCTGCGCTGCATCAGTGGTCCATCGATGAATCTCCCGCATTTTGGGAAGCTCTTTGCGAGTTCTGCGAAATTCGTTTTGATCGCCCGGCCAGGAGCGTGCTCGCACGCCCTGAAAATATCATGGATGCTGGTTGGTTCGACGGCGCGAAACTCAATTTCGCGGCGCATTTGCTGCGCCACTCAGGCGATGCGGCCGCCCTCGTCTTTTGCGGCGAAAACGGCGCGCGCCGCGAGATCAGCCGTGACGAATTGCGCACAAGCGTCAGTCGCGTGGCCGCAGCTTTACGTACCGCCGGAGTCGCCAGCGGTGACAGGGTTGCGGGATACCTGCCAAATTGTCCGGAAGCTGTGATAGCCATGCTGGCGACGACGAGCATGGGTGCCGTCTGGTCGTCTTGTTCGCCGGACTTTGGCACCAGCGGAGTGGTTGATCGATTCGGTCAGATCGAACCGAAGGTCTTGTTTGCTGCAAACGCCTATTTCTACAATGGCAAGGTGTGCGACTCGCGTGCGACGATTGCAGAGGTTGTGGCGGCCATCCCGTCGATCGTGCAGACCGTTATCATACCGTTTATCGATTCGGTGCCGCGGACGACAAACATCGACAACGCTCTTGCCTGGGACGAATTTCTCGCCGCAGAGACAAAACTTGAGTTCACATCGGTCGATTTCAACCACCCGCTCTACATTGTGTATTCGTCCGGCACGACAGGAGTTCCCAAGTGCATCGTTCACGGACACGGTGGCACGCTGTTGCAGCAGACGAAGGAACACGTTTTGCACACGGGCCTTACGGCGGGTGACAAGCTGTTCTATTTCACAACCTGTGGCTGGATGATGTGGAACTGGCTGGTGTGCGGCCTCGGAACCGGCGCCACGCTGGTGCTGTTTGACGGCGCCCCTTTTTATCGTGATGGCAATATTCTCTGGGACATTGCGGAGCGCGAGGAGATTGCAATTTTCGGGACGAGCGCCAGGTATCTGTCGGCACTGCAAAAGATGGGGTTCAGGCCCAAAGAGAGATTCTCATTACCAAAGCTGCGGGCCGTGCTGTCGACGGGATCGCCGCTGGCGCCTGAGAGTTTCGACTATGTGTACGACGCAATTGGTGACGATCTGCAGCTGGCGTCGATCTCGGGCGGCACCGATATTCTGAGCTGTTTCGCACTTGGTAATCCGATGCTCCCTGTGCGGCGTGGCGAACTGCAATGCAAGGGTCTAGGAATGGCAATGGAAATTTTTGACGAGGCCGGGAACCCGGTTATCGGCGAAAGCGGTGAACTCGTTTGTACCCGACCATTCCCATCGACGCCGGTCGGTTTTTGGAACGATCCGGGCGGCGCTCGATATCGTGCCGCGTATTTCGAACGGTACCCGGGCGTTTGGGCGCACGGTGATTTCGCCGAGCTTACCCACGATGGCGGCGTGATTATTCACGGTCGCTCGGATGCGGTGCTGAATCCCGGCGGTGTGCGCATCGGGACAGCGGAAATATACCGGCAGGTCGAAAAACTCGACGAAATTGTCGAGAGCATAGCGATAGGGCAAAATTGGGACGACGATGTTCGCGTGGTGTTGTTCGTCGTCCTGCGTGAGGGTTTGGTCCTTGACGACAGCCTGCGCGATCGAATTCGATTAACCATCCGGGAAAATACGACGCCTCGGCATGTGCCGCAAAGAATAATATCGGTGCCGGACATCCCGCGCACGCGAAGCGGCAAGATCGTCGAACTGGCGGTTCGCTCGGTCGTCCACGGAGAGACGGTGAAGAATTCCGAGTCGCTTGCCAACCCCGAGGCGCTCGCGCATTTTCGCGGGCATGCGGAACTTGAGTCCTAGCATGGGTGCTTACCTGCTAGCGATCGATCAGGGCACCAGCAGCAGCCGCACGGTGATTTACGATCACGCGATGTCGGTGGTCGCCAGCGCGCAGCAGGAATTTCCGCAGATATATCCGCAGCCCGGATGGGTGGAGCACGATCCTGAGGCGATATGGGATTCCGTTTGTGCGGTCACCAGGAAGGCGCTGCACACCGCAGGTATCGGCGCGACCGACATCACGGCCATTGGTATTACAAACCAACGCGAGACCACGCTCATATGGGACCGCGAAACCGGACAGTGCGTGCACAATGCGATTGTCTGGCAGGACCGGCGAACGACCAGGTTTTGTCAGGAACTAAAGGACGATGGACTTGAATCATTGGTCGCGGACAAGACCGGTCTGCGACTCGACCCGTATTTTTCGGCGACCAAGATTGCGTGGATACTCGACCATGTCGACGGCGCCCGCGCCCGGGCAGAGGCTGGCAAGCTTGCCTTTGGCACCGTCGATTGCTTTTTGTTGTGGCGTTTGACTGGCGGAAAACAGCACGCGACGGATGCGACGAATGCATCGCGAACCTTGCTCTTCAATATTCATACTCAGCAGTGGGATGACGAACTGCTGAAAATATTTGGTATTCCGCGGCAGCTTTTGCCGGCAGTTAAAGACTGTGCTGATGATTTCGGTGTCGGGACGGATGCTTGTTTGGGCGGCGAAATTCCGATATTGGGAATGGCCGGCGACCAGCAGGCAGCTTTGTTCGGACAGGCAGGTCTGGACGACGGAATGACCAAGAGCACCTATGGTACAGGGTGTTTCGTCATCGCGAACACAGGCGCCAAGGTGCTGCATTCGGAGCATCGGCTGCTGAGCACAGTCGCAATGCGGCTGGACGGCGAGGTGACCTACGGCCTGGAGGGAAGCGTGTTCATTGCCGGATCAGCGATGCAGTGGTTGCGGGACGAGATGCAGATCATTGAGTCCGTCGCCGAGTCGGAAGCGATTGCAAAACGCACGGGCGTCGTTGCGGACGTGATCGTCGTGCCGGCTTTTGCAGGTCTGGGCGCGCCCTATTGGGACCCGGAAGCAAGAGGGGCGATTCTCGGTCTCACCCGCGGCAGCAGCCGCGATCAGGTCATTACCGCGACATTGCAGTCGGTTGCTTACCAGACTCGGGATCTCATTGACGCGATGGCGGACGACGGCATATCGCCCAGCGTTATTCGCGTCGACGGCGGCATGGTGAGCAATAATTGGTTTCTGCAGTTTCTGGCCGATATTCTGGATATTACGATTGAGAGGCCCGTTAACATTGAATCGACCGCACTGGGTGCGGCGTATCTTGCGGCCTGCAAGGCGGACGTTATTTCCGGTCGCGATCAGATAGCGGATTATTGGCATTGTGAGTCGCAGTTCAATCCTTCAATGTCACAAGACCAAAGAAAACAATTGCTCGACGGCTGGAAGTCGGCTGTAAATCGAATTCGCACAAACGGATAAGAACCCTTGTTAAAAGCACGGCAAAGAATCGGCAAATACAGGATCCTCGGGAGAATCGCAAAGGGACCGCTGGCGGATGTATATCGCGCTCAGGACACCATTCAAAAAACGAAGGTCGCCCTGAAGATACCGAAAGCCGGCGACAATGCCGGGCATGAAGAATTTCTTCACGAAGTGCAAGTCGCGACGAAGTTGCGGCATCCGAATATACTGTCGGTGTTGAACGCGAGCTATATCGACGAACGTTTCGTCATCGCGATGGAGTTGGGCGAAGAGTCGCTTGCCGACCGTATCGAACGCCGGATTTCCACGACGCGTGCTCTCGATCTCGCCGGGCAGGCGCTGGCCTCCATGGCCTATGCGCACGAACACAAGATTATCCATTGCGACATCAAGCCGGAAAACTTCATATTGTTTCCGGGTAACCGGCTGAAACTGGCTGATTTCGGATTCGCCAAGCTTGCCTTGCGGACGTTGAAAGCATCGGGTTCCGGAACAATCGATTACATCGCCCCCGAACAGGCAATGGGTCGGCCAAAATTTCAGTCGGACGTATTTTCCCTGGGCCTGGTAATTTATCGGCTGCTGTCCGGTAAGTTGCCGGAGTGGCCGTTCGAGTGGCCGTTTCCCGGCAAGGACAGGTTGGCGGCGCGCGTCAGGCCTGAGCTCATCGAGGTTCTGAAAAAGGCGATCCAGCTCGATCCCAGGCTGCGTTATCGGGATGCCATTCAAATGCAGGCCGCGTTTGTAAAAGCGCAGAGTCACGCGCGCCGGCAAAAAAGGGCCAGGTCCAAATCCGCTGTTCGCCGCGGGACAGCGTGGCGGCAAATGCAATGGCGTGAATTTCGGCGGCAGTTCAGGCAACAACTGGATGCCCGGCACGCGTGCCGGAAGTGCGAAGGACCCGTCGCCCAGAGCATGCAATCGTGTCCGTGGTGTGGCTTCGATAACCCGGCGCGTGGCACCGAATCCAAAATGCCGTCGAGTTGCCCGCGCTGCGAGCGCGGCGTCAAGAACGACTGGGATTATTGTGCATGGTGTTATGGGCCGGGATTCGTCGCAGACAGTTCGAGAAGTTATCCGGACCAACGCTATACGGCTCAGTGTGAGAACGCGCGCTGTCGCGAGCCATTGATGCCATTCATGCGCTATTGCCCGTGGTGTCACAAGAAAGTACGACGACCCTGGAAACTGCAGGGTAGCCGGCACTCCTGCAGGGCTTGCAACTGGGGCATCGCGCGAGAATTTTGGAATTACTGTGCGTGGTGTCGTGAGCCGGTGGCACGTGAGTAAGCGACCCGACGACATGCTGCTACTGGACGGCGCGCTCGAGTTTCACTGCGTTGAGTTGCAGGTTGCCGGTGGCAACCTGGTCGCCTATACCTGTCGAGACCCGTACAAGAAAACTGAAAACGAAGACACAGTCGCCATTATTCCCTGTGGGCCCGAAGCCGCTGTTTTCGTTGTTGCCGACGGCGCCGGAGGATTGCCGGCGGGCAAGCGGGCGTCGCTTACCGCCGTTGAAACACTGGCGGCGTCATTGCAGCGCGCAAAGGACAAAACCACTTCGCTGAGAACCGCAATTCTTAACGGGATAGAGGCCGCCAACGTCGCTGTACTGGAGATCGGCAACGGGTCGGCAACCACATTGACCGTGATCTCGATAGAAGGACGAAGCGTACGGTCCTACCAGATCGGCGATTCCGAGGCGATCGTGATCGGGCAGAGGGGACTGGTGAAAATGCAAACAACGGTGCATTCGCCAACCGGCTTCGCCGTAGAGGCGGGTTTCCTCGATGAGCGAGAAGCGTTGCACCACGATCTACGACATCTGGTGTCGAATTTCATTGGCACGATCGATATGGGCATTGACGTCGGCGCCGCGGTCGAACTCGATCTCAAAGACACGATTCTAGTGGCCAGCGATGGCCTGACGGACAATGTGCACGTCGACGAAATCATAGAACTCGTACGCAAAGGGCCGCTGGCGGACGCTATGAGTGCGACCGTGAACTTTGCCAATCGTCGCATGCTGATGCCGGGCGCGGGTCAGCCCAGCAAATCCGACGATCTGTCGCTGATACTCTTTCGCAAGCCCAAATGCTCCAGTATTTAACATTATCAACAGCTTACCTGATGATGAACGGTCGTCAGGGGAGTATCATCGTGAAAGTGCAGCGATCATGCGGCGATGATGGAACTCAACGTGCCTTTTGGTGCTCAAACCCTTAGATATCAGTGAGGCCGACGACGATGATACAGACTCATACCACAGCGTTCATAAACGGACTTTTTCGACTGGGAGCGACCATCGTCGTTTCTGCATTGTTCCTCAACGGCTGCGCAAGCGGCATTTCTTACAATTCCGGCATCAGCCTGCCGGGCGGCGGCAGCGTCGGTGGCGGACTGCCGGGAGGCGGTTCATCCGGGGGTTCATCGGGCGATTCGTCGGGTGGGGGCATGCAAATGCCGGGCGGCGGCGCCTCGGGCGGCGGCTCCTCCGGTGGTGGTTCGCCCAGCGGCGGTGGCGCATCGGGTGGCGGCACATCCGGTGCTTCTGGCACCATGGGCGGACAAAGCTCGATTCCGCAGGTCGGACTGCCGGGCGGTGGCGCCGACGGTCAGGACTGCGATGACGGCGGTATTTCCGGTGGTGGATTCGGCGGCGGCATGGACTGCGACCCGTCAGGTGACATTGGTCAATTTCCGGGTGACGCGGAGCGTGCGGAAGAACTGGGTGCGGAACTCGACAAGTCGGTCGGAGAATTTGATGAGGCGCTGGCTGACGAACAACGTGAAATTTCATCTGTCGGTCGCAATACGGAAGGCTTTGGCAGTGGCTCAAGCGGATCCGGCGGCACGATCAGTCTCGGCGAGCAGGCGGCGGGAGCGTCCGGCGGCAGTGGCGGTGGCAGTGGTGGCGCTGGCGGTGCGGCGGGTAGCAGCGAGACAGAATCCGGTCCTCTGGACGGCATGAGCGATCAGGATATTCGGGCGCGCACGCCCGACGATATTGACGCGACGACATACGACGACATCGTTGCGCGCCAGCTGCGCGAAGCGGCGATCGCAGAAGACGATCCTGAGCTGCGCGAGCGGCTCTGGGAAGAATATCGTAAATACAAAGGACTGAAATAGGACCAGCTATCGACATGTCAAGACTTGCATTATTGCTTGCGGCTCTGGCTGTTTTCAACTCGGGCTGTGCTGTTCAGGAACTCATCATTGCAGAGGAGACTGAGCTCGCTGTCGCGGTTTCGAGCATCGACGAAGCCGTGCTGCTCGATATTGGAATCGTGGAATTCGATGCCGGCATTCCGAACAATAATCGCCCGGAAAAGACCGGTATTTACGGGACAATTCGTCGTGCTGAAGCAAAGTACATTCCGTACCATCTCAAGACGACATTGCAGGGAACCGGTTACTGGGGGGCGGTTCGCGTCATACCTTCTGAACGGGCTTTTACGGACATCATCGTCAGCGGTGCGATCCGGAAATCAGATGGCGAATACATAGAGCTGCAAATCGCGGTGAGAGATACGTCGGGACGCCACTGGTTTACCCGCACTTATAAAATGCAGACCGGGCTGGCGTCCTATTCCAAGCGACGGGACAGGCGGCGCGACCCCTACCAGAAAGTTTTCAACGATTTCGCCAATGATCTGCAGCAATACGCCGCCCAGTTACCGGGAAAGCAGTTGCGTCAGGTGCGGCAAATATCGGAGCTGCGGTTTTTCAATGACATGTCGCCAGCGGCCTATCGCGACTACCTTGCGACCGACGATCATGGCGTTACCAGTGTCCTGCGCTTGCCGGCCGAGAACGATCCTGCAGTTGCCCGTTTGCGACAGATTCGGGAACGCGACCGTCTGGTTGTCGACACGTTGAACGAGCACTATGCCAATTTTTACTACGGAATCGCGATTCCGTATCGAAGCTGGCGGCAGCATTCCCGGACGGAGTCGATAAAGTTTCGCCAGGAAAAAAGATCAGCTCACATGCAGGCGCTCGTCGGCGTGGTCGTGCTGGCAGGCTCAACGCAAATCGACACACGGAGCTCGTCGAGTCGCAATACGAGAAACATCAACAGGGCACTGCAATACGAGGGTATATCTCGTGGCTTCAGCACGATTTTCGAGGCCTTCAATCGCAATCGGGAAGCCGGGCTGCATCTGGAGGCGATCGCCGAGTTGTCGGAATCGTTTGGCGGTGAAGCGGCGCCGATGGTTGTTAATGTCGAGGGACAGGAACGACGCCTGACCGGTACTGCCGAGGCGCAGTACGAGAGCTGGCGACAGTTGTTGAAAGAAATTTATGAGGCCGAAACGGGGTTTTCCCAAACCGTTGAGGTAGGTGCACCCGTGCGTGTGCCTGATCCGACGGGATAAGCCGCCGGCACAAAATGCTTGAACTCAGCAAAGGAAACCAACTAGCCGACAGATACGCACTGATTCGCAGGTTGGGCGGCGGCGGTGAAGCGCAGTTGTGGCTTGCCAAAGATCGCCTGACGGCGGCGTTCGTCGCGCTGAAAATTACGAACGGTGATGCGCGAAGTACCGAGCGCTTGCGCGCCGAGTGGCAAACCAGCATCCGCCTGATGCACGCGCATATCGTGCGCGTATTCGAATTTCATGCGGAAGCGAACGCAGCGTTCTATGCTCAACAGTACATCGATGGCACAGACCTGAGCGTGCTTGGTGGCCTGTCGCCGTCCGAAATACTGGGCCCGGTCGGCTTGCTTGCAGAAGCCCTTCGTTACGCGCATGCCAAGGGCATTGTTCATCGCGACGTCAAAGCGTCCAATGTGCTGCTCGACGCTCGCGGCGCCCCCTATCTCAGCGACTTCGGCGTTTCCTGCGCCACGGGGGAGGTTGGCGAAGGCGGCTCGCTGATCGCACAAAGTCCGCAGTCGCTCGCTGGCCAACCCGCGATGCCGGCCGACGACATTTTCGCATTGGGCGGTCTGATCTACGAATTGGTATCCGGTCGTTCACCCTGGTCGTCGGCTGACACCGCCGCAGACATTCGGGAGAAGAATCCCGCGTTAGTGAGTTCTGCAGACGGTATTGAATTACCGGCGGCATTGGTGAAGCTGGTGGCGCGCATGCTCGACAAGAACGCGAGCAGCAGACCCGACGCTGCGGAGGTTGTGGCAGGACTCAAAGATGCTGGATTCGTGCCGCGAGCGGCTTCGATACGCAGCGATGCACGACCGCGGTTGACCGACGAGCTGGTAGAAACCGTTGCATCTGTTCGTTCTGTGTCGCGCAAAGACGATAGCGGTCCCGAGGTCGCCATCACGGACGCCCCGGGGATTAACCGCAACGTAATGATCGCATCCCTGGGTGCGCTGCTGGCCGTCCTGATTGGCGTGGTCGTCGTCTTGCCGGACAGGGTGGATCAGGAAATGTTGGAGCAGCCGGCCGACGCCGGGGAAATGCTCGATTCGCCAGGATCACAAGCCGTTGCAGACAGACTTGTTGGCGAGGACATAAGCGACACCGATGCCGCACTCGTTGATCCTGAAATTCGCAGTCGCTTAAGGCTCGAGGCGGAACTGCCTGTGCGCAAACTCGAGGGAGACTACGACATTACATTCAGCGAGAACATGGCCGACTACAGTGGCCTCGATGAAGAAGGTCATGCTCGATTTAAGACGGAACTGGCTCTTGGCGAATTGTTGTCTGCTTTCGAAGTGCTCAATGGGCGGGGAATTCAGCGCTGGGCGCCGATGGAGTATCGCAAGGCGAAAGAGCTTTATGCGGCTGGTGACCAGCGGTACCTCGACAGAGAATTCTCGAATGCCGAAGAATTGTATCTGCAGGCGCTGACGGTTCTTGAACCGACCTACGAACGCATCGAGCCGGCATTTCTGGCTGCCTATGCGCAGGCACAGGTAGCGTTCGATGAGGGTGACAGGTTGGAAGCGCTGCGACTGTATGAACTCGCTGTCGCCATAACGCCCAGCCACCCTGGTGCGGTGGCGGGTTATGAACGCGCGAAGAATCTGGAGGCCGTACTGAGACTTGTCGATCAGGGTCTGGCGTATGAGAAAGATTTGGAATTGGTAGCGGCACAACGAAGCTTTGAGCAGGCAGTCGAACTGGATGGCCTGTGGGAACCGGCGCAATCCGGACTCGACCGCGTGCAGCGGATTTGGACGGAAATGGAATTCGATCTCCGCATGACCGAGGGATTCGAATCGATTGCGGCCGGCGATTATCTGGGCGCCCGTGCCGCATTTCGTATCGCTCAACGACTGATTCCGATTTCGACAGAGCCGGCTGACGGCCTGCTGCAGGTTGATCAGGGTCTGCATCTGGAAAACATCAGTACACTGGAGCGCGAGGCCAGAATCCTGGAAAGCGATGAGCACTGGGATGCCGTCGTGAAGACATACGAAGAGATTCTGAAAGTGGATAACAGCCTGTCGTTTGCAAATGATGGTTTGCTGCACGCGCGCGAAATGCAGGCCTTGCATGCCCGTCTGGACGACTATATCGCCGAGCCCGATCGACTGAGCGTTCCTTCGACAATGCGGAAGGCGACGACGCTGGTCGTCGATATCACCACTCGCGGGAACATTGGTCCGCGTCTTGCGGGTCAACGTGACACGCTGTCGAGGTTGCTGAAACGGGCCGCGACTCCGCTGACCGTGGCCCTGGTGTCCGACAACATGACAGACGTCTCGATTTATAAAGTCGGCAGACTCGGAAGCTTTATGAGAAAAGAAGTGCGTCTGCGTCCCGGCACCTACATCGCCGTGGGTTCGCGGCTTGGTTATCGTGACGTGCGGTTGGAATTTCGCGTCGGACCGGAAAACGATATCGGACCCGTCATCGTCCAGTGTGAGGAACGAATTTGAGTCTCGACCACCTTTTTGTCACGGATGTAACGGGCGAGCGGCGAATCGGCAGAGCCGGGTTGCCGCTGCGCGTCGGTACTGGCAGCGAGTGCGAACTTCGGCTGCCGGGTCCTGGCGGCGAACCCATCGCGCTGCTTGATCTGCTGGACGGTGTGCCATTCGTACAGCCAGTGGGACGCGACACGTCGCTGCAACTCAACGACGTTCCTCTCGAGGCCAGCCGTCGCCTGCAAGATGGTGATGTGCTGCGATTCTTTGGCAGCCAGATTCACATCAGCGTTACTGACGAAAGAGTGGGGATCAATGTTCGTCTCGAGGACAGCGCGTACGTAACCCGGCCCCCGGAGGTTGACGGCGACGCCAATCGTTCAGGTGACGAGTCGATTGCGCCAACCGCATTTAGTCGTGCCGCGCGAATCAGCGCGCAAATGCAGGAGTCGAAGCGCAGTCCGCTCAAGACCATCGCTGGTGGCGGCTTGTTCGTGTTGCTGCTAGTGTCTTATGTGTTATTTACGTCCAAATCAGTCGAGTTCGATATTGATCCGAGCGGTCCGGACTGGTTGAATATTGACGGCGGCTGGTTTCGACTGCCGATCGGCAATCGCATGTTGCTGCGCAAGGGCAACTATACGGTCAATGTCGCAAGAAAAGGCTATTACGACGTCTCGCAGACGTTCGTCGTTGGCGACGATCAGGCCATGACCGTGAAGCTACGGATGCGAAAAAAACCCGGTCGGCTAATGGTCGTGACAGATGCAGCGATCGCAGCTGTCATTACGTTGGATGAATCGCTGGTGGGCAAGGCGCCGTACGGTCCCGTGGAACTGGAGCCGGGTGAACACTCGATTCGGGTTGAATCGCCACGCTTCCTGCCGTTCGAAGATTTCATTCACATTGCCGGGCTGGACCAACTCGAGAGCCTGCACGTGCAGTTAATTCCGCGATGGGCGAACGTCGAGGTACGATCCGAACCCGCAGGCGCAAAAATTTACTCCGGCGATAAGGAGCTGGGTATTACTCCGGCCGTTGTACAGCTATTGGAGGGTACGCACGACTTGACCGTGATCAAAGACGGTTTCAGCGCATGGGACGGCAAGATCGTTGCCGTACCCAATGTCGGCCAGGTATTGCCGTCAATTAGACTGCAGCCGGCAAATGCGAGCCTGCTGGTCAATACGATTCCGCGCGGCGCCAATGTCACCGTCAACGGCCGATATCGCGGTCAGTCGCCTATTACGATTTCGCTTTCGCCGGATATTGACTACGTCATAGGCATGTCAAAAGCGGGCTATGGAGTGACGAGTCGAAGTTTGCGCCTGAAGGCTGCCGCGAGGGAAACGATTTCCGTTGACCTGTCCGCTCGCGTTGGCACGGTGACGGTCAACGTCGTACCGAGCGATGCAATCGTATACGTGGACGGTCAGGCTCGTGGCACTGGTAAGACCATCGTGCGCTTGAGTTCCGCACCGCATCGCATAGAGGTCAAACGTCAGGGCTTTCGCGACTGGTCACGCATGATAACGCCGCGGCCGGGTTATCCGCAGACCGTCAATGCAAGCTTGCGTTCACTGGAGGCAATTGCCCGCGATTCCGTGGCCAGGACCGTGCTGACGGCCGGTGGGCAAACGATGCGCCGTGTCGAGGGTGGTACGTTTTCAATGGGCGCCTCGCGAGCCGAAATCGGACGTCGCGCGAATGAAGTGATTCGCCCGGTGACCATCGCATCGCCGTTTCTGATCGCTACACATGAAGTGACCAACAAGCAGTTCGCCGAATTCCGGAGGAATCACGATCCCGGGGCCGATGTGCATGCGTCGCTGGCGGCCGATAATAATCCGGTCGCCAAAGTGACGTGGTCTGATGCGGTTCAGTACTGCAACTGGCTGAGCAAGAAGGAAGGGCGCACGCCGGCGTACAAACAGGAATTTGGCAAATGGATTGCCATCTATCCGTTAACAAACGGATATCGCCTGCCAACGGAAGCGGAATGGGTTTGGGCGATTCGTTATGCGGAACGGTCGGTGCCGATGAAATTTCCCTGGGGTAAAAAGTGGCCTCCGCCCAAAGACAGCGGAAGTTTTGCCGATGTGTCGTCGCGCGCGCTGGTGCCTTCTATCATCCCGAATTTCAATGACGGTTATTCGTCGACGGCGCCAGTTGGAACGTTCAAGGCCAATCCGATCGGAATATACGATGGTGGCGGCAACGTCGCCGAGTGGGTTAACGACTGGTATACGTTGCCGACGCCGGGCATCACGACTCCGGTTGTCGATCCGGTTGGTCCGGAACGTGGCTCCAGTCACGTGATTCGCGGATCGAGCTGGAGGCATGCAGGCGTCACTGAATTGCGGCTAAGCTATCGAGACTATGGCGTCGAAGCGCGCAATGACCTCGGTTTTCGTATCGCGCGTAATATTGACTAGGATGGAGATCAGCACATGATTCGATTTATTATCCCGGCTGCCTTGTTGGTTTTTCTGGCTGCGGCTGGCGCGCAGGAGCCTGCCTCCCAGGAAAAGCCTGCGGCCGAACAAGAGTCTGCAGCTGCAACAGAAGACGGTAATGCAGATGACGAACTGGACGACTTCGTTCTGGAAACCAATCGGGATTTTACGAAAGACGATGAAGACGTGTTTATTCCATCCGAAAAAGTGTCTTTTGAACAGTCCATACCCTTTCCAACCGATATTTGACGATCAATGCTGAAGAGATTGCACCCATGAAAAAGAAAAACATTCCCGCCGAGTTCGTTTTTCAATTATTCGCGTTAATCATCGCGATAATTATTATCCATGCATTTTACGTGTCGGTGGTTCGGCCCACGGCAGCGGCAGTCATCGAAGAACAGAACATGATGGCGGCCACGGATCGGGACTATGTGCGCGTGCGCAGCACCTGGGTCATCGTTAAGGATTTTGAGCAAGAGGCCTGTTTCATTCTGATGTTCTGGGCGCTGGCGATCATGGCTTACAAGGCTGTGATGCTTGGCCACGAACGGCGATTGCTGGAGGTCGATCTCGTCCCAATTGCGGAGGGCATGCGCATACTTCCCGAGGACACGCGGGAGTTTGCGCGCCAGGTGCAGGCTTTGCCGGAAGACCGCCAAAAAATGCTGTTGCCGAGGGCGCTCCTGAATGCGCTGCGGCGCTTCAACTCGACGCGCAATATTCAGGATGTGGCCATCAGCACGCACACTATTTGCGAGACCGAAGCGGAGCGTCTGGAATCCGAACTGTCGATGATTCGCTATATTTCGTGGGCCATCCCATCCATCGGATTTATCGGCACGGTGCGCGGTATCGGTGAAGCGCTTGCGCAGGCGGACAAGGCGGTGCAGGGCGATATTGCCGGCGTCACCCAGAGCCTCGGTGTTGCATTCAACTCCACCTTCATCGCGCTGTTGATCAGTATCTTTTTGATGTTTCTTGTGCACCAGTTACAGCTTATGCAGGATCGGCTGGTGTTCGACAGCGAAAACTATTGCGATGAGAAAGTCATTCGCCATATGAAGGCGGACTAGATTCGAACGCGTCATGGGACTGCTCGCAGCACATTTGAACGATGCCGGTATTCTTGTCGTTGACGACGAGAAGATTCTTTATCGGGAACCCGGCTTCGCGTTGCTGGAAGACGATCATTTGATCACCGGTGCGGAGGCTTATGCCAGCGCCAGTTTGAAGCCGCGCCGAATCCAGAATCGCTACTGGTCCCAGTTGCGCACGGAACCCCTGGCAGACCGCCGGTTCCATCATTTGAGTCCGGCCGATCTGGTCAGCCACCAGCTGGAGCAAATGTGGCGACAGGTTTCAGCATTCGGCGACCGGCTCGCGATAGCAGTGCCGCCTACCATGTCAAACGAGAATCTCGGCTTGTTGCTGGGCATCGCGATGGAGCTCAAGATTCCGATTGTCGCGATGGTCGACGCCGCGGTCGCCGCGACGCGCCGCCAGTATGAGCATGCGGTGGTCGTGCATATTGATCTCAGTCTGCATGCCGGTATGTTGACGCGGCTCATGCAGGACGGTCAGGTACATGTGGATCGCACGGCTGTCATCGAGGATTGCGGATTGTTGTCGCTCTATGACATCTGGTTGAAAGTCATTGCTGAAGCCTTTGTACAACAGTCGCGATTCGATCCGTTGCACACCGCAGCAACAGAACAGATGCTGCAGGACAGTATTCCGGGCTGGCTGGTCCAGGCATCGACCCTGGCGACCGTCCCGATGGAGATCGAGTATCGCGGGATTAGCCATCGCGTCGAAATCGAGTCGCTGGCGCTGGTTGCGGCGGCAGCGCCGGTTTATCAAAGCATTGTCAGTCATTTGAGAACCTTGTACCGAGCCGAAGACTTGCCCGCGATGCAGTTGTCCGACCGGGCAGCGCTCATGCCGGGGCTGGCCGAGACGCTCAAGGCACGCGTTGGCGGCGAAGTTTTCTTGCTGGAACCCGGTGCGACGGCGCGTGGTTTGATCAAGCGATGCCGGGAGGAAAAACGCAGTGGCGGCGTAACGTTAACGCGACATTTGCCGTGGGATCAGGCGGCGGTTGTGGTCAAGCCGGGACGAGCAGAGCACGGTGGGCGTCCGACGCACCTGCTGTACGGTCACAAAGCGATCAGCGTTTGCGGCGCGGCTCTGGTGTTGGGGTCGCAGGAGCCTGACGGCGAGCGCTGGCTGAACTTCGCACAGGACATGCGCGGCGTCTCGAGGCGGCACTGTGTCATCAGCGCGGAAAACGGCCAGTGCATCGTGACCGACCACAGCCGCTATGGCACGTTTTTGAACGGCCACCGAATCGACGGATCTGCGGTGTTGCAGATCGGAGATCTGATTCGAATCGGCACGCCTGGATTTGAATTGCGCCTGATTACTGCGGAGGAAAGTCATGAGTCGTAGACGTCGGCGCGTAATCGAATTATTCAGCATGTCTTTCCTGGACTGCATGAGTTGCGGGTTTGGGGCCGTCGTCCTGTTCTTCATGATTATCAATGCCAACAGTGACGTCACATCGAGCGACCAGACCAAGGCATTGCAGGCCGAGACGAACCTGTTGCAGATTGAGGTATTGCGGGGACGCAAGAACCTGGCGCTGGCACGGACGTCGATACAGAAGCTCGACACTGAGCGGACCGAAGCGAAAGACCAGATTTCGATTATCAAAGCGCTGATTGCGGAGCTACAGGCGGAATTGGCAAAGTACGACAAGGACACGCTGGCGAAAATCCAGCGCGTCGAAAAGCTGCAGTCCGATATTAAGTCCTTGCAGGATGAGGTTCGGCGGCTGCTCGCGATAAAGAGAGAACAAGACGCCGCGGGACGACAAGTGCGCACCTTCAAAGGCGAGGGCGACCGGCAATATCTTACCGGGCTGAAACTCGGTGGTGATCGTACTCTGATCCTGGTTGACCGCTCGGCGAGCATGTTGCACGAGACGGTCGTCAACATACTTCGCCGCCGCAATTTACCGGAGTCCGAACAACTGTTGTCGCGCAAGTGGCGTCAGGTCGTTGCCAGCGTTGATTGGTTGACGTCGCAGCTCAGGGAAGACAGCGAGTATCAAATATACATGTTCAATAACGTCGCGCAGCCCGTTATCAAGGGCACGGACGGGCAGTGGCTCAAAGTCGGTGACGGCTCGCAGATCAATACGGCGATTCGCGTGCTGCGTCGCACGGTACCCAGGAACGGCACGAACATGCACGCGGCGTTCAAAGTCGTGCACGACATGAATCCGCGTCCGGACAACGTTATTTTGTTGGTTGACGGCATGCCAACCATGAGCGCCGCGACGACCGCCAAGAGCGTTATCGGCGGCGGCGAGCGGTTGAATCTTTTTCACAGTGCGGTTCAGGAGTTGCCCGGTGGCATCCCCATCAACATCATGCTGTATCCGATGGAAGGGGATTTCGACGCACCGATCTCGTTTTGGTCGCTGGCGCTGAAAACACGCGGATCGTTTATCAGTGTCAGTCGGGACTGGCCCTAACCGGAAACAGTAATGGCGAGACGCAGAGATATAGAAGCCTTCAGCTTGTCATTTCTTGACTGCATCTGCTGCGGTTTCGGCGCGATTATTCTGCTGATCGTCCTGAGCAAGATATACGAGCCGGTCGTGGTCGAAGAGGCCGAAGAAGACCTGCGGCGGCTTATCGCCTTGTTGCAGGAGGAAATTTTCGAGATTCGTGGCACGACGACGGTGTTGGACAGGTCGCTCAGGGAAGTCAAGGAGGAGACGCACGCGACCAAATCCAACCTGGCCAAACTTGAAGGGGATTTGAACAAGATCGAGGGTCAGTACAAGGCGAGTAGCGAGGAAGAGGAGGCGCCCATTGATGAGGGTGAACTGCGCGTGGCCCGGCAGCGCTTGTCGGAAGAGCAAAAGCGGCTGCAACCCTATTACCGCCGGCCCGATCAGGACGCGATCGCCGGCATTCCGGTGGATAGCGAGTACATCATATTCGTCATCGATACGTCCGGCAGTATGCTCAGCAGCAGTTGGACGCTGGCGCAGAGAATGCTCCAGGAAACGTTGCAGGCATATCCGAAGGTCAAGGGCATTCAGGTGATGAATGACGACGGCATATACATGTTCAAGGATTACATTGGCCGCTGGATGCCCGATTCACCGGGGCGCAGACAAGCGATCATTGCACGCATGAGAAACTGGAAAGTGACCAGCGACAGCAATCCGGTCAATGGGATTGAAGCGGCCATTCTGGATTTCCGGGATGGCAAGAAAAAAATCAGCATATACGTCTTCGGTGACGACTTTCAGGGTGGACGGTCGATCGATGGCGCCATCGCCGCCATCGACAAACTAAATCGTCCCGGTCCCGACGGCAAGCGCTTGATTCGTATTCATGGTGTCGGATTTCCCGGGAGATTCGGCACGAACTCGGTGCCTCCGAGCGCGCAGCGCTTCGCCACCTTTATGCGAGTCGTATGTGCCAGAAACGGTGGTACGTTTGTTGCGCTGAGTGGTCGCTGAGGGACGCAGTGCCGGGTTGCGATGCCACTATTGATCACAATTGATCTCAAGCTGCGCACCTTAAGCGCGGTTCCCCACCGTTATTTCGCTGTGTAATTACCTCCGACACTGACCACCAACCTGGTCATCAATATCGGAGGATACGAACATGTCTTATAAATCTATTATCGCGCTAACTGCGATCCTGACGTTTTGCGCCCAATCAGCATCTGCGGCTGCGTCCAAAGAGGAAAATATCGGTTTCGGTACGGGCGCCATTATTGGGGCGGTAGCGGGCGGCCCGATCGGTTTCTTCATCGGCGCGGGTGTCGGTGCGGTGTTGGGTGATTCGTTTCACAACAAGTCGGAACGGATTGATGACCTCAATGGTTCCCTGCAGAGTTCACATGCCGCGGTCGCCGTACTCGAGCGCGACATCGATGCGCTGGATGGCGAAGTGGAACGCCTGCAGATTATCGCCAGGCCCAAACTGGTGAGCCTGATGCAAGCTGGAATCGACATGGACCTGTTGTTCCGCACCGATGAATTCGCGTTGACCGATGCGACCGGGGGGCGACTCGCACAGATGGCAGCGTCGCTGGCCAGCATGCCGGCCGTTCGCATTCAACTGGACGGTTTTGCCGACGAGCGTGGTGACGCGAAATACAATTACACGCTTTCGGAAAAACGTGTCGAGTTCGTCCGCAATCTGTTTATTGCCTCGGGCGTACACCCAACTCGCATCAGCGTGTCGGCGCACGGGGAGTCCGTAGCACAGGATGCGAACCTTGACAGCTATGCGCTGGAGCGCCGTGTGAGCGTCAAGTTGTTTATCGAAGACCCACAGTCCGTGGCGTCCAACCGGACCCGGTAACAGAACTTCCCTGCGACTCATCTCGAGTCTCCGCCCGGGTCGGCCTGTAGTGGGCCGGCCCTTTTTTTGTGGCGCTTCTTTTCGACGGTTGATAGTGTTGAGCCAAGGCCACTGTCCGGAGAGTGATATGTCCGAAGATCTTGCTAATCGCCGCTGCAAACCCTGTGGGAGCGGGGTACAGCCGCTAAAAATGGTTCAAAGTTTGACATTGTTGCGCGCGCTGCATGCCGATTGGGCCGTGAGCGAAGACGGCCGTGAATTATCGAGGACTTTCGCGTTCCCGGAGTATGGCCGCACGCTTGAATTTACGAACGCGGTTGCGTCCATCGCAATTGACGCAGATCATCATCCGGTACTGGTTGTGAGTTACGGCACTTGTGAAGTTAATTACACGACCCATGCGATCAATGGGCTTTCCGATAATGATTTCATCTGTGCGGCGAAAATCGACAGGCTCATCCCAGCCGCTGCGCAGTGATTGAGCTGTGCGACGTAGAGGCGGCGGCCGCTCGCCTGCACGGCGTCAGTGTCCGGACGCCTTTGATTCGGAATTTCGCACTGGATGAGATTGCGGGCGGCAAGATTCTGGTGAAACCGGAGTGCCTGCAGGTCACCGGTTCATTCAAAATTCGTGGCGCTTTCAATCATCTGAGTCAGCTGAGTCCGGAGCAGGTACGAAATGGAGTCGTTGCATGGTCGTCGGGCAATCACGCGCAGGGCGTCGCGGCGGCAGGCCGGATGCTCGGTATCAAAACCGCCATAGTGATGCCGGAAGATGCACCGCAGGCGAAGCTCGCGAATACCAGGAAGCTCGGTGGTGAAGTCATTATCTACGATCGATACACTGGTGATCGCGAAGCGATTGCGACGGCGTTAGCCGCTGCACGCGGCGCAGAGATTATTCCGTCTTACGACCACGAATACATCATTGCGGGGCAGGGCACCCTCGGTCTGGAGTTGGCGGACGACGCGATTGACCTCGGCATGGCGCCGGACCAGGTGTTGATTCCCTGTGGTGGTGGCGGCCTGTCGTCGGGTTGTGCGGTCGCTCTAAAGGCGCGCCTGCCGGCCGTCGATATCTATGCGGTTGAGCCGGTCGAATTTGACGATACGGCGAAATCTCTCGCCAGTGGCGAGCGGGTCCGAATCGATGATTCGGCGCAGTCCATTTGCGACGCGTTGCTAACGCCAATGCCCGGAGAGTTGACTTTTGCGATAAATCGCAGACTACTCAGCGACGTCTTGACGGTCAGCGATCAGGAAGTTCGCGTGGCCATGCGTTTCGCTTTCATCAATATGAAGCTTGTCGTTGAGCCTGGCGGCGCTGTGGCGCTGGCAGCGATATTGTCCGGCAAGATTGCGACAGCCGGAAGGATTACCGCTATCGTGCTCAGCGGCGGCAACGTTGATATTGAATTATTCGCGCAAATTCAGGCGGAGCGGAACTGAGTGCGTTGCAGCAACGAATGCTCCGACAGTGGCGCATTTTTGATCGTCGTTGACGAAATCGATACACGCCGACGTTGGGGCCACGCATCCAGCCAGTTGATGATCTTTCCGATCTGTTCGATATCCGGTTTAACGCGTGACGGCTGCATGTCGCAAATTCCTTTGCCATGTTCTGCAGAGCGGACGAAATTCTGGCTGTCGCGCAGTACTGCGATTATAGGAATACCCAGCGAATCCAGAAATCGCATTAGATTTCTCAGACTCTTCGTGTTCTTGCGAGTCCGATTGGCTATGACGGCCAGCTTCCGGTCGCGGCGATCAACTTTGGCGACCAGCAACAAGTCCGCGATGCATCGCGATGCCGCGTGTATGTCCATGGGGGATGGCAAAACCGGTACCAGGATGCTTGTCGAGTCGCGAGTCAGTTCGCGTAAATCGTCGCGAGTCAGGCTGGCCGGCGAATCGACTAGAAGATTTTCGGTGTCGCCCGGCACCCGGAGCTGCCAGCTGCGCGTTGCCTGCATGCTCTTTTTAAACGCAGCGATGCCGTGAATTTTCGGCAAATCGGCAGATCGTCTGTCCAGCCAGGCCATCGTGGAGCCTTGCGAGTCGTAATCCATGACGGCCGTTATCGTGCCCCGGCGCGCGTAGGATGCTGCGATATTGGTCACCAGCGTAGACTTGCCGCATCCTCCCTTCGGATTGAGGATGACGATCTTGTTCAGACTTCCTTTTTGTGGTGTTAACAGCATTTCCTAAACTTCGCCTAAAAGCGGCGCGATTTCTTTGCGCTGGTTCACATAATACTGGAATACAGGGCAAATCTAAAACATCTCGCTCGGACCGGGCTTTTCGCCGCCGGGTTTCGTGCGGCTCTTGATGTAGTCGCCCGTGATCATATTCTCGTAACTTTGGCCGGGTCCGACCATAGGATATACCCCGGCGTCCCGATCGATGATGACTTCGAGAAATGCGGGTCCGGAAAAATCCATGAGCTCGCGAATCATCGTTGGCAAGTCGTCCTTGTTTTCAAGACGTTTTGCGAACTTGAAGCCGTCGGCCTCGGCGGCTTTGACAAAATCCTTACGGTGTAACGATTTGTCGCTGCCGGACATGCGGCCGTCAAAATAGAGTTTTTGCCACTGGCGCACCATGCCGTCGCCGTAATTGTTCAAAACGATGATTTTGATCGGTTGCTCGTAAGTGGTGACGGTCTCGAGTTCACCGATATTCATGCGAATGCTGGCGTCGCCATCGATATCGATAACGACTCTGTCCGGCTGAGCGAACTGAGCTCCGATCGCGGCGGGCAGTCCGAAGCCCATGGTTCCCATGCTGCCGGAGGTCAACCAGAGGCGTGGCTCGCGGAAATCAAAGTATTGCGCCGCCCACATCTGATGCTGACCCACGCCGGTGGTAATGATGGCCTCGCCTTTCGAGTGCTTGTTGATCTCCTCGATCACGGCGTAAGGTTGAATCAGCTTGCTGTCGCGGTCGTAGTTCAGGGCGTAATCGCTCTTGAGTTTCGCGATTTCTTCATGCCACATGGCGAACGATTTATTGAATTTGCTGCTGCGGCCGTAATCCAGCAAGTCCGTCAGATCCGTTTTCAGGATTCCAACGTGGTGCCATGTGACCGGCTTGACCTTGCCAATTTCGGCGGAGTCGACGTCAAACTGGGCAATATTTTTTGCCCGCGGGCTGAACAACGATGGATTGCCGGCGACGCGGTCGTCGAATCGTGCACCGATAGCGATTAAAAAATCGCAGTCCTCAACGGCGTAATTTGCCGACGCAATGCCGTGCATGCCGAGCATGTGCAACGCTAGCGGGTGTTTCGTATCGCTGGCGCCCAGCGCCATCAAAGTCGTCGTTACCGGGATGCCGAACTCGTTTGCGAACCGCCGCATGGCCTTGCTGGCGTTGGCATTGATAACGCCCCCACCCGCATAGATCAACGGCCGGTCCGCTTCCGACAACATCGCGTAAAAACGTTCGCAGGCCGCGTCGTTCAGCTTATTTTCCGTGACTGCGGCGAGGCGGCGGCGATAGCCTGGCAATGGGAGGGTGCCCTGACCTGCGAACGGGCCTTCCCAGTTTTGTATATCTTTTGGGATATCGACAACCACCGGGCCGGGTCGCCCGGTGCGGGCAAGTTCAAATGCGCTGCGTATCGTCTTTTCGAGCTGTTCCGCGTCTGTCACCAGAAAAACGTGTTTCGCGACGGCGCCCATGATCGTCGAGACGGGCGCTTCCTGGAACGCGTCCGTACCAATCGCGGGAAGCGGAACCTGACCACAGATAACAACCAATGGCACTGAATCGGCCATGCTGTCGCGAACCGGCGTCACTGTGTTGGTCGCGCCCGGTCCGGAGGTGACGATGACGACGCCAACCTTGCCGCTCGCCCGGGCATAGCCGGCCGCCATGAATCCAGCGCCTTGTTCATTGGCCGGCACGATGAGCGGCATCGCGGACGAACCGTCGGCACGTTTGTGATCGTGGTTGTAACGAAATACAGCATCGTAGATCGGCAATATGGCGCCGCCGCTATAACCGAAGATTGTATCGACACCCTCGTCGGCCAGGACTTGCACCACGGTATCGGCTCCGCTCATGAGTTTGCCGGAGAGCGGATGTTTATCGGCGCTGGTCGTGTCTGATGGTTCGCTCATTGCTCTGCTGTCTTGCCGCCACGTTGCGGCTTTTTTGCGAGTGTTTACTAATTTTTATTGCATTGCAATATTCTGGCTTCTGCGCCACCATCTGCGGTAATTATCAGCAAAATGGCTTCAATCCAAATTTTTTTTCCGGGCAGGAACGGGTGCCGATGAGACACGCAATTTCAGTACTTTTACAGAATGAAGTCGGCGCGCTCACACGCATCGCCGGGATGTTTTCATCGCGTGGCTACAATATAGAATCTCTCAACGTCGCGCCTACATACGACCCGCGTGTATCCCGTGTGACGCTGGTGGTAATGGGTTCGGATGCCGCGATCGCCCAGTTGAATGCGCAGCTGGCAAAACTTGTGGATGTCGTCAATATTCACGATATGACGCTTGGCGAGTATTTCGAGCGTGAGCTGGCGATCGTCAAAATCAAACTCAGTGCTGACGGTCTGCCGCGCGTCATGTCGCTGGCGAAGCAATTTGGCGCTGAAATTCTCGATGAGGCGCCGCTAAGCTGCACGGTGCAACTGACCGGACGTGTGAAAGATATCGATGCGTTTGTCGCGGAGGCGGCCGAAATTGGCGAATTGTCCGCCGTCGCCCGCAGCGGTACGGTCGCGGTTTCAAAGGGCGAGGTTACGCTGACGTCGTTTGAACGCCAACACCTGCTTGTCGGCTAGCCAGTGTCGGGACTGGTTCTTTCCGACTACCGCCGACTGGTTATCAAGGTTGGATCATCGCTGCTTGTCGATGCGGGATGCGAGATTCGCGGCGATGAGCAGGTCGTCGCGCTGATCTCAGCGGCAATTCCGGCCACCGAAGAAGACTGGCGGACCGGGTACCTCGACTCGATCGCCTCCATTCGCATTGTCAGCGACATCGATACCGCCATTGCGCACATCGCGAAGTACCGTTCCGGACATACGGATAGCATCATCACGAGTGACACGCCCGCGGCCCGGTGGGGGCCGAGCAGCTTACAAGTTACAAGTACATCGTACGCGGGAACGGTCAGGTTCGGCCCTGATGCCTGAATCTCGTTCAGAGTTCGACGTCGCGATCATCGGAGCGGGCGTCAATGGCGCCGGTATAGCGCGCGACGCCGCGCTGCGTGGCCTGAAGGTCATCATTCTGGACAAGAATGACATGTGCAGCGGTACTTCGGCCGTGTCCAGTCGGCTGATCCATGGCGGATTGCGCTATCTGGAATACGGTGAACTGTCTTTGGTCTACGAGTCGCTGCGAGAACGTCGTTGTCTGCGTCGTATTGCGGAACATCTCGTGAAACCGTTGCGAATCAGTATTCCGATTTTTTCCGGCGCGCGACGTGGATTGTTTCTCATACACATGGGCATGTTGGCCTACGATCTTTTGTCCTTTCGAAAATCGATTCCGGGCCATGAGATGCTGGACAGGGACAGCATACGGACAGAGGAACCCGGGCTCAGGGACGAGGGTCTGCTTGGTGCTGCCCGTTATTACGATGCGCAGGTAACGTTTGCGGAGCGCCTGGTGCTGGAGAATTTGCTTGCGGCTCGTGCGGCTGGCGCAAAAATCATGACCTATTGTGAGGTGCTCAGGATCGGTACCGTCAACGGCGTCGTCAGTTGCATTGTTTATGCTGATGCATCCGGCGCGGAGCAAGAGGTCCGTGTCGCGTCGATAGTCAACGCTTCCGGGCCTTGGGTTGACGACGTGCTCAAGTTCGCGCCGCGACCGGCGAAGCGCTTTGTCGGTGGTACCAAAGGGAGTCACATTGTCGTTGGGCGCTTCGAAGGAGCGCCGCGGGACGCTTTTTATGTGGAAGCTGCGGCTGACGGCCGACCGTTTTTTATCATTCCCTGGAACAATCAGTATCTGATTGGCACGACGGACATTCGATACAATGGAAGTCTCGATCGAATCCGCGCGAGTCGAGCAGAGATCGACTATCTTGTCGCGGAAACCAATCGCGTATTCCCGCACGCTGATCTGCAGATTGGCGACATTCATTTCGCGTACGCCGGGGTTCGACCGCTGCCGTACCGTGAGAAAGGGCCGGAATCGGCCATTACGCGGCGGCACATCATCAAGACCAATCGCAAGATAGCCCGGCGCCTCGTATCCATCATCGGCGGCAAGCTTACGACCTATCGAAGTCTTGCTGAGCAGACCGTCGATAAACTGGCGAAGATATTGCGCCGCAAGTTACCGGAATGTCGAACACGAGACATCGTTCTTCCCGGAGCCTGGGGCATCGATCGCGCGACCGAACGGCTGACGTCGTCGCAGCTGCTGTCCGAGCAGGGCGTCAGCAGATTGCTGTCCATCTATGGCGGTAGGGCAGTCGGCATTGTCGAACTGGCCGAAGACAATGCAGAACTAAGCAAGACCCTAAACGATAACCGCACGGTGTTGGCGGCGGAGGTCGTCTTCGCCGTCCGTGAAGAATTCGCGGCGTGTCTTACCGACATCGTTTTTCGACGCATGATGATCGGTTTAGACGCGGATCAGGGTCGCGGCCTATACGGTTCCATTGCAGCGATCGCCGCGGCCGAATTTGGCTGGACGCCGGGTGATGCCGATCATGAACTTCAAGATTTGCGCGCATACGCCGACTCACTGCGAGTAGCGTAGTTCGACGAACAATTCGCGGCCGCGTCCCGGGATGTAGCGATAATTGCCGAATGCGTAGTCCGCGCGGTCGGCAATCGACTCGTTGAAAGCATTATTTAGCCGCGCAGTAACGGAAAAGCCAGCGGATAATTCGATTCGCGCGCGCAAGTTGACGAGATCATGGCCAGGATAGGAAAAGCGATTCTCGGCATCGAGAAAGTACCTGCCGATAGTGGTCCATTGCAACGCGATGCTCGCGTCATCGCCGGATTCGAGAAGCAACTCTGCACTGGCCAGCCATCTCGGTGCTGTGTCGATGTCATTGCCCGACGTAAACGCCTCACCCCGGGCAGCGACCAGATTGAAGTCGTATTGATGCCGGGCGTAACTGGCATCGATATTCAGTTGCAATGAATCCGTGATTTGCCAATCGAGCGATGTCTCGATTCCCTCATGTGTACTGCGACCACGATTGATACTGAAGCCCTCCGAATCCCGCAGAACGCTGCCGCGCTTGCGCATGAAATAAACGGACATTTCGCTACGCAATCGTTCGCGAATCATGCGCCAACCCATTTCAAAGCTATCGAGCCTTTCAGAATTCAGGTCGGCAACTTGCTGACCACTTTGTAAGCGGTACAACTCTGTTGCCTGTGGCGCGCGGAATCCACGCGACAGGCTTGCAAATATGGCCGTTGAGGAATTGAGCCGGTAGTTAATGGCGAGTTTCGGAGCGACATTGGTGAATGTATCGCTGCGACTTTCGGGGCGAGAGTACAGGCATCCACCCAATTCGCAGTTGCTGCCGTCATCCCGAGTATTGCCGGATAACATGTTATTGCTGTAGTCGTAACGCATGTACTCGAGCCGAATTCCGGCACTGAGCGTCAGTTTGCCGCTGATTTTGATGTCAGCCTGCAGCCACGGAGCAAAACTGTGGCTCAGAACCTCATAATCATAGTGTTTTCCTTCGGGCCTCGTCTCATGCAAAAAGTCCGAACCCTCGGTGAGGCCAGTTTGGGTTTGCCGCAGAAAAATATCGCTCCATTCAATGTCGACGCCGGCGATCCATGTTTGCTTGCCACGTTCGAGGGTAAAAGAGGAAAGCATGCCAGCACTGATATGGCCGTTTTCTTCCAGTGGCTGGCCGGGCAGGAAATGTTGCAGGAATTGCATGTTGCTACGTCGCGCGTAGGGCCGTAGATCGATGCCGAATCCAGCTATCGTTTTTTTCCATACACCGTAAAGACGATGACTGTCGGCGTTGCGAAATGCTTCCGGATTCGGGTTGCTGCGGTTAATAGCCGGGTCCTTGTAAGCCTCCGGGCCGACGATGAAGCCCGCTGTATTTTGGCGGAGACTCGTGGCCGAGAAACCTGCGGTGAAGGTGGATTCGCCGAATTCCCAAAGAGTCCGCAGATACAGCTTTCCCTGCCGGTATCCTGAATTATCGCGAAAGCCACCATCGTTGGTATAGAGCAACGAGCCTGCAAAGGGCGTGGAATCGGTCAGCAACTGTGCGCGCAGCCGGGAAAACTTATTCGATCCCGCTTGTACCGAGATGTCCGTCGCGGTCGTGCCGTTCGGGGCAGGCATCAACACGTTGACAATGCCGTGCAACGCATTCGACCCGTACAATGCGTTTCCTGGTCCGCGGATAACTTCAATATGCCGTGCCTGTTCCGTAAGCAGCTCAAACCACTGATTGACGTTGCAAAAACCCGATGGCCGAATCGGAATCCCGTCTTCAAGAAACAGAAAACTACCGCAGGACCCGGCACCGGTAAGAACCGGTGAGCGAATGGCCGTCAGGTGTTCCTGACCACTGCCTCGACTTACCCAGACCCCAGCGACCCGGGTCATGATCTCGTGCACGTGTTGATGGGCGACGTCGCTTAATGTCGCCTCAGCCAGTGCGGCTACATTGCCGGCGTGCGAAAGCGTCGGCTGGCCACGGCGCTGGCTTGTGACAGTGATCTCTTCGAAGTTGGTTGCGTTTGATTCCGGGCCGGCGAGGGCGGAATTGGCGGCTGTGGTAATGAGCGCGGCGAATACACAGATTATCATTCGCGGCATTACTTGATCCAAAAGTCGTCCTCTGGTAGCAGCGATCATTATAATTGCCTTCTCTGGATTGTAAGACAGTGGAGGATTTTCGCAATGAACAGGACTAGTTGGCCTCCCGGATACGCAGGGTTGCTTGCAATGTGGCTGACCTGCGTCACCGTTTTGCTACCTGAGGCCGCGGCGCAGTCTGCCGAGGATCAGGAAGACCAGGCCATTCGCCCGCGAATTGGATTGGTGCTGGGCGGTGGCGGCGCCCGCGGTGCGGCGCACATTGGCGTGTTGAAGGAGTTGGAGCGCTTGCGAGTTCCAATCGACGCGATTGCGGGCACCAGCATGGGAGCGATTATTGGCGGTTTGTACGCAACCGGACTGCATGTGGAGGAGTTGGAGCAATTGTTCGGCTCGCTTGACTGGTCTGCAGCATTGTCCGATACGCCCGATCGAGAGGACTTGAGTTTCCGGCGTAAACAGGATGATCGCGAGTTTCCGATTAAACTCGAGCTTGGCATTCGCGGCACCAAATTGCTGTTGCCTAAAGGCGTTATTCAGGGTCAGAAACTGGACTTGTTGCTGCGCGAACTGACGCTGCGTGCATCGCATATCGAAAATTTCGACGATTTGCCAATCCCGTTTCGAGCGATCGCGTCGGACATTGCGGCTGGCGAAGCCGTGGTTATCGGCAGCGGCGATCTTGCAATGTCGATCCGGGCAAGCATGTCGGTACCCGCTATTTTTGCGCCGGTGGAGATCGACGGACGGCTTCTGGTTGATGGCGGGCTGACCGGCAATCTTCCCGTCAACGTAATGCAGGCAATGGACGTCGACATCATTATTGCTGTCGATGTCGAGTTTCCGCTCTACAGCACAGACGAGCTGGGATCGGTTCTGGCGATCACGGAACAAATGCTGACGATACTGATTCGCAAGGAAACGCTCCGACAGATAGCCATGCTGGGCGAGTCCGACATTTTGATCAGGCCTGAACTGGGTACTTATGCGTCGACAAATTTTCGCGACGTTCTTGAAACGATTGCACCGGGCCAGCAGGCGGTGCGCGAGCAGGCGAGTCGACTGCGGGCGTTGTCACTGGATGCGAACGCCTGGAAGGAGCATGTGGCGCTTCGCTCGCTGCAGTCGAATGATGAGGCGGAACTCGCGTTCGTGCGCGTAGTGCACGACGGCAAGCTGGCAGCCAGGGTGTTGGAGGCGCGACTCAGCGTTCGCGCCGGCGACCCGATAGACGCGACGGTTCTCGCGCAAAACGCAAACAGGCTGTACGGCTTGCAGCTCTATGAGCACGTGGGCTATCGCCTCGTGCAGGAAAACGGTGCGACCGGTGTCGAGTACCAGGCGACGACGAAGAGCTGGGGCCCCAATTTCCTGCAATTTGGCGTGTCGCTTGAGGATGACTTCGAGGGTTCCACCAGCTTCAATCTGGCGGCCCGCATGACGCGAGCAGGGCTGAACAAGCTCGGCGCCGAGTGGCGCACCGATCTGCAGTTGGGCACGGACCCGGCGCTCTTGACTGAGTTCTATCAGCCACTGAGTTTCGATTCGCGATTGTTTGTCGCTCCCAGCTTCAGTTTGCGGCAGACGAACCTGAACGCATTCGCGGTAAACGACATTATCGCGAGATACCGTGTGACAGAAGGGACCCTGAGTCTGGATTTTGGTCGAGAGTTTGGCACGGTTGGGGAGTTCAGGGTAGGCGTCTACCGGGGTATTGGCGAGGCCCGGGTGAAGGTCGGTGATCCCGCTTTGCCGAACTTTGATTTCGAAACGGGCGGTGTGTTCGTGCGGCTACGCTTTGACTCGGTAGACAATCCGCGTTTCCCACGTAAAGGTTTGCTGGCCGATGTGCGCTGGAATCTCTCGCGCACGGGATTTGGCGCGGATTTCAATTTTGATACCATTGAGGGAGAAATCGCGCAAACCTGGAGCCGGGGCAAGAGCAGCCTGCAACTGGGTCTGAGTTATGCGACGACTCTGAACTCAGACAATACGTTGCAGGACTTTTTCCCGCTGGGAGGTTTTTTGAGGTTGTCCGGTCTGGAGCGCGGAGAAATCAGCGGCCCGCACGCTGCTTTGGCGAGACTGATGGTTTACCGCCGAATCGGCAATACCACGGGGGGCGTCTTCGAGACGCCGATTTATCTTGGCGTCTCGGCCGAAGCCGGCAATGTCTGGCAGACGCGGGCAGAAATAAGTTTCGATACGCTGCAAATGAACGGCAGTATTTTCGTCGGCCTGGACACCTACTTCGGGCCTATTTATCTCGCCGCCGGGTTCAACGAGGATGGCAAGACGAATTTCTACCTGTTTATTGGAGCGCCGCCCCGCTAAAGAAAATTAACGAGATATTTTTTCCAGTACCTGCGTCGGGGAATCCGTATCGCGGCTGTAAGCATGCCGTTGCGCCATTTCATCGAACGCGGCGTCGCGTTCGGTCTCGCTCGAAAACCAGCGCAGGAGTTCCCAATCATCGCCGAGCACCTTTCTCAAGGTATCGCCTGCGGGCAAGGACACACGAATCCCGCAAACGCGTTCTCGACCGGCGTCGTTCGGTTCGACCAGGTTGTGCCGGTGGCAGTAATTCACAAATTCATTCCTTCGGTTTCATGCGGTGTCGCTGCGTGATTATACGCAAAAGCATGCTGCTACCGTGAGTTCCGTCTGCCCCGGTCCGCCGCACCTTCCCTGTCCGACCAGCCGAACAGGCGGCGTGTGACGAACAGGTAGACGGGCTTTGCCAGCGACATCCACGCCCGGGATGGCGTTGACGGCGTGTTCAGGATCGAGTGTTCCCTGGCCGTGAGCAGGTCCGGCCTGTAAGTGCGTTTGTGTTTCAGGAGGTGTCGAATATCTTCCCTGGCGGCCGCTCGAAACAGCCGACCGCGTCGTTTTGTTGTCCACGCGAGCTGGAAATCGACGAATGCCGGTGATCCGTCATCGCGGACCAGCAGATTGGGCTCTTTCGCGAGATCGTTGTGGACAACGCCCAGGCGATGCATGCTTCTCGAGAGCCGGGCCATGGCACGGAAATACCCGGAATCTCGCGGGCGGCCCTCGAACATGGGCACTCCAGGCATATAACTGCGCGCAAGCGTGTACTTGTCGTTCTTTATCAGTCGCGGTGTCCCATCCAGACTTCGCAGTGCCGCCAGGGCGCGGGCCTCGCGTCTGAGCAGAACGCGTGCCAGCCAGGCCACCCACCAGACGGCTGAGCGAGTGTCGCGCAGCACGGCATTTTCGCCGTTCTCAGTGAGCAGCCATATCTCGCCAAACTGGTCTTTTTTGAGTAAGCGACGGTTTTGCACTGGCAGTTATCCCGCAAAATGCAGAGAATACAGCAAGCTTTCGACACGGAATTGATAGTGGCTGGCGAATCCACCAAAAAAGGTCAGAGCGAAGAACGCGCGAAACTGGACACGACGGGCGAATTCTTCAGTGTGGGCGCGCCATTGCACGCTGTTCGGGCTGGCTATATCAAGCGTCGGGCCGACGACTTGCTGTACGACACCGTGGTTTCCGGGCGCTATGCTCATGTGCTCGCGCCGGATCGCAGTGGCAAGACCAGCCTCATTGCGGCAACTGCGGCCAGGCTCGAGATCCACGGCTGCAAAGTCGCGATTCTCGATCTCGCACAGATAGGGGTTCGCGATGGTGGCGCGGATTCAGGACGCTGGTACTACAGCGTTGCTTACCGCTTGTTGCGGCAACTGCGCATCCGCTACGACTTGCAAACGTGGTGGCAGGACAAGTCGATACTGAGCAATCGCCAGCGACTCGTCGAATTTTACTCCGAAGTCATACTCCATCATGTCCCCGAACGCATCGTCGTATTCGTCGATGAAATTCAGTGCATGGAAGACCTGGCGTTTGCGGATCAACTGCTTGCCAGCATTCGTGCGGCGCACAATGCGCGCGCAATTGATCCCAGTTTTCTGCGGCTTTCATTCGTTTTGCTCGGCGAGTGCGATCCCGTCAGCCTGATCGAGGAGGCTGAACTGTCGCCTTTCAATATCACCCAGCCGGTATTGCTCGAAGATTTCACTCGCGCGGAGCTTGATTTATTCGCCACGGAATTAAATTTGCCGCACGAGGATGCGGTATTGGCTCTGGATCGTATCTACCACTGGACGAATGGCCAGCCTTATCTTAGTCAGAAGCTGGCACGCGCTGTCGCTAAAGAAGTGCCGGACGAAAATATCGATGGGTACGTTGATCGCATTGCCATGTTCCAGCTGGGCGGTCGCGCGGCGCTGCATAGCGAACCGCAGATGAGCCACATACACCGGGCCATTATGAGCGATACGAAACGCCGCGCGCCGATTCTCAATTTATACGGCAAGATTCGAAAGGGAATCGTGGTAGCCGCCGATCTGGGCTCGGCGCTACAGAGGCGACTGCTCGCCGTTGGTCTCCTGATAATTTCCGATGACAGCAATCTGGTCGTTCGTAATCGGCTGTACGAAACCGTATTTACGGCTCGCTGGGCGAACGAGCATCTGCCAACCCATTTCAAAGTGCCCGCCATCGTCGTCGGTACGCTGCTGTTGTTGGCGATGATTCCGCTCTGGTACACGCAGTGGTTGCCACGATCCTACGTACAGATTCTGACGTCGGATACTGTGACCTTGCAAGGCGCGAGTATGGCCTACGACAATTTTCGGTCGTTCCCGGGCCATGCGGATACAGCCGACAATTATTATCGGCGTTTTCTGGAACGTCGCGCGCTTGCTGCGAGCGACGCAGTTCAGATACGGGAGCTCGCGGCGCTGGCTGCCGTCCTGCCGAACGCCGGTCGCCTGGCGGAGCAGATTGTGGCTGGCTTCTGGGACCGGGAAGCAAGCAACGCAACTCGTCTGGAAAATCGCGATGCAGCGTTGCTGGCCAATATACAGTCACTGGTCTTGTCCACGGCGCTCAGGCGCCAGCGTGCGGCGGCTTTGGTCGGTGACGACTATCCGTTACTTCTGGCAACTCTTCCCGAGCTACCGACGGGGACGACCGTGTTCGATCCTGTGAGCATGGTTCTGACGACTGCTGTTGGGTCGCAGATTTCGCAGTTTTCGTATACGCCTCAAGGCGTGCAGCATCGCGAGCCGTGGCCGATTACGGCACTTGAAGTCAACCCGCTGGTGCGACGCGTTATCGTCGACCGACAGGGTTCCGTTAATCGCATCGGCTTGACGTTGAATGTCAGCCATGCGCGATTGTCGGATTTGCGCATCAAGATTATCGCCCCGTCGGGGCGGGCTGTCGAATTTGAGACAGGTCTGGAGCGCGCGTCCAGCAATGACGATATTCGTATTCCGGCTGCACAACTTGGCGGCCTTCTGGGCGAATCGCTGAGCGGCACCTGGAGTATCAGTATCCGGGACGAGAGGCTCGGTGTTGCTGGCCAACTGGTTGGCTGGAACCTCAAGCTGAACGCCCAGGGTGCGGTCGAGTATTTTCAGCGGGGCTTGAATATTCCAGACCCGGTCGAGCGTGAAACAGACAAACTCTGGTTCGATAAGTCGGGACGTTACGCGGTCGCGCGCGCGACCCAGAGCGACAGCGCACGTATTTGGGACCTGACCTTCGCTGAACCGATGCGGGCGATCGCGCTCAACGAGAACGAAAGTTTGATTGGCCTTGGCGCCGCTGCGCGCTGGCTTGTAACAGCGACGCAAGACAGCGTAAATCTATGGGATATCGCGACCGGCGACAAAGTGGCAACGCTGCCGGTTGGCGCGGCAAGCATGAGCGCCGCGCTGACCCACGACGGCACGCAATTGTTCGTCGTGCGCCGCGGCGATACCGAGACTCGATTGGAACTGTGGGGACTTGATGATGGCCGGATTGCCGCGGAGGTTGTTGTTGCGGGAGCTCCGGCGCTGGTTGCAATCAATGCGGCCGGCAGTCGTGTCGCAATTGCGGACTTTGATCGAGCGGTTCGCGTTTGGGATTTCAGCACGGCCAGCCTGCTGGCTGAGATCGACTTGCCTGCGCAGCCAGGTGTCATCAGCTTGTCGGCGGATGGCTTGACTCTGGGCGTCGTCAGCCCCGATGTCGGTCTGTCCGTGTGGAATATCGAGCGTCCGCAACGACCGCTACTGGCATTCTCAGGTGGTGGCCGTTGGCAACTTTCGTTCTCGCCGTCCGGAAGTCTCGTTGCAGCCGGGCGCCCCGAAACCGGGTTCGGGATATTCAGCAGTAATGATGGACGATCGACTGGGCCGTTATTGGGCGTGCGCAACGACGGTGGTTCGCCGGACTTGTTGTCGTTCAGCCAGGACGAGCAGATTCTGCTGACCGGCAGTTCTGGCTACGGGCCGAGGATCTGGCGCACGCCGGTTTTCCGCTCGACGGCGAGGGACAGTGCGCCGGCGGACCGACATACGATATGGAGTCCGTCCGCGGACCGCCCGCTGGCTGTCTCGCCGGACGGGGATTTTTTCGTGATCGGCGATCCGTCGGGGCACGTGCACGTGATTTCATCGGCTGCAAGGCTGGACGAAGTCGAAAATCTCGGCGCAGAAGTTAGTTTCATCGGGCATACCAGCGAGGTCCGGCTGCTCAGCATCGACTCGTCAGGATCATTCGTGGCCAGCGTGGCGACGAACAGTACGTTGCGCGTGTGGACGACGGCCAATGGCGAGCCGCTGCCGTATGTCGTAAATATTCCCGGCCGGCCGGTTTCACAGCTTCTTTTTTCACCGGACGCTGCCTATCTGGCAGTGTCGAACGGCGATAGTGTGTCGATCCTTGACGTTCAGGGCGGCCAAATTGTCGCCCAGTTCGAGTCGGCAAGCATTTTCCAGGGACTGGCTTTTGCGACCGTGGATCGTCTCTACGCGGGAGGTGCAGATGGCGCTTTGCAGCTGATCAGCCAAAGTGCGAACAATGGCTGGCAAATGCAGCAGGTCTGGCAGGGGCCGGAATCGATCAAACTGCTGCGCGCGTCGCCGCGCGGTGACTACCTGATCCTCGTGGATCAGAACGATCTTGCCAGCCAGTTCCTGTTGTCAGAAGGACGCATTGGCGATGCGACGTTGCAATTGCCGTCGGACGTGCGCGAAGTGATATTCGACACGAACGGTACGCAGGCCTATTTTCGAACGCCTCGTTGGGTACACCGCGCGAGCTCGTCGAATACCGGCTTGCTGTGGAACGGCGCGCTTTTCGTGCCGCCTCCGCTGCGCGGTGCTGGCCTCGTGTACGGCAATGGCACGGCGCAGTCCGGCGCACGGCATCGCATGTACTTGCCGGTCGCAAGAAACGCCTACGTCGGGCTGGTTGAGCTCAACTTTACGAAATCCGCTGCATCTGCAGCGATCGGATTGTTCGGCAACAGGGAAGAGTTGTTGCAGGAATGGCGCAGCCGAATCAGCGCAGATCGCCGCGCAGGGTCCTGACCAGTAGCTCGAGTCGTTCCGCGGTGACTTCAGCAGGTGGAACCGACTCGCCGAACATGACCGGCACGCGGGCAAACAGGCGACCGGGAAGCTTGCGTATGCCGCCGCCAGTGCGGCGGCTGAACCAACTTCCCCACAAACGGCCCAATGCGACAGGAATCACGGGAACAGGCCGTCGCGCGATAATTTTCTCGATTCCGGGCCGGAATCGTTGTACCTCACCATCGCGTGTCAGTGATCCTTCCGGGAAGATGCACACGATGTTGCCGGCCGCGAGCTCAGCATCGACTTTATCGAATGCGGCCTCCATCAACTCTTTGTCCTCCGACGCGGACGCGATCGGAATTGCTTTCGCAGTCTTGAAAATGAACTTCAGGAAAGGAATCTGGAATATTTTAAAATGCATCACAAAACGCATCGGGCGAACGACGGATCCACCCAGAATAATTGGATCCATAAAGCTGACATGATTGCAGACCACGATCGCAGGGCCGTCCTGCGGAATATTTTCAAGTCCGGTGGGACGAATTCGATAGACAATATTGATCACTATCCAGGCCAGGAAACGCATAAGGAATTCGGGTAGCAAGGAGTAAATGTAAATTGCCACCACGGCGTTCAGGGCGGCGATGACGAGAAACAGCTCCGGTATTGACAATCCGGACTTAAGCAACACGATACTGATCACGGCAGCACTGACCATCAGCAATGCGTTGATGATGTTGTTTGCGGCGATAATGCGCGACAGATGCTGTCGTTTGGAACGTATTTGAATCAGTGTGTACAACGGCACGCTGTAGAATCCACCAAATGCGCCGAGTAAGGTAAAGTCGGCGAGAATGCGCCAACTCCCCGGGCGGTTCAGGAATTCGCCGACTGTCGTGACAGCGGTAACGGCGACGTCCGGCTGTGCAAAATACAGATCAACGGTGAACAGGCTCATGCCGATCGAACCAAACGGAACCAGGCCAAGTTCGATTCGATGACCGGACATGCGTTCACACAGCAATGAGCCTAGCCCGACGCCAACGGCAAAGGCGACCAGCAAACTCGTCACTACTGATTCATTGCCGTTGAGGATGTCGGCCGTATAGGCGGGGATCTGAATGGTCAACGCCGAGCCAAAAAACCAGAACCAGGAGATACCCAGGATCGAAAGAAATACGCTCTTGTCTGCGCGCGCGAAGCTGACGATTCGCCAGGTTTCCTGCCACGCGTTCCAATTGATCTGCAACTCGGGATCGACGGGACTGGTTTTGGGTATCTGCCGGCTGACAAGGTAGCCGGCGATTGCCGCTGCGATCAGAACAAATGCCAGGATGAACTGCTTGTCGGCTTCGAAATCCACGGTCTCCACGCCGATAATCAGGCCAAGGATGATCGCGACGTAGGTTCCGGACTCGACCAGCGCGTTACCGCCGACCAATTCATCGGTGCGCAATTTCTGCGGGAGATAAGCGTACTTGACGGGACCGAATAAGGTTGATTGACAGCCCATCAAAAACAGCACGAATAACAACAAAGCGTACTGTTGCGACAGCAAAGCAAATGCAGCGAGCGACATCAGTCCGATTTCAAGCAACTTGATGCGGCGCATGAGCATCGATTTCTCGTACTTGTCGGCTAATTGTCCTGCCGTCGCCGAGAAGAGAAAGAACGGCAGAATGAAAAGAAATGCGGCGACGTTGGCCAGCACAGTGTGGCCCATGCCGGCGATGCGCACACCTTGAAACGTGATCAGAATCACAAGGCCATTGCGGAAAATATTGTCGTTCAGCGCGCCGAGAAACTGCGTGGCAAAGAAAGGCGCGAAGCGGCGCTGGCCGAGAAGCGAAAACTGGTTGGATTCCGACAAAATAGCGTTCCCGTTGGTCAGTTCGGCGCAACTATAGCGCGAATGCTTCGCAATCTTGTTTAAAATTGTGGACTTGTGTCGATATCGGGAGTTGGCATTTTTGCTATTATTGATGATGGCGACGAATTGTCGCCTGTCTTTGCAGCAAATTTTGCCCTGGAAGCCGGATTGAGAGTCACGATGACAAAGCAACTGACGAGTTTGCTATGCGGCGTCGCACTGCTGGTCGGCTGCGTAGACGAGATGCCACCGCGAACGGTTTCCGAACTCGTTGAAAACCCGAGTATGCTTGAGGCGGTGATAGTGCGCTGCGCCCAGGATCGCGTGAAGACGAAATTCGACGCCGAGTGCGTTAATGCGCGCGAGGCTGTCAGTCGTATTGAGGTCAAGGAAGAAGCGATTCGTCGGGCGGACTTCGACGTTCGCTCGGATAGGAAGCGCCGGGCCTTGCGCAGGGCCCGGGAAGCCGCTGCACAGTCGCGCAGACGCGCCGCCGAGAGCGAGCGTTTGCGGCAAGAGGCGGAGTACCTGGCCCAATTCGGCGTCGCTCCGCCAATCGAGAGTGATTCCGATGTCGATACCGGCAATACGCCGCTGGCGATCATTCCAGACAGCAATGAGCAGTCGCAGTCGTCGCCGGGTTATGGCGAGACGAGTCCGGCAACCGACGGCGGTAATGCGCCGACCGCGGTCACGAACCCGGAGGAAAACGGGAACGACGACTAATTGCTGCTTGCCGGCATCGTGCGTACATGCAGGTCACGCTGCGGAAACGGAATTTCGATGCTGTTGGTGATAAACGACTTGTAGACGGCACAATTGAGTTCGTGCTTCACGCGGCCGCGATCTACCGGGTTGGCGATCCACCCCAGCAGCTCGAAATCCAGGCTTGATTCCCCGAAAGAACGAAATCGCACGCGCGGCGCGGGCTGAGTGAGAATTGCGGGGTTGTCGATCGCAACTTTTTCCAGCACGTCTATGACATGATCGATATCGCTCCCGTAAGCGACGCCAACACCGATGCGTATCCGGTGTTGCGCCGGGGGTCCGCCGGCTTCGTTGATGATCTTGCCGTTTCCGATGACGCCGTTGGGTATCGTTATTTCAACGTCGTCTCGCGTCAGAATCCGCGTGCTGCGCAGGCCAATGTCGGTGACTACGCCGCGCTCGCCTGACTCGAGGATTATGAAATCGCCGGTTTTATACGGCGCATCCATGATGATGGAGACACCTGCGAATAGATTCGACAGCGTGTCCTTGGCCGCGAAACTCAAGGCCAGACCGACGATGCCCGCCGACGCCAACCAGGCTGTGACATTGATGTTCCACGCCAGGAATATGAAATAGCCGGCCAGTGCGACGAGGATGATTTTCATCACATTGTGCAGCAGCGTCAACATGCCGGTTTGCACCAGCTTGGTATCTTTGGTGCGCGAAAACACTTTGACGAACAGCGTCATTAACTGCATGAACGTGCTGTACCAGACGAAAATCGCGATCGTCTTCAATATTCCGATCGTAATGAACGTGGGTGTCTCGGGCAGGCCCGTCCGCTGGGTTGCCAGAGACAGGCCGAGCAATACGAATGAGAGGAAAATCGGACGATGGACAAGCGCCACAAACTGATCGTCGAACTTATTGGACGACTTACGGGCGATACGACCAATGATTCCGGATACAACCCAGTCGGCGATCTTGCCGACGATGATGAACGCGGTCGCGATGATCACCGCTTGCAGGTAAATGTTCGGCCCCAGATATTCAGCAAACTGCTGAACCCGGGCGATCAGATCGGAAAGTGTCATCGTTTAGTAGTTCGAATCGTACCCGGCATCGTCAGATTCGTCGGGGTCGGGCATGCCAAAGGTGCGCACGGCTGACTTCGTTTCTTCGGGCTGCGCTGATGCTGCGCCGGCGGTACTCATACCGGGCTGTTTCGGCAGTCGGCTGGTCTGCGCCGTTAAAATTTGCACAAAAGTATTGGCTATGGCCGGTGCGATATTGGGTGAACTGACGAATATTCGTTCGGGCGTCATGCTGGTTGAGTGATAGAACGCGGCATTTGCCATGCGGTCCATCGTCAAGCCAGCGCCCTCGAGAGCGATGCCGGCGAAAAGTCCGCGGCTACGTGAATACGAATAGACTTCAGCTTTGAATTCGATATCCGTCGCGATTCCGGTATGCCTGCCCAGCGGCCCGGCAGCGATGGACGCGTCGACCCCAAGGGTCAATTGTCCATTCTCAATGCCGGCGACACCTTTGCGGGTTTTGAAGACAAGAATGATGTCCGTCGACTGTGCGCCGATTTGCCAGCCAACACTGCCGCCCGTCAACGTGATGAATGCCGGGTTACTCCACGAATTGTCGTCTTGCCGGATGACGATGATTCCTTTTCCGCGCCGGATGCCAAGGCCGAACGCCGCTTTGACAACGTTCGGGATAACGGCGACGCCATAGGCGCGTGACAGCAACGCGGGCGGAATCGTTTTTTCCGGAATTCTTAAAAACTGCTCGAGAACGTCAGCCGCGTCTCCGACACGCTTTTCTTCGCGGGAGGCTGCATCTGCAGTTGAAGACAGCAGCATGGCCAGCAAGGTCACCGCTGCAAGAGGAAGCGTCGTTTTCATGATTGCTTTGGATGTCCAGATCGCCCAGGAGTTCAATAATACGCCACCGGCGCGCTCGGAGTAACCACTACTGCAAAAGTATTGGCGGCAACGGGTAATCCAGTGTTGCACAGACGGCCTGTATCATTTCGGCCTCGGCAACCGACAGTTTGCCGTCATGTGCCGCAGTCGCGCTGACCGCGGTCAGAAGCGACTCCTGGCCCTTGGCGTTCAGTCCGAGCAAAATATCCAGGCTGCTATTGAGAGCGGAGATCGTGGTTTTTCTGTCCGACTCGTACTCCTCTGCATGCGCCCAGGGCCCCAGCGTCGCAATACCCGTCTGGAATGCGGCTTCACGATCGGCATCGGTGTCGTGACCATAGTCTGCGAGTATGCGCAGCAGACTGATCGTGGCCGCCTGCAACTCGCGGCGCCGTGCACGCGCGATCGTATGCCGGCCAGCCGGATTGGTCGCCTGATTGAGGTTGCTCAATATCGTCCGATAAAAACAAAATTCATACAGTTCGATTTCGCCATCGATTTCGATCAGGCGACTCGTTAGTGAAATGAGATAGGCGAGTTCCGGCGCGGGGCGGAGTTTCAGAGCCGGGAAGGCGATTTCCAGTAATGGCAGCCGGAATCTTGTACCTGTTTTGTAAAGTTCGTCGTAATATCGCCGCACCAGATTGGCACGCTCTGCACCCAGTTGCTCCCGCAACAAGGAGAATTGCCGGCCCAGTACTTTGCCTGAACGGTCAAGCACCAGCGCTATCGTCAGCAAATAAGCGAAGTCCGACGAGTGCGCTGCATCGTAAAGCAGCTCCGGTATGGATTGACGCAGCTGGCGCGCGAATTCGATGTGCCGCTTGCCGGGTCGTCCCACCGATTCCGTGATCGACTCTGCGAGCATTACCGGCGCCTTGCCTGCGGATGTTTTCGGGACGTCGCTGGCAAACGCCGCCGCGCGAGCTCCGGTTTCGGTGATTACCTGGCGCTGGCGCGGGACGACATGCGGAAAGTCGGACGCCTGGAAAGAGGGGTCCAGAGCCTGAATACGTTCGATTAACGGTGGATGTGTCGCAAACACGCCGGCCAGCCTGGAGCCGCTGCCAAACAGCATGTGACTGACTTCTTCGGGGTCCGCCGCCGTGATCATCGAGCCCTCGCTGTAACCACCTATTTTTTTCAGAGCGCCGGCAATGCCGTCGGTTTGCCTCATGAACTGCACGGCGGACGCGTCGGCGAGAAATTCTCGTTGTCGGGATACTCCGGCTTTGATCATACGCGCGAAGAACACGCCAACGGCGCCGAGAATGACGAGCCCAAGGCCAACAATCATAATTCTTGAGTCGCCGCGACCGCGGCGGCTGGACACGATGCTGGCGTGGTAGCCGCCACGCAATATCATTCGCCCGATAAGTCCGAGCGCCATAATTCCGAACAATACCCCCATCAGTCGAATGTTGAGTTTCATGTCGCCGTTCAGGATATGACTGAATTCGTGGGCGATAACGCCTTGCAGTTCGTCGCGATCGAGCAGTTCCAGTGTGCCGCGCGTGACGGCAATTGCCGCATCGCCGGAGGAGAAACCCGCCGCGAACGCGTTAATGCCCTGTTCCGCTTCGAGGACATAGATTTCGGGGACGGGCACTCCCGAGGCGATGGCCATCTCCTCGACGACGTTGCGCAGTCTGCGGCGCAGTGGATCCTGAACATCGGTAGGGATCAGGACGCCGCCCATTTCGACGGCTACCCGGCCGCCGCCGGCCGACAGTACTGATGTTTTATAGACGCTGGATCCGAGTATAAAAAGTGCCGTGAACAGCGCGGTGCCGAGTAGTATCGGGATGATTTCAGCGCTTGTATAACCGTGGCTCGACGGTGAAGATCCGAATACGACCAAGCCAACCAGACCGGTTACACCCAGTACGATGATGACCGTCGCGACGGCATACGCAAAGATCAGGCGGCGCGTTGAACGCCGGGCCTGATCCTGAGCGGCAAAAAAATTCACTGACGGGAGCTCAACCAGCGATCACGTAAATGAAACGTCCGGTACCTCTCGTTTTTCCTCCGCTTCGATCTCCAGGAAGCTGGCCAGCGCGAACTCGAAAAAGCCGGCGATGAAATTGTTGGGGAAGTTTTCGGCCGAATTGTTGTAGCCGAGTACGGCATCGTTGAACGCCTGCCGCGAAAACGCGACCTTGTTTTCGGTGCTGGAGAGCTCCTCCTGAAATTGAATCATGTTTTGATTCGCTTTGAGATCAGGATAAGATTCGGACAGTGCAAAAAGCCGGCCCAGAGCGCTGCTGAGCGCTCCCTCGGAGACGCCGAGTTTCTTCATTGCCGCGGCGTTGGCCGGATCTGTTTTGGCGGCATCCAGACTTGAAACGGCGCTGTTGCGAGCCTGAATGACGGCCTCGAGGGTTTCGCGTTCGTGTTTCATGTAGCCCTTGACGGCTTCGACGAGGTTGGGGATGAGGTCGTAGCGGCGGGTCAATTGCACGTCGATTTGAGCAAACGCGTTTCTGACTCGGTTGCGTTCGTTGACCAGGCGGTTGTAGATGCCGACCGCCCAGAAAATTATCACGGCTACGATGCCAAGGAATATCAGTAATGAAGTCACTGTCCGGCTCCTTCTCGATGGATTGCGACGCCAAGCATAACCTCCGGCTTGGACCAAAACTAGCTGTGCTCACGCTGCTATGGCTGCCGTCGTCGACAATGGCAGACTGGGTCGGTGAGACTCGGCCGATGATGGGGACCGAGGTAAGCGTTTACCTCTGGAGCGACGATCCCGAAGCCGGTCGCGTCACGATTGACGAGGTATTTCAGGAGGCAGCACGAATCGACGTCCTCATGAGTACGTACAAAGATGACAGCGAAATGTCGAAAATCAACCGCGGCGCAGCAGAATCTCCGGTAACCATCAGTCAGGAGTTGTTTCAACTTATTCAGCGCGCGCTGGATATTTCATTGCTCACGCAAGGAGCGTTCGACATTACCTACGACAGTGTCGGACAGCACTATGACTTTCGGGCCGGTCGGCGGCCTGATGCAACAACCGTCGCGTCGGAAGTCCGGAATATTGACCACCATTACGTTGAGCTGGACGATGCGTCCACGACCATTCGATTCCGGCAGGAAGGCGTGCGCATCAATCTTGGTGGCATTGCGAAGGGTTATATCGTTGAGCGCGGCATCGATATTGTGCGCGCCAGGGGCATTGAAAACGCGATAGTGACCGCCGGCGGAGATTCGCGGTTGTTGGGCGATCGCCGCGGACGCCCGTGGATGGTGGGGATTCGCGATCCCAGGAATGACGACGAAGTCGTCTTGTCGGTGCCGCTTGCAGACGAGGCGATATCGACGTCGGGCGACTACGAGCGGTACTTCGATGAAGACGGCGTTCGTTATCACCATATTATTCATCCTGGCACCGGTGAACCCGCCAGCGGCGTACGCAGCGCGACGGTATTCGGCCCCGACGCCGTTATGACCGACGCGCTGTCAACCAGCGTCTTCGTGATGGGCGTGGACAAGGGATTGCGCCTGATCGCGACGCTTGGGGACTACGAAAGTATTGTGATTGATGCAAAGGGTCGGGTTTTCTTCTCCGACGGTCTGCAACAGCCTGAAAATCAGACAATTGAGTAGCGCGTGGCGAATCCGCCGATGTCGCTGAAAGGCGACGTATTTTCACTTTAAATTCAGTCTGATACGATTATCATAGGTCTCAGGCCGCAGGCCGGAAAATGCTTTGGGTATCGCGTCGATTTAACGTAATCTGTGATGATTGCGCAGCGCCGCAGCCGCGCCGGTCCCCACCGTCATTGTGTTGATCAAATCCGAGCATTTGTGACGATTATCACGGCTCGCGAAACCATTGGCTGTCAACATTCGGGACCATAGAAGGGAATCGGGCAAAAATAACAGGGAATGGACGGATGAAAATCAAGAATTTGGCGTTGTGGCTGATGGTGACGGTGTTTGCGGCGACATCGCTGGCAGCAACGAGCATGGAGGGGCAGTTGGCGCCGGATTTCGCTCTCAAGAGCTCGACCGGTGAAAACCTGCGTCTCTCGGAATATCGCGGCGACGTGGTGATGATTAATTTCTGGGCGACCTGGTGCGGTCCATGTCGTCAGGAGATGCCGCTGCTGGAAGAGTTATATGCGCGCTACGAACGCGTGGGATTTAATTTGCTGGGTGTAAACATCGACGATGACGCTAACAAAGCCATGCAAATGATCGATGAATTGGGCGTGAATTTCCCGATCCTGTTCGACTCCCGCAAGGAAGTCAGCAAGCTGTACAACGTGGAAACGATGCCTATGACCGTGCTCGTCGATCGCGAAGGAAGAGTGCGTTACGTGCATCTTGGCTACAAGCCGGGATACGAGAACAAATATCTCGATCAGATTCGCTCGTTGCTCCGGGAGTAACGGGTCGATTCGGTCGGCAGGAGAATAGACAGTGACAAAATTCCTCATCAGCCTGATTGCGATAGCCGGCTTCGCGTTCAGTGTCACCGCTGCGGCGCAGGATGGTGCGGAAGCTAAATCTGCAGAGGCATTTCGCAGCCTCGACCGGGAAGTGCAGACGCTTAAAAAGGAGGTTCTCGATCTGAATCGGGACCTCTTCCTGCTCGAGGAAGAATTGCTGTTTCCGGCGAATTCCCAGGTTGCCTTCTTTATTTCGATGGACGTCGGTGAGTACTTCGAGCTCGATTCAGTCAGCATCAGGATCGACGGCAAGGAAGTCTCCAACTATCTCTATACCCTGCGCGAAGCTGACGCACTGATACGCGGCGGCGTGCATCGAGTGCATATGGCGAATCTGAAAACGGGCGATCATGAACTGGTTGCCGTATTCACAGGTAAAGGGCCCCATGATCGTGATTATCGGCGAGGAGCGACGCTGAAATTTAAAAAGGGCATCGGTGCCAAGTACGTTGAGCTTGAGATTACGGACCGCCTGAAGAAACACCAGCCTGAATTCGTCATCAAAGAATGGGAGTGATTCTTGCCCCAAGGTCGCTCCATAACTAGTTGCCTGTGTTCGATGTTGCTGTGCATGCCGGCAGCGACGAACGCGACACAGCACGACGAGGACAATGACGCCATCGTTGTCGAGAATCCGCAGTATGGCGAAGTCCTGTTTTATTTTTATCAGGAAGACTATTTTCCGGCGATCGTGCGCTTGCTCGCGGCGCAGCAGCAACAACAGTTGCGTGGCCATGCCGTGGAAGCCGAATTGCTGCTGGGCGGCATGTACTTGTCGTACGGCCACCATTTAGAGGCGGCGGACATATTCGAGCGCATGTTGGCGGACAATGTGTCCAGCAAAGTTCGTGACCGAACCTGGTTTTTCCTGGCGAAGATATGGTTCCAGCGCGGTTATTTCAACAAGTCACTCGACGCGTTAAACAACATCAAGGGCGATCTGCCGGTCGCCTTGCGACGCGAAGCTTTGCTGCTGCGGGCCCAGATTCTGATCGGCGCGGGCGAGTACGACCGCGCGATCGGTTTGTTGCAGAACTGGCAAGGGGAGACCGAATGGGCGAGTTACGCCAGGTTCAACATCGGAGTTGCACTGGTTCGCAGCGGCCGTGTCGCCGCAGCGCGAGAATTACTCGATGATCTCGGCAACCTGAATCCGTTCAACGAAGAACTCGCGTCGTTGCGCGACAGGGCCAACCTCGCGCTGGGCTATGCGTTACTGCAAGACGATCAGCCGGCGGCGGCTAAAGCGTTATTGCAACGCGTTCGTCTGGAAGGACCGTTTTCCAACAAAGCTTTGTTGGGCGTTGGCTGGGCCGATTCCGAAATGCAGCATTACCAGCGCGCCCTCGTGCCGTGGATGGAATTGCGCGGCCGCGATTTGCTGGATTCCGCCGTGCAGGAGTCGCTGCTGGCCATCCCTTACGCAATGGCGAAGCTCGATGCCATCAGCCAGGCGGCCGATCACTATCTCAATGCGATCGAGGCCTTTTATGAGGAGGCAAATCGTCTGGATCGCACGATGGGCTACATCGAGTCTGGCGACATGTTCGATAAGTTCCTGTCCGACGATCCGCTGGCCACGACCGGCTGGTATTGGCAGCTCGAAGAATTACCGGAGGGTCCTGAAGCGCGTTACCTGTTTCACATGCTCGCCACCCACGAGTTTCAGGAGGGCCTCAAGAACTTTCGTGACCTGAATTATCTGCAACGCAACCTCGACAGCTGGCAGGCAAATATCGAGGTTTACGGCAACATGCTGGAGACGCGCATGGAGGCCTACGACGATCGATTGCCGCGCGCCCAGGATGCGCTTGGCCGCTCTGACCTGAATGGCATGGTGAGCCGCAAACTCGAATTCGATTCCACGCTCAATAACATCGAAGAGAGCTATGACTGGCTGGCGCTGGCCAGCGCGTCCGAATTCAAGATGTGGGGCGTGATCTCAGGGCTTCAAAGTACGCCTGCATTGCGGGCGGATTTTCCGGAGGCTCAGGAAGTGCGCGACAAAATCCGGCTTCTCAAAGGCGTGTTGCAGTGGCGACTCGAGCGCGATTTCAAGGAACGCCTGTGGCGCATGCGGCGCGATCTGGGCAACGTCGGGGAAGCGCTCGTTGCGACACGACGTTCGCGCCGGCAAATCGACGAATCCATGCGCAGCGAGCCACGGCGTTTCTCCGCACTCAATGATCGCGTTAACGGTCTTCTGCCGCGAATTGAGGGCATGAAAATACGGGTCGAAAACGCCCTGGAGAAACAACGGGACTTTCTGCAGTCCCTGGCAATGAGCGAACTTCAGGAGCAGAAACGACGTCTGGATATTTACACGATTCAGGCGCAATTTGCCCTGGCCGCGATCTACGATATCTCTGCGACAGCCGGGGAGGCGACAGAATGACCCTGCGTCCATTCCTGACTGTCGTCACAACGATACTCGTCGCTTGCCTGGCCGTATCGAGCGCCGCTGCGGCGAAAGTGAGCGACAAGGACACGATCAAGAGCCTGGAGAAGAAGACCATCACGGTGCGCCCTGGGAAAGTGATTTTTGGCAGCTCTGCACTTGCTCGTGAAAATTATCGCGCGTTTCTGGATCTGGCGTCGGACGATCCCGAACTGCGCGCCGAGGCCATGCGCCGCCTTGGCGATCTGCAGCTGGAAGAGGCCGAGGCGCAGCAACTCGTTGAGAATATCGATGCCTTGCAAGGCGGTGCTTACAACGACGCGGTGGAACTGTATCAGCGACTGCTCGAGGCCTATCCCGAATATCGACGTAACGATACGGTCCTGTACCAGTTGGCTCGCGCCTACGAGACCGGCGGACGTACCGACAAGGCACTGACGGTTCTGGACGGATTGGTGGCCAAATTCCCGGATACGCGACTCATTGACGAGGTGCAGTTTCGGCGCGGTGAAATGCTGTTTCTTCGCCAGCGCTACAACGGTGCCGAGACGGCTTATCAGGACGTTGTCAGTTACGGCGAAAGATCGCGCTTCTACGAGCAGTCACTGTACAAGTTGGGTTGGGCGCAATTCAAGCTGGCCTGGCACGCAGACAGCCTGACGCCATTCTTTGCATTGCTCGAGCGCAAGATTGGCGGCATTGAAATTGGCGAGGGCGAGGAACGCTTAAAGAGTCTCAAGCGTTCGGAACGAGAGCTGGTTGAGGACACGTTTCGGGTTCTGAGTATCAGTTTCTCGTACATAGAAGGCGCCGACAGTATCGGCACCTTTCTTGCCAGCCGCGGTAATCCGCCGTTCAGTTATGTGATTTATCGCAACCTGGGCGACCTTTATCTGGAGAAGGAACGCTATCAGGATGCGGCGGCCACGTACGAAGCGTTTGTTGAACAAGATCCATACCACGTCAAGGCGCCGTTGTTGCAGGTCGAAGCGATCGAGGCGTACAAGCAGGGCGGTTTTCCGAGCCTGGTTCTCGACGGCAAGAAACACTTCGTCGAACGATATGGCATGGACGGCGAATTCTGGTCGCGCAATCCGCGCGCGGAAAATGCGCAGGTAGCCGCGGATCTGAAGGCCAATCTCACGGATCTGGCACAGTACAGCCACTCTCAGGCGCAGGAGCACGGCAAGAAGAGCGACTATCTCGAAGCGGCCAACTGGTATCGCAAGTATCTTGCCTATTTTCCAGGCGAAGCGGACAGCGCGAACACTAATTTCCTGCTGGCCGAGACATTGTTCGAAAGCGCAGCCTTTGCGATGGCGACGGTCGAATACGAGCGTACGTCGTATGAATATACTGCACACGAAAAATCGGCCGAGGCTGGCTACGCAGCCATTCTTGCGTATCGCGCACACGAGACGTCGCTCGCGGGGACCGCGAAAGAGGAGTGGCACAACCGGTATCTCGACAGCGGCCTGAAATTCGCAGATACCTATCCATTGCACCCGGAATCGGGCGCTGTACTGACGACCGTGGCTGAAGATCTGTTTCAGCAGAACAAGTTCGATCGGGCGATCGCGATTGCTCAGGCGGTGGTTGCAAGAAAACCGGCCGTGAAGTCTGCGCACTTGCGTACGGCGTGGACCGTCATCGCGCATTCGCAATTTGATCTGCAAAACTTCGTCGCAGCCGAAAGCGCTTACTACAAATTACGTCAACATACGCCACCCGATGACCGCGCGGCCGGGCAGCAGATCAAGGACCGTATCGCGTCGTCTATTTACAAGCAGGGCGAGCAAGCCCGCGACAGCGGCGATCTGGAAACGGCAGTAGCGCATTTCACGCGACTCGGTCAGGTAGTTCCGGATGCCGACATTCGTGCGACAGCCGAATACGATGCCGCCGCGGCTTTGATCAATCTGCAGGCCTGGGAGCGCGCGTCAGGCATGCTCGAGCGATTTCGTGCCGACTACCCGGACAGCGAATTTGCCGACGACGTCACGCAAAAGCTTGCGGTTACCTATCTTGAGTCTGGCGAGTCCGGGCGGGCTGCGGTGGAGTTCGAGCGCATCGCCGACCTGCGCTCGAGCAGCGACGACGTCCGTCGCGAGGCATTGTGGAAAGCATCGGATCTCTATCAGGAAACCGGCAAGTTGTCCGGTGAACGGCGGGTGCTGGGAAACATTTTGCAGCGCTACCCCAATCCTTTGTCCGAGTCGATAGAAGTCAGGTTCCGGCTGCTCGAAATTGCGCGGCGAACCGGAAACGACGATGAGGTCACGGTGCGTCTCAGGGAGCTCGTCCAGGTCGACGCGACCGCAGGCGCGCAACGTTCGGACCGGACGCGCTTTCTGGCAGCTAAAGCCAGCATCGAATTGGCGGACCCGATACGCCGTCGCTTCGAAGTTGTGAAACTCTCACAACCGCTGGCACAGAGCCTGAAGCTCAAGAAAGGATTGATGGAGGAAGTTATTGCTGCGTATTCGGACGCGGCTGCATACGGCGTGGCCGAGGTCACAACGGCGGCGACTTATCGGCTCGGAGAAGTCTACCAACAGTTCAGCATCGATCTTATGGATTCCGATCGTCCCGCAGATCTCGATGTGGACGCCCTCGAGCAGTATGAAATTCTGCTCGAAGAGCAGGTTTTTCCGTTCGAGGAAAAAGCCATCGATCTGTACAAGGCAAATGCCAGCCGCGCACCCGCCGGCGTGTACGACGAATGGGTGCGGAAGAGTTTCCAGCAACTGGCTCGTCTGATGCCGGCACGCTATGCAAAAAAGGAGCGCAGCGAAGATGTTGTTACGGCGCTGTACTGATTTTGGACGCCGGTCCGCGATCCTGCTGCTTTTGCTGGCAATGGCGGGCTGCGTCGGCCCCGGCTTTCGCGGCGATCCGCGCACGCCGCCGCAGAGCGCGACGGCGACTGGCGCCGTCTCGGATAGCCAAACGCGCGCAATTCCGCCCAACGCGAATACGCTGTTCGAGCAAGCAGCTGCATTGATGGCGGCGGGCGATTTCGTGGAGGCTGAGCTGCGCTTCAAGGCGTTTGTATTGCAGTATCCGGCGTATCCGGGCGCCTGGGTCAATCTGGCAATTATTCATTCCGTCAGCGGGGACGACGAGGCTGCACAGGCCGCAGTTGACGAGGCGCTGGTTCTCAACCCCAATCACCCCGCCGCTTTGAACCAATTGGGCATGTTACTTCGCAGAAATGGCAAATTTCTGGAGGCAGAAGCCGCTTATTTGAAGGCCGTCACAGTCTCGCCCGCGTACGCCTTGGCACACTACAACCTGGGTGTACTGAATGAACTTTATCTGCAGCGCCTCGATGTGGCGCTGCAGCACTTTGAAAACTACCAGGCGCTAACGGGCGAAGACAGGCTGGTCGCCATGTGGATTACTGACTTGACGCGTCGGGTTGCCGCGAGTCGGCGCACGGCGAACGTGGCGGAGTGACGAACATGAGTATGGGCAAAAAGACGATTTCCGGATTCATGCTCGTCATGTTGCTGGCGGCCGCCGGGTCTTTTGCCCAAGAGAAGCAGGATGAGGTCCGTCCGGCGGCAGATGAAAATCCGGTGATGGACGAGATGGAACTTGGCCGCACCGAGATTACGGGTAATCTGGAACTGCCCAAGGTGCTGTACATCGTGCCCTGGAAAAGGTCGGATCCCGGTGATTTATTGGGCCGACCGATCAACACGCTGCTCGATGAGGTGCTGGCACCGATCGACAGAGAAGAATTCATACGGCAGGTCGACTACTACAACGACTTGCACGGTGAAAAAGAGTAGGAGCGGTTGTTAGCCGCGAATTGATTTTAGAGGAGCAGTCAAATGAGCACCATAGTGCGGTTTTTTCAGGATGGCGGGGCCTTCATGTACCCGATCCTGATCGTATTGATCATCGGCGTGGCGATATCGATCGAACGCTGGATTTACCTGACGGTGTCGGGTACTAGCAATCGGGCCTTGTGGAAGAAAATCGTGCCGTTTCTAAAGGCCGGAAACTTCCAGGAAGCGGCACAGCTTACGGCGAAGTCGAAGGCGGCTATCGGTTCGATACTGACCTACGGCCTGTACCGGGTGAAGTCGGCCCGCCGTCGCGACGACATCGAAAAAGCGATGGAAGAAAGCCTGATGGAAGTACTGCCGCGGCTCGAGAAGCGTACGCACTATATCGGCACGCTGGCGAATATCGCGACGCTGCTGGGCTTGCTGGGAACGATTATCGGCCTGATCAACGCGTTTACGGCGGTATCGAACGCCAATCCTGCTGACAAAGCCGATTTGCTATCGGCCAGTATATCGGTGGCGATGAACACGACGGCATTCGGCCTGATGGCGGCTATTCCGTTGCTGCTGGTACATGCATATCTGCAGACGAAAACGAACGGCCTTGTGGACAGTTTGGAGATGGCGAGCGTCAAGTTTCTGAACGCGGTGACCGAACGTCAGCTGAAGTCGGTCGGAGCATAAAATATGATCCGCCGCCACAGAGCTGGCCGCCATCATGCAACGGATGCCGAAGAACTCAATATTACGGCGTTCATGAATCTGATGGTGATTCTGGTTCCGTTCCTGCTGATTACTGCGGTGTTCTCGCGAATGGCGATTCTCGAGTTGAATCTGCCAGGCTCCTCTACTGAGCCCGCGGACGAGCAGGAACAGGTGTTCCAGTTGGAAATCATCGTGCGCGCCGACCAAATTGAAGTCGGCGATCGGCGCCAGGGTTTGCTGGGCGTCTACCCCAATACTGATGACGGCTACGATTATGTGGCGGTGAGCAAGAAGTTGCGGCAACTAAAGCGCAGGTATCCCTCGAAAACCGATGCCGCGATTCTCCTCGAGCAAGACATCGCCTACGACACGCTGGTGCAGATGATGGACATTGTCAGAGTGATGGAGACAGCTGCAGGACTGTCAATTGTTCGCACCGAACTGTTCCCCGATATCTCGATCGGTGACGCGCCGGTCGCCGGCGGAGGTACCTGAGCATGGTTAAGTCAGGTCGCGCGAAGCGCATGGAAAAGCATCACAAACGCCACAAGGGCACGGGTACCCTGAATCTTGTTTCGCTAATGGACATATTTACCATTCTCGTTTTCTTCTTGCTGGTGAATTCGTCGGAAGTCGAAACTTTGCCCAACGCGAAGGATTTGCAGTTGCCTGAGTCGATTGCCGAGAAAAAGGCCCGGGATACTGTGGTCATCCTGATCAACGACACGGATATCATAGTACAGGGTAAAGCTGTAGCCAAAGTCGCGCAGGTGATGGCGACGCGGGGTAACGACATTCCGGCGTTGCGCGAGGCGCTGCTGTCGCAGAACGATCGCGTCATGCGGCGTGCCGCTGCGGTCGAAATCATCGCCCGCGAAGTGACGATCATGGGCGACAAGGACATTCCGTATCGGTTGCTGAAGAAAGTAATGGCGACCTGTACTGCGGCGGATTACGGGCAGATTTCGCTGGCCGTGCTGCAGAGAAGTTCAGACAAGCTGGACAGTTTTTAGGAGCCGCGCAGTTGGATTTGCCGTATTACAGAGAATATGAATTGCCGTGGACGACCGGTCGCGAGCAGGACAAGAAATTCCAGCGTCTGCTCGGTATCGTATTCCTGATTTTCGGCGTACTCAGTCTGATCTGGCCGTTTATTCCCGTGTCCGAGCCTGAGCCGTTCGATGTCGAAAGAATTCCTCCACGAATCGCAAAGCTGTTGCTGGAAGAGCGGCCGCTGCCGCCGCCACCGCCACCGCCCCAGGAAGCGGAACCTGAGGCGGAGCCTGAGCCTACCGAGCCCGAGCCGACCGTCAAATCGGAGCCGGAACCTGAGCCCGTACCGGACCGGCGCGAGGTCGCGCGCGCGCGCGCGCAGGCAGCGATGCTGCCGTTTGCAGAGGATCTTGCCGATCTGGTTGACAACAGCTTGCTCGAACAGGTCGCGGACGATCGCAATCTAAGTGCGGCGGTCGGCCAGTCGGTGCGCAATGAGCGCTCGATGATCACATCGAAAGTCGGCGCTGCGTCGGGCGGCATCAATACCGCGAGGATGAGTCGAAATACCGGCGGAACCGGTATTGCAGGTCGTTCCACAACACGCATCGCAAGCCCTGTTGCCAGTATCGGGCAGGCGGGTGGAGGGTCGTCCCGTATCGGATCGAGTGGCAAGGCGTCACGGTCGCGCGAGGAAATAGAGCTCGTATTCGACAAGAACAAGGGTGCAATTTTTGCGCTCTACAATCGCGCCTTGCGTCGCAACCCATCGCTCGAGGGCAAGTTGGTCCTGCGGCTGACGATCGCTCCGAACGGCGTAGTCACCTTTTGCGAAATTATTTCAAGCGAACTTGACGATGCCGAACTCGAACGTAAACTCGTGCAACGCATCAAACTGTTTCGCTTTCAGGCCAAAGATGTGGCAGCGATTACGACAACCAAACCCATCGATTTCTTCCCGGCGTAGGAGCCCCATCGCTCAATCCTGTGCCGGGTTACTCGTATTCATCGTGTCGTTGCACCCATTCCATGGGATGCGACAACTCGTTTTCGTCACGACCCTTCGGTACCAGATCCAGGAGCTGGTATACGGGATTGATCGTGTCCAGTCCGCGCGCGAACGTTGAATAAGTGTGGTAAACGGAGCCCTCATCGTCTTTCCGGAAGACGCTTAGCCCGGGCAGCTCAGGACCGACGCTGGCCCCGTCACGATAGTTGTAACGAACGTTTTTTGCGGCGATGTCTGCGGGCGTAAAGGACACATCGAAATCGTAATTGAAAGACGTTTCTGCAGACGACAACCACGGAAATTTCCATCCCATGCGTTGCCGGTATGCCAGCAATTTATGCAAAGGGCCTCTGGATATCACGGCGAATGCCACGTCTCGCGCCGCCAGATGCGGCATGACGCCATCGAAACTGTCGGCCCACAACGAACACGACTTGCAGCCCTCGTCCCAATCGGGGTGAAACATGAAATGGTAGATAATCAGCTGGGAGTGCTTGCCGAACAAGTCGCTGATCGACCGCGATCCGTCCTCACCCGCGAAATCGTAAGCGGACTTCAGGCGCTGCGCGAGGAGGGCGCGTCGTTTCTCGGCGAGTTCGTCACGCGCCGTCTGCAGCGCCTTTTCCGCCTCCAGCAGTTCCCATCGTGCGGCTTCCCATGTCTCGGTTGCAACGACTTTGAGCATGGCATCAGACCTCGTAAATCACTTAAATCGTGAAGTTGACTTGCAATTTGCAAGTAATATCATAACAATTCAGGTATCGCAAGCAATGGCTACTGATCTTATGAGCAACGCTTCCAGGCGGGAAAAATCGAATTGCCCAATCAGCTACAGTCTGGACTTGTTTGGCGATCGCTGGACCCTGTTGGTCCTGCGCGACCTGATCCTGCATGGCAAGACGCGCTTCGCCGAATTTCAGAATTCTGCTGAAAAAATAGCGTCGAACACACTGGCCGATCGGTTACGGCGGCTGGAGGAACAAGGAATTGTGGTTCGCAATGCCGATCGGTCAGACGCGCGCCAGAAGATCTATGCGGTGACAAAAAAGGGTTTGAGCCTGACATCGGTCTTGCTGGAGATTGCGGCCTGGGGCGCATCTCACGACTCCCAGACAGGCGCGCCGGCCGAGTTCGCGGCGAAGTTCTACGCGGATCGGGAAGGCTATTATCGAGAGCATCGGCAACGCATCAGTTCTTTGTTCGAGGCGCAGAAAAACCGCTAGCGTTGCTGCGCGTCCGCGCAAGCGCGTACACTGCCGCGATGCGAGAAAACTCAATTAAAGCCTTGCTGTGCATTGCGTCGTTATTCGTTGCGGCAACCGGGCACGCAGGGATAACGATCGAGCAATTGGTCGAGCAGGCCAGGATCGAAGAGGGCGACGTCGCGGTTCGGGAAATGCCGCGATGGCGTGGTGCCAGCAAGATATTGATTCGTGAAATCGGTATTGGCGTTGCAGAGATTGCCCAGGAATTCGATGTTGTTGAAATCATCGCCGTTCGAACCGTGGGCGAGGCGTTGCAACACGCAGGAGATGCCGACGCGATTATCGGTTTTTGCGATGCGCAGCTGATCGCCGCCGCCGAGAAACTGCTCTGGGTGCAAATTTTCGGGGCCGGTGCGGAGCGCTGTCTTCGAGTTGCAGAAATCGCCAGCGGCGATCTGATATTGACCAACATGCAGAAGATGTCGTCGCCCGTGATCGCGGAGCATGCCATCGCAATGATGCTGTCGCTGTCACGAAAATTGCCACAGTTCGTGCGCGCCATGGAACGTGGCGAATGGGCGCGCAATGCCACAGCGACCGCGGGAATGGCGCCGGTTGCCGGGAAGACGCTGCTGGTTGTCGGACTCGGTGGAATCGGGTCGGAGGTCGCCAGACTGGGTGCTGCACTGGGCATGCGCGTGATGGCGACTCGCAATAGCTCGCGGTTTGGGCCGGACTATGTCGATTATGTTGGCCTGTCCGATGAGTTACACGATCTGGCCGCCGCCGCGGATGTAATCATCAGCGCGTTGCCGCTGACGAATTCGACCCGTGATCTGTTTGACCAGGAATTTTTTGCTGCGGTCAAACCCGGTGCGTTGTTCATCAACGTGGGCCGTGGCAAGTCTGTGGTGACAGCCGCGTTGATCGATGCACTGGATACGGGCCGGATCTCAGGTGCGGGCCTCGACGTCACGGAGCCGGAACCGTTGCCGACGGATCATCCGTTGTGGCGCTACGAAAACGTCATCGTGACACCGCATGTTTCAAGTTCCGGCGGCGAGATAGAACGACATCGCGTCCTGTTGATGGAGAACCTGAAACGTTATATCGCTGGTGACCGGCTCTTGAACGTCGTTGACCCGGAAAAGGGATACTGAGCAGGGCATGGTCGATATTCCCGTCAAGAAATACCGCGTGCGCCGCGCGAAGAAGTGGTTGCAGCGAAACTTGATTCCGTTTGTTGTACGAGCGAATAAAGTCAGTTCGAAGTGGCGCAAACCCGACCGCGCAGATTGGCCGCCAGCCTCGCTTGAGGGCATGCCCGGCCTTGATCGCTACGAGTACAGCTGGCTTTCCCAGAACGGCGAGGATGGCGTCATTCGTCATTTGTTCGACAATATTGGCTACGAGTCACGCTGGTTTGTCGAGTTCGGTTTTGGCGTCGTGCAGTGCAATTGTCTGCGCTTGATGATGCACGAGGACTTCAGCGGTCTGCTAATGGACGGTAGTGGCGAAAACGTGGATTTCTTCAACGACGCAGCAAGGAAACTCGGTCTGGACCGAGTCAAGGCGGTGCAGGCCTTTATCACGCGCAGCAATCTGCAGGAGCTTATAAGCGCGAACGACGTGCCGCGTGAGATCGACTTCCTTTCTCTGGATGTGGACGGCAACGACTACTGGTTCTGGGAGGAGCTGGAGTGCGTTTCGCCACGCGTTGCCTGTATCGAGTACAACGCGGGTATCGGGCCTGACCTGTCCCTGACCGTACCGTATGCAGACGATTTCGAGCGCTATGAGCGGCATCCCGGCGGTTTCTTTCATGGTGCGTCCCTCACGGCGCTCGAGTCGCTGGGCAGGCGCAAGGGCTACTACCTGATCGGCTGTGACATGACCGGCACCAATGCCTTTTTCCTGCGCGATGATGTGCGGATTGACGGTGTGCCGGCGTTGACGCCAAGAGAGGCGTTTCGGCCGCATGCGAACTGGCTGGGACGACGGATTTCCGAGAGCCAGCAGCTCGAGATCATGCTCGCCATGCCGTATCAGGAAGTATGATTCCGGCGAGGATAGACATCGACGGCCGCAGGACGGCCCTGGACGGCGCAAGGAGACGCCGGATTTACCTGTTTCGCCACGGCGCTGTCGATTACATCGACAGCGACGGCAACGTCGTATCGGATCCCGACGTCGTCGACCTCAACGATCGCGGTCGGGCCCAGGCTGCTGCGATGCAGACGTTGTTTGCGAATGTGCTCGTGGACAAAGCCATCTGCTCCGGTTTGCCGAGAACGCGTCAAACTGCGGGCATCGTCTTGGGTGATCGCGAGATAACGCTTGAAACAAACGCCGAGCTCGAAGAAATTCGGCCATTAAAGGGCGAGGCTGCAGGTGACTACGACATCATTGCGGATGTTGCGTTCGCCCACTGGCGGGCGACGCAGCCAGGGGCGCGTTTTCTCGGTGGGGAGCGCTACGCCGATTTCTACAATCGCATCAGCGCAGCGCTGGAGGCGCTGCTGGCAGACGACTCGTGGCATAACCTGGCGGCTTTTGCTCACGGCGGTACCAACGCGGCGATACTCGGCTGGGTTACCGGCCTCGGCTTATCCGCATTCGGCCTGCTCGATCAGGCGACCTGTTGCCTGAACGTCATCGATTTCGATGTTGATCCGTCCGGGCGCATGCTGCGCAAGACCATCCGGGCCATGAACGTGACGGCCGACGACCCGGCCAAAGGCGACCGGCATGCGGGCGACATGGAAATGATGGCACGCTGGATGATGAAAACCCGATCGGCTGCCTCTTCCACGTGAATCTTGCGCGCGCCCCAACATCGACAGGTTTTCCCGCCGTCGCGCGGCGCGATGCACGGGTGCTCGTGCTCGGCAGTTTACCCGGGCAGAAATCGTTGCTCGAACAGCAGTACTACGCCCATCCGCAAAACGGCTTTTGGCCGATCATGCGCGAGTTGTTCGGCGTGGATGGCACGTACTCGGAGCGCTGCGAACAACTTGTCAAGTGCCGGATAGCGTTATGGGATGTGCTGGCTGCGTCCGTTCGCCCGGGTAGCATGGATGCTGATATTCGCCTCAAAACCGTGATCGCGAATGATTTCGGCCGTTTTTTCGACCAGCATCCGGGTATCGTCCTGATCGGTTTTAACGGCAAAAAAGCGGAGCAACTTTTTCATCGCCTTGTGCCTGCGAGCGCCATTGGCGCCACGCGCACGGTGGGACTGCCGTCCACCAGCCCGGCATTTGCGTCGATGTCCTTCGACGCCAAGCTGAACACCTGGCGAACCAGTCTGGCACTATTGCGACGGGACGAATAACGGCAATGCGCAAAGCCGGATTGGGTGTGCAAATCTACGCGACGCAGGACAAGATCACCGAACACCTGCCCGAGCAGGTGAATAACCCTGCGAGCAATTTCAGGAATCTGTTTGAACTGCCGGTGCTGTTTTATGGCTTGTATTCGGCTGCGGCCTTGTGACGCGCGGCCGATTATTGGTCGAGTTTGGCGGGGTTTAAAGAGCGCTATCGCCGGTTTCGCCGGTTCGAATTCTCCATACCTGTTCGATAGTCGTCACGAAAATCTTGCCGTCGCCAACCTTGCCGGTCTTGGCGGCTTCGATTATCGCCTCGACAACACGTTCGACGATGTCGTCGGATACCGCGACCTCGATCTTGGTTTTTGGCAGAAAATCGACGACGTATTCGGCGCCGCGATAAAGCTCGGTGTGGCCACGCTGGCGCCCGAAGCCTTTGACCTCGCTGACCGTCATGCCAGCAATTCCGACTTCGCTCAACGCGTTGCGCACGTCGTCCAGTCGAAACGGTTTGACTATGGCGGTGACTAGCTTCATGGGTTGATACTCCAGGTCGGGCAGTTTGGCGTATGCTAGCAATTGCTTGGTAACTGTGTACAACTAAGCGGCATTGAAGGGTGAACTTACGATGAGCGCGAACACCGGTTTTCTCAAACATCGTGCCGGGTGGCGGTATTATGGCGCGGCCGTCGCCTATGCGATCGGCGGCTATTGCCTGGGAATCACGGGACTCTTTCATGGGTCCGGCCTGGTCAATGCCGGGGCCACGTTGCTGCTTGCCCATGCGATGACGATCGCGGCCTATCTCATTCACGAGTGCGGTCACAACCTCGTCTTTCACCGCGGGCGCGACAATGCGAGGCTTGGCAAAGCGATGAGCTGGCTGTGCGGGGCCGCGTATGGCACTTACGAAGACATGCGCTACAAACATTTTCGACATCACGTGGATAATGGCGATGTGGTCTGGTTCGAGTACGACAAGTTTTTCAAAGGTCATCCCGTCACGACCAGGATCGTTCGACTTCTGGAATGGTTTTATGTTCCTGCGCACGACCTTTTGATGCACGGCGTGATGGTTTTCACATCGTTCATTATTCCTCAACGCCGCGACCAACGATTGCGAAACGTGAGCGTCATTCTGATTCGTGGCGGCGTGTTTTTGGTCGTGGCGTTATCGTTCCCACTGGCCGCATTGTTGTACGCCGTGGCATACCTCATGATGATTCATTTTCTGCGATTCATGGATTCCGTGCAGCACGACTATCCCTACATCGCGACTTTGTTCGAAAGCTCCAGCGCGCCGCACAAAGGGGATCGGGAGTGGGAGCAGGAACATACGTTCAGCAACATGCTGTCCCTGCGCTATCCGAAACTAAACTGGTTGACGCTGAATTTTGGCTATCACAACGCACACCATGCGGACATGAATCTGCCGTTTTACCGACTGCCCCAATTGCATGCTGAACTGAGCGGCAACGACCCGGATTTCGTCATTTCGTTTGGTGCACAGCTCAAGCTCTATCATTGCAACCGGGTTTTCAGGATTTACAATCCGCAGCCAGGGAACTATCCGAAGGGTATTCAATACCTGCGCACCGCACAGTCCGGAACGGGCGCGATTGGTGGCAACGCGGCGTCATTCCTCACATCATTCTGACTTGAGACGAGCGGAGCGTTGCCGACATTATTTGACAGTCCGGCGTGGCACGCAAAAGTAGCGGGCCTGGTCGCTGCCGCGGACAGCCAAACGGTTGCCGCACGGCTCATCTCATTTATTGGCTCCACGGTGTCAAATAACGGCACGAGCCTGCTGGCGTTTCACAAAGATGCGCCGCCGGAGGTTGTGCACCATTCGCTGGCACCCAGTCGGGCGCGGCATTACCTCGACCGTTACCTGGCGGGCCCCTATCTTCTCGATCCGCTGTACCAACTGGCGCTGCGGTCGGAGAAACCTACAATGTGCCGTTTTCGCGACGCTCAGCCGGATCGCTTTCATTCCAGCGAATATTACCGCCAGTATGTCGAGCGAACGCACCTGGTCGATGAGATGGATTTTCTGCTGGGTGTGTCGCCCACGAGTGCGTTGGTTATCGTTTGCGGGCGTACGGAAAAACGTTTCACGCGATTGGAATTGAGTCGGCTGCGACTGATCGAGCCGATCGTCAGATCCGCCATGCAGCGTGTGGCGGACGGCCGTAACGGTGCGCAGTCACTTGACGATCATGGCCGCAGCATGCATCAGCGCCTGACCGAGTGTTTCGAAAACTTTGGCGACGGCATATTGACGCAACGCGAGCGAGAAATTACCCATTTGCTGCTGCGCGGTCATTCCTCCAAGTCCATCGCGCGCGAACTCGGGATCGCGCCGGGTACGGTTATGGTCCACAAGCGAAATTTGTTCGCCAAACTTGGGATCACGTCGCAGTATGAGCTCTTTTCCAGATTCATCGACGATCTGTCCGGCTCCTGAGGCGGCAGGTCATACCTCTCCAGCGGTATTGGGTCGCGCATCGTGAACCAGCACAATTGCGCCATGTTTGAATTCGATTTTGGCCTCGGTGAAGAGCTTGATTTGCTGCGAGCGACGGTGCGAAATTTTGCCACCGATCAAATCGCGCCGCGGGCAGCGGCCATTGATCAGAATAACGAGTTTCCGGCGGACCTGTGGCCGGAGCTCGGCGCGCTGGGTTTGCTGGGCATCACCGTCGAGGCAAGTTACGGTGGTTCCGAATTAGGGTATCTCGCGCACGTCATTGCGATGGAAGAAATCAGCCGTGCGTCGGCCGCGGTCGGATTGTCGTATGGGGCGCACTCCAATCTCTGCGTCAATCAATTGTGTCGCTGGGGCAACGATGAGCAGAAGCAACGATATTTGCCCAGGCTCGTGTCCGGCGAATTTCTCGGCGCGCTCGCGATGAGTGAGGCGGAGGCCGGTTCCGACGTTATGAGCATGCGCACGACGGCGCTGCGTGATGGCGACGAATATGTCCTGAACGGTTCCAAAATGTGGATCACGAATGCGCCCGGCGCCGATGTAATGATTCTCTACGCCAAGACCGATCCCGATGCGGGCTCCAAGGGCGTGAGTGCGTTTCTTGTCGAGTGCGATACGCCAGGGTTTTCGACGTCACCCAAACTCGACAAGCTGGGCATGCGCGGATCCGATACCAGTGAGGTGTTATTGCAAGACTGCCGCGTACCGGCGAGTAATCTGATAGCCGAAGAGGGCAAGGGCGCCGCTATTCTGATGAGCGGTCTGGACTACGAGCGTGTGGTGCTGGCCGGCGGTTCTCTGGGCATCATGGCGGCGTGCATGGACCTTGTCATGCCCTACATGCACGACCGGAAACAGTTCGGAAGATCCATCGGAGAATTTCAGCTCATGCAGGGCAAGATTGCCGACATGTACACCACGCTGAATTTCTGCCGTTCTTACGTGTACGCGGTCGCCAAAGCGTGCGATCGTCGCCAGACTACCCGTTTCGATGCCGCAGGATGTATTCTGGTGGCGGCTGAGAAAGCCACGTGGATGGCCGGTGAGGCAATACAGTCGCTCGGCGGTAACGGCTATATTAACGAGTATCCGGCTGGCCGCTTGTGGCGCGACGCGAAGCTCTACGAAATAGGCGCCGGCACGAGTGAAATCCGCCGCATGCTGATCGGCCGCGAGCTTTTTGATGTAACCAGATAGGACACACGTGCCAGTCATAAAAACGAAGATCGATCGCTCATCGGACGACTTCAAAAAGAACACTGCAAACCACATGGAACTCGCAGAGGGTCTCAAGGAAGTTGACGACTATGTGATGCAGGGCGGTCCTGAGCGGTCGCGCAAAAAACATTTGTCGCGGGGCAAGTTGATGGTGCGCGAGCGCGTCAAATTATTGCTCGACGAAGATACTGATTTTCTTGAGCTTGGCCGCCAGGCCGCCTGGCAGGTGTACAGCGACGATGTGCCCAGTGCCGGTATTGTGACCGGTATCGGCCGCGTCAATAATATCGAGTGCATGATCGTTGCCAACGATGCGACGGTGAAGGGTGGAACTTACTATCCGCTAACCGTCAAGAAGCACTTGCGGGCGCAGGAAATTGCCGCCGAGAATCGTTTGCCGTGCATCTACCTCGTGGATTCGGGCGGCGCGTTTCTGCCGCGTCAGGACGAAGTATTTCCTGATCGAGACCACTTTGGAAGGATCTTCTACAACCAGGCACGATTGTCTGCGGCCGGCATCGCGCAGATCGCCGTTGTCATGGGTTCGTGCACCGCGGGCGGCGCGTACGTGCCCGCGATGAGCGACGAATCGATCATCGTGAGAAACCAGGGCACAATTTTTCTGGGCGGTCCGCCGTTGGTAAAAGCGGCTACGGGCGAGGTTGTGGATGCCGAGAGTCTTGGCGGTGGCAGCGTCCATTCCCGCATATCCGGCGTGGCCGATCACCTGGCGGATGACGACGCCCATGCGCTGTCAATCGCGCGAGACATCGTCGCGAACCTGAATCAAAAACGCGCATGCGCTGTGGCGAGAATCGAACCTGAGGAGCCTGCATATCCGGTCGAAGATATCTTCGGCATCGTCTCTCGCGAGTATCGCTTTCCCTACGATGTTCGCGAAGTTATCGCCCGCATCGTCGATGGTTCAAAGCTGCAGGAATTCAAGAAGCTGTATGGCGCGACGCTGGTTTGCGGTTTCTCGCACATCGACGGCTATCCGGTGGGTATCGTCGCCAACAACGGCATTCTGTTCCCGGAGTCTGCCCAAAAGGGTGCGCATTTTATACAGCTTTGCAATCGGCGACGCATACCGCTCGTGTTCCTGCAAAACATCACCGGATTCATGGTCGGCAAGCGCGTGGAGCATGCTGGTATCGCCAAAGACGGGGCGAAAATGGTGAACGCCGTCGCCACCGCCAATGTGCCAAAGTTTACTGTGGTCATCGGTGGTTCGTTCGGCGCCGGCAACTACGCCATGTGCGGTCGGGCGTACAGTCCCAACCTGATGTGGATGTGGCCGAACGCACGCATTTCGGTAATGGGGGGCGACCAGGCGGCGCTGGTGCTCGCCAGCGTAAAGGCTGACGGTTACGAAGCCAGGGGCGAGGAATGGTCCGACAAGGACAAGGCTGACTTCGAGGAAAATATTCGCCAGCAGTACGAGGTGCAGGGGCATCCGTTTTATGCCAGCGCTCGTTTGTGGGACGATGGCGTCATCGATCCGCTGGACACGCGTCGTGTGCTCGCGCACGGTTTGTCCGCGGCGATGAATCACACCCGCAAAGACGAAGCGCCCTACGGCATATTTCGTATGTAGCGCTATGTACAATCACGACATTCGATAAATGGACGCATCATGCCGCTTGATTACGATGAGCTTATGGCGACGAAGGTCGTCGACCTTCCCGTTAGTTATACCGATTCCGACGTTATCCTTTATGCGCTGGGCATTGGCATGTGCAGTAATCCTCTGGATCCGAAGGAACTGCCGTTCGTCTACGAGCAAGGGGCACCGCTTTGCACGGTGCCCACGCTGGCAACGGTGCTGGTACCGGATATGTTTCCGCCGGACCTCGGCTGGGATTTCGGTAACGTATTGCATGCGGAGCAGCGCCTGGAGTTGTATCGGCCACTGCCTCAGAAGGCCGATATTCTGATCAACAAATGGGTGGTCGACGCCTTTGACTGGGGGCCCCGCAAAGGTGCTGTCATTCTCTTTGGGGCGGAGGGCAGGCTGGCCAGTGACGACACCGTGCTGTTCCATCTCGGTTGCACCGTGATGGCCAGAGGCGACGGTGGTTTCGGCGGTCCGGTTGGCAAGGGCCCGCGACCGCACCGGGCGCCAAGGCGTGAGCCCGATCTGAGCTGCGACATCGATACTCGTGAGGATCAGTCGCTGCTGTTTCGGCTGACCGGAGATCGCAATCCCTTGCATGCCGATCCCGCGACGGCGGCGAAAGCCGGTTTCGACGTGCCGATATTGCACGGCATGTGCACCTACGGCATCGCGTGTCGCGCCATACTCAAGACTATCTGCGATTACGATTACACGCTGATCAAAAGCTTCGACGCGCGTTTTACTGCGCCCGTCATGCCGGGTGATACGATCACGACCGACATGTGGCAAGACGGCAACATCGTGTCGTTTCGTTGCACAGTCAAAGCCCGCGATACAATAGTGTTGCGCAACGGCAAGTGTACTTTGGCCGCCTGATTCAGAGGTTTACTTTTGATCGACCGTATTGAGTTAAGCATCGACGCGCACGTCGCTGAAGTGATGCTCAATCGTGCGGATAAATACAACGCGCTGGATCTCCGCATGTTCGAGGCGCTCGGCGAGGCTGCAGATGCGATCGCAGCCAACGCGTCGGTGCGAGCCGTGGTCTTGCATGGCGCCGGTGGAAATTTTAGTGCTGGCATTGATGTCAGTGTGTTATCCGAATCGGATCTGGATTTCTCCAGGGCGCTCGCTGCGCCGATAACACCGTCGGCGGCAAATCTGTTTCAGCGCGCCGCCTATGCCTGGCGCGAGTTGCCGATACCGGTCATCTGTGCGCTTGAGGGTGTGACTTTCGGTGGCGGATTGCAGATAGCGCTTGGCGCCGATATTCGTTATGCGGCGCCGAACACGACATTGTCGATCATGGAATCGAAATGGGGGCTTATTCCCGATATGGCGATCAGCACGACGCTGCGTCATTTGGTCGCTCCGGACAAAGTAAAGGAACTCGCCTGGTCGGCCCGTGTACTGTCCGCCGATGAGGCGCGCGCGGTTGGCTTGGTTACTGCGGTCGTTGACGATCCGCTGGGGGCTGCCAGGGCCATGGCAAAGGATTGCGCCGCCAAATCGCCAGAGGCGATGCGCGGCATCAAGGCGCTTGTCAACCAAGCCTGGCAAATGTCGGATGCCGATGCTTTGGCGCTTGAGGCACGTCTGCAAAGTGGCATAATCGGCAGCGCGAATCAGGTTGAGGCGGTGCGCGCAAATCTGGAAAAGAGAAACCCTGAGTTCGATGATTGAATTCGGTGACAATAGTCGCGGCCAGCCGGAACTTTGCGGCGTGCCTTGGACTCCAACAGTCAAAGACGATATTCGAAAACGATGGTTGCCGATTTGAGCAGACCCAACACGTTAATCTGGATAGCGGTGCTGATATTCACCAGCGCTACTGCGAACGCGCAGCGTTCATCGGCGTTATCGGCGGATTTGCCCGACAGTCGTACAATGGCGTTACAGAACAAAGTCGACAGGCTGTTTGGCGCCGGTAACTTCGAGCGAGCTTTTTTCCTTTATCGATACGATCTGGCGCCGCTCGGCGACAAGTACGCCCAATATATGGTCGGCTTCCTGTACCTCAGCGGCATGGGCGTGGAGAAAGATTCCACAATTGCGTCGGCCTGGTATCGTTTGGCGGCTGAGCGAGGCACGCCTGAGTTCGTGGCGGTCAGGGATCGTTTGCTGCGAGACTTGAATGATGAGCAGAGGCGCCGCTCCGACGACTATTACCGGGAACTCCGACTCGAATACTGCGATCTGGCAGTTCTCATGTCGTCAATAAGACGAAGTATTGAGGAGCTCGATGCGAGAACGGGTTCTCGCGTACCGGGTGCGAACAGCGGCCCGCTGACAGTCATCGACGTGCAACGTGGCACCGTGGTGTCAGGCGAAGAGTACTATGGCATGCAGCGGAAACGGCTCGAACTTCGCGTGAAGTTGTTGCAGGAGGCTGGCGACTTTCACGACATGGAGACCGATCCCGATAAAATCAATCTCCGTGAGCTCGAGCGCAGAGTGCAGGAGCGCATCGCGCAACTGAATCAATAGTTCTGAAAGGTGCCAGAAACGGTGCTAGGTTTATTTATTGGTTCGGGGAAACTAAGAATTGCTCATCGGATCTCTGGCCTTAGTGTTGGGTTGAGTTGGCAAAACCTGTTGATTTGCAGTGAAATTTAATCCAATTCCGGAGTTTTTTTGCAGCGACGATTGACCCGTCTGATCGCTGACCGGTGGTGACCCACTTTCGGCTTCTGTTCGATCTTCCGGGCTGGCTTTCGGTGCAAGTCTTAAATACGTCTAGGTGCCGTACAAACCACGCGCGAGAATTTTCGGAAATTCGTCGATTAGCTTGTGTCCCATCTCCTGATCCCCGTGATACCACTTCGGAATCCAGTTTATCGAGCCCATGATCGCATTGCCGGTCATGCGAACATCGCACGGCGCGATACTGCCGTCTGCAATACCGTCCGCAAGTATCGCTTCGAAGGCGGCGCTGTGTTTTCTCGATACCGCGAGGACTTCTTCACGATGCTCTGGATTGAGTGACGGGATTTCGCTCATGATCGCAATGGGGCCCCGGTCGCCGACCATCATTTCGATGTGGTTGCGCAAGTAGCGCAACATGACGTCCATGCCATCCACGCCGTCCTCTCGCGCCTTTTCCATCGCCTCGCGGCCCAAGTCCGCTGCGCGTATGTAGCACAGATAGACCAGTTCCTCCTTGTTGCGTACGTAATAGTAAAGTGCGGCATCGGTCAGGCCCAGAACACTCGCCACGTCACGAAGTGATGTGCCGCTGAAGCCTTTTTGGTTAAAGCACTGCGCGGCCGCTCGGAGCATGCGATCTTTTTGCAATTGAAAACGTGTCTGTGTGGGGGCTGTGGTCATACTGTGCGTCCGGTGCTTGAGTTTTGAGCGATTCTGCATTATTTTAATCTAGATTAGAATTTTTGCAACCAACAAAGTAGCTGATTTTCAAGGATTTTCGACGATGAACATTGCAGCAAGCGACCTTCCGGGCACGTCCGGCGAGACTCGTACCGCGCCCCTGCGATTCATTACGGCAGCCTCATTGTTCGACGGCCACGACGCCGCGATCAATATCATGCGGCGTCTGATTCAGGCGCAGGGTGCCGAGGTGATCCATCTCGGACACAACCGCAGCGTCGATGACATCGTGCGCGCCGCCGTGCAAGAGGACGCGGACGGCATCGCCATTAGTTCCTACCAGGGCGGCCACATCGAATTTTTCCGTTACATGATCGATCGTCTGCGTGAATTCGGCGCAGAACATATAAAAGTGTTTGGTGGTGGCGGCGGCACCATTACGCCCGCAGAGATTAAGTCACTGATGGATTACGGCGTCGAACGCATATATCACCCGCACGACGGCATGGAACTTGGACTGGAAGCGATGATCAGGGACCTTGTTGATCGCACCGCCGCAGGCAGACGCTCGTCCGGTGCGCCTCCCTCGGTTGACGCCTCAAAGATCACCGATATCGCGGCAACGATCTCCGCAATCGAGGAAGGCGTTTTCGACGAGGCTGCGCTGACGGGCTTGCGCAAGGAATGGCGGTTGCAGGCCGGTCAGGTGCCGGTGATCGGCATCACCGGTACGGGCGGCGCCGGCAAGAGCAGCGTTACCGATGAATTACTGAATCGCTTCCTGGCGTGCTTTCCGGACATACGGATTGCCGTGCTGGCCGTGGACCCCACGCGGCGGCGCACAGGCGGTGCATTGCTCGGGGATCGCATTCGCATGAATTCCCTGCGTTCCGAGCGCGTGTACATGCGTTCAATCGCGACACGTCGGCAGCACCTGGCCACCAGCGAGATGCTGAGTGACCACATCCTGTTTTTGAAGTCACTGGGCTTCGACCTGGTGATCGTCGAGACCGCCGGCATCGGCCAGGGCGACAGCGAGATTGTCGACATGGTGGACCTCGCCGTCTACGTCATGACCAGCGAATACGGCGCAGCCAGTCAACTCGAAAAAATCGATATGCTCGATTTTGCCGACCTCATCGTATTGAATAAGTACGACAAACGCGGCGCGGAGGATGCGCTGCGCGACATTCGCAAGCAGTGGAAACGCAATCACGTTGCGTTCGACGTTGCCGATGACGATATTCCGGTCTATCCGACTATAGCCAGCCAGTTCAACGATCCCGGTGTCAGTTGGATGTTCAAGGAATTATGCCGCCGGGTCGGTGAAAAAGGAGGGTCTGCTGCGGGCGTTTGGGATCCGGATATCGATACGCAAAACAAGGAATCGCGCTCGACGGCGATGATACCGGGAGCGCGCGTCCGATATCTGGCCGAGATTGCGGAGCAGGGTCGGGCGGTCAACCAACGGATTGAGTCGCAGGCGGATACAGCGAGTCGGGCGCAACATATCTACGAGTCCTTGAAGTTGCTCGAAGACCCTAGCCTTCCCGCGGAGCTTGAGCTGTTCAAGAGCGATGATCTGGTGGCAGACGACGACCGCAGCCTGACGGTGCTCAGGCAGCGCTACCAGGAAGCAATTTCTGATCTGTCTGCGGAGTCGATTCGCCTGTTGCAGGAATGGCCGGATCGAAAAGCGGGCGTCAGGTCGGACCAATACAGCTACGAGGTTCGCGGCCGCGAAATCACCGGCAACAATTTTTGCGAAACCCTCAGTCATCAGCGCATTCCCAAGATTGCGGCGCCCGAGTACGCGGACTGGGGAGAATTGCTGACCTTTCTATCAAAGGAAAACTTGCCGGGCGCGTATCCGTATACGGGTGGCGTCTATCCTTACCGTCGTCTTGGCGAAGATCCAACTCGCATGTTTGCGGGCGAGGGAACACCGGAGCGCACGAATCGGCGTTTCCATTACCTGTCCGCCGGACAACCCACCGCAAGACTTTCTACGGCGTTCGATTCGGTCACCTTGTACGGCGAGGACCCGCACGAACGTCCGGATATCTATGGCAAAGTAGGCAACTCCGGCGTGTCGATCGCGACTGTCGATGACATGAAGAAGTTGTACTCGGGATTCGATCTCTGTGCGCCAACGACCTCGGTATCGATGACCATCAACGGCCCGGCGCCGATCATCCTCGCGTTTTTCATGAACACGGCCATCGACCAGCAGATCGAAAAACACCTGCGCGAGAAAGGCGAGTGGGAAAGCGTGCAGAAAAAAATAGACGCTATTTTTAAAGGATGCGAGCGGCCCCGCTACGAAGGCGAACTCCCCGAGGGTAACGATGGCCTCGGCCTTGGCCTGCTCGGTTTATCCGGCGACCAGGTCGTTGATGCAAAAACCTATGCGCGTATCCGGAAGGCAACACTGGCAAGCGTTCGCGGCACGGTGCAGGCCGATATTCTCAAAGAAGATCAAGCGCAAAATACCTGCATCTTCTCCACCGAATTTGCGATGCAGATGATGGGTGACGTGCAGCAATTCTTTATCAACAACAAAGTTCGCAATTACTACTCGATTTCGATCAGCGGATATCACATCGCAGAAGCTGGCGCGAATCCGATCAGTCAACTCGCGTTTACGTTGTCGAACGGTTTCACAATCGTTGAGTATTACCTTGCTCGCGGCATGAATATCGATGCTTTCGCGCCGAACCTGAGCTTCTTTTTTTCGAACGGCATGGATGCCGAGTACACGGTCATCGGTCGTGTTGCCCGCCGCATTTGGGCCCGCGCCATGCGCGAGCGATACGGTGCGAGCTCGCGGTCGCAAATGCTCAAATACCATATACAGACCTCGGGTCGAAGCCTGCACGCGCAGGAGATCAGCTTTAACGATATTCGCACAACGTTGCAGGCGCTCTATGCGATGTTCGACAATTGCAACAGTTTGCACACCAACGCGTTCGATGAGGCGGTTACTACCCCGACGGAGCAATCGGTCCGCAGAGCAGTAGCGATCCAATTGATTATTTCACGCGAGCTGGGACTGAACTTCTGTGAAAATCCCTGGCAAGGCTCGTTCATCATCAATGAACTGACCGACCTCGTCGAGGAGGCCGTTTATCAGGAATTTGAGCGAATTTCCGAACGTGGCGGCGTGCTCGGTGCGATGGATACGATGTATCAGCGAGGCAAGATTCAGGACGAGAGTCTTTATTACGAAAGCCAGAAACACGATGGATCGTTGCCGCTGATCGGTGTGAATACGTTTCTGCCGAAAGCAGGGCAGGAGGACGAGATCCACGACCTGGAACTCATTCGTTCCACTGACGCCGAAAAAGAAGACCAGATCCGTCATTTGCGCAGCTTCCAAAAAACTCATGCCGCCGACAACGATGCGGCGCTCAAGAAATTGCAGTGTGTGGCCAGGGAGCGTGGCAACGTATTCGAGGCCTTGATGAATACCGTGAAATCGAGTTCGCTGGGTCAGATATCAGGCGCCCTGTACGGGGTCGGCGGGGAATATCGGCGAAATATGTAAAAGGTGACAGGTTTATTTTCCTGGCACTTTCTTCCCGGATGGACTACTCGAGAATTTTTCTCTTTAGTCTTTGAAATTCTTCGTCAGTCAGTATTCCATCGGCTTTCAACTGGCCGATCGCGCGTAATTGCTCGTATACATCGGGGGATTGACTCTGATTGCTTGCGACCGCCGCCGCCTGGGAACGCTGCCGCGCCATCGCTTCATTTTCGAGTCGTAGCTGCTCCAGCCTGCGATTCGCGTTCTCCTGCCGCAAAAGCTCAATTTCAAGTCGCAGTTTTTCCTCTTCGCGGCGTTCGTTCTCCCGCCGTAAACGCTCATTCTCAAGTTGCAATTTTTCGCGTTGGACCCGATCTTTCTCGAGATTCACCTGTTGCTGTCGACGTCGTTCTGCTTCAAATCTTTTGTAAAGCTCTTCTTTCGCTGCCCGGTCCCCTGCGGCAACATCGTCATTCGTTTGTGTTAAAGCTGGCGTTGATACGGCCATGCACAGCAGAACGGTGATTGCCACTTTACTGATCTGTCTTATGACCGTAGTTCCGCGTTGGGCCCATTCGCCTGACACTTTTCTCGACATCTTATCTGACACCCAATTCCATGGTTTGCCTAGACATTAGTTTCAACGCCGGGTTTCGAGTTATCAATTGAGTGTTGTTCGACATGTGAAGATTGCTCTGATCGCCGCGCTTTTCGGTTGCGCAGGCGTACTGAAAAGACCCACAGGCTCAGCATGCAACAGGCAAAACCGGCGCCGAAATAGAAGTAAGATAATTCGTAGTCGAAGCTCAAATATATTCCGGAAGACATGAACAAAACGCCCAGCAATAACAACAACTGAGGAACGCGCTCGTATATGGGGGTAGGCAGCCACATAATGTTACTCACATGAACAATAGTGATAATCGCAGCTACAAAATGACCGGTAATGCGCCGGGACGATGGGAATTGCATCACAAGTTCGGATGGATTGCCCACAGGTGTTCCTAAAGTGAGCACTGTTTCACATAATGAAAGACTCGATTGGCAGATAAACCACGTCTTGTATCCGCTTCGGCTTCGCGTATAATCACTTGCTTGTTGACAGCAAGTAACTTTGATTAGCGTAAAGAATGAGCACCCCACTGACACAGGCCGAGCGTTCGGCGGTTTCCGACAAAGCGATGTTGGTGTCTGCAATGAACCTGATTCTTGCGCACGGCACGGACAAAACGACTCTCGCGATGATCGGTGAAGCCGCTGGCTACAGCCGCGGCCTGGCGACGTACCAATTCGGCTCCAAAGCCGGGCTCTACGACGCACTGTGCAAGTCGATTTCGAGAAACTGGCTCGAGTACCTGAAGTCCGGCGTTGGCGATAAAGTGGGCATTGAGGCGATGTGCGCGGCGCTCGACGCCATACGTCAGTTCGTTGAAGACTCACCTCGCGAAGGTCGAGTACTGCAGATTTTGTATTGCGGCGCCGCAAGTCCAAGTTCCGAATTTCCCGATACGTCCATCGGCATCCACAATCGGCAGCGATCGGACGTTGTTGAGTGGGTGAAGGCGGGGCAGGCCAATGGCGAGATCCGCAAGGACGTCGATGCGGTGGCTGTCGCGTCCCATTACGTTTCCTATATCTCCGGTATGACATATCTGTGGTTGACCAGCCCGGAAACTTTCGATTTTTCCACCACCAATGCCGAAATGAAACGGCAGCTTCGAGTATCGCTCGCGGCCCGAGGAACAAACGCATGACGGACATAGTGATCTATGAACAAAGCGGCGCAGTCGCGATCATTTCGATGAATCGGCCAGACTCCCTCAATGGCTTCACGTCGGAACTTTGCGACGAGTTGTTGCACGCATTCGAAAAAGCGCACGGCGACGATGCAGTTCGAGTGGTCGTATTGACCGGCGAAGGCCGGTCTTTCAGTGCGGGCGCCGACCTGAAACAGGGTTTTCTCGGTGATCGAACGACCCAGGGCAAGCTGCAATACGAATATCGCCCCGTCCTGTCGGCGATCGCACAAATACCCAAGCCCGTCATCGCGGCGGTGCCGGGATTCGCGGCCGGCATCGGCATGTCAGTCGCGTTGTATGCGGATCTCCTCATCATGGCCGACGACGCGTTTATTCTTTCGCCGTTCACGACGATCGGGCTGCTGCCCGATGGTGGCGCCAATTGGTTGCTGGTCAGGCAACTGGGTTACCGCCGCGCGTACCAACTTAGCGTCGAGTCGGAGCGCGTCAGTGCGCAACGCTGCCTTGAACTGGGTATTGCCAACAAAGTTGTACCGGCCGACAAACTGCGCGAGGCGGCGCTCGAGTGGGCCCATGATCTGTGCAAACGCGCTCCGCTGTCGCTCGCGGCAACCAAGAAAGTCATGCGCCACGCGATGGATCACGACTGGGCCAGTTGCTTCGACATGGAGGCGGAGCTTCAGGAACAGCTACGTGGTTCGGCAGACGCGAAGGAAGGCGTGACCGCGTTCTTCGAAAAACGCGAGCCCAAATTTACCGGCAAGTAAACAATTGACCAACGGAAAAACTCAATGAATCGAAATATTTTTGACGAAGATCACGACATATTCCGCAGCGCGGCACAGCGTTTCTTCAGCAATGAAATCAAACCCCATAGCGACCGCTGGCACGAGCAAGGCATGGTTGACAGAGATGCGTTCAAAAAGGCTGGCGCGCAAGGCATGCTGCTGATGTGGGCCGATGAGAAGTACGGCGGCGCGGGAGTCGCCGATTTCCGCTACGAGCAGATACTGATCGAAGAGATGGCGCGCCATGGCGACGCGGGCTTTTTCATGACGTTGCACAGCCGACTGGTCGGACCCTATATCGGTGAGCTCGGCACCGACGAACAGAAGCAGCGCTGGTTGCCCAAGTGCATTAGCGGTGAGCATGTGCTTGCCGTTGCGATCACTGAGCCCGGCGCGGGCAGTGATGTCTCCGGCATTCGTACCAAGGCCGAAGACAAGGGTGACCACTACCTGCTTAACGGCGCGAAAACATTTATCTCCAATGGCATTCTTGCTGATCTCATTGTCGTCGTTGCGCGTACCGATGCAAAAAACCGGTACGGCTTGAGCCTTTTCGTGGTGGAGCGCGGTATGGAGGGCTTCGAACGAGGCAAGAATCTGAAGAAGATGGGGCTGAAGAGTCAGGACACGGCCGAATTGTTCTTCAATAATGTCAAAGTACCGAAGGAAAATTTGCTCGGAGAACTCAATCGGGGTTTCTATCAACTGATGCATTTTCTTGCCGAAGAACGGCTGTTGGGTGCCGTCGGGTATCTTGCCAATGCTGAAGCGGCATTCGAAGTGACCATGGAGTACGTGCAGGAACGCAAGGCCTTTGGCCAGGCAATCGGCGATTTCCAGAACACGCGATTCAAGCTTGCCGACATGCGTATGGAAATCGATGTCGCGCAGGCATTCGTCGATCGCTGCGTGCTGGAACAAAACGCCGGCACCTTGTCTGCGGAAGACGCGGCCAAGGCCAAACTGTATTGCAGCGAGCTCGAGGCGCGAGTGACCGATAATTGTGTGCAGTTGCACGGTGGTAACGGCTACATGGACGAATACCCGATCAGCCGCATGTACACCAACGCGCGGGTGTCGCGAATTTTCGCAGGCAGCTCCGAGATCATGCGTGAAATTATCGCACGCTCTCTCGGGCTTGATCCACGCAAGAAACCCAAATCGGCACAGGTCAGGGCGGCCTGACGGTGCGTGTCGCATTCATAGGGCTTGGCGTCATGGGTTATCCCATGGCGGGCTATCTGGCGAAGCGAGCTCATGATGTCACGGTGTACAATCGGACATCGGCGAAAGCCGCTGCCTGGTGCGCTGAATTTAACGGTCAATCGGCGGCAACGCCAGCCGCCGCCGCAGTGGACGCCGAAATCGTCTTTTCCTGCGTCGGTGACGACAACGATGTTCGTGATGTGCTGTTGGGTGATCAGGGAGTGCTTGCGTCTGTTGCTGCCAATTCGATCGTAGTCGATCACACGACCGCATCGGCACAAGTTGCTCGCGAGATCGCCGCCGTGGCGGAATCGAAGTCTGTTGGTTTTCTCGACGGGCCCGTGTCCGGCGGTCAGGCGGGTGCCGAGAGCGGGCAGTTGACCGTCATGGTCGGTGGTGATGCTGATGTTTTTGAACGCGCAGCGCCTGTCATACGCAGTTACGCGAAATCGCTCACGCACATTGGTCCGGTCGGTACCGGGCAGCTCGCGAAGATGGTTAACCAGATATGTATCGCGGGGGTCGTGCAAGGGCTGGCGGAAGGACTGCACTTCGCACGGCAGGCCGGGCTGGACCCGGCCGTCGTGATCGAGTCGATCAGCAAGGGTGCAGCGCAGTCCTGGCAAATGGAAAATCGCTGGGAATCCATGGTCAATAGCGACTTCGACTTCGGTTTTGCCGTCGATTGGATGCGCAAGGATTTGGCCATAGCACTGCGAGAGGCCGAGCAAAATGGCGCGACCCTTGAGATGACGCGACTGATCGATCAGTACTATGCCGAAGTACAGGATCTCGGCGGCAACCGCTGGGACACGTCAAGCCTGATCGCCCGACTGAAATAGAAGCTCGCCCACGATCGTTCAATAGCTGCTAAAATCCGTCCTTCACAGGGGTGGTCAAGACGACCTGAGACCCAATTCATTGCGCCGAATGGTCTGGCGTAACGGGGACCCTTAGCACCTGATCCGGATAATGCCGGCGTAGGAAGGGAATCATGAACGCAAACACAAAATCGCGACTTACCGTCGCATTCCTGAACATTCTGTTACCGCTGTCCTCCGTTGCGGACGAAATTATCGACGAAATAGTCGTTACTGCCGATTTTCGTGAACGCCCCGTTTCCGAATTACCCGCGAGTGTCAGCATCATGGACGCCGATTTCATCGCAGCGACGGCAGTGCAGCACTTCGAGGAACTGGTCAACATCGTGCCGAACCTGAACTGGTCGGGCGACGGTCACCGTGCTCGCTATTTTCAGATTCGCGGCGTCGGCGAGCTTGAGCAATACCAGGGCGCGCCGAATCCCTCCATTGGATTTCTGATCGATGACATTGATTTCAGTGGCATCGGCACAGTCGCAACGCTTTTCGACATGCAGTCTGTCGAAATTCTGCGCGGTTCACAGGGCAGTCGCTACGGTGCGAATGCGCTCGGCGGCCTGATTTACATGCGCTCGACCATGCCTGCAGCAGAACGTGATGGACGCGTGCAAATAACGGTCGCCAACGATGAGGCTTTGTCGCTAGGGGCCGCATTTGGCGGTGCGCTTAATGCTGCTGAAACCACGACGTTTCGTATCAGCGCTCAAAAGCACACAAGCGACGGCTATCGTCGTAACACTTTCCTGCAGCGTAGCGACACGAACGGGCGCGACGAAACGACGTTGCGGATGCGGGTGCGATTTGAGCCCTCTGACAGTTTCGAAGCAAACATTTCGGTGATGGTCGCGAAAATCGACAACGGCTACGATGCCTTCGCGCTGGACAATGGTTATACGACGTTGTCGGACAAGCCCGGCAGAGATGCGCAGGAAAGCGTCGGCACTTCGCTGCGACTCGACTGGCAAGGCCCTGGCAATTTGACGCTGACGTCGGTTACCGCGATGGCTGATTCGGATATCGACTTTAGCTACGACGCCGATTGGGGAAACGCGGACAGTTGGAATCCGGTCACGTACGACTACGTTTCGTTCAGCGTGCGCAAGCGAACGACGCTGAGTCAGGAGTTGCGCTTGTCCGCGGAGAATTGGCTGGTTGGTTTTTACGCGCTCAGACTCAATGACGATCTCCTGACGGAGGATCTTGGCGAATACTACGATCCATTCTACGACTGGGCAGAGAGCGTCGATCGAGTATTTGGTAGCGAGTACGCGGCCAGCAACATTGCGCTATTCGGGCAATTCGACAAGGATCTGGGCGCCGCGACCCGTGTGTCCGCTGGCGTTCGCGTTGAGCGACGAACGTCCGATTACAACGACACACAGGGTCTGACAGCAAGTCCGTCAGAGACGATGTGGGGCGGCGAGCTAAGCCTCCATCAGGACTTCGGCGACGCAGTCACCGGATTCGCGAGTTTATCCAAGGGCTACAAGGCGGGCGGCTTCAATCTGGGTCTCGTGTCGGCAGATATCCGCAAATACGGGGCAGAGGAACTGTGGACTGTCGAGGCAGGCATCAAGTCGACGATGCTCGACCACACGCTACAGCTCAACGTATCGATATTTCGCAGTCGCCGCGTTGATCAACAGGTGCGAACATCGTTTCAGCTGGTTCAGGGGGATCCGGCGTCTTTCGGCTTTGCGACGGTGAACGTCGATAACGGCAGGACACTGGGACTTGAGGCAGACGTCCACTGGCGGCCGAATGAGGCATGGGAGCTGTACGCAAACGTTGGTTTGCTGGATGCGACGCTGGGTGAGTTTCCGCAGCTGCGAAGTGGCCCTGACGGCCGCGCCCAGGCGCATGCGCCTCGTTACACTCTGGCGGGTGGCGTCGTATATCGTCATCCGGGCGGGGTCTTTGCGCGTCTGGATGCGACGGCCAGGGACGCGTTCTACTTCGACGTTAGCCACGACGAAAAGTCCCGCACGTACGAACTGGTCAACGGCCGCATCGGCTATGAAAGCGATAACTGGCTCATGTCGGTGTGGGTGCGCAACCTGCTGGACAAGAACTACGCGGTACGCGGTTTCTACTTTGGTAACGAACCACCTGATTTTCCGAACACGTTGTACACGCGTCTCGGTGACCCGCGCCAGGTCGGCGTAACTGTTGAAAAGAGGTTCTAGAGCATGCAAGTAGCAGTCGATATCAGCCTGTATCCGCTGGACGCGGATTTTATTCCACCCATCAAAGACGTGATTCGCCGCCTGGCCCAATACGAGGATATCGACGTCGAAATGAATCGAATGAGTACCCAGCTCAGAGGCGATATCGATGTCGTCATGCCTGCATTGACCCGGGAAATCAGCACGACATTCAAGAACGTGCCCAAGGCCGTATTTGTCATCAAAATATTGAACAATCCTCTTCGTTGACGTTGTTCACGCTCATAGTAGAACAAGCGCGGGCGCAATCGGCGCCCGAGGTAGTCGCCGTGCTCGCGGCGATCGCTTATCTCGGGCTGGCCATTCGGCAGAACATCTGGTGCTGGCTGTTTGCCGGCGTCAGTACTGCCATTTATGTCGGGCTGTTCATCGAAGCCAAGCTCTACATGGAGTCGGCGCTGAATGCGTTCTACCTGGTGATGGCGGTTTACGGCTGGTCCGTATGGCGATCCGGCCGGAGCGATGAGCATGCTCGCCCGGTTGTAATTTGGCCGTGGCGTGTGCATGTACGCGCGATCGCCGGCGTCGTTGCGGTCAGTGCAGTGAATGGTTACTTGTTGAGCACATATAGCGATGCAGCGCTTCCTTATGTCGATTCGATGATTGCCTGGTTCGCGATCTGGGCGACTTTTCTGCTGGCACGCAAGGTGTTGGAAAACTGGTGGTACTGGCTCGCCATCGATGTCGCGTCAGCGTTTGTCTACTGGTCGCGGGACTTGCAACTGACGAGTTTGCTATTCGTCGTCTACGTCATCATGATTCCGATGGGCCTCATAAGTTGGACGAAATCAATGCGGGAACTGGCGAGTGCAGGCGACGCGAACACCTGACGAGGTACTTGCGAAGATTCCCGGGTGGGCAGGAGCGGCCTGGACTGAGCTTGAAGGCGGGCTGACCAACAGGGCATACCACGTATCCAGAAACTTTCAGCATGGCGTGCTGAAGTTCGACGACCTGGTGCGCGACGAACCCTTGAATACGCGGCGTGCAGAGGCGGACGTGCAGAGCATCGCCGCGCAAGCCGGGCTGGCGCCACGCGTTTTGTTCGTGGACGAGAACGTCTTCCTGACCGAGTACGTCGACGGCACAGTGTGGCAGCCCCAGTGCCTGCGTAAAACAGGCAATCTCGAACTGCTTGCGGCGGCGATGAAGCGCCTGCATGGGTTACCGTTAACGGGTCGTTCCTTCGATGCGACCGCTGCGTCACGTCGTTACCTCGAAAATATCAGGCATCCGGATGCCAGTCTTGTCGAGCTGTGCAACCAGGTCATTGAACGCACGCGATTGCCGCACAAGCTGAGTTGTTGTCACAACGATCTGGTCGCCGAGAACATGATCACGGCGCCCGACTTGTTGTTCATCGATTGGGAGTACGCATGCGACAACGATCCGTGTTTCGATCTGGCGACTGTCGTGGAGCATCACCGGTTGCCGGAGGAGCAGGTCAGGCGTTTGCTGGACGCCTACTTCGGCGCAGACGGCCAGCGTTGGAGCTTGCATCTCGCGGAGCAACAAAAGTTGTATCTTGCGTTGCTGTGGTTGTGGATGGCGTCGCTGCCGGAAAATTGTCCCGGTGAACTGGACCAAGTCGCTGAGCGACTGACTACCAGCTGTTCCTGAGTTCGCGCAATTTCAAAAACACAGTTTTCGTATCCGGATTGTCGCCGATCTCCGGGAAGTCCTGCGCCAGTTTGGCGATGACCGAGGGGTTCTTCAGCCGAAAAAAAGTGTTGGTTTCCTTCTCCTGAGCCATGGTAGTTACCAGCGCATCCGCAGGGTCCTGGTTTTTGTATTGCTCGACCATCTGCGCGGCAACGGCGTTGTCGGGCTCTCGGTCCAGTGTGAATGCAAGATTGTTGAGCAGGTAATCGTGTCCGGGATATATCAGAGTGTCATCCCCGAGACGGGTCAGCTGCCTCTCGAAGGTTTCATACAACTGTTCCGGATGACCGCCGTTATGGCAATTTCCGGCGCCTGCATTGAACAAGGTATCGCCGCTGAAAAATCCGGGCTGGTCCGTTTTCGACAGCAGGCAAATGTGGCTCATCGTGTGGCCCGGCGTGTCGAGACACTCGAGTTCGACGGATTTTCCGACTTTGATAATATCGCCGGCGCCTACGCCGCGATCGACATTGGGGATTCTGTCCTTGGCGTTCTTATGCGCAATAATTTTGGCGCCCGTTGCTTGTACGATGCCCGAGTTACCGCCCGTGTGATCGCCGTGCTCGTGGGTGTTGAGAATCTGGGTGATGTTCCAAGCTCGTTCTTTAGCGACCGCGAGACACTGCCTGAAATCCAGGGGATCGATCGCCAGCGCGTCGCCCGTTTCAGGGCACGCGACGAGGTAGTTGAAGTTGCGATACGCGTTCGCGGTCCAGATTTGTTCAACGATCACTGCTCATCTCCTTGAGTCCTCCCCGAACGCGCGCGCAGATCGGTTGATATTCGTCAATTGACGACCTTATCACGACATTCCCGATTCCGAATCCTGTCGCAGGCGCATTGCAGAAAGCGTCGCGTTAGGCGTTGATTTTGCACAGGATGATCAGGGCATGAGAGCTGTTGTGTATGTGTCACAAAAACAACAAATGACGGTCGAAATGGTCTGGAATGGGTATAAAGGATTGACAAAAGGCGTAATTTTTGAGAATTTTCATGTTAGCAAGCGTAGTCTTTCAGCAACAAGTGGACTTCGCAGCGAACGCAAAACACCTTCAGGTACGACTTGGCGGGGGATGCAGGGGGCCAAGACCACGTGCTAACGTAGGTTTGGAAAAGCGGTTTCGAGAGAAGCCGTTTTTTTTTGCCCGCGGGTTCATCGTAATCCAGCGGCTGAGGCACCGCCGCCGACTCCCTGCTACGCTCCATCAAGCAGCCACGACAACAAGGATGGGGACCATGAACAAAGACAATCGGCTGGCTTACTGGCGGGCCAACTTGAGGCTTGTTGCCGCTTGCCTGAGCATCTGGTTTGTATGTTCCTTTGGTTTCGGCGTGCTGTTCGTCGAGGAACTCAACGCCGTTCGAATCGGCGGCTTCAAGCTCGGTTTCTGGTTTGCACAGCAAGGCTCCATTTACATATTTGTGTTGCTGATTTTCTTTTACGCGTGGCGCATGAATCGGCTGGATCGCGAATACGATGTTCACGAAGACTGAGGTAGCGGCATGAGTCTGCAAATGCTGACGTACATCGTCGTAGGATCGAGTTTCGCGCTCTACATCGGCATTGCGATCTGGTCGCGAGCGCACAATACCGGCGATTTCTACATTGCCGGCCGAAGCGTGTCGCCGCTGGCAAACGGCATGGCAACGGCTGCCGACTGGATGAGTGCGGCGTCGTTTATCTCGATGGCAGGGCTTATCGCTTTCCTGGGTTACGATGGCTCTGTGTATCTCATGGGCTGGACCGGCGGCTATGTGTTGCTCGCGCTTTTGCTGGCGCCTTACCTGAGGAAATTCGGCAAGTTCACGGTCCCGGAGTTCATCGGTGAACGGTATTACTCCAAAACGGCGAGAATCGTCGCCGTTATTTGCCTGATTTTTATTTCATTTACCTACGTGGCCGGGCAAATGCGCGGCGTCGGTATCGTATTTTCACGATTTCTCGAAGTTGACGTGACGATCGGATTGTCGATTGGCATGGGCATCGTATTTATTTACGCGGTGCTCGGCGGGATGAAGGGCATTACCTATACCCAGGTCGCCCAGTACTGTGTGCTGATCTTCGCCTACACTGTGCCGGCCATTTTTATCGCTATTCAGATAACCGACAATCCGATACCGCAGCTCGCTTTCGGTAGTGAGATCACGGGGACGGGCACCGCGTTGCTCGACAAGCTCGACGACATCGTGATGTCGCTGGGTTTCAACCAATACACGTCGGGTAGCAAGAGTCGTATCGACGTCTTCTGCATAACGATGGCCCTGATGGCGGGAACGGCAGGACTCCCGCACGTCATCGTACGCTTTTTCACGGTACGGAAAGTTCGCGACGCCCGCCTATCGGCTGGTTATGCGCTGCTGTTTATAGCGATTTTGTACACGACGGCACCAGCGGTCGGTTCAATGGCTCGTTACAATCTGATCAACACGTTCCAAACGGGTGAAGTTGGCGCCCCGGACGGAAACCTCGTGTACGACGAACGGCCGGACTGGTTTCGAACCTGGGAGAAGACCGGACTGATCGCGTTTGAGGACAAGAATAACGATGGCCGCGTGCAGTATTACGATGATAACAATCCGTTGTTCGCAGCCGCGGCGGAACGCCACGGCTGGAAGGGCAATGAACTTCAAGTCGACCGCGACATCATCGTGCTGGCCAATCCGGAAATCGCCGGCTTGCCCAACTGGGTGATTGCGCTGGTTGCTGCCGGTGCCATTGCAGCCGCGTTGTCGACAGCGGCGGGTCTGTTGCTGGTCATTTCGGCGGCCGTATCGCACGACCTGGTAAAAGGTATTTTCGTGCCCGATATTTCCGACAAGAACGAACTACTCGCAGGCCGCATCGCCGCAGCGTTCGCGATTCTGGTCGCGGGATACCTGGGTTTCGATCCGCCGGGATGGGTAGCACAAGTCGTTGCATTTGCCTTTGGTCTCGCGGCGGCGTCGCTGTTTCCGGCAATTTTCATGGGCATCTTTTTCAAGCGCGCGAATCGCGAAGGCGCAATTGCCGGCATGCTGACCGGGCTGCTGTTTACTTACGGTTACATCGAATTCTTCAAGGGCCTGTTCCTGAAGTGGGCGGGTGCGCCGTGGGGCGTGAACACCGCAGAACACTGGTTGTTTGGAATCTCGCCCGAAGGTATCGGCGTCATCGGCATGTGCCTGCACTTCGCGGTCGCGATCACGGTCAGCCTGCTGACGAAGCCGCCGCCGCCGCATGTGCAACAGCTGGTAGAGAATATACGCGTTCCACGCCACACGGAGATCCACCCATGATTCGAATGCTGACGAGCGTACTGACGTTCCTGATTTTTGCGTCGCCGGTCGCGGCGGGCTCGCTCAGCGCGGATGAGCGGCGCATGGCGGACTGGATAGACGCCCACGTTGACGATGCTATCGCACTTCTCAAGGAGACCGTGGACATCCCAAGCGGCTCGATGAATCTGGAAGGCGTGAGAGAAGTTGGTCGGGTGATGCGGCGTGAACTCGACGCTGTGGGCCTTGCGACCGAGTGGATAGAAATGCCGGCTGAATTAAATCGGGCGGGTCATTTGTTTGGGCGCAAGAGCGGCGTCGGGAAGAAGTTCCTGCTGATAGGGCATCTCGATACGGTCTTCGAAATCGAAGACGGCACGCGACCATTTGCAAGCGACGGTGAAGTCGCGACTGGCCATGGCATCTCCGACATGAAGTCGGGCAATGTCGTTATCGTGTATGCGTTGCGGGCGCTGGCGGCAATAGGGGCGCTTGATGACATCCCGGTGGTCGTTGCCTATATCGGGGATGAGGAAAAATCAGGCCGACCATTTTCGATTTCGCGCAAGGACTTGATCGAGGCGGGTCAATGGGCCGACGTCGCGCTGGGGTTCGAAGAGGGCGTGAATTACGACGATACCGATTGGGCGACGGTCGCCAGACGCAGCTCCAGCAACTGGATGCTGACGGTGACGGGCAAGCAGTCGCACTCATCGAATATTTTCAACGAGAACACAGGCGCCGGCGCGATATTTGAGGTCGCGCGCATACTCAACGGATTCTATGATGACGTCCGTGGCGAAGAGTATCTGACGTTCAATGCCGGGACGATTCAGGGCGGTACCGAGGTTGATTACGATCCGCAACAGAATCGCGGTTCGAGTTTTGGCAAGACCAACATTGTGCCGAGGAAAGTCATCGTACACGGCGGCATACGCACGATTTCCCAGGACCAACTCGACCGGGCTCGCGATGCGATGCGTGACATCGTTGCCGCCAGCCTTCCGCACACCAGCGCGATCATTGAATTTACCGATGGCTATCCACCCATGGCGCCGACTCAAGGCAACATCGCTTTGCAACAGGAATTGTCTGCTATCAATGTAGCGCTGGGCCGTGGTCCCATGCCGTTGCTGGATCCGTTAAAGCGTGGCGCTGCCGATATTTCTTTCGTGGCGCCGGCTACGGATGCATTGGCGGGCCTGGGTATGATCGGCGGCCGCGGTCATACACCGGACGAGTATGTGATTCTTTCGTCCATGTCGCTGGCCATCAAGCGAGCCGCAATTCTGATTTACAGATTGAGCCGGGAAGCAGCGGCGGACTGAAATGTCGCACGAACACGATCATCACGACGACGCCGATGAGAGCAATCTCAGGCGAGTAATGATCGCGCTGGTTTTGACCGGCGTTTTCATGGTGGTCGAAGTGATCGGCGGCATCATCTCGGGATCGCTGGCATTGCTCGCGGACGCGGGCCACATGCTCACCGATACCATGGCTCTGGCTCTGGCCGCCATGGCGTTTCATGTCAGCAAACGGCCGCCGGATGGCAAACTCACGTTCGGTTATCAGCGCTTTCAGATTCTCGCGGCATTCGTAAACGGCCTGAGCTTACTGGCCATTGTCGGATGGATTCTGATCGTGGCGGTAGACCGTTTCATGCATCCGCAAGACGTGCTCGGTGAGACGATGTTGGTCGTTGCCGCCGCGGGTCTGGTCGTTAACATGATTTCGTTTGCCGTTCTGCACACGGGCGATCAGGACAATCTCAATATTCGTGGCGCTGCGGTGCACGTTGCCGGTGATTTGTTAGGTTCTGTCGCGACTATTGTTGCTGCTATCGTCATTATTTACACGGGTTGGACGCCGATAGATCCGATATTGTCGGTTGCCGTCGCCGCATTGATACTCAAGAGCGCCTGGTTGCTGGTGAAGCGCAGCGCGCACATTTTGCTCGAAGGTGCGCCGGAGTGGCTGGACGTGTCAACGATGCAGGAACGCATAGTCGCCGGCGTTCCGGGCGTGGGCGAGATCCATCACGTTCATATCTGGGGGCTGACGCAGCAACAGTTGATGCTGACAATGCATATGTCGATGTCGGATTCGCCGGCCAGCCAGGCGGACGTCTTGCGAGACGTCAAGAAGTTCTTGCAGGAGGAATACGGTATCGGTCACGCGACTATCGAAGTTGACGTCGACGGGTGCTCCGACCACTGAGCGATTAGCGCGCTTGTATGTTGGCTGGCTTGACGACACCGATATAAGGCAGGGTCCGATATTGCTCCGCGTAGTCAAGTCCATAGCCGACGACCCATTCGTCTCCGATATCGAAGCCCAGGTAATCGATGGTGACGTCCACCTCGGCGCTTTCGGCTTTGCGTACGAGCGCGGCTGTTTTTACCGACGCTGGCCGATGCGATCCGAGCATGCCCATCAGATATTTTAATGTATGACCCGTGTCGACGATGTCCTCGACGATCAGGACATGCTTGCCCTCGATGTTGCCGCGCACGTCCATAACGAGCCGTACGGCGCCGCTGGGGGCGCTTTTCTTGCCGTAACTGGATATCGCAATAAATTCGATGGTGCGGGGAATGCTGAGTTTACGCGACAGGTCGGCGAGAAAGATAAATGCTCCCTTGAGAACGCCGATCATGACCAACTCGGCGATGTCACCATAATCGCTGGAAATTTGTGCAGCCAGTTCCGCTACACGCGTCTGAATCCGGTCTTCGGAGATCAATACTTCGGGGGCGTTGTCGCTCACTTGCGTCTCATATCGGATGGATCGGGCAGGCAAGAGAATAGGACATAGACAGAGTGGAAGCCAGACTCGATTGCGGTAAGATTGCGCTCCATGAAAAAGACTATCGCAATAGCCGGAAACATGGGCTCTGGTAAATCGACGCTCGTCGAATTTCTGCACAGAACATACGATGTTGCTCCCTTTTATGAGCCCAACGACGAGAATCCCTACCTCGCCGATTTCTACAAGGACATGAAGCGTTGGGCGTTTCAGTCCCAGTTGTATTTTCTGAGCAACAAGTTTCGCCTGCACCAGGAACTGGATCGCCAACCGGGTGTCGTGGCGCTTGATCGCACGATTTTTGAAGATGCCGAGATTTTTGCAACCGCTCTGTACCAGATGCGAAAGATTTCAAAGCGGGATTGGGAGACCTATCAGGGCCTCTATCATGCAATCCTCGACGCAATACGCCCGCCGGATCTGATGATTTACCTGCGCTGTTCCATGCGTACCTTGCGAAAACGTATTCAACTGCGTGGTCGAAAAATGGAGCAGGATATTCCGCTGTCCTATTTGCAGCGGCTGGACCGCAATTACGAAACCTGGATTTCCTCTTACAGCATGGGCGAATTGCTGGTTCTGGAAACGGACAAGCTCGACTACATCCACGACCTTGTTTACCGACTCGATGTCATGGAGCGCATCGAAGCGGTGCTGCCCGAGGATTTTGGCCGGCCCAACTGCTAAATCCCGATATTCGTACCATTCCCTATTGCATATAGTAATGAGAATCATTATCATTTAGTGATTACAGGATATGCATTCGGAAAACCCAATGGAAATAAACACTTATACGCTGGCATCGCTCAAGCGCGGCCAAAAAGGCGTCATCAAATCGGTCGATACCAGCGATCCACAGGTGCAACGCCTGATGGTGCTGGGTCTCGTCGAGGGCGCCGAACTTGAATATGCCAGTGCTGCGATAGGCGGCGATCCCATCGAATTCCGTCTGTTTGGCTGCGGCATTTCCCTGCGCCGGGAGCAGGCGAGATCCTTTCAGGTTGCGCCAGTAGCGACGGGTGACTAAAGCTTCTGAAATTCGCATACCGGCCAACCGGATAACTGTAAAACGCCACGCCGACGCCAGCATCGCGGTCGTCGGTAATCCCAATTCCGGCAAGAGCACGCTGTTCAATCGCTTGACCGGACTGCGACAGCGCATCGGCAATTATCCCGGCGTGACCGTTGAGCGACACACCGGCACGCTGAAGCTCGGCGACAAATTGACGGAGCTCGTTGATTTGCCCGGCACGCATTCTTTGAGCGCACACTCGACCGAAGAGCAGATTGTGGTCGACGCGATTCTCGGGCGTTTGCAAGGGTCGGATGCGCCGGACGGCATCCTTGCTGTCCTCGACGCGACCAATCTGTATCAAGGTCTGTTCCTGTTGCAACAACTTGTCGACCTGCAGTTGCCCATGGTCGTGGCGCTGACGATGACGGATGCGGCGGAAAAATCGGGCATCGATATTGATATCGACATGCTCAGCGAGGCGTTGGGTGGCGTCAGGCTGTACCGCGTGGTGGCAACGACTGGTGCGGGACTGGGCAAGTTACGCACCGCGATCACAGAACTGCCCGACAGCCCGCCGCCGCAGCGAATATCCGTCTGGTCGGAACTCACGGATGTCGCAAAAAGACTGAGACGATTATCGGACGATAAACTGAATCTGACGGAGTGCGAACGGCTGCTGGTCGATGGCATGACGGACCGTAATGCGACTGTGACCGCCGGTCTCAACGACGGGTTTGTCGCCGAGCTCAGGACAATGCGCGAGCAGCTTTTCGGCGACGATCCGCCGATCGCCACGGAGGCGCGTATACGCTATTCCTGGGTACAGGAAACCCTGGCGAAAGCGCAGCGTTCGACGCCCCCTTTTCAATCCTGGCGTACACAAGTGACTGGTTTCCTGAATCGGCCGGTACCGGGCACGGTCGGGTTGTTTCTTGTCATGGCGGTGGTCTTTCAGGCAGTATTTGCATGGGCGACGCCGGTCATGAACGGCATCGATTTCGCCACAGGAGCACTCGGTGCGGTCGTCAGCGCATCGCTGGGTGATGGCGCTTTTTCGAGCCTGATTGCCGACGGCATTATCGCCGGCGTTGGCAGCGTGATCGTCTTTTTGCCGCAAATACTGATTCTGTTTCTCTTTATTATTCTGCTGGAAGACTCCGGTTATCTGGCGCGCGCCGCGTACCTGATGGATCGTGCAATGCGATCGGTTGGCTTGTCGGGTCAGTCGATCATTCCGATGATTTCGAGCTTTGCGTGTGCCGTGCCCGGTATCATGGCGACTCGCGTGATACCGAATCGTCGTGACAGGATTGCAACGATACTCGCGGCGCCGTTCATGACCTGTTCGGCGCGACTGCCCGTGTACGCTTTGCTGATTGCGGCTTTCGTGCCCTCGCAAAGGATCGGTTTCATGAATCTGCAGGGGCTGGTGCTGTTCGGTTTGTACATGTTCGGCATCGTCATGGGCATACTGACAGCCCTGCTCATTCGCAAGACAGCGCTGCGCGGACCAAAGCCGCCGTTTGCACTGATGCTTCCTGAATTTCGCAGACCGAACCTGCAGACTGTCCTTATTCAATTGCTGGGGCGCGTAAAGGTCTTTCTCAATCGCGCTGGCACCGTCATCTTCACGGTTGCCGTGGTCGTATGGGCGCTCGCGTACTATCCGCGTTCCGATTTGATTGGCTCCGAGGTCGTGCAGCAACGTCAGGCTGCTGCGTATACCTTGTCCGGCGCCGAACTCGCGGCACAATACGAGAACATCGATCACCTCGCGTCGGCCGCGCAGCTCGAACAAAGTTGGCTGGGCCGTGCCGGGCATTTCGTGGAGCCGGTTTTTGCGCCGCTGGGCTGGGACTGGCGCGTATCGGCGGCGGTAATCGCGGGTTTTCCGGCACGTGAGGTTGTCATCGCGGTTCTGGGCACAGTGTATGCGGTCGGCGACGAAGCGGACGAGGATACGCTCAGTGGCAGGCTCAAGGCCTCGACCTGGGCCGACGGGAGGCCCGTCTTTACGTTGCCGATGGTGATCGGGTTACTGATTTTCTATGCTTGCTGCCTGCAGTGCGCTGCGACGCTCGCCGTGATTCGCCGGGAAACCAATTCGTGGGGCTGGCCCGTGTTTGCCTGGGTCTACATGACGACGATTGGCTACGTCGGCGCGTTGCTCGCGTTTCAAATCGGCAGCGCGTAGGTTCGGGTCACAACGAGGTCAGTTTTTCCGCTGCGGCTTCCAAAGTTGCGTCGTCTTTTGCAAAACAAAACCGCAAGCGTGTTCCTGTGAACGGATGTTCGCAAAACACGGTCAATGGAATCGACGCGACGCCCAGTTCCTGAGTCCACAATTTCGCCAATTCGAGGTCGTTTGCGGCGCTGATTTCGGCGTAATCGAGGATCTGGAAAAAGGTACTGCGCGCGGGCTGCAGGCGAAAGCGCGAATCTTTCAACAATCCGCAGAAAAAATCCCGTTTCGCCTGGTAGAAAGCAGGCAGTTGTTCATAAAAATCCGGGTCGCTGGCGAGGAAGTCAGCGATGGCGTGCTGCATCGGTGTACTGATCGCAAACGTATTGAACTGATGCACCTTCCTGAATTCGTCGGAAAGATATGGCGGCGCAATGCAGTAACCGATCTTCCAGCCGGTCGTGTGAAATGTCTTGCCGAACGACGAGACGACCAGCGTGCGTTCCCAGAGTTCGTCGTGGCTGAGCAAGCTGCAATGCGGTTCATTGTCGAAGATGATGTGCTCGTAGACCTCGTCGGAGAGCAGGTAGCATCCCGTGTTGCGCACAATCTCCGCGAGTCTGTCGAGATCCGCGCGGCGCAGGATTGCGCCCGTGGGATTGTGCGGAAAATTGAGGATGATCAGGCGAGTTTTGCTATTGACAGTGTCGGCCAATAGCTCCCAGTCGATCGCGAAATCGAAACCGTTGTTCTCGATCACTAGCGAGACATGTCTTGTCTTGCCACCCGCCAGCGTGACGGCTGGCTCGTAGGAGTCGTACGCCGGGTCGAACACGATGACCTCATCGCCGGCACGTACCAGGGCCTGCACGGTGCTGAACAGTCCTTCCGTCGCTCCGCAGCAAACCGTGATTTCGTGCTCGATGTCGATTTTGCGATGCTGCAGGCGCTCCGTTTTTTCCGCGATCGCTGCTCGCAGCGCCGGAACGCCCGCCATCGGCGCGTATTGATTCGCTCCGCTCAAAAGGTGGTGCGCGACGCGATCGGTCAGTCCTTGCGGCGGATCGAAACTCGGAAAGCCCTGAGACAGATTGATGGCTCCGGTGTCATTCGCAAGCTGGCTCATGACGGTGAAAATTGTCGTGCCGACTTTGGGTAGTTTGCTCGATATCGTACGTGCCATGCGAGGAAAGTTACTGGAAAGGAGCACTTTTGCAAGGCGGCTTGTGCAGATTCAACAGGGCCTCAGGCAATTTCAGATCGCCGTGTTCGACAACAATGTTAAAAAGAGCCCGATCCAGTCGAATTTTGCTTCGGTAGCCGGTCTGGTAGCATACGGGTTACGAAGAAAATCTCCGGTGGGCGGAGTCTCGATTTCTCGACCTGGCGACTAAGAATATGAGCAAGCAAAGCGACGCCTATATTCCCGCACTAAGGTACTCGTGGTTGACGTCTATTTATGATCCGGTCGTGCGCTGGACAACGCGCGAGTCGACGTTCAAGAGTGCGCTCCTGGCTCAGGCGGACATTCAACCTGGCGAAAAGATATTGGACCTGGGTTGCGGCACAGCCACTTTGACGATAGCAATCAAGGTCGCGTGTGCTGAGGCTGACGTTGTGGGCCTCGACGGAGATCCGAAGATTCTGGAGATCGCCGCGAAAAAGGCGGCAGATGTGGGTGTGAAAATAAGTCTGGATCAAGGCTACTCCTACGAGTTGCCGTACGCAGACAACACATTTCATCGCGTGGTTAGCAGTCTCTTCTTTCACCATCTGACGACGGCGAACAAGCGCCGCACCCTGGCGGAAGTCGAGCGCGTCCTGACACCCGGAGGTGAGTTTCATTTAGCCGACTGGGGCAAGGCACAAAATATAATCATGCGTGGCGTTTTCTTTATTGTGCAATTTCTGGACGGTTTCGAAACGACGACCGCCAACGTGCAGGGCCGGTTGCCAGCGATGATTGAGGATGCGGGTTTTCAGGACGTGAGGAAAACGGCCGAATTCGCGACGCCGCTTGGCACGATATCGATTCTGTCAACTAAAAAGTCTGGACCGTAATGATGGACATGCTGGTGCCGCTGTACAGACTTGATGGAGTTGCCGAACGTGTGGCCGGCGTACGCAAACAGGGCATCACTGTCAGATTGGCGATGGCCTACGAGCGTGATGCGGTCATCGACTGGGTCCGACAGGTTTTCGAGCCGGAGGCACCCGGCTGGGCCGGCGAGTGTGCGGTTGCGCTGTCAAGCGTTCCCGCAACCTGTCACATCGCGACCCGGGACGGTGCGTTGCTTGGATTCGCTTGCCATGACGCTACGGCCAAAGGATTCTTTGGTCCGACGGGCGTGGACGAGCAGGTCAGAGGGCAGGGAATCGGCGCTGCTCTTCTCGTGGCGTCGCTCGCCGCGATGCAGGGATCGGGATACGCGTACGCGGTGATCGGCGGCGTAAGGGAGGATCTGCGGAGTTTCTACGAGAAAGTGGTCGGCGCGGTTGAGATCGCCGATTCCGTGCCCGGCATTTACCGGGATCGAATCGTTCAGAGAGACTCGAATCGCGTCTGAAAGAAGCGCAGGACTTCCGGTTCGTAGACGAACCGCAATCCTCGAATTTGACTCGCGGTTTCTGCGACACGTATTGCACTTTCCGCCGTAACGTCCATATGCGTCTGTGTGTAGACTCGGCGCTGAAAGCGCCTGCACCGGGAGTTGTCTACCGGACCGTGGGCAGTTCAATCAGCCTTTGGCCGCACGATCGAGCAAGTGCTGATTTGACCTCGGCGCCTCAGACCTGCAGGATCAACGTGCGATGATGAAGCGATCAGGGAGCCCATCATGATCCAGTTTGAATTGAACGGCGAGACTGTCACAAGCAACAGTCCGCCAGACACCCCGCTGTTGTGGGTGATTCGCGACGAACTCAAGCTAAAAGGCACCAAATTCGGCTGTGGCATTGCGATGTGTGGGGCCTGCACGGTGCACATTGATGGCAACGCCACGCGATCCTGCGTGACACCCGTTAGCGCTGTCGAGAACAGGGCCGTGACAACGATCGAAGGACTTGATTCGAGCGAGGGAAAAGCGTTGCAGTCAGCCTGGATCGAGGAGCAAGTACCGCAGTGCGGATACTGCCAGTCCGGGCAAATTATGCAGGCGGCGGATTTGCTGACGCACAATCCCGATCCCAGCGATGCTGATATCACTGCTGCGATGAACGGAAATTTGTGCCGCTGCATGGCCTATTCGCGAATCAAGAAAGCGATCAAAAGCGCGGCAATTGGCGGGGGGGCGTGATCATGGCAATGCCCAAACGCATGCAGGCGATCAGTCGCCGCACATTTCTCGCCGGAACCGCTGGCACCACATTGATCATGGGCTTCGGCAGCATCCTGCCGGGTTGCAGCAGTGACGACGCGGCCAGCGATCTTGCGGCGATCGGTGCAAGCAAACGGTTTTCGCCGGTCGTCTGGTTTGAGATCGACGGCACCGGGGCCGTGCTGATCAACATCGCCAAAGCGGAGATGGGTCAGCACGTTGGCACAGCGCTGGCGCGAATTGTTGCCGAGGAACTGGGCGCTGACTGGGGTCGAGTTTCGATCAGGCACGTGGACACGGATCCGCGATGGGGTTACATGGTCACGGGTGGATCCTGGTCGATCGTTACCTCCTTCGAAATGCTGTCGCGGGCGGGGGCGGCGGGCCGTACTGTGCTCATTGAAGCAGGTGCCGAAATTCTCGGCGTCGACACAATTCAATGCAAAGTCGAAAATGGCAATGTGGTCGCCGGCGAGCAGCAGATCTCATTCGGTGACATTGTTGCCCAGGGCGATATCTCGCGAACGTTCAGCGACGAAGAGCTTGCCGCCATGCCAATCAAGCCGGCGGCTGAGCGCTTGCTCATAGGCAAACAAACTGCAGCGCTCGATGTACCCGACAAAACCAGTGGCGCTGCGGTGTACGGCATCGATACTGAATTGCCGAACATGGTGTACGCGCACCCGATGATCCCGCCCACGCGCTACGGCAGCAGGATCAACTCTGTTGACGACAGCGCGGCCGCGGACATTCCCGGGTATTTGCAGACGCTGCAACTCAACGATCCCAGCGACTTGATTCAGGGCTGGGCATTGGTTATTGCCGAGAGTTTTCCAGCGGCGATCAAAGCGGCGGACGCAGTAAAAATCGATTGGACGGCGGGTCCGACCGCAGCAGTGACCGAAGCGCATTTGCTGGCCGAGGGTGAGAAACTCACGGCGGATGTGACAAATGGCACATTGTTCGTTGACGATGGCGATGTGACAGCCGCCCGTAAAAACGCAGACAAGACGCATACGGCTACTTATCGTACAGGCTCGGTGCTGCATTTCACGCTGGAGCCGCAAAACGCATTGGTCGAGTATGTCGACGGCGTCTTCCACATTCACTGCGGCAATCAGTGGCAGTCGCTCATTATGCCGTTCCTTGCGGCGGCTCTTGAAGTTGAAGAATCGAGCATCGTTATTCATCAGTATTATCTTGGCGGTGGATTCGGTCGACGCTTGTTTGGCGACCAAATGATTCCGGCCGCATTGGCTGCGCGCGAACTTGGACGCCCGGTCAAGCTGGTGTTCCAGCGCGATGCTGACAGTCGCTTCGACTGTGTGCGCTCGCCGTCCGTCGCCAGGTTCGATGCATCATTCGATGCGCAAGGCGCATTGACCGGTATCGATCACGCGGCTGCTGCGGGCTGGCCGACGCTGTCGATGGCGCCGGGCTTTTTGGGTACTGGCGTGGATGGCAATGGCAAGTTCGATTCTTTCTCGATCAGCGGCGCCGATCACTGGTACACGTTGGCGAATCACCGGGTTAGGGCGATCAATAATGATCTCGCGCAGCGTACTTTCTTGCCGGGCTGGCTGCGATCAGTCGGTCCCGGGTGGATCGGCTGGGGTGTCGAATGTTTTATGGACGAGTTGGCCGCAATGATGGGTGAAGACCCGGTCGATTTTCGTCTGGCGCGCCTCGATGCGGCGGGCAAGAACGCTGGCGAGACGCCAAAATCCATCGGGGGCGCCGCGCGACTCGCGGCCGTATTAAGAGACGTGGCTGAACGCTCCGGCTGGGGTGCGCAGCTGCCGGCGGGCGAGGGCATGGGCGTTGCGATCAGCCACGGACAAGAAAGAGCTCAGCCGACCTGGACCGCATGCGTCGCGCACGTTGCGGTGAACGCCGACACGAAGAAAGTTACGGTCAGGAAAATCTGGCAGAGCATCGATTGTGGCACGGTAGTGCATCCGGATGGGGCACTGGCGCAGGCAGAAGGCGCGACTCTGTGGGGCGTCAGCGTGGCGCTGCACGAGGGCACGGCATTTGAAAATGGCGAAGTTAAGGACACCAACCTTGACACGTATACGCCGCTCAGGATGGCCGATGTACCGGAGCTCGATATCAATTTCATTGCCAGCACCGAGTTCCCGACAGGACTGGGCGAGCCGCCGCTGATTGCGGTGCCACCGGCCATCGGTAACGCTATTTTTGCCGCTACAGGCTCGCGGGTCAGGGACCTGCCGATTCGCTTGTAGTGAAAACATCCCCGCGCCACATTCGCCTTATCCCGGCAGTCCTGGCGCTCGCGCTGGTGTTCGTCTCTGTACACTTTGTGCTGCACGAATTCGACGAGGGCTCTGTCGATCTCACTGTTCAGGACGATTGCCAGATATGTCGCCTGACCCATGTCCCGGTCGTACCCGGTTCAGGGCTCGCCCTGCCGGATCGCCTGCCTGTAATAGCGTACTTTCTCCCGACGAATCAGGTCCGGAGCCACGACACGCTGCGTTTCCCGACTCTGGGAGCTCGCGCCCCGCCACTGCACTGATTGATTCCAGAACGAATCACTAAAACGTAAACAGTGTGCCGTCGTTGGCGCACTGCGTACGCGATTCTTAATTTACGAACCGATCAATACAGAGGCCGCTATGGCTTATTCAAAACTATGCATCACGCTGCTGACAGTCGTGATCTTCATGCTCGCAGCCAATCCCGATGTCGCGGTGGCAAACGAGGCGACCGACGAACTGCAACGGCAAATCGATTCGCTTGTACGGCGCATCGAAGAGCTGGAAAAACGAGCGGGTCAAAGTCTCAACGTACCGCCAGCGATGGCGGCCACTGGTGCGGCGAGTGCCGGCAATGGCGCGCTGCAAATCGGATTGTCCGGCCTGTTTGCCGGGGGCGGTTCCAGTGTCGACAATGACGCGCTGAGTCGTCTTCAGGGCGGTGCTCACGACCCGAACCAGAACGGTTTCGTCGTGCAGAATGTGGAGCTGTCCATCGGCGCGACCGTGGATCCGTACTTCGATGCCAAGGCACATCTCATTTTTCAGATTGACAGCGATGGCGAGACGGTCGTGGAACTTGAGGAGGCTTTCTTCACGACTCGCAGCTTGCCGGGCGGGCTACAGATAAAAGGCGGCCAGTATTTCACCGAGTTTGGCCGTCAAAACAAGCGGCATCCACACAGTTGGTCGTTCGTCGATCAGCCAGTCGTGTTATCGCGCTTCTTCGGTGGTGATGGACTGCGTGGCCAGGGCGCGAGATTGTCGTGGCTAACGCCGACGGACTGGTATTCGGAACTGATCGTCGGACTGCAAAACGCGAAGGGCGAGACGATGACCAGTTTCCTCAACGCACCTGGCGAGGAAATTGGTGGGCATACGCTGCTCGACCGGGACGCGAGGCGCTTTGGGGACCTGCTGTATACGGCACGCTGGCTTAACGGTTTCGACCTGTCGGACACGATCAGCATGAATCTGGGTGTCTCGGGTTTGTGGGGGCCGAATGCCAGCGGCGACAACACGGACACTCGTATTGTCGGCACCGATTGGTATATGAAGTGGCTGCCTGCCCGCACGCAGCGTGGTTTTCCGTTTGTTTCCTGGCATACGGAAGTGCTGTGGCGACAGTACGAGGCCGGTGATTTAGGGATTGCCGATCGAGAGACGCTGCGTGATTGGGGAATGTTTACGCAAGCCCTGTGGGGATTCAAACCCGGCTGGGTAGCGGGTTTGCGCTGGGAATACGCCACGGCAGATGGTGACACGGCCACCGATCCGCTGCGCGACACACGCAAACGTCTTTCGCCGAACCTGACATGGTATCCCACCGAATACAGCAAGTTGCGGCTGCAATACAGCCGCGACTGGACGGAACACCTGGTCGACGGGAGCGCCGACACGCTTTGGTTGCAAGTGGAATTCGGTATTGGCAGCCACGCGGCTCATGTTTTTTAAGGGGCTGACATGATTCGATTACACAACATCTTGCCTGCATTGTTCTTGTTGACGTTTTCTGCCACTGGTCACGCAGCATTGCGAGTCGTAACCACGACACAGGATCTGGCGGCGCTGGCGGAAACAGTCGGTGGCGAATACGTAAAGGTGCAGAGCCTGACACCCGGTACCAGCGACCCGCATTTCGCGGTCGCCAAACCCAGCATGATTCGCAAGGTTTTTCGCGCCGATTTATTGCTCGTCATCGGCGCCGACATGGAAATCGGCTGGTTGCCGCCGCTGCTCCAGGCGGCGAGAAATATCCGTGTTCAGCCGGGCAACCCCGGGCATCTGGACCTGTCTGGCGCCGTACCGATACTGGGTAAACTCAGCGGTTCGGTCTCGCGGGCCTTGGGTGATGTGCACGCCAAGGGCAATCCCCATTATTGGCTCGATCCGCGGAACGGTGTGCACATGGCGCGAGCCATCGCCGCGCGGTTGGGTAAGCTGGATCCCGAGCACGCGGCTGAGTACGAGCGTCGATTCCGTGCGTTTGAGCAAACCCTGAACGACAAATTGCTCGTCTGGCAAGCCACGCTGTCACATCTTAAGGGCAAGCCCGTCGTGGCTTACCATACGTCCTTCATCTACCTGGCAGACGCCTTCGGTTTTCGCATCGTCGATGAAGTCGAACCCAAGCCGGGCATCGCGCCCAGTGCGGCGTCCCTGAGTGCTTTGCTCGCCCGCATTACAGCTGATCGAATCGGCTTCCTGATTATGGAGCCGTATTACGAGCGCCGTTCTGCGCGCTACCTGAATGAACACACAGGTATCCATGTCGCAGTACTGCCCCAATCCGTCGGCGCACGCAAGGGGATCGACAGTTATTTCGATTTGTTCGATGCCATCGTTATTGAACTTCTAAATACAGAGGAAAACTGAGATGGATGCCTGGCTGATTTTGCTGCCCGCGTTTGTGCTGAGCGCATTAATGATTTTCACCCACACCTATTTGGGATTGCATGTGCTCGCGCGCGGCGTGATTTTTGTGGATCTGGCACTGGCACAAGTCGCCGCCCTGGGGGTAAGCGTTGCTTTCCTCCTGGGTAAAGAATCCCATGGCCTGCACGCCCAGTTGTACGCTTTCGGTGCAACATTGATCGTCGCGTTCGCCTTTGCCGGATTGCGCCGCGTTCCGGGCAAGACCACGCGCGAAGTCATTATCGGCTGCGTCTACGTAGTAGCGACCTCGTTGACCATTGTCATTCTGAGCCGCTCGTCCCAGGGCATGGAAGAACTCAAGTCGTTGTTCAATGGCAATATCTTGTGGGTACGCTGGCAGGAAATCACGGTGATCGCCGTTGCCTACGGAGCACTGACACTATTGCATGCCGTCTATCGGCGGCGTTTTCTCGCGCTGTCGTTCGATGGCGAAGAATCCCGGCGACCGGGATTTTTGTGGGAATTTCTGTTCTATGCCACGTTCGCGATCGTCATTACTTTGGCGGTCAACGTCGCGGGAGTATTGCTGGTATTCGCATGCCTGATTATCCCGGCATTCAGTGCCTCAATCCTGGTGTCGACACTCGGCAAGCGTCTGCTGGTCGGCTGGGCCTTTGGCGTACTCGGTAGCATTGCCGGTCTGTGGTTGTCCTTTAGCGCAGACCTTCCGGTGGGGGCCACTGTGGTATCGGTATTGGGTCTGCTGCCGGTGATTGCAGTGGGGCTCAAGTATGCCAAAAGGCCCGCGCAGGAATCGAATATGTAATGCGTCTATAGCAAAGTGTGTGCTACGTCGAAGTTTCCGTTCGCGGACGTGGTTTATGCTGTGGAGACATAATCAGGTGATCCCATGCGAAAATCCTTAACTGTCTTATTTTCAGTTCTGGTGTGCGGCTTCGTGGCTTCCGAATCGGGCGCAGTGGAGCCCGGTGCGTTGCAGATCGAAATCCAGTCGCCATCCGCCGACTTTAGCGCGACCGGCGGAGAAACAAGCGTCGAAGTGGGGGGCATTGCCTCGGCTATCGGCGGCGTGCGTTACCTCGACATGATCTTCGTGATGGATACGTCGCAGAGTCTCCGCCGTACCGATCCGAGCGATTTTCGGTCGGCGGGGGCTATCGGACTGGTCAGGAACCTCTCGCCGAGAAGCAATATCAAGATTGGTGTCGTCAGCTTCGATAGCAAGGGCGAGCTCGTCCAGCCCATGACGTCGGAGCGAGACCGGGTGGTAGACGTATTGCGGAATTTGCCGCGATCGGGCAGTACGAATCTCGCCGCGGGCCTTCTCACGGCGCTCAGGGAACTTGAGAAAAACGGACGTCCGGATTCTTCGCGCGTCATTATGCTCTTTACCGACGGCAAGTCGAACGAGAGAAAAGCGTATGACGCTGCGGTGCAGTCACAATACCAGGGTGTTACGGTTCAGACGCTCTTGCTCGGGTCGGACGCCAGTGGCACATCGATTCTGGATGCCATTGCGTGGGCAACAGGTGGCAGTTTCGTCCAGGTAACGGACCCGGCATTGCTTCCAAAGGCTTTCCTTGATCTTCGTACGACGGGCGTGGACAGCGTTACGCTGAGTGTCAACGGGTCGGAGCCGGTCATTGCGAATCTCGTGGGCGGAACGTTTACGGGAAACGTATCGCTCAAGGTGGGAGAAAATCGTATCGTCGCATTAGCGACGAGTCTGGACGGGCAGACGCAGGAATCCACCGTAACTGTGAACGTGCGGGATGCGAGCTGCGCCGCTCTGGTGGTGACGGCCATGAAAGAGGGACGACCTGTCCTCTCCCTCAATGACCGGGCGGTCGAAATCGTCGTTGATGCGTCGAGGAGCATGTGGGGCCGCATGGGCGGTGAGCCCAAGATGGTGGTCGCCAAGAAGATTTTGCAGGATGTCTCCTACTGGTTCCCCGAGGACCTGAAACTGGCGCTCCGTGCTTACGGAAGCATGAGTCCGAGCGAGAGTGCCAATTGCACTGATTCGATGCTACTGGTCCCGTTCGGAGATAATAACCGAGAGTCGATCCGCGTAGCGATCGCGGGCTTGCGGCCACTGGGCCAGACGCCCATCGCGTATGCGCTGAATCAGGCAGCCCGGGATTTCGGCACGCTTAAGGACGATCGTGCGCTGGTTCTGGTCACCGATGGCATCGAGAGCTGCGGAGGGAACCCCGTCCAGGCAGCGCGTGAGCTTCGCGAGCAGGGCATCACGGTCCACTTGATTGGCTTCGGACTTGGCAATGGCGCCGATGGAGATGTTGCGAGTCTGCAAGCCATCGCTAACGCATCGGGCGGGCGCTACGTCACTGCGGGCAGCGCCGCAGAGCTCAAAGAGGCGCTCGTACAAACAGTAGCCACCTCGTTCAGCGTATTCAAAGGCAGCGCCGAGGTTGCGAATGGGTCTCTTGGTTCGGGCAAACTTCTATTTCTGCCCGAAGGCGATTATCGGGTAGAACTCGACAGCTCGCCACCGCACAGCGTGCAGATCAGCCTCGCACCCAGGGATCGATTGACGTTGACGCTGGAGAAAAAAGGAGACGGCGTGTCTCACTTCGAGCGCCGCGATCGCATGCAGCACAGATCCTGCGATGATGTCGCCGCCGACACAGACACGATCACGGCCTGGTCAGGCTGATTGACCCGTTCATAATCCACTTTGATGACCGACCTGCGGCCGCCCAAAACAGGTTTGAGGATCGCCACTTCAAGCGCGCCAGGGCCAACGACGGAAACTCGGCCTGATCGCTGCACCGCAATCGTACCGAGTTCTTTCAGTAGCGCATCGAATGCTCCGTCCGTGAGCTCTTGTGCATTCATCGTCAGGCTCAAAAAGGTGGCTCTATTCGATACTTGTCCGGGTTGTGGTACAGACGCTGCCTCTTTAGCGACTGTTTCGAGCGTGAAACCGGCCTGCAGAAGTAAATCGGCCAATTGCGTTTCGTCAAGAGTCTTTTCAGATCGAAAGTTTACGGTGCCTTGCTCGAGATCGACATCGACGGTTCCGGGAACAACGCCGGCAAGTGACTCGAGCTGCTTCGAGACATTGTAAGCACAAAATGCGCATTTCATGCCTTTGACGTCAAGATCGTATTCAAGTTGTCTGGCGTCGGCGTTTACAGCGATGGACAAACTTATCATCGCTAATGCGATCCAGTATTTCATGCTCGTACTCCTAAGGTCAGCGTTTCGCATTGTCAATGCTGTCGATGATGGGGCAGCCATCCGCGCTCGCAGTGCAAAGATTTAGCAAAAGTTGCAGCTCATTTCGCAGGTGCTGCAAATCGTCCAGGTTCTCCTCTATCTCAGTTAGTTTGCTGCGTGTGAGCAATCGGACTTCATCTCGAGCGTGTTGTGGATCCTCGCGCATCTTGAGAAGCTCGGCAATTTCCTTGAGACTGAATTTCATTTTTTGCGCCCGCTGGATAAATCGCAGTCGCGACAGGTCACGCTTGAGATAGTCACGGATTCCGGAGGCTGTCCGGTTAACAGCGGGGAGCAGTCCAATCTTTTCGTAGTAGCGTAGCGTGTCCGCGCTAATACCGAGTAGTTTGGTGACATCTCCGATGCGATAGCCTTTCATGCTATTCATTCGAACGCCTCGCGCCATCGTGTGCCTTTAGCCGGGATTCCAGCGCTTCCCTGAACTCGCCGGCTGACGGATGACTCCCGAACACCAACTCGCCATCTATCGCGATCGCCGGCATCGATAACACGCCGAGCTCCACGGCATAATCCAATTCGTCAAGTACGTTTACCTCGCGCCATTCGATATGCTTCGGACCGAGTTCCCGCGCGACAGTTTTCAGCACAGCTAAGACGTTGCGGCACCTGTCACAGCTGGGCGACGAAAATATTTCAACCTTAACGGGCGCCACGACCACCTCAACGCCGCTCACGCGTCCAGCCACATTCGCAACGGCAGCGCCAGATACGCAGCGACAAAACCGATGCCCCAGAGAGTTGCCGAACTCCAAAAGATGCGCCGATTCCAGACCCGGGTCTGGTCGCAAAGCTGGCTGAGTTCGGCGTCGGTCGGGCAGGTCCGTCCCGGGCGGTAAATCAACCAGCCCGCGACGAGCAGCAGCGAGCCGGAGCCGGTAAATACCCAGGTCTTGTGCAGCGCGATCGTAAGCAGCACAGGAAAATTGCTAGTCAGTGCCGCCACCGTTGCTCCCATACCCAGCGTCACCAGAATGATGGGTAGGGCACAGCAGATTAGCGTGCCGCTTGACGCGAACAGGGTCAGCCAGCTCAGGCCGGTTTGATTCAGATCTGTGTTCATTCTGCCAGTGGTAGTGTGGACATGCTGCGAAAAGTGAATCCAGCATCATTGAACAGCTTGATCATCTGCTTGTCCGAGAGCGTCACGCCTTCGGCTACGTTCACCGTTACCAGGCCGTTGTCCAGGTCAAAGTCTATTTTGTCGACGCCGTCAATCTTGTTCAGGCTTTTTTCGATGCCGTAAGCGCAATAGGGACAGGCCAGACCATCCACTCGCATCCGGTACTGGGTTCCGTCGGCCAGTATTGAGGCACTCCACATGAGTAATGCGACCAGTAGCGAAAAAGTTTTCTTCACGTCGAATTCTCCGGGTTACAAATGCCATTCGAATGTTATTTTCGCGCGAATATCCGAGTTGTTCTGTGCACCGTTTAAATTGCTCGCGATCGGTATCTGCATACCGGCCTTAATTGCGAAATTGCGTTTCGTCCAGAAAATGCCTGGCGATACAAACAACTCGGTACCGCCTGTGTTCACAATGCTGGTCCCGTTCAGGTCGGCTCGCTCACCGTACTCGCCATTTAGTTCCAACAGCCACACGGTATCCGGTTCCAAATATCCGGTGGGTTTGAGGCGTACACCACCGACCAGATCGAACAGTAGCTTTTGCCCGCGTTGCAGGCCAGCGTCATTCGTGCCGTTGAACCGGTACCGGAGACTTGCCCAGCGATACCACTTTCGGCCTTCGTAGCCATAGGTCAGGCCGAGGATCGTATCCGTGGTTCCCGTTCCAATGGCCGGATTCGTACCACCCTTGGCCGTGTCCAGATCGACCTTGAGAAACACGGCGGCCGATTCCTGTGCCCCGAGCATGTCGTTTCGCCAAAAACGGTATTTCGTGAACAGCTTGATGTCGCCACGCCCGCTGGCGCTCAATGAATTGAGGTTGACGCGCTTGTAAGGAAACTCGATGCCGGCAGCCCAGTCGCCGGTGATGCCGTAGCTGATCTCCACGCCGGTCTCGGTGGCATCCTGGTCACCGGCTTTTTCGAAATGCGCGGCCGGTGCGACTTCGATGCCACCTTTGAAAAGCACGTGCGGGCCGATGCCAAATATGGGATCGTGCGCCGAGACGGATGCGCCCCACAGGCACGTGACTAGCCCGGCAAAGGGCACCAACCAGCTCAAGCCGGTGGCTTTGAAACCTGACTGTTTCTTGGTTGTGTTCAATTTCTGGTAAGCCGGCAAACGAAGGATTGATCCAGTCTACGACTTGGAGTCAACTCCAAGTCAAGTTTTAAAACGATCGCCGTGGCAGATTCGTGGCTGCCAATCTCCCTTGCGAATTCGAGGAGCTTAATAAAATGTACTTGAATACATATGATTTATATGCCATATTCCACTCATGACTTGGGCTGTTGAATTTGACGACGAATTCGAAGCCGAGTTTGACGAACTCACAGACCCGGTTAAAAGCGAGCTGCTAGCTCGGGCGAAGGTTCTAGCTCAGTTTGGTCCGATGTTGGGGAGACCCAATGTCGATACGCTGAACGGTTCGGAATTCAAGAACATGAAGGAGCTTCGTTTCAATGCGGATGATGGCGTATGGCGCGTCGCTTTCGCATTCGATCCAGATCGCAAGGCGATATTGCTGTGCGGCGGGAATAAGGAGGGCAAAGATCAGAAACGGTTCTACAGGGATCTGATCCGAGCCGCCGACAGGCGTTTCAAGGTTCATCTTGAGCGCCTAGGAAAGTGAAGAGGTATTGTCATGGGCAGCACACTGCAACAAAAAATTGATCAGCTTTCGCCGGAGTACAAGGCCGAGGTTGAGGCTCGTGCCGACGAGTTAATCCTTGAGGAACTGTCACTGCGCGCCCTTAGGAAGGGCCTCAAGCGGACGCAGGTAGAAGTCGCGGAAGCTCTGGGCATTGGACAGGATACGGTATCCCGCCTGGAAAACCGCTGCAACATCATGGTGTCGACGCTGAATCGATACATCAAAGCGATCGGTGGTGAAGTGTCAATAGTCGCGGAATTTCCGGACCGGCCGCCGGTCAAGCTGACGTTCGATAAATTATCAAATGATTTGAAAGTCGATCGGAAGAAGCTTGCAACTGGTTAGTAGCCACCATGTTGATTTGCACCGAAAACTGGCCAAAATCTGAGTTGAGAACTGATCAGACCACATACCAGTGGGCTCTCTTGGTCCCAAAACGACTGCATGCGGCAACTCAATTCGATAGAGAGCACAGACCTTGCCGACGACCTGAGAATAAGTACCAGTTGTGGCTACACCGGCCAAAAAAACCTCAATCGCACCGGCTTTGTGAATTGGTCGGGGTGAGAGAATGGGACTGACCTGTCCCCTGTAATTGCGGCAGGACTTAAGTACTTAAGATTCATAGGAACAAAGAGTCTGGGGTGAAATAACAGGCCGCAGGCCCATCCACTCACCCCGAGTAATTTATTTGAGATTCGCCAAATCGGAACCCGCCGGTTTCTGGTACAGACGCAGCCCGAATTCCGGCACGATGGCCAGCAGATGATCGAAGATATCCGACTGGATGTCTTCGTATTCAGCCCATACTGTTGTGCTCGTGAAGCAGTAAATCTCCAACGGCAGTCCCTCGGGACCCGGGGAGAGCTGGCGAACCATTAGCGTCATGCCTGCATGGATCCTCGGGTGATTTTTCAGGTAGTTGAGTGCGTACGCGCGGAATGTGCCGACGTTCGTCAGCCGGCGTCTGTTCACTTCCGCGTCCACCTTTGTCGCGAGTCCCGTATTGTAATCGGCCAGTTCTTGTTCCTTGTTCTTGACGTAGTCCTGCAACAGCGCGAAACGAGTGAAATGATTCACTTCGTCTTGCGACTGGAAGCGGATCGACGACACGTCGATGAAAATGGCGCGCTTGATTCGTCGGGCGCCTGACTGCGACATGCCGCGCCAGTTTTTGAACGAGTCCGTGATTAACCGGTGCGTCGGGATTGTGGTGATCGTCTTGTCCCAGTTCTGCACTTTGACGGTGTGAAGCTGCACATCAACCACATCGCCGTCCGCGCCAAACTGCGGCATCTCAATCCAATCTCCGACGCGGATCAAATCCTGCGCGGTCAGTTGCACGCTGGCAACCAGTGACAGGATCGTGTCCTTGAACACCAGCAGCAAGATAGCGGTCATCGCGCCGAAACCGCTCAGGAGCAACAGGGGCGAGCGGTCCAGTACCGTCGCTACTATGATCACGCCGCCGAGTATCCAAACGACGATCTGCACGAGTTGCACGAATCCCTTTAGCGGACGTTTTTTCGCGAGCGGTGAGGCTGCGTAGATCGTATTTGCGGCGCTGAGCAGCGCAGTCAGCGCCAACGTTAACATCAAAACCATGTAGCCCATCGCGACGTTGCGAATGAGCTGTTCGCCGCTTTCCGGCAGACCGGGGATGAACGGCACGCCGGCGAATACGATCAGCGCCGGCACGACCTGCACGAAACGACCGAAGACATTGTGTGTCACCAAGGCGTCATCCCAGGTGATGCTCGATCGTTTTGCGAACGCACGCACGGCGCGGACTAAAATCTGCTTCAGGATCAAATTGATAATGACCGCACCTGCGAGCAGCGCCAGCAGGCCCACAACGGGCGGCAGGAGGGGGTGAATCGTGCCGAGTTTTTCGAGCATTCTTGTGCGGGTCCGGAGTGAGTGCGCGGAGATGGTATCACCTGGAGGATGGGCCTGCGGCCTGGGCTGGTAACACGGGCGACAAGCCACCGGAGCAACAAATGGGTTAGACCAAAGGGTAATGATGATAGAACCCATTGATCTTGGCTGCGCATTGCTGCGCGTACATTGGCACTAGTAGCATCTGCTAATGCAAAAAATTTATATTATTCACGAAAACGAGGAGTGGACTGAACCACTAATGGTCCAGCTTCGGGCGCTTGGCCTGCCGTTTGAAGAGTGGTATCTGAATCGTGGCCAACTAGACCTGTCCGTCCCCCCACCATTCGGTGTCTTTTACAATCGTATGAGCGCTTCATCGCATACGCGAAATCACCGTTACGCCGTCGAGCACACAGCGGCTGTTCTTGCATGGCTGGAGGGTCATGGTCGGCGGGTTATTAACTCCAGCCGGGCGCTGCAACTGGAAATCAGCAAAGTCGCCCAGTATGCGGCGCTCAATTCATACGGTATACGGACACCGCGCACGGTAGCCACCGTCGGCCGGAAAGAAATTCTTAACGCGGCACGAAGCTTCGATGGGCCGTTTATCACCAAGCACAACCGCGGTGGTAAGGGACTTGGTGTAAGGTTATTTCAACACACCGATGCACTACGGATTTATGTGGATGGACCCGAGTTCGAGGCTCCGATTGATGGAATTACGCTGGTGCAGCAATACATTGCGGCTCCGCAACCGTTTATAACGCGCTGCGAGTTTGTCGGCGGTCAGTTCCTCTACGCTGTGCGTGTCGATACCTCGGATGGGTTCCTGCTTTGCCCGGCAGACGAGTGTCAGACGGAAGTTGCTTTCGGTCTGCCGGCGCCCACATCGAAATTCCACATCGTCCAGAGTTTCAACCACCCGATTCTCGAGCGATATCGGCGCTTCCTGGCGGACAACGAGACCCACATCGCCGGTATCGAGTTTATCCTGGACTACGATGGCGAGCCTTATACCTACGACATCAATACCAATACCAATTACAACCCAAGCGCAGAAGCTGCGGCCGGAGTGTCAGGCATGCGTAGAATCGCCGAGTACCTGGGAGATCAGCTCGCAGAAGTTGCTGTATATGGAGTGAGCCCGCGACAGGTTGCCACACGCTGATGTGCCGATGTTTACGCGTGCACGATCTTAGACACACGTTCGGCCACCGCCTCCCGAAGGCATTTGGTCGTTTATAAGTAATTGTTATTGATAGGTATACTAGAGACGCCCGCGGACGTAGGCGCCGAACTAGCGAACAGCCTTAACCAGGGTGGATCGGTACAATAGGGGGGCGCTCCCGGAACGGGTCGCGAACTTTTCACATTGGACGGATTGGAAGGGAGGCTTAGCCCTGGATACGCGAACACGCCTGGACGAGATGAGCGAATTTCTGGCGGTCGCCAGGGTAGCAGATTGGCCCGACATTCCGGGCTACCTGCATCCTGAAGTAAACCCGGTGCACGTCAGCGCGCTCGAGGCCGCGAAGCGAGGTGTGGCGTTCGTGACTTACGACTACGGCATCGACGGTGTTTCGATTGAAATATCGAAGTACGCGGACTGCTGCGAAGCGTTACTTTCCGATGATGACCGATCGACGCCTATCCACATGATCGGCGGCGAGTTTTTTGAACAGGCCGATACCGTAATCCGGCCGCACTGGAAGCGTTTCCAGATCGAAGGCGTGAACGGCTGGAGCAAGTGGGACGGCGGCAAATGGTTCTCGAAGTTGTTTTATGAAGACATGCCGGATGGCTCGGAAGTGTCTCGCGAGATGGCCGTTGAGATCTGGACCCAGGCAGTCTCCATCGCCCGGCGACTTGCGGAGTATGTATCGAGCGAAGGCATCGGACTGCTGGTGCCCGTGAATATCAACTCCAATCCCGGCAATCCAGCCTACGCGTTGGGCTTGGTACTGGTCAGCGAATACCTCGGGATCTACGTGATCAACTCCAACCACGATTTCCTTTGGGAAGGCGGCGCGCCGGCGACCGAGCACGCTCCCGGCGAGCAAGCGGGCGTGCGCGATCATTTTTATCGAAATGTCGAGAACACGCCATTCTTCGACGTGTTCGCGTCGCTCTATCCCTGGAACGGCGACCTCTGGTTGCAGGTCAATATCAATCGCCTGCAGAGCGCGCACCTGACGGAAGTGGATGGCTTTGTACCAGGGCGCGTCTCGGAATTGTCGACGGCGATCAGCGAGAAGTTTTTCGAGCCATTCGGCCGACCCGACGTGCTCAGTGTGCGCCGGCGCATGGCCTTGATTCTCGCTGATGGCAACAGTGTGTTGGCCACGGTGGCGCTCGCGGACCACCTGGCCGGGTTGGGCGACTGGATGCAGCAGCAGAATCCGGTGCTTCTGGGGCGCCGAGCGGGTGTCGAGCTTGATCCAACGGCGGCGGGCTTGATCGTGCTGCTGCAACCGACGCGCATTATTGCCCGCAAACGCATTGAACGCGATCTGCACCTGCTGCAGGCACTGTTCGGGCATGAGACTTTTCGCGAGGCTTTTACGACCGACAATCGCACCCTGCAATTACACATCACGGGTCCGGTGCCGATCGAACACCAAGCGGATCTCGAGACCGTGCTCAAAGCGTTCGGCGATGTAGTTAACGCATTACCCGCGGCGTTAGCGGACCGGGTGTTTCTTAGCTTCTCGGTCGGCAACGAAGATCATGAATCGTTTGCGGCACATGGATTTGAACGCCTGACGATCGAGGACATCTACCGCATGGCGGATGCCGTGGTCTTTCCGAGTGAAACAGAAGGGCGTGGATTGCCGATCGTCGAGGCCAGCGCCTGCGGCGTGCCGATCATTTGTAGCCGATACAAACCCGAGCAAGTCTTCGCCGACGTGGTGGGGGAAGACCGGCCCGAGCAGGAACAGATCCGCACGATTCATTTCCCGGAGGAAGCGTTCAGCGAATCTTTCCTGGATGAAATTTCATCGTTACTGCTCACGCCGTCCGTCAACGAAGCAGGTCGGGCGCATAACAAGGCCGCCGTTCGCAACCGGTACAGCCGTGATCGACTGCAAGCGACCTTTGCCGCTTTGATCGATACTTTCTGACGCGGCCCGCGGACAGGCCAGGAGATATTCATGCGAATCGGATTCATCGAAGATACACCTTTACACGGCGGTACCCAGATCTGGGTGACCGAAGCCGCACGCTACTTCCTTGGGAAGGGCGAAGCGGTCACCGTCCTCTGCCCGGCGGATTCCTGGATGCAGAAACAAATCGATGGCACCGGTGCCCAGGTGTTTACTTATGAATGGGATGGCGTCATCGAGGAAGGGGAGGACAGTCGGAAAATCTGGACCGATGCCCTGGCCAATTGCGACGTGGCGCTGTGTACCGTTCATCCGCCACGCAACGGCTTTCATTGTTCGGTATTCGCCGCGCGTTGTATTGATGAAGGCAGACTCCAGACCTGGCTCGTTCCGAAGACCGGCACCATCGTGCCGGAATACAAACGGGAGTATTACGAGTCGGGTCGCGACATTAATTACGCTGTCATCGCGATCACCGGGTTTACCCGTGATTACCTAATCGCCCAGTACGGCGTGCCGGCCGACAAGGTCGCCCTCATTTACCAGGGTACAGAAATCAGTCGTTTTCAACCGTCCGAGGACGGTCATGCGGAGTCCTTGAAGCGCTATCCGCTGCCGGACAATGCATTCCCAGTGCTGGGTTGCATCGGCTCGTTCGAGGAGCGTAAGGGTCTGAACGTCCTGATCGAGACCGTCCGTCGGCTCGTGGATGGGCCGCTACCGCAGGTGCACGCGATGCTGGTCGGCGACGGACCGGACGAAGCCATGTTGAAACAACAGGTCAAAGAACTGGCGCTCGAGCAACATGTATCGTTTTTCCCGTTCACGCGTGAGCCGGTTATCGTCTTCGAACGCCTCGATATCACCGTACTTTCCAGCCTGTACAAGGAGGGGCTGCCGAACGTGCTGCTTGAGAGCATGGCGATGTCCGTGCCGGTAGTTGCCAGTCGTATCGCCGGCGTGCCGGAGATTGTGATCGAGGCAAAGACTGGTTTTATGGTGGAACCAGGTGACGTCAACGACCTCGCGACCGGAATCGAAAAGCTGGCTGCCGATGCGGATACCTGCCGCAGAATGGGTGAGAACGGACGGGCGCTCGTGAGTCGTTCGCACGACAAGCATGCGCAATTTGACGCATTCCTCGAATACTTCCGACGAATCGCGCACTGATCACGCCCTGTCCACTGATTGGCAAGCTATTGTGTTGTTGGTCGGGGTGAGAGGATTTGAACCTCTCCCGGCAATATTCCGGCACTCCAAATGCGGCGGTCAGCCTTATCGCGCCAAGGTTCTCATCTGGCGAATAGTCTAACTTCCGTAGCTTGAGCGGCAGCTCACGACAAACACGATCACGTCATGCGCTGTGTCTGCATGCGGCTTTTTCATAAGGATTGGTTCTTGTTAGTAAGTTACTAGGCATGGCACTATTCGCAGATCAGGCCTCTGGCAAACTAGCCACAAGACTCAGCTATGAATCTCGACAACAGCTACGCGAGGTTACCCGAAGGCTTCCACGCCTTGGTAGAGACTGATGCCGTGGCGGCGCCGTCGATGCTGGCATGGAACAACGATCTGGCTGTCGAACTTGGTCTCGACTCGCTCGCCGAGGACGAGGCGGAGCTTGCTCGGATCTTCAGCGGTGCTTCCCGGCCCGCGGGTGTCCAGCCAATCGCGCTTGCCTATGCCGGCCATCAGTTCGGGCACTTTGTGCCGCAACTCGGTGATGGGCGAGCGGCCCTGCTGGGCGAGGTCGTTACTGACGCCGGTAAACGTTACGACATTCAACTTAAAGGCTCTGGCCGCACGCCGTACTCTCGCGGCGGTGATGGCAAGTCGTGGCTCGGGCCAGTACTTCGTGAATACATTGTTAGCGAGGCGATGCACCACCTCGGCGTACCAACGACCCGCGCGCTGGCGGCCGTGGCGACCGGCGAGTCGGTATATCGAGAAACCGCCTGGCCAGGCGCCGTCTTCACGCGGGTTGCGTCGAGTCACCTACGGATCGGTACGTTTGAATATTTTGCATTTCGCAGGAACACGGATGCACTCAAGACGCTGACCGAATATGCGATCGACCGTCATTATCCCGAGGCGAAGAGTGATGAAGTGCCGTACGTCGCATTTTTTCGCCGCGTGGCCGAACGCCAGGCCGAACTCATAGCTGGCTGGATGGCAGTCGGCTTCATTCATGGCGTCATGAACACAGACAACACCTCGATCTCAGGCGAGACACTGGACTATGGTCCAGCCGCATACCTGGATGAGTTCCAATTCAAGAAGGTGTTCAGTTCAATCGACCATCACGGTCGCTACGCTTACGCCAATCAGATGCCGATCGCGCAGTGGAATCTCGCGCGCCTTGCGGAAACATTACTGTTGCTGTGTGATGCCCGGACCGATTTCGAGGCGATCCTGTCCGGATTTCCGGCGTGCTACGACAGTTACTATCTCGATCTCATGCGACCTAAGTTCGGTTTGCTGAAAAAAAATGACGGCGACGCTGAATTGATCAGTGACTGGCTGAATTATCTGCAGGACAACGCGCTCGATTACACACTGAGCTTTCGTGAGTTGGCGACGCGAATCGACGCCAGTGATCCGGCGCGCTTCGGCGAATTCGAGCAACGCTGGCGGCAGCGCGTTGGCAACCAGGCAACGGAGTCCGCCGAAGTGGTGGCCCTGATGGACTCGGTAAACCCAATTTTCATTCCACGCAATCACCGCATAGAGCAGGCGATACAGGAAGCGGTAGCAGGCGATCTGACGGTCTTCAAAGATCTCAACGTTGTGTTGGCGCAGCCGTTCTTGGAGCAGCCCGAATATGCGAAATACGCTGAGGCACCAAAACCGAATGAGCGCGTGATCCAGACATTTTGCGGTACCTGATGGACGCCTGTGGCGGGACGTATAAAACTATTTAGGCTCCAAAAATGAGCAAGAAAGATACCTGGTTGAAAGCTTCGGAAGTTCTATCCATTTTTCCAACGTTCGTCTGGAAAATTCAGTTGACGTCCGAATTCCGTCAGCGGGTAAATTCCAACATTATCCAGGTCATCACCCAGCTCAAACCAGATCTGGCTGAGATTCCACCGGGTGGATCATGGCAGTCGGGTCAGGACCTTCACAATCGAGAAAAACTTGTGGAATTTATTTCATGCATTGACAGTACGGCGCAGACTGTACTTCGATTTTTAAAGGTCGCTCATAACGGAATTGAGATTACAGGCTGCTGGGCCAATATCAACGCAAGCGGCGCGTCGCACCCGATTCATAGCCACCCGAACAATTTCTTGAGCGGCATTTATTATGTTAGTACGCATCCGGGTGCCGATTCGGTTAACTTTCACGATCCAAGATCGCAAACGTCTATCATCAGACCTCCAGTGACTGAACTCACATCCCAGAATACTGATCAGGTCGTGGTGACAGTGAGCGACGGGATGCTTTTAATGTTTCCGTCCTACCTGGCACATTCGGTCGCACCAAACGCGAGTGACAAGCCGAGAATAAGCGTCAGCTTCAATATGATGTTTTCTCTTTATGCGGAGCGGCTAAGTGGACCGTTATGGGGATCAACCGATGACGAGTCACCTGCTGAGTAGCGCATCAATAAAGGCGACCTTGCGTGGGTCGGCATGAAAGCTGTCCGACAGTATCAGATAGCCTTTCAGTCCGCTCGTAGATTCAATCAGGTACATGGTCACGTCATCGCCGGGATCTGTGCCACTATCGAAGCTCACGTATTCCACAATGCGAAGCTTGTTTTCAATATTTGATGGCGTCGACCTTTCGTCAAAACCGAAGTTATGCGTGTATCCATTTGCAATCGCTTCAGCCTGATAATCTGCGAGATCCTTCGCCATTATGCAGCTGCTCGTGGCACCGTTTTTAGTTCCCAGTCTTAAACTCTACAGCCTCTTCCGATCCGCCAGTGGCGTCTCCCTCACTGTAAGAGTGTGCGCCCGCGCCAGCTAATTTGCCGTCCTGAACAATCAGATATTCATCCCTGATCGGTTTCCCATCAAACCAGCACTCCAGAATCTCCCTGACACCTGCAGCGTATCGTGCCTGAGCCGAAAGCGTCGTTCCAGATGTGTGTGGTGTCATCGCGTGGTGGGACATGTACCTCCACGGATGGTCTTTCGGCGGTGGCTGCGGGAACCACACATCGCCGGCATAGCCTGCCAGTTGACCGCTCTCCAGTGCATTGGCAATGGCGTCCCGATCACAGATCTTTCCGCGGGCCGTATTGACGATATAGGAACCACGCTTCATCTTGTTTATCAATTTCTCGTCAAAAAGGTGTTCTGTCTCGGGATGAAGTGGGCAGTGAATGCTAAGAACATCGCTGGCCGCAGCCAACGATTCCACGTTCTCGTGAAAGGTCAGCCCGAGCTCTTTTTCGACCTCGGCCGATAGCCTGTGTCGATCCGTATAGTGCAGCTTCACGTCAAATGGCTTCATGCGCTTGAGCACTGCCAGTCCAATGCGCCCGGAGGCGAGGATGCCGATACTCATTCCTTCGACATCGTACGATCTGACCACCGCGTCGGCTATGTTCCAGCCACCTTTTACTACCCAGCCGTACTGCGGGATATAGTCGCGCACCAGAGCCAGGATCATCATGACGGTGTGCTCTGAAACACTGATACTATTGCAAAAGGTGACCTCGCATACCGTTATGTTGTTGTCGATCGCTGCCTGCAGATCAACATGGTCCGAGCCGATCCCGGCCGTAATCGCCATCTTGAGGCCGTTAGCCTTCGCAATCCTTTCGGCAGTCAGGTACGCAGGCCAAAATGGCTGAGAAATCACGACGTCAGCACCGACCAGTTCCTTCTCGAACGCCGAATCTGCGCCGTCCTTGTCAGACATCACGACAAACGTATGACCACGATCTTCCAGAAAGCTTCGCAAGCCAAGCTCCCCTGAGACACACCCGAGGAGATCGCCAGGAGAAAAATCGATACCACTAGGCGACGGCATCGACTGCCCGTCTGGATACGCCGCCAGCGTTGGAATGCCATCGCGCGCATATTTTGGCGGGTAACCATCGGCAGGATCATCATAAAGTACGCATACGATTTTGTGTTTCGTATCAGGCTCATTCATTTTTCCGACCTCTTCGGATAAATCCAGCTATATCTGTCTGGCTAGTAACATTAGTATAGTGGTTGCAGGGCAGATTGTCCGCCGCCTTTGACGCGGAATTTCCTGACTTTTTCGATAGACTACGCTTATGCCACGCATTGTAATCCTCGGCGCCGGGTTTGGCGGATTATTCGCTGCCAAGAAGCTGGCGGGTGTTGCGGCTGACGTCACGGTGATCGACCGGCACAACTATCACCTGTTTCAGCCGTTGCTATACCAGGTTGCCACTGCCGGCCTGCCACCATCTGACATTGCCTGGCCCATTCGCTCCATCTTGAGTCGTCAGAAAAACACATCGGTACTACTGGATGAGGTAACGGACATCAATGTCGGCGGGCACGAAGTCCTGCTACGGAATGCATCGGTGACCTTCGACTATCTCATTGTCGCGACGGGCTCCACGCACTCGTATTTTGGGCACCAAGACTGGGAAACGATAGCCCCCGGCCTGAAGAGCATAGACGATGCGACACATATTCGCCGACGGATTCTGACAGCGTTTGAGCAAGCGGAGATGACTAACGATTACGTCGAAAAACAGCGCTTGCTACGCTTTGTCATCGTCGGCGGCGGCCCAACCGGTGTCGAACTCGCGGGCGCGATCGCCGAACTTGCGCATCACACACTTGCTGCGGACTTTCGAAACATTGATCCGCGCAGCGCCACGATAACACTGGTCGAAGCGGGCCCACGCCTGCTGCCCTATCTGCATGAATCTCTTTCTGACTACGCACGCCAGTCATTAGAACGACTTGGTGTTGAAGTTCGTCTGGGCACACCCGTGACCCATTGCGATGCGGAAAGGGTGACGATTGGCGGCGAAGATATTGCCGTTGCAACCGTGATCTGGGCCGCAGGTGTCGCCGCATCACCGGTCGGCGAGTGGTTGGACGAAGAAACGGACGAGGCTGGCAGAGTCATTGTTCGACCGGACCTGTCGATAAAAAAGGATTCCAGGATATTTGTCATCGGTGATGTGGCAGCGGTGATGAATGAGAAGGGGGAACCTGTTCCCGGCATCGCACCAGCCGCCAAACAGCAGGGCCGATTCGTGGCGGACCTTATTGCCAGTAGAATCGCTGGCAGACCCGCCTCGCAGGCATTTCGCTATCGGCATGCTGGTTATCTCGCGACCATTGGCCGCAAATCGGCGATCATCGAGTTTCCACGCTATAAATTGAAAGGCAGGCTCGCCTGGTGGATATGGGGCATCGCCCACATCTATTTTCTTGTTGGTGTGCCCAGCCCTCTGGTGGTTTCAATCCGCTGGCTGTGGGAGTACATCACTTATGGCCGCGGTGCGAGATTGATAACGGGTGTCGAACAAACCGATTGAAGTGCGTAGCTTGGCGCCGGCGGCCGATCCCAGGCAGTGCTCTGGTGAGTTGACGCTAACTGTATGAATGCTAAAGGGAAAAATTGGTCGGGGTGAGAGGCTGGGCCTTCGGCCCCTGCCTCCCGAGGGCAGTCAGGCGTTTACAAGTTGTTGTTAATTATAGGCATACTGGAGACGCTCGTGGACGCAAGTTCCTAACGAGTCATAACGGTCCGGACTGGTCCCGGCAATTTTCCGGCACTGCGTGGGCTCATTAGCCATCACAAGCTGTCAGGGGCCTGTCGTGCTCTGGCTCTGAAGGAAAGACAAACGACCCATGCAGGGTATTTCGCACCCCAGTATTTGCGCACAATCACGCATTCCGCCCGCGTGCGGTGTCAGAGCAACCACCTGCCTGTTGAACAATGCAGCCCAACCTATCGTAATGAGAGCATAGGTACCACATTATGTGGTGCCCGTGACAACCGACAGGGCTGGTAAGAGGAACACAAATGGCAGTCCCTTGTTTGCTGGTTGGCGATATCGGTGGATCAAAGGCGCGATTTGCTTTGGCCAACGCCAAAACTCCGGGCTTCTCGCGTGAGAAGATATATCAGTGCGCTGATTTCGCGTCTGCACATCAGGCCATCGACGCCTATCTGAAAGAGGTCAATACCAACAAACCCATAGCGATCTGTATTGCTGCGGCGGGCCCAGTCGTCGACGGTGCTGTTCGCTTCACAAACAATAGCTGGAGGATCGAAACGAGCGATTTGCGGAATGAATTCGATACCGCGGGCATCAGATTGCTTAACGACTTCGAAGCGATTGCGTATTCGATTCCCTGGTTGCAGAAGTCCGACGTGGTCTCCATCGGGTTACCAAGGCCGAAAGATCTAAAAGATACTGACTTTACGCTGTGCGTCCTCGGCCCGGGTACAGGGCTGGGGGCCGCAGGCCTGTGCAAAAGAGGCGCCCATATTTCTCCGGTCGTCGGCGAAGCGGGGCACCTCGGATTCGCTCCCGAAACACAGCTACAGGTTGAGCTGCTCTCACAATTACGCGATCGATTTGACCGTGTTTCGGATGAGCGTCTTATATCCGGACCCGGCTTGGAAAACATCTACTGGGCGCTCAGTAAACTTCGAGGTAAGAAAAATGCACAGCTTTCGGCGGCAGAGATTTTTTCTTCGGCCTCTGAGCGCGGTGACCCGACGGCAGCGGAAGCCGTGCAACTTTTCTTTGAAATCCTGGGACAGGTTGCCGGCAATCTAGCACTGGCTCTTGGTGCGGCCGATGGTGTCTATATTGCCGGGGGTATTGTCAAGCGCAATCCGGAGTTGATAGCTAACAGCCGATTCCGAACGGGGTTCGAAAGGAAAGGGCGTCATAGGTCCATGATGGAAGACATTCCAACGCAGGTAATAATACACCCACAACCCGGTTTGCTTGGTGCAAGCTACTGTGCAATCGAATTAATGAACGGCACTTTGTAGCTCCGCGGCGCTCCGCGAAGCTTAGTTACGCAACAGTGACCAATATAACAACGAGTGGACTGAGCAGTAAATCACTATTGCGTGTCGAATCTGCATCTCTAGACGTAGCATTTCGTTGCATTGTCAGCAATTGAATGCGAGCCACGGACGGTGGCGTGGTCCATAGGCTGACAAGCACCAATATCAGATCGCATGAATGGGTGCGTCGAAGATGATGCCGGGCCATGAGAAGTCCGGATAGGATGTTCTGCGCCAGCGATCGAAGAGGTCGGGTTCCGCTGTCGCTTTGATTTCGCCTCATCTGCCAACGTGATGCAAACGGATCCGGGTCGCTCGAATCGTAACCGGGGCATCATCCGAATTTCTAAGTCGTTGGAAATACCGATTGGGAGTGAGAAGATGGAACGGTAGCTGCGCTGCCTTGCCTTCGGCGTCTGTCGGTTCGCGAGCTCGCCTCGGTGCGAATTTCTAGCCCTTGCCGGCCCAAGATATGCCGGAGTTGCTAAGCAATTTTGAAAATCGGAGTGGCCTGGAGATGCTCACGGCTAGGATTGCCGAACCGATAATGACCAATTGGACGGCATCCGGTATTTTTTTGGAACCACTAGCCAATCACGCAGCACGGCATTGCGTATCCGGAGAAAGGTAATTTCTCGCAATTGATGACTTGAGGGTTACCGCAGTTATAACAAAGCCGGTCGGGTCTTTTTCAGACAAAGCTCAACCAAGTCGTCGATCGATGCGACGCCGACACACAGGACGCTGTCTGCGGCGCCCCAGTAAATCTTGACGGTACCGTCGTCCTCGGCGATAGCGCCACAGGTGAAGACTACGTTGTGAACGTAACCGGTCAGCTCCCACGGGTCCTCCGGTGACAATATCCAATCGTCAGCAACACCGAGCACCTTGGCAGGGTCGGCGAGATCGTGAAGCGCCACACCCAGGCGATACACGGCACCATCCATGGTTGGATATACGCCATGGTAAATGTTGAGCCATCCCTGCGCGGTTTTAATCGGCGTCGCGCCCGGACCTATCTTCATTGCGTCCCAATGATACGGAACAGGCTGGATCACTGGCACCGAATCACCCCAGTGAACCAGGTCCGGAGACCAGGAAAGCCAGATACACCAGGGGTTGATTTTCGAGTGGGGCCGATCGAGCCGTGCGTAGCGGCCATTGAAGGTGTCCGGAAAAATCACGACATTACGCATGTCTGCCTGACTGATCAGAGACACTCTCTCGACTGTTCTGAAATCGCGCGTTTTTGCCAGAACTATGCGCACGCCAAACCTGGAATAAGCGCTGTAAGCGATATAATGCTCACCGGCAATCGTACAAATTCTCGGGTCCTCGACGCCGTACTCCTCGTGCACTGCGAATTCGATTTCGCTGGATGGCACCATGAACGGCTTGGGATCTGCCTGGAACTTGTAACCATCATCGCTTCGTGCGATACCGATAATCGATCGTCCGTTACGTAGGTGCGAGCGGAACAGCAGGATGTATTGGCCGTTAACCTTGGTTGCCCCCGCGTTGTGGACTGTCTCCACGGAGTAGGGAATGTCGTGCTTGGTGAGGATTGGATTGCCTTCATACCGCGTCACTAATGGCTTATCGATCATTGCCTGCTCCCAGATTTAAAATTTTCTCGTAAACATCAACATAGTCGCGTGCCATGCGTGTATGAGAGAAGCGCTGCTCAACGTCCTCTCGACAAGCGGAGCGGTTAATCAACTGTACCGTAGCGACCGCACGCACTGCATGTTCAACATCCTCGACGATGTAGCCGGTTTCACCGTCTCGGATAATCTCCGGAATTGACCCACGAGCAAACGCGATGACGGGTGTTCCGCATGCCATGGACTCAACCATGCTCAAACCAAAAGGTTCGTCGAAGCTGATTAAATGCAATAGTGCCAGCGCCTGACCCAACACGTCCGCTCTCTGGTCGGGCCCTACAGACCCCAGATATTCCACAGTCGTGCCGTCAATATGAGGCTCCACTTGAGTCGCGAAGTAATCCTGATCCTGAATGATGCCGGCGATCAGCAACTTTATTCCGACGCGCTGCGCCACCTGAATCGCTTCTTGCACGCCCTTATCCGGATGGATCCGGCCAAAGAACAGCAGATACTCTCCCTCAGCTTCAAGAAAGGGAAATTGCGTGATATCAATTCCGTGATGGATGGTGGCTATGTAATCCAGTTCTGCGGACTTATCCGCCTCGCTGATCGCTACGTAGTGGCTCCGCGCATTGTATTTTTTATAGACCGGAATAATCGCTGGCGAGGAGAATCCGTGGATCGTCGTTAACACCGGTGTGTCCACCAGTGCGGAGTATGTAAGTGGCAGAAAATCATAATGATTATGAATGAGATCAAATTCGGCGGCACGCTCGAAGAGCTCCGAAATGTGCAGGCATTCAGCGACCTTCGGATCAACCGAGTGGTCCTCCGAATACGGGCGCGGACACACAGCGACAAGCCTGCTGCGGGATTGCGAGTCCCCGGTGGCGAAAAGAGTCACGTCCAGGCCCATATGTACCAGCTCTTCCGTGAGCAGACTCACCACGGATTCCCACGGTCCATAATGGCGAGGAGGGGTCCGCCATGAAACAGGGCTGAGGACTGCGATTCGAACGGACATGCTCGATATGACCGATTCTCAAAAGTGTGGATTGTAACGCATGCTTCTGATGGCCTTCACGGTTATACTCCGGACGGTCTGAACCCGGACGACTTCCCCATGACCTTTGTCAGTCAGATTACAGTAGCGCGCTACCTTTAATGAGAGTTAAAGAACAACGCAAACAGCTGATCCAGCGGCGGTCAACTTTACTGAACGCCGAGAGCGCACGCGTTATTACCCGGCCGCATATTCCAGGAGACAAAGCGCGCAGCAAGGACCTGATCGCTCGTGTCTCCAAGCTGAGCGACGAAGACGTACATAATTTGCTGGAGGTTGTATATCAGGACTTCTCGGCGCGTCACCGGAACTTCCGGGAGGCCCTCAAGAGAAACTTTGAGCGCATTGCAGAACACGTCCCGAAAGGTATCTCTTTGTCGTCCGAGCAACAACTGCTGCTAGGTGCCTACTTTACCGCAGAGTATTCAGTTGAAGCAGCGGCGCTCTTTAATCCTTCTATCGTTATCCATCCGGACCAGAAGGGCGTGGACAAGGGGTCGCAGCGATTTGTCATGAGTTTCAGGGCGACAGGTGAAGGTCATGTGTCCTCGATTGAGTTTCGTAGCGGAATCGTTGACGAAAACAAGGACATTTACTTCGATCCCATCAGCCAGTACGTGGCCACGCCTGAGATGCACACAGATCCTGTCTATCATCGTCTTCATTTTCAGCGGAAGATCGACGAGATCTGTGCCTGCGAGCGGGTTATGAATCAACTGCTGGACGGCTTGGGGGAAACATTCACCTTCGATGAGCTGCAACTGCAGATAAAGAAACTTCGCTCGACCAAGTTCCGCGTGATCGACAAGCAGCACACGATCGATACGGCGTTGTGGCTGGCTCGATCCAATTACGAAGTAATTTTCCGCCCAGATGAACAGATCTCAGAGAGAGTTATCTTTCCGGTGACGGAAAACGAGAGCGCAGGCATTGAGGATGCTCGGTTTGTGCGTTTTACCGATGAAGATGGGTCAGTCACTTACTACGCAACTTATACCGCCTACAATGGCGTCGACATACTGCCGCAGATTCTCGAGACGACCGATTTCCTGACATTCAAGATGCATACAATCAGCGGCAAAGCGGCGCGCAACAAGGGTATGGCGTTATTTCCGAGAAAGATCAATGGCAATTTCGTGATGTTGTCACGCCAGGATGGCGTCAACAACTACATCATGTTCTCGGACAGCGTTCGCATCTGGGAAGAGGCGCAACTTCTGCAGGAGCCGGTTCATCCGCTGGAGTATGTTCAGGTTGGCAACTGTGGCTCGCCGGTGGAGACGTCTGAGGGATGGCTCGCGCTTTTCCATGGTGTCGGACCGATGCGCAGATATAGCATCTGGGCCGAGCTGTTGGACCTTGACGATCCGTCCAAAGTGATCGGCCGGCTTGATGAACCGTTACTGTCGCCTGATGAACATGAGCGAGACGGCTATGTGCCCAACGTGGTCTATACCTGTGGCAGTATGCTTTGTGGGGACGCGCTGATCGTCCCTTATGGTATTGCTGACCAACGGTGCAGAGTTGCCACCGTATCGGTTCCCGAGCTGATATCTCGCCTCAAGGCAAATTGACATGTCCTCAAGCCGCGTCAGACTGTTCCCGGAGCCGCTTGTCATCGTCTGATTCCACAACGTGATTGTGATTCACTGTTAATCCACGGAGATTGTAAATGGCGAGTAGGGAGCACAAGTAAGACAACGTCGATTCCGCGCCCTGATTTTCATTGACACCGTCCCGAGTGAGCCCGTCGCGGCACCCGGCGCTGGCATGATCGTAAAGTTGGATTTGTTGATCGTTCTTCCCCAGATACCAATTGAAGCAGGTGGATGCCAGCTGAATCCATTCATCACGTTGCGTACATTCATAGGCTTCGATACTGGCGCTAATCATGGCGGCTGCTTCGAGAGGCTGTTGATCGTAGCGCGCTTTGCTTCCGGATTTTGGATACCAACCCTGATTGCCAACCGGTGCAAACCATCCATCGGAAGGATCAAGCTGAATATCTCTTAGCCACTCAAGGACGTCGATACCGAGTGATACCATATCATCATCCTCGGTAATTCGACCGCAGGCCAACAGCGCTTCGGGTAGGCGTGCATTGTCGTAGGTCAGCTCGGTTTCGTGCCATGGCCAGTCTTTGGTGGCGAATTGCCGGAAACGATCCCGCAGCCGGTTACCCAGTGCTTTGAAAAGACTCCGAATCTGGCGATCCTCGTTGTTCCGACGCAGGTATGCCCGCATCCCGAGGATTGGAAATGCGATGGCACGGGAGTCCGAAAAGCTAGTCAATGCCGGCAGCGCATCGTGGAAGAGTTTGGTCGCAAGCGCGACTTGACCCGAGTTCTGCCCCCAGCCTGCCATCACGCCCAGTGCCCAGAGCGCGCGTCCGTGAGAGTCCTCGGATCCAATGGTGTCCAGCCATTTGCGCTCGTATGACATGAAATTGTGAAATCTGCCCGTCTCTGCATCGAAAGCATCATCCAGGAAACTGAGATAGATCGACGACAGATCGATCAGTGATGTATCGCTTCGATTCAGATCGTACGCTCCGACAGCGACGATAAGCGCCCGAGCATTGTCGTCCACACAGTATCCATGAGCTCGGTCGGGAACCGTGAATTTGGCGTGCTGGAGTATGGCAGTATCATCCGACATATGGCGCAGATGATTCAGGTTGATCTGCGGCAATCGCTGTTCTTGCTGACCAAGCGTGTCCAGTGCCGGGAGATTGCGCGCGCGCGCATGTGGCGCCTTGGCTTGCGAAAACAGAGCCAGATAACGGCGGCCCATTTCTTTCATTACCATAGGCCGCGAATAGTCATAGGCGGCCCGGCGCAACTTAAGGCGCTCCTCAGGAAAGTCCAGGAGTTGATTAATCTCCTGCGACAAAGCTTTGGAGTCTTTGAAGGGTACGAGCCTGCCGCGCCCATCGGCCAACATATCCTGTGCATGCCAATAGGGGGTGGACACGATGGCCTTGCCCGCACCCACCGCATAGGCCAGTGTGCCGGACACAACCTGAGCCTCGTTAAGATATGGGGTAACGTAGATATCGGCAGCTCGAATGATCTCAAGTAATTCATCGCGCTCCAGAAACCGGTCATGAAACACAATGTTGTCGCTGACGCCCAATTCCTTTGCCCGATGATGCAGACTCAGGCGGTAGTCTTCGTCACTTTCGGCCCTGCAATGCGGATGAGTGGCGCCAACCACGTAATAGAGCACCTCCGGATGTGAGCTAACGATGTCTGGCAGGGCATCGATCATGAATTCGATACCTTTACCCGGTGAGAGTAGGCCGAAGGTCAAAATTACGATTTTGTCATCTACCCCGAGCTTACTCTTGCACGGATCCGGGTCCAGAAACGGAACATCGGGAATTCCATGATGGATGAGAATTATTTTTCTCTCTGGCACCTGATATATCTCTTGAAGAAAATCGGCGGCGTGCTCACTCATAACGATTAAGCTGGCGGAGAGCTCCGATAATTGGGTGATGATCTTCTTCTCCTCCGCCGAAGGTTCTCTCAATACTGTGTGCAGGGTAGTAAAAAGAGGGCTCTTCAAGTTCTGTGCGAGTTCGATAATGAAGCTGCCGCGTTGACCTCCGAATATTCCGTATTCGTGCTGCAGACAAATTGCCCCCGGATTCCTCAGGTTCAAGAAATCCGCAGCGAGACGGTATTCGTTCAGTTTGTCTTGTCTAATTTGAAATTTGACTATGTCCGGATACTCATAGCCCTCGCGCCGATCGTTCATGGCTACGACAGAACAGTCAATTCTACAGTTGTTCTCGAGAATTGCGTGGGCAAGATCAGCCGTAAAGGTGGCGATACCGCATTGTCTCGGCAGGTATGAGCCGATCAGGGCGACTGATTCTATAAACGGCGGCATGCTGAATTCCTTCCTATACTCCGGTCAGAAATTATAGACTTGAGCCGCAACTCTACCATGCGTGCATAGCTGATTGCCTTGTGATGCGGAACTCGACAAGAATCGAACTTGTTCGGGTGTAGGTGATGACACCAAGATGCGTTCCACGAGACTCTAGGGCCGATCGCAAAGCACGTACCGAGCAGCAACATACTGCCGATCCCAGGTAGTGCTCCATTGGTCCAATCGTTGACAGGTTGCGCGTTTCGAACAGCGAAGATCACTACTGAGGGAAAATTGCCGGCAAAATTCCAGCAGTGAGCAATGCGGCAAAAAGCAGTGCTCTAGTGAGTTGACGCTAACTGTATGAATGCTGAAGGGAAAAATTGGTCGGGGTGAGAGGATGGGCCTTCGGCCCCTGCCTCCCGAATCCAGATCTTGGGTGTTAACTGATTGTTTTTATAGATCAATCAGGAGGCGATCACGGACAAGTTTGCAGTACCGTGCATAACGATGCCGGACTTACTCCCGCAAAAGTCCCACACGCATTGGTGAGGCTCTCATAGCGGGTCAACCGCTTCAGTCCGCGATCGTTAAGTGTCTATCCATACGAAGAGGGAGGCGCGGGGCGTGCCGAATCACACCAGTCATACTGTAATTGGAATAGGACTCGTCTGCCTGACAGGACTCGCATTTGCCCAGTTGGTCACACCGCCACCGGTGTCACCTGAAAATCCGCTTACCGAAGAAAAACGAGTCCTGGGCAAGATCCTCTTTTGGGATGAGCAACTCTCCAGCGACGACACCGTTGCATGTGGCACTTGCCATATCCCTGCCGCGGGAGGGGCGGATCCCAGGTTTGCAGCACACCCGGGACCCGATGGCCTCTTCGGCACTGAAGACGATACGATCGGATCTGCCGGCATCGTTCACCGCAACGTGTCAAATGAACCAGTTGTCGATCCTGTGTTTGGCTCAGGCCGGCAAGTTACCGGACGGGCGTCGCCGACAATTCTGATGAGCATGTACGCTGAAGATGTTTTTTGGGACGGTCGCGCCCGCTCTACCTTCACGGATCCGCTGAATCCGATAGACATTCTCATTCCCAACGGTGGGGCGTTGGAGAGTCAGGCGGTCGGGCCGATATTGAGCAACGTAGAGATGGCTCGTGACGGTCGTACATGGGCGGATGTGACGAATAAACTTGCTGTTGTGACGCCACTCGCACGAGCCGCGAATATCCCACCGGACATGACGGCGATATTGATTCAGAATCCATCCTATCCTGAGTTATTCGAGGCCGCCTTTGGCGACCCGACTATTACTCCGGCGCGCATTGGCATGGCCATCGCGACTTACGAACGCACGCTGGTCCCCGATCAAACACCCTGGGATCTGTATATGGCGGGGGACACGACGGCGATGACTGAAGACCAGATTCAGGGCTGGATCGACTTCTCGGAGCAAACGGTGTGTGACAACTGTCATACGCTACCCCATTTTACAGATCACCAGTTCTACAACATCGGATTGCGCCCAGCCGACGAAGATATCGGCCGTCAAAGTGTCACCCAGTTAGGTGAAGATTTCGGGAGCTTCAAGACACCGACGCTTCGTAACGTCGGTCTGCGCAAGTTTCAGATGCATGTCGGTTGGATAACTGACGCGCAGGATGCCGTGGATTTCTATAACGCAGAGTCGGCGGTTACCCGCCATACACAATTTACCGCGAATCAGTCGGGCATACCGACACAAAACCCGGGTAATTTCGTTGACTACAGTACGCTGTCGTTTTTTGTGCCGAGCCCGGCCCGGCAAGCCATTGTCGTCGATTTCCTGGAAAACGCACTGACTGATCCTCGTGTGGCCGCTGAAGAATTTCCATTTGATCGTCCGGCGTTGGGTTCAGAGATGGCGACAATTATGACCTATAACGTGCAAGCACCTGGTTGGACGCCGGAACGGGCGGACATCGTCGCCGATATCATTCGCCAGCAGAATGCCGATATCGTCGGACTGCAAGAAGCCGGACCTAATCAGCAGAGCGATCTTCTGAGTCGCCTCAGCGATGTGTACGACTTTGAAAATTTCGCTGCCGGCGCCGCTTTCGAACCCATCCTGCTCAAAAAGGACGTCTTTGCCATTCTTGAAAGCGGCTCCAACACGGTCACACCTGGCTGCAACAGTCAGGGTTTTGTGAACTACCTCGTCCTGGAGCACCTGACTTCCGCAGAGCGACTCATCATTCATAACAATCATTTCTGTGCGACGATTATCAACTTTCCGGCCGGCGAACCCACAGCCGTCGAACGGAACGAGGCGCATGCGGTCGAGCTGGTCAATACAATATTCAATAATCAAGCGAAGTGGAACGCGCCTGCCATCGCACTGGGCGATCTTAATGCCTCGATCAACTCGGACACCATGCAATTTCTGCTCGAGCAAATCGCACTGTCGGGCGGTGCAGCCAACCCCATCGTGCTGAATGACGCCTGGGATGCTGCCTTTCCGGGCGTACCCTATCCGGCGCGTATTGACTGGATTTTGATGACTGACATTGGTTTCAGTGTACTGGATGCAAAAGTGATCAGCGACGCACAAACCGGGCAGGCTTCCGATCACGAACCGGTATTGACGACATTAGCGATCGACACGACCGGGGTGGGGTCCGTCGTTGTTGTCGACATGGAATCACCGACGGCGCCCGTTAATCTGCTTACAACAATCGTGACCGATACCACCGTTACGCTGAGTTGGAATGCCGCCAGCGACAACATCGGCGTGACGACCTATCGAGTCTATCGAGACGGCTTATTACTGGCCACTTCCTCTGCGTTAACATTCAACGATTCCGGGTTACAGGCTGCAACGAGCTATCTGTATTCGGTTACGGCGCTGGATGCGAGCGGTAACGAATCTCCTTCGAGCGAAATTTCGGTGACGACATTGGCGGCCTCCGTAGTTGTTCCGCCGACGGCCAGCAGCGGCGGTGGTGGCGGCGGCATGAGCGCGTGGTTGTCGCTGTTGCTTGGGATGGTTTGCCTTATTCGGGCTGGACTGCGCCGACACAGGGTGAGAGGCTGGGCCTTCGGCCTGTCGGCTCGCAAGCTCGCCTCGGTGCGAACCTCCGGCCCCTGCCTCCCGAAGGCGCGCAAGCGTTGTCTCGCCGTATCTCTCCATGAGCATTGATGAACAGCAAATGACGAAAATTTGTTGTTAATCAATTAGTAGCCCTACACTCAGCGTTCTCCTGGATCCGCTGCGGCACACGCCAGTGTTCTGCAATTGGACTTACTGAGGACTTACGACGAATGAGGGCAAAACTCTCCAGCCGGACCATTCAAGCGCTGCAACCGTGCGATAAACCGTTTGAGGTGGTCGATTCAAAACTGAAGGGGTTCTTGCTGCGCGTGCAACCCTCCGGTGCAATGACGTATTACTTCTCCTACCGGAACGGGCAGGGCAGACGTGGACGTTATCGCATCGGCAACAGTGACTCGTTAAGCCCGGCCCAGGCCCGTGATCAAGCCATTCTGCTCGCGGCGCGGGTGGTCGCCGGTGAAGACATACAGTCGCAGAAAAAGCACGAGCGGCGAATGGCACAACAGGCCACGTCGCAAACCTTGGATGGTTTCCTGATCCACCAATACGAGCCGTGGGCGACGAGTCAAAGAAAATCGGGTACTGCCACGGTCAAGCGTATTCGCAGCAATTTTGAGCACCTGATAAAGCGGCCGCTGGTAGGCATCAATCTGTGGGTCGTTGAGAAATGGCGCTCCGAAGAGCTGAAGCGCGGCAAAGCCAAGACCACGATCAACCGCGATATCACAACTCTGAAAGCGTGCCTGTCAAAAGCCGTGGAGTGGGAGGTGCTGGCGGAAAATCCACTGCAAAAACTAACGCCACTACGAACTGAGGGTTCGTCACGCGCCTGCCATCTGACGGCAACAGAAGAGACTGCTTTGCGAAATGCCCTGATCGAGCGCGATCAACGCCTGTGCGAGAATCGTGTTAGTGGTAATGCCTGGCGGCGTGCACGGCGTCAGGCCGTGCTGCCAGACCTTTCGACGGGCGCCTTCGCTGACTATTTGCAGCCAATGGTGCTGCTGACCCTCAACACGGGGTTGCGGCGCGGCGAGGTTCTGCAACTCAGGTGGGCGGATGTCGACTTGCTGCAGCGAGAACTCATCGTTCGTGGCGACAATGCCAAGAGCGGCAAGACACGACACATTCC